>DBFJJS010000011.1:0-49770 GCA_048393055.1 Candidatus Faeciplasma sp.
TTCATCCCACAGATAGCCGTAGATAACGGTGCCGGTCAGGTGCTTGCCGCTCATGCCTTTGGATTTGAACACGGAGCGGATTTTCCGGCTGGTGTCGCGGGCGTAAAACTCGTTCATAATGTTGCGGAAAGGGGTAAAATCATCATCGCCTTTTAGACTGTCCACACCGTCATTGATGGCGATCAGCCGGACACCGCGCTGCCGCAAAATCTCCATGACCTGGCCGACTTTCAGATAGTCGCGCCCCAGGCGGCTCATGTCCTTTATGACGATGGCCTCCACCCGTCCGGCCTCGACTTCCTCCATCATCGCCAGAAAGCCGGGACGGTCAAAGCGGGTTCCTGATACACCGTCATCGGTGAAGTGGGTGGGGTTCGGTAGCCCATTCCGGCGGGCATAGTCCTCTAACATCTTTTTCTGGTTCGATATGGAGTTACTCTCGCCCTGTAACTCATCATCGCGGCTCAAACGCTCATACAGAGGGGTGATTTTCTCGTTTCTCATGGCTGTACCTCCTGAAATGAAAATGCTCTAAGTGACTGCTTCACTAACCATGACAAAAACCATGATTAAGAAGTCACTTAGAGCATACATCTCCCGCAGCCAATTTATATTTGGCATATTGCCGCACCGCGAAGTGGTTGGGTTCCCGCTCTTTCAGCTCATCGAACATCAGGTCCACGGCGTTTTTGAACTCCTCATCGTCCTCCCGGACCTCCATGCTGTTGATCATCTCAATGAGGGTGGAGAAGTTCTGTTCCTCCACCGGGGCCTCATAGTGGATGTAGCCGATCAGCGCGCAGTACAGCAGCGTTTCCGCCTTGACCCAGAAATCGTCCCCGGCCTTGCCCTCGCCCTTGGTGTTGGCGATCAGCGTTGTCACCAGCTTCAAGATGTCCTTCTCCGAGTGGATGTAGCTGAAGGGGTTATAGTGCATGGACTTTTTGAAGTTGATGGTGTTCAGCACCTTGATCTGGTATGGCTCATACACGATTTTGCCGTTTTTGTCCTTCACCGGCTTGCCGTCCTTGCCCAGCTTGGGCGCGCCCCGTTGGAGCATTTTGCCGCATTCCACCAGGATGGTGCCCTTGGGGTCCGTGACCACATAGGAGCTGTGCATCTGCATCAGGTTGGGCTTGAGCCAGAACCGGGTCTTGCCGGAGCCGCTGCCGCCGATGACCAGCACGTTTTTATTGCGGGCATACTTGGGGTTCTTGGGGCGGCTGGACATGGTGAGCCGCTCGGTCTGGGTCAGAATGACGTTGTTCTGGAACACCGGGTCGATGTAGGGGGCAATATCCTCATGGGTGCCCCAACGGGCCGAACCGTACTCCACGTTATGGCGGTATTTCTTGGCGTTCTTGCCTTTCAGGTACACCGCCAGCCGCAAGCCAGCGCCGCAGCAAAGCCCCACCAGAAAATCCAGCGGGTGCAGGCTGGGCCACCAGCTCCCCAGCGCCACCGGCAGGGTGGAGAAGAACGAGAGCATCTTAGCCGAGGCATCCGCGCCGGTCGCCAGCCGCCACGCTTCGCCCAGGTTGGTGGCAAACAGGCCCAGCAGGAAGTAGGGCAGGTTCAGCAGCACCAGCTTTTTCACATTCACCTGCTTCATCGTTCCAGCTCCTTCCGGCGGCTGCGGTCCACCACGGTATTTTTGAGCAACTCCTTGAACTGAGCCAGTTTTGCCAGCACAGACGGGCGCTCGGTTTTCTCGGCCTTTTTGACCTTTTGGCTGGTGTACTCGGTAAAGGCCGCCGTCAGGGCGTCGGCGTCCCGGCCCTTGAAGAAAATCAGGTATTTGGGCGGCGAGGCGCTGCGGTCCTTTTTCACCGCATAGTCCACGCCGTACTTGCGGGCGATACGCTCAAAGTCCCTGATGGACGGGTCGTTGATCTCGATGTTGGAGACGCCCTGGTTCTGCCCGATGAGCTGCTTCACCGTCTGCTTGCCCTTGGGGGTGACGGGGGAATCCCGGCTGCGCTGCTTTTCCAGCTTTTTCTCCCTGCGGTGGGCCATGTACTTGGATATGGCGGCCTTGAACAGCCTGCCGGTGAACTTGGTGCCGCTGACAACCAGCGTCAAGGTTCTGTTTTCCACTTCCTCCTGCATTTTTCTCGCCTCCCTTCGTCGGTTATGCAGAAAGCGGTCTTGGGTACTAAGGCGGGACCACCAGCCGTCGTAACAGGTGGCGGCCCGTCATACCGTCACCAAAATCAACTGGCGCAGTTCCGCAAAGTGCAGCTTGCCCTTGGGCGTCACCAGCGTGTAGGAGCCAGTGTGGCCGTTGCGGCAAAAATCCTTCACACAGAACAGCCCCTCGTTACTGCCTTTGGCGTAGGGCAGCACGTAGCCGGAGGGGGTGCGGTAGACATACCGGCGTTCCAGCAGAAAGCGGATAAAGCGCCGCTCCGGCACGTCCAGTTCCTTGGCGGTGGTGCGCAGGTTGGTGCTGTGCCGCAGGTCGATGAACAGGTCGTAGTAGACGGCTTTGCCTTGCAGCCGGGCGTTGTCCGCTTGCAGCGCCGCGTTCTTCTCGCGCTCCGCCAGCAGGTCGGAGCAGAGCTTCAACAGGGCTTCCGGCGAGGTGGCGACCTCCCACAGCTTCTCCCTGGTGAGGTAGGCCCCGTGCTGGCGGATGCTGGGCAGGACTTCATCGAACACCCAGCGTTCAAATCGCTCCGCCGAGGGCAGCTTGCTGTGGACGATGAGCCGGTAAACGTCGCCTTCGGGGATAAAGAGCATCTCCACCATCTGTACGGCGGGTGAGCCATCTGCCTTCTTGCCGGTCTGGACCCCTATGGAACATTTCGTTCCACAGCGGGTGTGGTCGCGGACGGCCTTACGGGGATTGGCATATCCCAAAGCAGCTGCTACATCCGTTCCGCAGAACAGCACCTTGCCGTCCTGCTCAAAAGTGCGGATGCTTCCAAACTCCGGGTTTTTGAAAATTTCCATCTGGTTCATATCGTGCCTCCTTGGGCGGTGCAGCAGAAAAGGCGGCCATTACCAGCCGCCTGCGTGCATATCGTGGTTGACCTGGGCCGTGTAGTGGTTGCTGATGGTGGTGGGCGCGTTGAACAGCACGGTCAGCAGGTACTGCTTCATGTTGCGAATCTCGGTGGTGTTGTTGTGCAGGCACTCCATGACGAACTCGATGTGGGAGCTGTCCAGCTTCAAAAACCGGGACCGCACCACCTCATGGGGGAAGTCCGCCCCGGCAATGCGGGTGGTCTTGCGTCTGGCGCAGACCGTTTCCACGATCAGCTCCACGATCTCGTCCAAATCCTCGCGGTAGGTGGTAAACTCCCGGCACAGGTGGTCGTACTCAATGTTCTCCAACACCAAATCCCGATAACTCTCCATTTCTTCCACCGACATCGCATCCCGTCCTTTCCGTTCCGGCGGCCTGGCCGCCGCAAATCCCCGGAAGGGAATGGAATCGGTACTTGATCCCTGAGTATTTGATTTTTGGGTCTTTGATTTCTCTATATTTAATTCTGCGGGCTTTTCCGTATCCGGGTCAGCCAGATACGGGTTTTCCGTATCTGGTGAAGCCGTATCCGGCTGGGGCGTATCCGGCGCTTTGGGCTGGGGCTGCTCGTAGATAACATACTCGGTGTCGCTGATGCGGCCCTGCCGGTCCCGCATCTGGTGGCGGACGATGTACCCGGCGCTTTCCAGCTCCCGCAGCGCCCCGCCGATGGCGTCCACGCCCTCCTTGCAGATTTTGGCGAGGCCGCGGGTGGTGTAGTTCCAGTCCTCCGGCAAGGACAGCATCATGGAAAGCAGCCCCTTGGATTTCAGTGACAGCGCCTTGTCGCGCAGGTGGTGGTTGCTCATCACGGTATAATCACGGGTCCGTTCAATACGAAAAACGGCCATTTCATCACTCCTCTCGGTATTCATGGCATGAAAAAAGCCGCAATCTTCAAAGAGACTGCGGCGGTCAGGTGCGGTAGTTCCGGCTGCGCCAGGAATACGGCGGCTTCGGCACAGGGGGCCGAGTAAAAACGTCCTGCACGGTGCCGAAGGGCAGGCGCTGCATCACCTGGTCGATTTCGGTGCTTTCCATGTCATGCTGGGATTGGCAGTGTTCGCGGATGGCTTCTTCAATGTCTCTAACGGTACACATAATTCATTCCTTTCTTGGCAAGTGGTGGGTTTACGGGTGGCGGCGCTTTTTCTTCGGCTTGAAGTCGATGATGTGCCCCTCGACAACGTGGGCATGGCGCTTAATTTTGATCTGCTGGCTGCGCTGGGCGTCCAGGGCTTGCCGGTAGCCGTTCTCGGTGAGAAATAGGCGAACCTCGTCGCCGGGGCTGCCGTAGGGGGTGCGGGGCTTGCGGACCGCAAACTCCACCATCCAGCGGGTGCTGTCCTGAAACCGCTCCACAGCCAAAATGTTATGTCCTTTCAGCTCTCTGGCTGAAATATCCCTCATAGGCAACTCCTCTCTCAGCGTTCGTGCTGCTGCTGGCGCTTGCGCTGCCACTGTTCCAGCAGCTTGATGATGGTCTCCTGCATCCGGGCGGGAGTGTAGCTCTTTGGAAAATACTTGCGCAGGGTATCGCTGGTGAAGGTGATCTTGTCCAGGTCGCTTTTCTTTTCCTCCCCCATGATGACCCGCATCATGTCGAGGGTCAGGTGGCCCTCCTGGCTGTACTTTTTCAGCCGCTGGGCCTGGGAGAGCGATGGCGTGGCCTGTTCGCTGTCCATCGCGTCCAGCAAATCCACCTGTTCCTCTTTTTTGAGGAAGGACAGCTCATAGGCCGGGTTGAAGGCGATTTTCTTCTCGTCCACCATGTCCAGCAGTTCGGGGATCAGCTCGGTGAGGCGGATGTAACGCTGAACCTGTCTGCCACTATCACCAGCTTTTTCACCTACCACATCGGCCATTTCCAACTTCCCGACAACTTGTCGGGAAGTTAAGTCCGTCCTTGCACCTTGGTGTTTTACAGCCTCCAGCTTCATCTTATAAGCAAAAGCTCGCTCGCTGGGGAGCAGGCTTTCTCGCTGCAAGTTGCTGTCAACCATGATGATGGTGGCCTGGTCATCATCCAGGTCGCGGACAATGACCGGCATGGTATCCTTGCCAGCCAGTTCGCTGGCCCGGTGCCGCCGGTGCCCGGCGACCAGCTCATAGCCGCCGTTGGGGTCCGGGCGGGCGATGGCCGGAACCAATACGCCGTACTGCCGGATGCTGTCGGCGGTCTCCATCATGGCCTCATCGTCCTTGACCTTGAAGGGGTGATCCTTGAACGGGTGCAGCTCCGACAAGGGAATTTCCATGACTTTTTCACGCTGGGCGTCGGCGCGGCTTTCCTCGGTGGAAAACAGGTCATCGACTGAGGCTAGCTCTACTTTTTTCGCGCTGCTTTTCAAGTTTCAACACCTCCTTCGTCAGATTTCGGTAGCCTTCGGACACCTTGCCGCCGGGATCGTGGGCGAAGATGCTCTTGCCCTCGGCGCTGGTCTCCTTGGCCCGGACCGAATGGGGTATCTCGGTGCCGAACACCTTGATTTTGCTGCCGTAGGTCTCCCGCAGCAGGGCGGCAATCTCCTTGGCAAAGTTGGTGCGGTTGTCCACCATCGTCAGCAGAATACCGTCGATCTGGAGCTTGGGGTTCAGCTGCCGCTTAACCTTGTTGATGGTGGACAGCAGCTGTTCCAGGCCCTTGGCGGGCAGATACTCCGCCTGGACGGGGACTATGATTCTGTTGGCAGCGGCCAAAGCGTTGACCGTGAGCATCCCCAGGGAGGGCTGGCAGTCGATGAGGATATGGGAATACTGTCCCTTTACGGTGTCCAGATACTGCCGTAGAATGGTCTCCCGGCTCATGGCGTTCACCAGAGATACCTCCATGCCGGAGAGCTGGATGTCAGCGGGCATGAGGTCCACGCCCTCCGGGTGGTGCAGGATACCCTCGCCGGGTTTGATCGGCTCGTCCATGAGAATACGGCCCATCGCATCGGATAGGGTAAAGGGCAGCTTGTCCGGCTGCGGGTTGCCCAGGCTGATGGTGAGGCTGGCCTGCGGGTCAGCATCCACCAGCAGCACCTTCTTTCCGGCCTGCGCCAGCCCGATGCCTAAGTTGGCGCAGGTAGTCGTTTTGCCGACGCCGCCCTTCTGGTTGGCAACGGCGATGATTTGTGGGTTCAATGACTTCACCTCATTTCTGATTGGGTGTTGTCATGTGCCTGCATAACAGCCCTGGAAACAACAAAAGCCGCCACTTAAAACAAGTGACGGCTTCGCTTAAATCCAATATTCTGTTGTGTTTGGAATCAAAAGGTTTTGAGTTCCTTTCTGCTATTCATTTGTCGTTAATGAAACACCTCCTGCAATTCGACTTATTTCAGTATGATTTTTCGGTTTGGAAAAGGATGAAAAAATCAGACTGAAAACCTCAAAACCCTTGATCCTACGGGGCTTTTCCGGTTTGTCGTAATTATACCGTAAGGGCATAGCTGCGCATCCCTCTTGCTGGCAAACGGCGTACCGCTCAAGCAGATTCAGGACTGGCTGGGGCATTCGGATTTTTCCACCACGGCAAATATCTACGCCCATCTGGATTACAGTTCGAAACTCTCCTCGGCGCAGGCGATGGTGAGCGGAATGCCGCTTCCCGAAGCGGGCGATTTCGGAAGCAGATGGGAGCAAAACGCAGAAAAAAGCGGGGAATAAAGCGAAAAGCTGTTCTTTCCAAAATTATGGAAAGAACAGCCTAAAACCGGGTGATTTTTAGAGCGGGCTCAAAAAAAGAAAAATCCAGAAACCCGCATGGTTACTGGATTTTTCGATGGCGGAGCGGGTGGGATTCGAACCCACGAGCCCGTGAGGACTACCTGATTTCGAGTCAGGCCCGTTATGACCACTTCGATACCGCTCCCTATATGTTCAGCCGCCCTTTTTCCCTGCCTTTTTCCGGTGAAAAAGGGTTTTGGAAAGAACTGACGGAAAGAACAGCAAATTATTCAGTTTTTCGAACCGTGGAAAACCCGCACGGTTACAAGGTTTTTGGTGGACGAAACGGACAACTCCCCGCAGGATTTCGAGTGCTGCACCTTCGACCACTCGGACAACTCTCCATATGTCAATCCGAAAATCGTTCCCAAAACTTTTGGAAAGAACTGACGGAAAGAACAACAAAATATTCGGTTTTTCGAACTGCGTGACCCCGCATAAACACTGGATTTTCAGTGGACAAAACTGACACTGATTTTAAAAATTTCGAGTCAAGCTCGTTACGACCACTTCGATACGTCTCCATGAAATAAATTTAACTTATAAATTCAGAACATATCCTTCTAAATAACTAACTACATTAGTTTACCACACAACATGTTATTTTGCAAGTCCCTTTTAAACAATATTTTAATACTGTAAAACCTATGTTTACAGCCTCATATGTTAACAGGCTCCCAGGTAGTATTAAAATTATTGACCTGAGAGCCTTATTTTCTTTATGTACTTCCCTATTCCGGCTCAAAACAGTCTGTTGTTTCTTTTTGATTTACAGTACAGCCATATTACAAACACACCCATTTAAGGCTTGCGCGTATTTAATTCATATGGCTTTAATCACAGCTCGGGTCCTTCCTGATTCCAAAAATAATCCTTAGTATTCCACGAAGCATTTTGCTGGGCTTTAAAACTACTATCTTCACTTCATTACCTCCAATATTATGTATGACAATACCATCTGTAGCACTCTGCGTAAAACATGCGCAATGCGCTTAGCATACTGTCAGCAAGCGACTCTCCCGTTCGCTTTACTATTATACATAATATTCCTTGAAGTAAAATTTGCTAATACGCAGCCTATGTAACGTTATCCCAGTATAAATATTTTTGTACCGCAATATTAAAATATCATGATATTATATAGGACTGAACGTTCAATAAAAAGTGAATTTAAAACGTGTAAACAATTAATGATATTAGCATGTTTACAGACGTAATTGCGATTATACGAAAACTATCTGCTAAAAATAAATCTAATTATAGGTCGTTTTCACGCTTAAGCTCCCACGGCTTGATCTTCTCAGCCTCTTTATGCATCGTACAATAGCTGTCGTGCCGGCTTTTGCTGATATATCCGCTTCTGAGAGCTTCCAAGACCGCACAGCCGCTTTCCTTTGTATGCGAGCAATCCTGAAACCGGCATTTACCAATATAGTCTGAAAACTCGGGAAAACAGTACTGAAGCTCGTCTTTCATTATAATATCATATTTAGACGTTTCAAATGTGGAAAAACCAGGAGTATCCGCAATATACCCTCCTGTGTCTAGTTTATATATATCTACGCGTCGAGTAGTATGCTTACCTCTTCCAAGCTTACGGCTTATTTCCTCGGTTTTTAAGTTCAGTTCCGGACATATATTGTTCAATAACGACGATTTACCGGATCCAGAATTTCCAGTAAGAGCCGAAAACTTGCCGCAAAGCGCCTCTTTTACAGCAAGCGTGCCTTCATTTTTCTCATTGTTTACACAATACACAGGATATATCCCACCATAAATGCTTACAAGCTCGTCGGCAGGACGTTTATCCGTTTTTGTAAACACAATTACCGAATCTATTCCCTTATATTCCGCAACTGCCAGAAACTTATCCAGAAGCAGTATATTTGGGGACGGTTCGCAGGTGGAGATAATAAATACAATCTGATCGAGGTTGGCCAGCGGAGGACGTATAATCTCGTTTTTCCGCTCCAAAACCTCTACTATTACCCCGCAGTCGCCGTCCGGAAGGTCTACCACAACATTGTCGCCGCAGCAAGGAGAGGTATTTTTCAACTTGAACACTCCCCTCGGCTTGCAAATATACTCTTCGCCGCGCTCGGAAACAACCCTATAGCTGTCCCCAAGCGCGCTTATTATTACTCCTTTAAACGTCATATCAGAAGCCTAAGCTGATATCGACGAGAGTAAACGCGAAGCTGGAATAATTGCTGCAATAATACGTTCCGGTGTCAAAGTCAAGCTCATATTGCGCAATCTCAGTCCTCATACCGGTTCTCGGGCTTCTAATGCTAGCCGAAACCGTCATCTGCCCGCTTCCGTACACTAAAACCTGCACCGAAGAACCGGCGTAATTGGCAGCGTTTATATACATCTGCTCGCTTACCTCGGTGTTGTTCTCGGTATTGTACAGCGTCAGATAGTAGGTATTGCTTACTCCTGCCGGAATCTCAACCTCTATGACCATCTGATTCTGACCTGACGGAATTTGGTCGGTGGGATTGTCAATAATTCCGTCATCATCAGGCAGGATTATGTCTCCCGAAGGATCGGGCACAGTCCCTGTACCGTCGGAAACGTATATGGTTATTACCGTATTTCTCGTTACCGTTTCTCCCTCTACGATATTCTGAGATATTACCGTATCCACAGGCTCGCTTGATTCAACGTACTGTATCTTGGCCTCAAGGTAAGCAGCTGTCAGCATATCCTCAGCCTCGGTGACAGTATAGCCTACAACTCTCGGAACAACAGTATCCTCGGTTGACGGTCCTATACTTACATATACCCTTACAGTAGAGCCTTCTTCTATGGTAGAGTATGCAACAGGGTCAGTGCTGACGACATATCCCGCGGCGACGTCGTCGCTCTCCATCTCTACCCTCAAAACGCTGAGGTTCTCCCCTACAAGCGCCGCATAAGCTGAATTGTAGTGGTAATTTGCAACGTCCGGAACGGTTACCATCCTCGTTCCCTTGCTGACGACTACCCTTATTGCATCTCCTATCTTTACTATTCGTCCCTCAGCCTTTTCCTGTTCTATAATTATGCCGGATGCATACTCTGAATTAAACTCTTCAGATGCTACAAGCTGTATCTCAGGATATTCCGCTCTGGCGTCATAGTAATTCATGCCGACAAGCTGGGGCATGGTGTAATCGTTTGACGACGACGGAGTCGTATGGAATGTGCCCAAAACAACCTTCGATACAAACAACGTTGCAACAATAATAACCGTTACAGTAGTTGCCGCAAGAATCGGAATTATATAGTTATGACGCGGCTCCTCGTAATCCGTGTCGTCATCATATGTCTCTTGTCGCCCCTGCATTTCCTTAAAATTCTGTATTTCATTAGGATTATGCTTTTGCTGTTTCTTTTTTTCATCACTCTTTTTCTTTGTCTTAAGACGAATCTTGCTCAGTTCTCCAGCAAACGACGACATTACTCCGCTGGATTTCTGAGGCTTTTTTACCGGCTCGTCAAAATATCCGAAATCAACATTTTGATCCTTTTTAAATGCTTCTATGTCTACTATCATTCCTGATGCGGACTGATACCTCTTATTTGGATCCTTCTCCATAGCCCTCATTACAATCTCTTCTATACCCTTTTGAAGCGACGAAACATAAACCGAGGGTCTTACAGGATTGTCGTTCATATGCTTGAGCGCGACCGAAACAGGCGTATCGCCGTCAAAGGGCTTTCTTCCTGTCAGCATTTCATACATCATCACGCCTACGGAATAAATATCGCTGCGCTCGTCGGTTTTTTCTCCCTTCGCCTGCTCCGGGGATACGTAATGAACCGAACCCATCGTCTTTTCTCCGTTTGCGGGAGCATTTTGGCGGGAGAATCTCGCTATTCCGAAATCCATCACCTTGATGGTCCCGTCTGACAGGCGCATTACATTCTGAGGCTTAATATCGCGATGAACTATGCCTCTGTCATGGGCAAGCTGCAGCGCGCGAAGTATCTGAATGGTATAATGGACGCATTCTCTCCACGGCACAAGACCATTCTGCTCTATATAATCCTTGAGAGTTATTCCATCAATATATTCCATGACAATATATTGCAGCCCACTTTCATACCCAACATCAAAAATCTTGACTATATTCGGGTGTGACAGTACGGCGATAGCCTTGCTTTCGTTTCTGAAGCAACGCACAAACTCTTCGTTCTGTAAAAATTCCGGCTTCAATACCTTTACGGCAACAGTGCGGTTTTCCATAATGTCCTTGCCCTTATATACATTGGACATTCCGCCCTCGCCTATTTTCTCGGTAATTTCATATCTGCCGTCAAGCTTAAGACCTATCAAATTGTCCATTTACATCACCTTGCCCTTTGCTATATCCATCTTCATACCGCTATCAGAACCGCTGTGATATTGTCCTTGCCGCCTCGCTGATTTGCCTTTTCTATAAGCTCTGTTACGCTCTGCTCAATAGGCTGCCTATACGCAGTACTATATATCAGCTCGTCGCTCAGATAATTTGTCAAGCCGTCTGTGCAAATAAGAACGTACTCTCCTTTTTGAACGTCTATTTCAAAATAATCCGGTTCTACCTCCTGCTCCACTCCGACAGCCCTGGTTATAACGTTTTTCATCTTGTGATACTGCATCTGTGATTCGTCTATAAGACCTTTTGCGTGGAGGTATTCCACCATAGTGTGATCATCTGTTATCTGCTTAATTCCGAACTCACCTATATGATAGGCCCTGGAATCACCTACGCTTGCTATGCAGCAGATTCCGTTATGTACGAGTGCAGTCACACAGGTTGTTCCCATTCCATCGCACTCTTTTTCTTCCTTGCTCTTATTGTAAACAAGCGTATTGGCGGCGGAGACAGCTGAAATAAGCATTGATTTAATGCTTTTTGGCTCCATGTCTATACGATATGTAAGCTGCACGCGCTCATATATCGCGTTTGCGGCAATGTCGCTTGCAAGACCTCCGGCGGCAGCTCCTCCCATTCCGTCGCAGACGACGGCAAACGCAGTGTCGTCAGTGAGCATACTGATACGGAATTTATCCTGGTTTTCGTCTCTTGATTTGCCGATGTCAGTTTTACCGACTAAAAACAAAATGTCACCCCCACATCAAGACTTGTCTATACTTCATACTCCCGCCGCAGCTGGCCGCACGCGGCATCTATATCTGAACCGAGCGTTCTTCTTACTGTGGCGTTTACCCCATAGCCCTCAAGCAGCCTGCAAAACCTGTGCGCAGACGACCTGTCAGACGTAAATGAGCGCTCTTTTATCTTATTTACAGGTATTATATTTACATGAGAAGGCATCCCATTAACAAGCGACGCTATTGCCTTTGCGTCCTCATCACTGTCGTTCTCGCCGTCGATAAGCGCGTATTCAAACGATATACGCCTTCCGGTTGCATCAAAATAATCATAGCACGCTTTCATCAGGGAATTAATATCATACCGCCTGTTTACCGGCATAAGCTCACTCCTCTTTTCGTCGTTAGCAGCATGGAGTGATATGGAAAGCGTAAGACCAAAATTAAGATCAGCCAGCTTGTATATTTTATCCACAAGACCGCAGGTAGACAGTGAAACATGCCTTAAGCTCATATTAGTGCCGTTTTTGTCGGAAAGGATCTTCAAAAACTTTACGACGTTATCAAAATTGTCGAGCGGCTCCCCTATTCCCATCAAAACTATGCTCGACACCTTTTCACCCGACAGCCTTTCAGCCTCGTAAAGCTGCAAAAGTATCTCGGACGGCTCGAGGTTTCGCTTAAATCCAGCTATGGTCGAAGCGCAGAAGCGGCATCCCATTCGGCATCCGACCTGTGTCGAAACGCACAGCGAATAACCGTGCTCATAGCTCATAAGAACTGTTTCGATATGGTTTCCGTCATAAAGCTCGAACAAAAATTTCTGCGTGCCGTCAAGCGACGATTTGAGCTTTTTTACAGCATGGAGCTTACCTATTGTAAACCTCTCGCTCAAGCTCTGCCTCAAAGATACCGAAAGATTAGTCATAGCATCAAAGCTTTCGGCTCTGTTCCTGTGCAGCCATTCAAATATCTGCAATGCACGAAACTTTTTCTCGCCCATTTCGGCGAGCTCGTTTTCAAGCTCACAAAGCTCCATGGATAGTATATCTCTAACGTCTGCCACTTTTTCACTCTTTTCGTCTGAACTTAGCTATAAAAAAACCATCCCCGCCGAACATGTCCGGCGTAAGCGTAATCTTAAAATCTGCAAATCGTGTAAGCTTTTCAGGCTCAAATTCGCGGTTTTCCGATAAAAATCTTTGCACTACCTCGTCGTTTTCCGCGCGGTTTACCGTGCAGGTCGAGTAAACAAGCGTCCCGCCGGATTTAACATACCCGGCAGAGCAACTGAGAATATCATACTGAACCTCCGGAAGCCGCTTGATCGAATCCTCTTTGGAATACTTTATCTCAGGCTTGCGCCTTATAACTCCGAGTCCTGAGCATGGAACGTCACAAAGCACGGCGTCCGCCTGCGGCAGTGAGCTGTTATACGCTTTAGCGTCGTTTACCTGAACATTTATGCAGGTAAGCCCCAGCCTGAACGCACCGTCGCTTATCAGCCTGACGCGGTTTTGGTGCAGGTCAAGAGCGTAAACGACTCCCCTGTTTTCCATGAGCTCGGCAATAGTAAACGCCTTCCCTCCAGGAGCGGAGCATACATCCAAAACAGTGTCTGACGGCTTTGCCCCAAGCTCGTATGCACATATCTGGCAGGAAATGTCCTGAACATGAAACATGCCCTTTTCGTATGCGGACAGCTTCTCTACTGAGCCGCAGCCGAAAAGCTCCGCGCATCCGCTTACCGTTTCCGACAGCTTAACGCTTACACCCTCAGACTCAAGCTCAGCAAGTATTTCATCGGCAGTGAATTTAACGGTGTTCAAGCGCACCGTTACCGGCGGACGTCCTATCGACGAGGAAAGAAGCGACATCATAGCGTCTTTTCCGTAATCAGATTCCCACATCCTTATTATCCACTCCGGACAGGAATAGCGTATGGAAAGGTCGTCAAAGTAGCTTCCGGTAAGTGGAAGTTTCTTACCGTCCCGTATAAAGCTTCTCAAAAGCGCGTTCACAAATCCGCTTACAGCCGGATTCTTATTCTTTTTTGCCAAAAGAACGCTCTCATTTACAGCCGCACTGTCCGGAACGCTGTCCATATACAAAAGCTGATAAATTCCCATCCTTAATATCTGCCTTACCTCATCGGAGAGCTTGCCGGACGGACGGATTGAATACCTTGCTATCACGGCGTCAAGAGTAAATTTTCTCTCTATCACACCGTAATACAAAGCAGTAATAAACCTTTTATCGACGTCCTTTAAAAGATCATACCTTAAAAGAGCCTTGTCAAGCGCGATGTTTGAGTAGCTGGCGTTTTTTTCGGTTGAAACAAGCAGCTTAAGACAGATTTCCCTCGGGGTCTGCATTTAATCTCTCCTACGGCCTGAACCCACTATCAGAAAGAGCCTCAAAATCGTTGCAAGCGTTGATACCAGCGCGGCAACGTACGTCATAGCGGCTGCGCTCAAAACCTTCCTTGACATGGCAAGCTCGTCGTCCTCAAGGATATGCTGCTCGCCAAGCGTTTTCAGCGCCCTGCTGCTGGCGTTGAATTCAACAGGCAACGTCACTGCCTGAAACACCGCCATCAGCGAGTATAAAAGCACACCTACCATCGCAAGGTTATAGCTTCCGAAAATAAGACCTACAGCCAAAATTACAAAGCCGAACGTAGAGCCGAAGTTTGTAATCGGCACAAGCGCAGAACGTATCTTTATCGGGAAATACCCTTCTGCATGCTGGACCGCGTGCCCGCACTCATGAGCCGCTACGCCTAATGCCGCTACCGACTGAGACGAATAAACCGTTTCCGAAAGAGATACGGTGTTCGTCTTTGGGTTGAAGTTATCGGTGAGGTTTCCGGCTATCTTGACTACCGCCACGTCGTAAAGACCGTTGTCGTCAAGTATGCGCCTTGCAACCTCAGCGCCGGTAAATCCACGTGAATTTCTTACCTGCGAGTACTTTTTGTAGGTTGAATTGACCTTGAACTGCGCATACAGTCCGAAAATCAATGCAGGTATTAAAATTATAATAGTATAATCATACCAAAACATAATGTCCTACCTTCATCAAATAATATTGTTAGCCTAAAATCGTTCCTTTTTCTATCCTGTGACCTCTTAAATAATCTGCTGCGGGCATCCTTTTTGAGCCCTCTGCCTGAACCTCGGTAAATCTTATCGTGCCTTCGCCGCAGGCAACTGTAAAGTCTGATTCATTTACAACCTTTCCAACAGGCCGTACCTGCCCGCTTTTGCTGACAATCTCGCTGCGATAAACCTTAAGCTTTTTGCCGTTTAACATGCAACTCGCACAGGGCCAGTCTGAAAGACCGCATATTTTATGATGAACTTCATCCGCCGAAAGGCTGAAATCTATCTGGCACATGTCCTTTGAAAGCATCGGGGCGTAGCTTGCAAGAGAGTCGTCTTGCTTTATGGGAGTAATACTTTTGTCCGCTATGCCGTCCAGGGTTTTTATAAGCAGCTCCGCGCCGACCTTGGCAAGACGGTCGTACAGCTCGGATGAGGTCTCGTTTTCTCCGACTGCTACCTCGGCTTTCAGGAGCATGTCTCCGGTATCGAGCCCCTCCGACATAAGCATTGTGGTTACGCCGCCTACGCTGTCTCCGTTTAGAACTGTCCACTGGACCGGCGCCGCTCCTCTGTACTTGGGAAGAAGCGAGCCGTGGACGTTCACGCAGCCGTATTTGGGTATGCCGAGAATCTCGGGCGGCAGCAGCTTTCCGTACGCCACCACTACTATTATATCAGGTTTTATTCTTTTAATTATATCGGAGTACTGCGCCTCCTCCTTTTTCAGCGACTGCGGCTGATAAACCGGTATTTCATGCGAAAGGGCGAATTCCTTTACAGGCGAAAATGTGATTTTATTCCCCCTGCCTTTAGGCTTGTCGGTCTGGGTAAATACCGCAGCCACGTCATGACCGGCTTTTAATAACGTCCCAAGCGACGGCAGAGCAAAATCGGGAGTGCCCATAAATACTATCTTCATTTTTCCTCTTCCTCTTCATACGGAGCTTCTATTTTTGATGGGAGGGTTACACCGTCTAGATGGTTAAGCTCGTGGCAGACGCATCTTGCGTATAGGTCGCTGACCTCCTTTTCATACCAGTTGCCAAATCTGTCCTGAGCCTTGAACCTTACAGTCTTAGGTCTTGTGACATAGCCGTAAAGCTCCGGATACGAGAGGCAGCCCTCCGTCCCGTATTGAGTCTCCTCAGACTCGTAGGTTATCTCGGGATTAATAAGCTCGATATATTCTACGCCGACGTCGATTACTACAGCACGCCTTATTATTCCGACCTGGGGCGCCGCAAGACCGAGCCCGTCGGCATGATACATGGTCTCCTTCATATCATCAAGAAGCTGATGAAGCCTTTTGTCAAACTTTTCGACCGGCTTGCAGTGCTTCAAAAGTATAGGATCACCGTCCGTAACTATATTTCTGAGTGCCATACCAATCATCCTTTCACAGTACATCTGTCACATATTTGTTTCCGTTATTTTACGTGGTCTCGCCGTTTATATCTATATATACCCTGACGTTTGAAAACGCCCTGTTTTTATACGTATCTGCAAGCAGACGGGACATAAACTCCCTGAACTGCCTTGAAAGCCTGCATTTAATCGTAAGCGCGTATTTATGGCGGTTATTTATCCTGCCATATCCCGATTTTGCCGGACCAAGCACTCTGAGCGGGAATTTAACGTCCTGCGCAATATTTTTAAGGCTTACCCTCATCATGCTTACAAACTCGTTTGCCGCCCTTACGGCGTCCGCCTCGATGACCGAGCTGAAATAAACAGAGCAGATGTCGCAAAAAGGAGGATAAATAAGCTCGCGCCTTAAAGCGATCTCCTGTTCGTAAAAGCCATTATAGTCCTGCTTCGAGGCAAGCTCAATAACATAATGATCCGGAACATAGGTCTGAATGTACGCCACCGCCTCGTTTTCTCCCCTGCCTCCGCGGCCAGCGACCTGGGTCAAAAGCGAGAAGGTGCGCTCATAGCTCCTGTAATCGCCGGAAAACAGAAGGTTGTCAAGCGACACCACCCCAACGGTAGTGACATTCGGAAAATCAAGACCCTTGGCTATCATCTGAGTGCCAACCATAATATCATACTTTCCGGCGGCAAAGTCAGAAAAGCTCTCCTCATATGCGTATCGCGAATAGGTGGTGTCAGCGTCCATTCTCAAAACCCTTGCATCGGGAAAAAGATCAGACAGCTCCTCCTCTATCCTCTGCGTACCCATGCCGGTAAGCTTTACCCTGTCGCTATGGCAGCTTGGGCAATGCCCGTCATATTTAATGAAATACCCGCAGTAATGGCACATAAGCTTGCCGTTTGATTTATGATACGTCAGCGGCACAAGGCAGTTCGGACACTTTATCGGCGTATGGCAGCTAAGGCATGTCGCGTTTGTATTATAGCCTCGCCTGTTTAAAAGCAGTATAGCCTGCCTGCCCTCTTTAATCTCGGAGCGTATCCTTTTTATCATGTCCTCGCAGAACATGCCGGTATTGCCGTTTTCAGCCTCGGTTATCATGTCGGCCACAACGACCTTTGGGAGTCTGGTGCTGCCGTACCTGTGCTTGAGCTCAAACAGGCTGTACCTGCCGGTTTTGGCGTAATAATATGTCTCCAGCGACGGGGTGGCAGACGCCATCAGAAGCACGCAGCCATGGAAAGCGCACCTCTTTATCGCAACGTCGCGGGCATGGTATCTGGGGGAGGCGTCAGACTTATAGCTTGATTCGCCCTCCTCGTCCATTATTATGATCCCTATGTTGCTAAGCGGCGCAAACACAGCGCTTCTCGTCCCTATAACAATTTTAGCCTGCCCTCTTTTTATGCGCTTGAACTCGTCAAGCCTCTGACCAAGGGAAAGGCTGGAATGTATTACCGCCACCGTGTCCCCAAATGCAGCACCGAAGCGCGCCACAGTCTGAGGAGTAAGCGATATCTCCGGCACAAGCATTATTGCGGTCTTTCCCATTTGAAGCACGTGCTTGATGAGCTTTATGAAAACCGCCGTCTTGCCGCTTCCGGTAATTCCGTGCAAAAGCGCTCCCGCAGGCTTACAGGCGTCTATCAAACGGGAAATTCCCTCGTATGCAGCTGTCTGCTCGTCCGACAGAACGATATCTACCGCCTGCGAATATGCCTGCTTATGAGACGGCACTCTAAGCGTTTCGTAACGGTATTCCCGAAGAATACCCTTTTTTATCATATTTGATATTATAGTCTGAGTGACGCTGAGATAATAACAGGTCTCCTTGATTGAGGCGGACTCGTTTTCAGAAAGGAAATTCACTACAAGCCGCTGTTTCGGAGTGAGTGATGAGCCTAATTTTCCCATTACGCCCTCATCCAGGCATATCATGCGTACGGTTTCATCCCCGACACGGCGCTTGAACTCGTCTTCGACCTCAAGCACACCCTTTTCGACAAGCGAATTTATTATGCCGTCCTTTACGCAGGAATCTATTATGAAATCGAACTCTTTTTTTGTCTTCGCCCCGCAAAGCATCCCGTAAACCGAGTTTTCTTCTTCGGTCAGCTCGACATCCGGCATATGGTTAGACAAAGTATAAATGCTTTGGCGGACAACCGAATAACCGGCTGGGACTATCGTCCTGAACGCCTCGAAATAGGTGCAAAACGTATGCTCCCTGAGCCAAAACACCATGTCCAAAAGCTCATCGTTTAACAGCGGCTCACGGTCTATAAGGCTGATAATAGGCTTTATGCGCTCGTCAGGCTGCTCGCACTCGTATACCCTTGTAACAAGACCTATACGCTTTGCATTCCCCCTGCCGAAGGGTACAAGAACTCTCATGCCCGGTCTCAGGACCCCGCAAAGCGGGTCGGGATATCTATAGGTATACTCGGCGTCATAACCGTATGATGCGTCCGAAAGGACGACCTTGACCGCGTGTATTGATGTATAGCTCATATACCCGTTTTCTCCTTCAGCCGGCGTCAAAGCGAATTTACAGCCTTGTTCTTCTGAGCGAAGGGTCCTCTATAAGCTTATATTCGCCCTTTGCAAATTCCTCAACAGCGGTAGCAACAGGCTTTTTGTCTATAATCTCCTTATTTTCGTATGCCTCGTCGATAATTTCCCTCGCGCGCTTTGCAACCGCTATTACAAGGGAATATACGCTTTCGCCGTTCCTCAAAATCTGCGCACTTGATGGTCTTAACATTTTTCCAATACTCCTTTTATCAAATCTTTGTTCTGGCTTACAAGATATTTAGCCGATTTCATTATATTTTCAAGATCGTCAACCGCCTTTGACAGCTCGTCGTTGACAAACACATAGTCGTATTTATAAGACATATGTATCTCCCGCTCAGCCTCGGATACACGCCTTTTTATTACCTCTTCCGAGTCGGTTCCCCGACCTATAAGCCGATGCTTTAAGACCTCAATGGACGGTGGGAGCATAAATATCAAGACAGCCTCGGGACACGCCCTCTTTACCTTCATTGCTCCGGCGGTTTCTATCTCCAGCACAACGTCGCATCCCTGCTCGAGACGGTCCTCTATGGCTTTTCTCGGCGTGCCGTAATAATTCCCGCAGAATTCCGCGTATTCCAGCATACCTCCGCTTTCAATAAGCTCCAAAAAACGCTCTTTTGTTACGAAATAATAGCTCACTCCGTTTTCCTCGCCCTCGCGCGGGGCCCTTGTAGTTGCTGAAATAGAATAATAAATATTATCGTTGCGCCCAAAAAGCTCCTTTAAAACCGTGCCTTTTCCGCATCCAGACGGCGCGGACAATACATAAAGCACTCCCTTACTCATCTCTACACTCCTCATCAGCTTCGACGCTGCCGATTCCCAAAATGTACTCCGACGTCCTCGACGACAAAATGACATGGTCGCTTACCGTTATTATAACGGATTTTGTCTTTTTTCCGTATGTGCAGTCGATAAGCGTACCCTTGTCCCTCGCCTCCTGAACAGTCCTTTTTATCGGCGAGGAATCATACGACGCTATCGCCACGACCTTATCGGAAGCGACATAGCAGGAATATCCGATATTTATCATATAGCTTTTGTTTTCCATATACACCGACCCCGACGCGCTTACTCTATATTTTGAACCTGCTCCCTGATCTTTTCCACAGTGCTCTTTAAATCAACGACCATCCTGGTAATGGTAAGATCCGAGCATTTTGAACCTGTGGTGTTGATTTCGCGATTCATCTCCTGAATCAAAAAGTCGAGCTTCTTGCCTATTGGCTCGTCCAGCTCCAAAAGCTCGCGGCAAGCCTGAACGTGACTCTTAAGACGAACGGTTTCCTCATCTACAGCGGTCTTGTCCGCAAATATCGCCGCCTCCGTCAAAATCCTTGACTCGTCTATATTCCTGTCAGAAAGCAGCTCGTTCAGCTTATTATAAAGCTTTGCGTAATACTCCTTTGTGACCTCGGGAGACCTGGTCTCGATTTTCAGGACGACATCCTCAATATAATCAAGCTTTTGGAGTATGTCGTTTTTAAGCCGCTCGCCCTCTGACCTTCTCATCTCCAAAAAGCTATTGACAGCGCTTACCGCAACCTCCGACACCTGTTTAAAAAGCTCGTCCTCATCAGCCTCCTGCTTCGTTACGCTGAATACATCCGGCATCCTGAAAAGCTGGGAAAGGTTTATATCGTCATTTAAGCCAAGCTGCTCGTTAGCCTTCCTGAGCGCGCTTAAATAGTTCATGGCAAGCCCGGCGTTTACCTCTACGCTTACGTCAGACGCGTCGCTGCATAAAATCGTTACATAAGCCTCTACCTTTCCCCTGCTGATATATTTAGAAAACAAAGCCTTCAGCTTATCTTCCAGATATGAGTACTGCCTGGGCACTCTCGATGAAAACTCAAAAAATTTATGGTTTACCGACCTGATTTCAACTGTTATCTCACGGGCCGCAAACACCATTTTTGCCCGGCCGTAACCCGTCATGCTCTTTGGCATATTGTCAGCCTCCCTTCGAAATTTTCACAAAAGCATATAAGTATCCATACTAATCCAAAATACACATGTCATTATATCACCTTTTACAATATAAAGCAAGGATTAGACTAAAATTTAAGATTACATATCGGTTACGGCTTACCGCATCCTGTGTTTGCATATATTAAGCTGTTATGATATACTCATACTTGCAGCATCGGATAGTATCATGCAATTTAAGAAAGGAGTAATTCCGGAAAACTCCGGAACAACAGATAAATATGAGTGGCACGGCTTCAGAATTCAAAGAAAGATTTATAAAAATTTATAATGAAAATATAAAAAGAGAAGGTGCGGATAAGCTCTTGGAATATCTTCAGTCCAAAAACTGCGACTTTTTCACCGCGCCGGCATCCACAAAATTTCACTGCTCCTACGAGGGAGGGCTTTGCGAGCACAGCCTTAACGTCTACGACTGCCTGAAATCGTATCTTGACACCGACAGGGTAAAAAATACCTTCGGTCTTGAGTACAGTGAGGAATCAAAAGCGATAGTTGCCCTTCTTCACGACATATGCAAAATCAACACTTACACAGTAAGCACAAGAAACGTAAAAAACGACAAAACCGGTCAATGGGAAAAGGTCCCATACTATGATTATAACGACACCCTGCCATACGGTCACGGCGAGAAGTCCGTATACATAATCAGCGGCTTCATGAGGCTCACGCGGGAGGAAGCAATGGCCATCCGCTGGCACATGGGCTTTTCGGGGGAGGAAAACATAAAGCTTATCGGCAACGCGCTCAGAACATATCCTCTCGCGCTTGCGCTCAGCATCGCGGACAGCGAAGCGTCGAGCTTTTTAGAAAGGCAGTAATTTGCTTCTGATTGCCAGTATAAAATCATTATGTTTCAATAATAATCTTCAGAATCAGTAAATAGTTTTTATTGATTTTGCAGTTATTTTATGATATAATTCAGACATTATTTTATACAGTGATCGGAGAAAAAGCATGAAAAAGGCACCTATACTGCTAAAGCGATATTTATCCGTTTTAATCTGCATCATCATCGCGCTCTCAATGTTAGGATGCGCAAGCGGTGAGCCAGAAGCTGTCCCCGATATTTCCCAAAGCGAAACTACAGCTGGGATCGAAGAAAATCCGATAACAGTTATCGCCTGCTCTGATTTTCAGAATCCAGGCGGGAACGATGCAGGAGCGGATACGGTAGAAAAAATCCTGACAAAAATCAAAGAGGATTACCCTGACGCAGACGGTTTGATCTGCGCGGGCGATTACGACTACGACATGACTCTCTACATAGGCGAGGGTGAAACGCAATCTGGAATTCAAGCTCTTAAAAACGCCGTAAAGAGCGTTTACAGCGATATTTCAAATGAAGTTTTTATTGCAGGAAATCACGATGTATACTCCGCTGCAGACATTGCAAAAAGCGGTCCTAACGATCCTGATAACGGCGGATACGGCGTTTTCGCCATAAATGAGGACGACTATATGTGGTGCTCAAACGCGGGATATTCGGAATCCTATTCCAGCAATAACCCGCTGGAGATTATATCGGATACGGCAGAACGCTTGAAAGAATATCTTGACTCTAAAGCGTCAGAAAGCTTTACAAATCCGATATTTATAGTGTCTCACCTTCCGCTTCATTACAGCATGAGGACAAGAAACGACGGCGACGGCATGTATTCCAACTATATTTTCGACGTAATAAACGAAGCCGGAGAACTTGGCCTGAACATAATATACCTATATGGGCACGACCATTCAAACGGATGGGACGATTACCTTGGCGGATCGGCGGTATTTCTTAAAAAAGGCGACTCAATAAATATCGCTCAGTCCTCGAAATTCGCTTTTGAAACAGAAACTCTCACATTTACATATATGAACGCAGGGTATGTAGGCTACTACGAAAACCACAACGGTGGCGACGATGCTCTTACTATGTCAGTGTTTAATATCTATAAAGACAGAGTGGAAATCAGCCGTTACGACGAAAACGGACTGCACAATTTAAAATCCTTAGGCGTGCACAACTCCTACAAGGGGGAAACGGATTACGACTATCCTGTGGATAAATCATTGGTAACGGGGATATACACACTTGAGCTTAATATGTCAATCAATGCTTCGGATGATTATTCGGGCGAAAGCGAAACCGCCGCTATGCCCCCAGAGGAAGCCTCGGACGTGCCGTCAGATGAAAGCATATCTGCGGAAAACGCCGTGTATGTAAAGATAAGCGCGCCGTCAGACGAGCTTGAAGAGGGTCAATATCTCATAGTTTATAACGGAACCGAACTGATGTCCGGAAACGTCGTTTCAAAAAACGGCTCTAGCGGCGAAAGAATCGGGTTTGAGCTTGTTGCATACGAATACGCTGGGCATGACTGGATATCCGCCGATTTGAGCGAATATGAGTGGACAATTACAAGGTCGCAGAGCAATGGCAAATGGCTTATCGGAAACCAAAAAGGCTATATCAAGCTTACAAACACTACCGACAAAGCTATAACCGCCTCACTTGAAGAAGTGGGAGATGAGTTTACGATATCGGGCGCAGGGACATATAACTTTTTCTCTCCGGAGTATGTGCTTAATTATAACTCAAGAGGGCTTATAAACGGATATGCAAATCTGCCAGCGGATTTTGATCTGTATATTAAAAAGTAAGACCGACAAATTAAATAGACATATTAAAAGGCGGAACAGGATCTATCCTGCTCCGCCTAATCTGTTTAGTCGAATCATATCGTTTAAGAGCCCGAGCCAACGTCTGCCTGAAATCAGAATTTCAGGTTCTTCGGGGTCCTGGCGTATGGGATAACGTCCCTTATATTGGCTACGCCGGTCACATACATAAGAAGCCTTTCAAGACCGAGCCCGAATCCAGAATGGACAACTCCTCCGTATTTTCTCAGGTCCAAATACCACTCAAGCGGTTCTTTTTCGACACCCATATCGTCCATCTTCTTTGCAAGAACGTCGTAATTTTCCTCGCGCTGAGAGCCGCCGATAAGCTCGCCCACTCCCGGAACAAGCAGATCGCATGCCGCCACCGTTTTGCCGTCAGGATTGAGCTTCATATAAAACGCCTTTATGTCTTTTGGGAAGTCTATCAGGAATACGGGACCCTTTGCAACCTTTTCGCAAATATATATTTCGTGCTCTTTATAAAAGTCCATTCCCCATTCGACGGGAAATTCAAACTTCTCGCCGGAGTTTTTAAGATAATCCACCGCCTCGGTATATGTTATTACCTTAAAGTCGGAGCTGACGACCCTTTCAAGCTTTTCTATTAGGTCGTGCGTCTCCACTACAAAATCGTTAAGGAACTTAAGCTCATCCCCGGCATTTTCCAGAACGTCGTTTATAACATACTTGAGCATCGCCTCCATGACCGCCATATCACCCTTGAGATCGCAGAACGCCATCTCCGGTTCTATCATCCAAAATTCGCTTGCGTGATAAGGGGTGTTGGAGTTTTCCGCCCTGAAGGTAGGTCCGAAGGTATAAACCTTTCCGAAGGCCAGCGCGAACGGCTCTACATGGAGCTGACCGGAAACAGTCAGACAGGCGTGCCTGCCGAAGAAATCGCTGTCATAATCTCCGTCGGCGCGCGTCGTTACGGTAAAGGTCTCGCCCGCTCCCTCGGCGTCGTTTCCTGTAATGATCGGAGTGTGAATATATGTGAAGCCGTTAGAGCGGAAAAACTCGTGCAGTGACTGAGAAATTATCGAACGGATTTTAAATACCGCCATAAACGTGTTTGTCCTTGGTCTGAGGTGCGGTATTTCCCTTAAAAATTCAAGCGAATGACGCTTTTTCTGAAGAGGGTAGCTTGAGTCGCACTCTCCCAAAAGCTCTACCTCGCCGGCGTTTATCTCAAACGGCTGCTTGGCCTGTGGCGTCATAATAAGCCTTCCCGTCACCTTTACCGCGCAGCCTGTGAGAAGCCTTGTGACGTCTGCGTAGTTTGAAAGCCTTGAGTCCTCGTACACAACCTGGCAGCAGCTGAAACAGGAGCCGTCGTTTATTGACATAAACCCGATTTTATTATTTGAGCGGTTGGTCCTTATCCAGCCCTCGATGCACACGTCAGCGCCGTCAAACACATTTTCGTTTAACGCAAGCCCCTTTACGCTCTTATAAATTTCGTCAATTAAAAGCTTCTCCATTTCCCATACTGCGCCTCTGCCGCGGCAAAGGCTCTCCTTTTTAAAAAATTAATGTTTACAAATAGCTATGCCGGAATTTCAGCCGCGTATGCAGGCAACCAGGCATGCAAAAATACAAAGAATATAATAACCCTGTTTTCAACAATTGTCAAGGACTGCGCCCTCGCGCATGAGCTTTTCGTCGGTATCGGCGTTGCACTCGCGCTTAAGCTCTTTCAGCCAATCGCTGAACCCAACATACTTTTCGCCGTATGTATAGTTTAAAGTGTATTCCACCTGCGACCATGTTTCAAGGGGAGCTTCGTTGTGAGAAATTACTGCCTCCATGCAGTCAAGAGCCTTGCAGAGCTTTGCCTCAGGCGTAGCAAGCTCCTCCATTTCCCTGAACAGCGCAGAAATATCCTCGCGCTGCCTGTCCGGAAGCTCAGACAGAAGCCCGTCAAGCGCGTTTTTTTCCGCCTCCCTGTCGCAGTCAGTTTTAACAAACGTCGGTATGTCGCCCGTCACCGCCTCGCCGAGATCGTGAATTATGCACATTTTTATCACCTTACACATGTCTATTCCCTCAAGCTCCCGCTCAAGCAGCACAGCCATAAGTGAAAGCCTCCATGAGTGGTCCGCCACGCTTTCCCTTCTACCCTCGGCGATATAGCAATGACGTGTGTTCGACTTAAGCGCAGATACTTTCCCGAGAAAATCAATAAATTCGCGCTGTGTCACCGGCTCGCCTCCATTTCATATTATTATAAGCTTAAAATCCTGCCCCAAAGCAGGATTCGGGGCAGGATTAAGGTAATTAGCTTTTCGAAGTCCAGTATTTATATACGCTCGGACAGTAGTTTTTCTTTGCCGCCGCCCTTAGCTCCACAAAGCATCCGCACTCGCGGCATATGCCGTTTTCAAGACACCGGCACGCCCTGCATTTATCCAGCCTGCTTTTGTAAAGCTCCTCGTCGGCGCGTATATCCTCCGGCATCAGCGCTATAAGCTCCGACACCTTCTTATACAGCCCGTCTACGTCTATATCCGCAAGCAGACACCGCTTGCAGAACGGTTTGCTCTCTGACATCGCTGAAAATTACAGGCTAAAGCGTCAGCAAAGCCCGATTGAAACGACCGAGCATTTCGGAAGCTTAATGGAAAGCTTTTCGCCGTCGAGCTTTATGCCGTCATAGGCTACCGGAGCGATGGCATCCGGCTCGTCAAAGCTGTTGTACTTATTGTACTCGCCGGTAAGAAGCCTTGCGCTTGCGTTCGTATATTCCGCCCTCGGCATTACACAGTCGATGTCAAAGTCCTCATCAAGCGAAGCGTTGGAAATAGTTATGTGCATTTTGCCATGCGCGTCAACTGAAACGGACTGAGAAACCGCAGGCAGATAATCGCCGTCGATAAGCTGCTTATTCTCGATATTCGAGTAAACAAGCATAGCCTCCATATGCTCCTTGTACATATCAAAGACATGGTATGTAGGAGTCTTAACAAGCTTTTCGCCCTCGGTAAGCAGTATTGCCTGCAATACGTTTACCATCTGGGCAATGTTAGCCATCTTTACCCTGTCGGAATTCTTATTGAAGATGTCGAAATTAATAGCAGCCAAAATAGCATCCCTCATGGTGTTCTGCTGATACAAAAATCCCGGGTTGGTTCCCTCGAGAACATCCGTCCAAATTCCCCACTCGTCTACTACAAGGCCTATCTTCATGTCGTTGTCGTAGCGCTGCATTACAGCCTTGTGATCCTTTATAATCCTTTCCATGAACCACGTGTTGGACAGAGTCTTGTAATACTCATCCCTGGAAAAGTCAACCGACGAGCCCTTATGACCCCAGTTTCCGGTCGGTATTGTGTACTGGTGCAAAGAAAGCCCCTGCATTTGACCGGGATGGCATTTTTTCATCATTGTGTCCGTCCACGCGGTATCGTGACCGCTAGGTCCGCAGGCAATCTTCTTCGGACCTCTTATAAATGTCTGGAACTGTCTGTACAGATCAGAATAGTACTCCTTGGTCATTTCTCCGCCGCAGCCCCAGTTTTCATTTCCTATGCCTATATACGTTACCTTCCACGGCTCTTCCCTGCCGTTTTTCTTTCTTAAATCGGTCATGGGGGATACGTTTGAGGAGGTCATATACTCGACCCACTCGGCCGCCTCCTGAACCGTTCCCGATCCAACATTTACAGATACATACGGCTCGCAGCCGATAAGCTCGCAGAAATCAAGGAATTCATGAGTGCCGAAGCTGTTGTCCTCTGTCACGCCGCCCCAGTGAATGTTTACTATCTTCTTTCTGTCCTTTTGAGGACCGATTCCGTCCTTCCAGTGGTATGTATCCGCAAAGCACCCTCCGGGCCAACGGACTACCGGAACCTTTATGGCTTTGAGCGCTTCAACAACGTCGTTTCTTATTCCCTTGGTGTTTGGAATAGGGCTGTCCTCGCCGACATAAATACCCCCGTAGATGCACCTTCCGAGATGCTCCGCAAAGTGACCGTAAATTTCCTTGTTTATCTTGCTGATTTCATTGGATTTGTCAATAGTCATCTTCAATTCCGCCATATAGATCCTCCGTCCTTGTCTTTAATTTTTTATGATATAATTTCAGGCGCTGCCTTACGCTTGTATTTTACACTTTATTTTTTACATAGTCAACAATACCACCTTTACAATTCCTTATAACTTGATTGACATTTAATAAGTTTAATTGCATCGTCATAAAAATATTTGAATGTTAATGAAAATTGAATAGCAATATTAATTATCCTTCACTACATAAATACGCCCATGGCGACATCTATTTTTATACATTGCTTAAACATCAGTTCAGTAAAGGAACAATAGCTTTATATAATGAAAAAAATAAGTATTACACCTATACGTTTTTAAAATCTCAAAGCAAGTAAATTTATCATAAAGTTAAAAATATTTTTTACATTTTTCTAAAAAAGTATTGACAAAATTAAATAAATTTTGGTATAGTTAAATTGTGAAGTGAAAAACTTTGCTAATACCTGATGAAAGTGGCGGGTCCAATGTTCTGAGCCGCAGGCAACATATGATTGCTCACAATGTAAATTAATTCAAAAAGGAGTGTTAACAATGAAACGCATAACTATCGTAACAATCGTAATCACATTATTAACAATGATCATGACACAAACCATAATGGCAGTGCCGGAATCTGATAATGCTATTATCGGCGCTATTCGAGCTTGCCCACGATGCAACAATCCAAGTCTTCATACCTGCGGAGGACCCAACAATACATATGACGCGGATGTAGATTGTTCTTTGCATGATCCGTGCGTAAAAATGTTTAGAGAGCAATATAAGACATTTGCCAAATGTAACTACTGTAATTATGGAGATGGTCTCGGAGGCGGTGACGGTTATGCGGGAACGCATATAGAAACTGAATTCCACACCTATACAAGACAAACTTATAATATATGCATATTTAATGCGCAGTAGTGGTGAAAGATTTTAATTTTAGAATCGAGGGAGATTATGAGAAGAGTCGTAATCATATTTATATCAATGCTACTGTTTGCTTCGGTGTTAACTGGATGTGACGGTGCAAGTATTGACAATGAAAAAACAAACAGTGAATCCGCCTCGCCGCAGTTTAATAATATTTTTGATGACGTTCCTGAAGGTATATATATGTTTGGTAAAAACCCCGAATACAAGGAAGGCGCTATTACCATTGCTTTATGCGGAGGAGTTGATTTGCCAAATATAATCAGACAATATATCAAAGAAGTTGATCATATAAATATTGTGGAATACCCGCTCGGATACTATCATGGAAGTCTTAATACAAAACTCATGGCGAAGGATTCCGATATTGATATCTTTTTCACCCAAACGCTTGATATCTGCTCATATATTACAACTCATGCCTATGAAGATCTCTCGAATTTTGATATTTTAAAAGAACGTTTTGAATCCAACGAATATGCGAATTTCATTGCAAGCTACAATGACACATATGTCGGAGTTCCAATTGGCAACTATTATTATGACTCATCAACTGCAAACGTCAGCGATACGTTTAATAAATATCTTGTAAGAAATCTGAGCGCTCTAAATGGAGAATTTAAGGATAAAGACGGCGAAGAATTTTATAGGGTATTGAGATACCTTTATGATAATCCTGATGATCCTAAGGATACTCCGTTTTATGAAGGCGAAATAGGAGTAATTGGCGGAGATTTTCTTATGATGAATCCGTACTCAGAAAAAAAGGAGCAGGCGGCAGAATTTTTAGCGTATTGCTTTGATATTTTAAATGGTGATATTGAAACGGATGGTTATACTGTGCTTTATCCATACATTGAATTGGAAAGCTATGAAAATGTAAGCTTGTATTGGGATCATCAGCCATGGAGTATAGTTGAGCCATTAAAAAACGTTTATAATAGTTTCAAAGATACCGACGGAAGTGACGAAGAACTTAAAGAGCTTGCTCAGGATGCAGCAAGGCAAACAGACATGCGAATGAATGGGTAACTGATCCCCTGCCGCGGCACAGGCATTGTGTGGCGGCGGGGATTTTTATTTTTATAACATTTCATGAAATATTAAGGGTAAAAAATTTTTCGCTCGCGGCATATACTTTTTAGATTCACCATGGTAATATAAAAACATAGATAAAACGATTTTACTAATGTTTATTTACTGCTTGGGAGGTATGTTTGGTGAAGAAACTGTTATCATTGCTTCTGGCACTGTCATTGGCGCTGCTCACTCTTTCCTCCTGCACGGGCGACACCGTTTACGACATACCCAACTCCTCCGATGAGCTTGCCGGGCTTACGCTGCCGCCGGAAAAGGAGATAAGCTATCCGGAGTCATATCCCGCCCTTGAAGAGATTGAATATGACGTTTCCGGAATTTTAGACACGGCTCAAATAGAAAATAAGCTCTACATTTTAAAATCTGACGGCGTTTATATGGTTGATCTTGCCGACGGCTCTGAAAGCCTTATATTTGAAAAAGACGGTCTGAGATTCCTGACCTCGGACGAAGAACAGCTTTATGCCTGCGACCGCGGCTCCAACATATACACCCTCGGCGCAGACGGCTCTGTTATAAATACCCAGCAAATACCTGAGGGCACGTTTGAGAGCGGCACTAATTTTGACGTCAGCGCGGATTTTATAGCTACAGACGACTATTTTGTTATCGCATGCTTTCGCGATAAAAAGCCCGCTCATACCTATATATCAAAATCGGATATGAGCGTTACTATCAGCGAAGAAAGCATGGATTATGTTATTTGCCCGTATGAAGGCAACAGATACTGGGTAGCCAGCATTCCTGATGATTACGGAAATATGACTATTTTCAGCTATGATATTGACACCGGCAAGGCGGGCTACTCCCTTGAACCGGTTGGGCTTCAAGGATCTAGTGCGATGGCATATGACAGATATTCTGGCAAGCTGATTTTTTATAACAGCTACACCTATGGAATGATGATTGTTGAATTTGACCCGCAGACTCTGTCTGTTAAGCAGGTGGCGCTATATTCGCAGGATTTTAAGAGCTACGTCTCCGACGAGCACATCACTGCTTATGGAAATTTATACTGCGCCGTATCGGGAAGAGTTGACGGAATAAAGGTTTACGATACCAATAAAGCCGTAACATCGCTGCATGTTGTCGTTACAGGCGGCTCAAGGGCGGAGGTTGAATATCTGTCCGTTATACTCAGCGAAAAATATAATATCAATGTCAGCGTATCGGTATATACATATAGCGATATGCACCTGCTTCCGCTGAAGATAATGGCGCAGGACAGCGATATCGACATCTTATATGATATTCCCAACCTGTCCTATTATATTATTTCAGAATATTTCGTCGATCTTAATCAGTTCGATGTACTTAAAGAAAACATCGCGGCGTGCAAAAATCTTTTAGATAACGGTTTTTCATATGAAGGAAAAATTTTCGGAGTTCCGTTTGTCTCCGGAGGCGCTATAACCATAGACTGTATGCAGCTGTACGGAGAAATATTGCCATCTGCTCGAAATTCTGACGCCTACTGCGCAAAGTATATTGACCTTGTAAACAAGGAATATAAAGATGACGGAGATGTTTTGTATGAGCTTCTTCTGCACAACTACAAGAACAGAAGCAGCGACCCTATAGAAAATATGGCGGACAGAGTCGTTCTTGAATCGCTGTGCGACGGCGTAAAGGTAATAAGTGATACCTGCTATATGATAAACCCCGCGTCTGAGAATCAGGAGGAAGCTGCTATATTTATCAATGAGATCATGAATATGGCGTTAGGGCGCACCTACGACGATATTTTGGAATACAACGGATACAGTGCGATCAGCTATTATGATTTGGATTTAGATTACTCAAGCTACTACCCAAGCTGGAGATATGACGGCACCGGAGTTGGCGAAGCTCTTAGCCAGGTGATGTTTGAAGCCAGGTACACCGACGATGAAAAAGACATACGAAGGCTTGCAGATGAGTGCTACAATAAAATAAGGCAGGCTATAATGGAATAGCATAATTCCCCGCCGCTGCACAGGCACTGTGTGACGGCGGGATATTTATGTACAGTAATTTATCGAAAAGTAAAAAATATTTTTATTTTTGCCAAAAATGCATTGACAAATATAAGTATATTTTTGTACTATTAAATTGTAAAAGGCAAGAAGCATAGAGCTTTATATGCCAAGCAGGTAAGGTATAATCGAAAAGGTTTGCTTTCATTAAACTGACTTTTAACCACAAGGAGGTCTTATCATGCTAAAGGCAATTAAAAGGCTTGCGTCATTTGGGCTTGGGCTTGTTATGCTGCTTCTGTGCTCCTGCGGCTCTGATGTCGCTTCCGGCTTTAACAGCCTCTGGGGCGGAAACAACGGCTGGTGGCCGTCAGAGCAGGCGGTTGAAAGCTCGATATTCGGCAGGAATATCGAATACGACGCATGGACGCCGGCTGATGATATTGTTTTACCTGTTGAGACCTCCGAAATCTCAGACATGCAGCAAATAGGCAAAACGCTGTATTTCACCGCTTCAGACGGCATATACAGCCTGAGTCTTGAATCCGGCGAGTCTGAAAAGCTTTGCAACGGCGAATTTTCTGCTGCATATGGCGAAAGCCTTTATGCTGCATATGGCGAAAGCCTTTATGTATATGACGCCGATACCGGAGCACTGTGCGAATATTCCTCTGGAGGGGATCTCCTTTCGGAAAAGACGCTTGCCGTTAAAGGCGAGGACCTGTCGGTGTATGGGTTCTATGTCACAGATGATTACTATGCGTTTGTATGTCATGATTATTCCGGATCTATTCCCGTTGTGCAATACAACGTATTCGATAAAAAGACGCTGGAAAAACTAAATTCATTTAATGGTGATACTTATATTCGCATAGGAAATGATGTAAATTCATCTCCGAATCATTACTTTTATAAAGGAAACAGCCTGATTAAGGCGAAAGTATGGAGGGCCGATGAGCGGTACATTGAAATTTCTGAGGTAAATTTGGAAAGCGGAGAAACAACCGATATTATTAAAGCTAATTTAGACGTATCTTCTTATTTAAGAGCATATGATCTTGTATACAGCCCCAAGACAGATACGGTAATTGTTATTTTGGGCCCTGATGACCCAGAAGAAATATTCTCGCTTAAACTGATAGAGTTTTCTTTAAGCGACCCGGACAACATCACTCATCAAAAATTTTATGTAGACATTGCAGACAATACAAGGTATTTTGTAAGCGTATATGAAAATATTGTTTCTGTAGTCTGCACGGCTGACAACGAATACAGGTATTTCGACTATTTGAATCCGCCTGAAAGCATTACGCTTGCATGCACTTTTTCATCGAATTACGATGAAATAATCTCGGGCTTCGAGGCTGAAACGGGAATACTTGTCAGAACGGTAAACTACGGTATATGGAATGATATTAACCGCCTCGATATTAAGCTTATGGCGGGGGATACCGATTTTGATTTATTTGAACCTGCTTATAGCGACATGCACAAGTATTTTGTTTCTGGAATGTATGAGGACCTGTCCAAGTACGAAGGATTAAAGCAAAGACTTGACGGCAACCTTGCAGCAGGCTTTGTTTCAAGCCTTGGAGACAGCTATGTAGGAATTCCCACCTATATTCAAAACCTGAACAGCACGGGTGTATATCCGGAAGATGGTTCTCCGGTAACCTATTCTGTAGCTATGCCGTTCATGATTTACTGCATACGCAATATCGATGTTACAAAGGGAATGTACTTAGATGAGGATGGGGAAGAGCTGTATAAACTTTTGAAGTATCTTTACGACAACCCCACCGGCAACCCTGATGAAAACCCGTTTGCCGATGACTGCCAAATACTCAGCGCAAGCTTTATAATAATGAACCCGAGCAGCTCCAACAAGGAAAACTCGGTCAAATTCCTGGAGTATATGTTCGATGCTCTGAACGGTGAAATCGAAGGAGTCGTTCCTGAAAGCGAGCAGTATATTGATTTAGAATCCACCGACGGCGTATACGCTTATTGGAGGTCTTTGGCGTGGAATTACATTGAGCCTATAAGCAATGCAAGAATGACAATATTCCAGTGCGACGGGAAAAACAGCACAATCAGAGAAATAGCCCGCGAGGCTGCTGCAAAAACAAAAATGAGAATTGCGGAATAATATATTTTAAATGACTCTCCCCCACCCTTTCGCGGATATCAGCAAAAGGGCGGGGATTTTTATAAAATTATCATGTAATATTGCAGGCATCCTTGCCCCTGCATGCCAATTTCGCAGAGACAGGGTTGTTTTGCTTTAAAATAGATAAAAATTATTAAAATAAGTTTGTAAACTTAGGCAAAAATTATTGACAAACTCCGCTAATATATGGTACGATATAAGCAATAAAAACACAGATTTACTTTTTTACTTTTAGCGTGCAAGGGTATTTCTTGACAGAGCATGTTTGCGAACATAGCACAAGAATAGCAGCTTGTCAAACATAGATGTATACTGATTCAAGGGAGAAAAATATGAAAAAACTGTTATGCATATTAATATCGGCTCTGATGCTCGGATTTGCCGGGTGTTCTGACACAGGCGCAGACAATGTGGACATTCCGGCTGGTTCTTCAATTGTTATCAATGATCCCAGTGCTCAAATGAGCACAAGAGAATTTGACTATAAGGCGCTGTCTCAAAAAACAGGCATAGAGATATCAACTACAGACTACCTGTATAACGACTTTTATTTGAAAATCCTTGCCGGAGATTCCGATGTGGATATTTATTTTGTAAGACCTACGGAAATACGTCTGCTTACCGAAAAAGGGATTTACACACCCCTGGAATCAGAGATTATTTCGGAGTTTAACAGCAAATGCTTCGATTATATAAAAGAATACTGCGAGGTGGACGGGCAGACCGTTTACATGCCGGTTTATGCGAGCACAAGCGCTATTTTAGTTCCCAAAGGTGCAATCGAGGAAACAGGAATGACTTATTCCGACATTGAACATCTCGACGGCTATCTCAGCTTTGCCAGAAACTACACCGGCGACAGAATTGCTTTTACCAACGGCGCTAATCTTTTTTTAGATTTAGAACGCCAGTATGAAAATTTCTACTGCGATTTTGAAAACGGCGATGTAAACTACATGACGCCGGAATATTTCGACCTCTACGAAAAAATGCTGAGCGGATATTTAAGATATGCTCAAAATCCGGGAGCGCCGGAGGGATTTGTTCACAATAGCGGATTGGCAGATGGCATTTACGACAGCAGCGTTGTGCTAATGACATATGATTCATATTTTAACAACGGAGATTACAGTGACTTTTTTGAGGAGTGGCGGGCGTTCCCCATTCCAAAAATATCGGATAAGATAATCGGAAACAACATAGGCGCGACATATGCCATGATAAACCCCTACTCGAAGAACAAGGAAGCTGCGCTCAAGGTATTAGAAGAGATAGCGCTTAATTACTACGATTATGCGGGATATTACAACCGCAGCACGCTTATGTTCGAGGACAAATCGGAATACCCTGAGTACTATCACACCGATTCAGAAATATTTAACGATTTCTACGATATAGCTAAAAACGGATTTATCTCTTCATATGTCCTTTCCACCTCCCACCCTGATATTGAAGAATACCAAAATGGCAGGGCAACGCTTGAGGAGGCCGTGGCGATGTATCAGCGCGAGGTAGAAATGTGGCTGAATGAGTAGCGGCGGGCGGAAATGGCGCGTTTTCAGATGTAAAGGGCAATTTTTCATAGGGCTAATATCATTTTTTAGTTTAAAGGGATTGATGCCTGTTAACCGCAGGCGGCAGGTCCTTTCGTGTTGCTTTTCCGGTATTGCGCAGCGCTGCGCCGAAAACAGCGTTAAAGCTGTTGCCAAGCTGCAAAAAATGTGATATGATAATATGTAATTGCGCTGAATAATACCGACAAAACGGAGGAATAAAATTGCCAAATCCAAACATTGAACGGGAGATAAAGCGGCGCAGGACGTTTGCGATAATCTCCCACCCCGACGCTGGAAAAACCACTCTGACCGAAAAGCTTCTTCTCTACGGAGGCGCGATAGCTCTTGCCGGCTCCGTGAAGGGCAAAAAAACAGACCGCCACGCTGTTTCGGACTGGATGGAAATAGAAAAGCAAAGGGGAATATCTGTAACAAGCTCCGTTATGCAGTTTGAATACGAGGGATACTGCATAAACATTCTCGACACGCCCGGACACCAGGACTTCTCGGAGGACACCTACCGCACCCTTATGGCGGTCGATTCTGCGGTAATGGTTATAGACGCGGCAAAGGGCGTTGAAAACCAGACAAGAAAGCTTTTTAAAGTATGCGTAATGCGCAACATACCTATTTTTACTTTCATAAACAAGCTGGACAGGGACTCTAAAAATCCGTTTGACCTTCTTTCTCAAATAGAGGACGAGCTTGGCATAGCCACCTGTCCGATGAATTGGCCGATAGGAAACGGCGTTGACTTTAAGGGCGTGTATGACCGCGCGACAAAGCGCATAATATCCTACAAGCCAAACGGCGGACAGCACGAGGTGGATTCTGTGGAGGCTGAGCTCGGCGACCCGTCGCTCGATTCCCTGATAGGCGAAATGAACCACCGCCAGCTCTCAGAGGATATAGAACTTTTAGACGGCGCGAGCGAGGAGCTTGACCTTGATAAGGTTGCAAGCGGCAAGCTCTCTCCCGTATTTTTCGGATCTGCTCTTAACAATTTCGGCGTCGAACCGTTTCTTGAAGGATTTTTAAAAATGGCGCCCTCCCCTCTCCCGAGAAAAACCGATACCGCGGTAATAAACCCGACAGACGATTTCTTCTCCGCGTTTGTTTTCAAAATACAGGCGAACATGAACAAAGCTCACAGAGACAGGCTTACCTTCATGAGAATATGCTCGGGCAAATTCACAAGGGACATGGAGGTTTCCCATGTGCAGGGCGGAAATAAAAAAATGAGGCTGTCTCAGCCTCAGCAGATGATGGCGCAGGAACGCGAAATTATCAACGAGGCCTACGCAGGGGATATCATAGGAGTATTCGACCCGGGCATATTCTCGATAGGCGACACCGTTTGCCAGCCGGGACACGAATTTAAATTTGAGGGCATACCTACATTCGCCCCCGAGCATTTTGCGAGAATCCGTCACAAGGACACCATGAAAAGAAAGCAATTCGTAAAAGGTGCGACGCAAATTGCACAAGAGGGCGCTATCCAGATATTCCGAGAGCCGGATTCCGGATATGAAGAGGTCATAGTAGGGGTAGTCGGAATGCTGCAATTCGATGTTTTTGAGCACAGGATGACGACCGAGTACAACGTTGAAATAATAAACGAGGGGCTTCCCTATCAGTATATAAGATGGATAGACAACGAGGGCATAGACCCCAAAAAGCTGAATCTCAGCTCTGACACTAAAATCGTACAGGACTTTAAGGGCAACTACCTGCTTCTTTTTACAAGCGAATGGAACATACGCTGGGCGCTTGAGAAAAATGAAGGTCTTATGCTGAGCGAATTCAATAAAAATTAAACTAAAATACCGTCGCACAAAAATGCGGCGGCATTTTTTATTTCTGTTATTTTGCCATGGACTCGAGCACCTCAAAAATTTGAGGAAGACCGTCTATCTTTGGAGTGCCGTCCGGCACGCTTCCGTAGCCGTATGCGGCGTGGATAAAATCTACTCCCGCCTCTTTGGCGGAATTGTAATCCCCCATAGTGTCTCCGACATAAACGCAGTAGTCGATGCCGTTTCTTGCCACGACAAGACGTATGTTATCTGCCTTAAGCATTCCGGTGTTGCCCCAGCATTCCCTGTCGTCGAACAAATCATCCAGATTATAATGACCGCAAAACGCCTCTATGTATCCAGACTGACAGTTTGACACGCACGCTACAAACCAGCCCTGCGCCCTGAGCCTGGAAAGCGTTTCGCGAAGTGCGCCGTAAAGCACGCCGCCGTGCGAAAGGATATACTTGTTTTCATACTCAGTGCAGTATACCATTATTTCTACCGCCTTTGACGGGTCTATGCAGTCAAAAAAGATATGCGCTATCTCCTCAAGCGTCCTGCCCATGACGGCGCGCATTTCCTCTGTACTTATCCTGCGCTCAAGTCCAAGCTGCCCAAGCGCCTCGTTAAACGAGTCCGTAACGCTCTGAGAGGCGTCCCACATTGTTCCGTCAAGGTCAAATAAAATCGCTTTTTTCATTGCTTTCCCTCATTTATTATAATAGTGCTTGCAAATATGAATGATAACACACTTCCCTTGCAAACTCAAGAGCATTCGCAGCCGGAAAAATTGCGAAGCTTTTTCGATTTTATGTGCCTTACCGCCGCACCGATTCCCAGTCCGGCTGCCGATATCGCCGCTCCCGCAATAATCATTTCAAACGAGGGCATGTTTATTTTATCAAACGCGAGCATATTGGCAGCTTGGAATGTTGCATATTCAGCGAGCATATACATAAATCCGAAAGCGGCAGCAGAAGCCCATTTCCACCTTCCCCAGTAGTTGTTTTTGCCGATAAGCAGCGATACCACAAAGGTCGAAACCGGAAGTATCAGCCACAAAAATACAAGGCTGTAGCCCATGGCGTCAGAACCGTCGATAAAGAACCAGAACGTTATCAGCGAAAACGCCCAAATTCCAAGGTATGTCGCTATTAAAATAACCTTGGACAGCCTGATTTTGCTCTTTACCGTGTTTGTGCTCTCTTCAAGATAGTCTATATAGCCGGACATGGGCATTTTCTCCTTTTCCTTCAAAAGGTCATCCAGACTTATTGAGTATAAATCGCTCATTTTTATAACGCTGACAATATCTGGATATGTTTTCCCATTTTCCCAATTCGATATGGTTTGCCTGCTTACCCACAGCTCCTGCGCCGCCTGCTCCTGAGTAAGCCCTGCAGACACTCTGGCGTTTTTTATTTTTGTTCCGATGTCCATCAGCTACCCCCCTTTTTTACACTTATATTGTATCAAAAAAAACAAATTCAGTCCACCAAAACCGTTTTACAAAAAGCAATTTTTCCATGTAAAAATTCTTTTACACGACTGCATGAAGCCGCTTCGGCGCGTTTGACAATTGCATACATATGTGATACATTGTAATAAAGCATAATTGTGAAAAACTCATGCAACGCGGTCCTGTAAGAGTTCAGATGGCGGGGTAAAACCTCTTGTGAAAATATGACTTAGTACGGCGTACCGTCTAAAGAAAAGGGAGTGCAGCTTATGTCAAACATCTGGCACGATATTAATCCGTCGCGAATAACTGCCGAGGATTTTGTGGCGGTAATTGAAATAGAAAAAGGTTCAAAAAATAAATACGAGCTTGACAAGGATACAGGCCTTATCATCCTGGACAGAATCCTTTACACTTCAACCCACTATCCCGCCAACTACGGCTTTATTCCCCGCACCCTTTCGGACGACGGCGACCCGCTCGACGTTCTTGTGCTTTGCAGCGAGGTCCTGATACCCTTAAGCCTTGTCAGGTGCTACCCCATAGGCGTGTTTACAATGCTTGACTGCGGCAAGCTGGACGAAAAAATCATAGCCATCCCGTTCAGCGACCCTACCTACAACAATTATCGTGATATCAGCGAGCTGCCTCAGCACCTGTTTTCGGAAATGAGGCACTTCTTCCAGGTATATAAGAGCCTCGAGGGCAAGGAAACCGTGGTAAACGATGAGCAGGGTCGTGAGACAGCAATGGAAATAATCAATAAATGCCGTCAGACATACATAGACAAATTCTGCTGACTTCCCGCTCAGCTTAAATATGAAAAGCCGTGTATACTTTGGAATTTGACATTTGCAGTCAATAGTGATATACTAAGTGTATCGCGGGTGTGGCGGAATTGGCAGACGCGCCAGATTTAGGTTCTGGTGGCATTCCCGTGCAGGTTCAAGTCCTGTCACCCGCACCAAGTCGTCGCGGACTATGTATCGTTCGCGACGACTTTTCTTTTGAAAAGTCATCGGCTCGCTCATGCCGTCGCTCCTCCTTTTCCGCAAAAAGTCACGCTTGCTACGGCTGCTAGCTTGTAAACGCGCTCACAACGCTTCCGCGGCGCTACCAACTTTTTGCGGGTTCAACTCCATTTTAAAATTTTACTCAGTTATCTCTTTTACTACCTCTTGACACGCCGTAGAAAAGCATGCTTTTCTACGGCTTATTTTTGACAAACTCCTTTTTCTTAAAATAAAAAAAGCAGTGCTTCTAAATATATTGAAACACTGCTTTTTTGTTATGCCGTGATGCTAAGCTTTACACTATCTTGCCACGCCGGCTAACTCTGTTACAATACTAAAGCCCTGCTCAGGGAGGATAATTACAACGTCCTCTTCATCGCTGAAGCTGTTCACAAATTCAGCCCGCTGTGTTCCGTATGCTATCACTCCGGAACTTCCTATGCTGGTAATGCTATAGTCATCACCTGATGATATTTCCTCAACAGTATAGCGGGTGCCTATCGGAATGCCTGTTATGGTTAAGGAATCACCGTCGCCGAGTGTGAACACATCACCGTTGTGGAACGTGCCGCTGTAGCCTGGACCTGAAAATACAAATCCGTTTCCTGCAAGCTGAGTGTTTACGTTTTCAAACGTAACCCTAAATTCAAAGCTCTTTTCAAGGTCTTCCTCATCACCCACTACCGTTTTGGTTATCTGGAGGCTGCCGTAGTTAAACGCTTCCTCATCAACAGGCTTTATATTATTTACCGAAACGCCGGTAACCCTGTCGGCATTGATAACTCCCGACTGGTTTACGTACTCGGTCTTATATCCGTACTGATTTGCGTCGAGCTCGGTTACAGTGTATGCAACATATTCGGGAATTCCTCTAAAGGTTATTGAATCTCCAGAAGAAAGCGTAAAGTTAAAATCGCCGTTCTCATCAGCAGGTATTGAACCCCACATGGTGTAATCATAAATTACCGTAAGCTCGTCTATTTTGAATCGCTTGCCGTCCTGCTGATAAAGCGACAGCTTAAAGCTGAACTCTCTGTCGTCTATATCGTTGACAACAGCCTTGGAGACTGTAAGCTCGCCGTATTCAACACCATGTGCGGCTTTAAGAGCAGTCAAACCAGTAACTGAAACGGCAGTTCCTTCCGCTATATCGAACAATTCAACATGGTTTCCGTCATAACTATAGGCGTGCGCCTCCCAACGGTTGCCCTCGCCGTCGTGATACCAGCCGTCTATAGGATGGATTTGCGCGAAGCAATCCTCGCCGCCGTCGAGATACCAGTCTGAGCCGACAGCAGTCAAACCGGCAGTAGCGCCATCCCTGTTAAGTAAATCATCTCCGGCGATGTCTGCGTGATTATTATAAAAGTCTACGCTCACAGGGATTTCGATATATCCGGCGTTGCATATTCCTCCGCCGGTCTGCACGGCATGATTGTTAGTTACAACAGCGTTTGCGGGCAAAATTAAGCTTCCTGTTGCGCCGTTAAAAATCCCTCCGCCGTTAGTAGATCTCTCGTTGTTGCCCGTTACAGTGAGGATAACGCCGTTTTCATATGTCATCTGAGCGTAGTTTTCTATACCGTTATGCAGGTTGTCGCACACATTAACAACTGCCCCTGAACAAATAGTTGCAACCGTTGTTCCATTCTGGACCCTGAATCCACCGCCGATGTATCCAGTACCATTTCTATATGTATTTATTTTTGACGTTCCGTCTATATGAACATTTCCTGTGCTTGTAATACCATAATATGCATTGTCATTACAGTTAAATGTAGAATTTATAGACGTCAATGTTGTTACAGAAAGTCCGTGACCATTGTTGTTTAAATAGTTTATCGTCGAGTTGGTCGCATTAAATATTCCGCCGTTTGAAGCGTTGGATGTACAGTTTTGAATGGTAAATGTTGAATCAGTAACATTTATTGTAGGGCTGTTTACATAGCCGCGGTTTGTGCCGTCTATTAAGAACGTGCTTTTGTCGCTGACATTAATTGTTGCCGTGCCTGCTTTATCAAGCTGAATTCCCTGTCCGGAGTTGTTTGCCGTTCCCTCTCCTATAATCTGAAATGTTGAACCATTTGACACGTTAATAACAGAGCCGCTGTTCATGTAAACAGCATTCCTTGTACCGCTTGTACTATTGAAATGGAATGTAAATGTTGCACCATTAGTCACGTTGATAGTTCCGCTTAACGACAGCATAAGCCACGGACTGGCTCCAAACGAGTTCCACAATACCTCTACTCCCGAGCCGTCTACGGTAAGCACCTTTCCTGAGCCCAATATCATCCAACCCTCGACGCCAGTGGTAAGATGATCGTTAATAGTTATCTTTCCGTTTCCTGTAAACGTCAATGACTTGTTAAATCCCGTTTTAAGCTCGCAGTCCCTTAAAATTTCAATCAATGCCCCATCCGCTGCGGTTGTCACCGCTTCGTCCAGTGTGGTATAGGTCACGTCGCCGATTTTCGCTACAGGCTCACCTGTCTGTACCGGCGGCACAGGCTCCTGGTTTTCTTCTGCGAACACCCCTGCCGGCAAAGCGCAGACAAACACCGTCATACACAGAAGAAACGCAATAATTCGTTTTTTCATATTATGTACACCTACTTTCTTATATTTACAAGCTGCCCGCAGCTTGCACAGGCAGACCTGTTGTCATAACAATCTAATATTTTTATGCAGAGAAAATGCCTGCATAATCAGAAAATTGTTATGGTAAACACTTACATAATAAATGTTACCATATTTAAATTGAAAAAAATGTCATAGTATATATAATGTTATATTTTTACATTCAAAAGGGTATACGAAACACCTCGCCTGTTGAAGAAAAACTACAGGGTATTTCAAAGCTCAGCAGACGAAGGTCGAATATTGATTTATCTTTTTTCATATGTAGTTATTCGGTAAAAAATAGATAGTCTATTTTTACCCCGGGAAACATTTCCCCTATTTTTTTTATTTCTCTCAAAGTAAATTCCGTTTTTCCGGTAAGCTTGTTCCGCGCCGTATGCTCGCTTATTCCGAGCTGCCTGGCAAATTCCTTGTGAGATATTTTCAGTTGTTTTAACTCGGCGGTAAGGTTTGGAAACATAATCTCCACTTCACCTCATTATTATGTTATTAAGTAACTTTCTCTTATATTTTATACTCAATCGCGTAAATTGTCAATTGCTTTTTTCTACAACGTCTAATTGACAAACACAAAAGCGTGACATAATATATGAATAAAGAGGTGTTGAATGTGTTTTTACATGTATTGGAAAGCCTGATGAAGGCAAATGGACTAAATAAACATACGCTTTCAATCGAAAGCGGTATACCATATACGACTATAGACGGATTTTATAAAAGAGGGACGGAAAACACGCGTTTATCAACGTTAAAGCGGCTTGCCGGTTTTTTTGATGTGTCGCTTGATTATCTTGTTTACGGCGAAACATACAATGTAACAGGACATGAAAAGAAGCTTATTGAGGCGTATAGGAATAATCCAGAAATGCAACTCGCTGTTGACAGAATTTTATTAATTTCCGAGTCTCCAGATAAGTGATTCTTTGAGATTAAATGTATTTTGGTTATGCGTTTTAAGCATAGCCCTTTTATCATGAAATTTTATCTATTACATTATCATTGAAACAAAAAATCCTCCTGACTTTTATGTCGGGAGGATATTATGGGTTACATAAAATTCTTTTCAGGAGGTCCGTAAAATGATATACACTCTTACGCTTAATCCGGCAGTGGATTATGTTGTTCATATTCACGAACTGTGTAAGGGACAAATAATTCGCAGCGAACAAGAAAATGTGTTTTATGGCGGCAAAGGGATAAATGTCAGCATAGCGCTTGACGTGCTTGGCGTCAAATCCGCAGCAACAGGCTTTTTAGCCGGCTTTACAGGGCTGGCAATAGAAAACGAGCTGAAAAAAAGACATATAGATTGCGATTTTGTCTTTATTGAAGACGAGCTTACACGCATAAACGTAAAAATACGTTCAGGTGAAGAAACAGATATAAACGCTCAGGGACCAAATATCAGCCAAGCTTCCCTTGCGTTGCTTCTGAAAAAACTTAACGATCTTAAAAACGGCGATACCCTTGTAATGGCTGGCAGCGTACCAAAAACCCTTCCGCAAAGCGTTTACTCCGACATTGTGTCGAGGCTTCAAAGCAGAGGCATAAGGCTTGTCGCGGATATCTCCGGAAAGCAGCTTTTAGAGATTGTAAAATACTCACCGTTTCTTATAAAGCCCAATTTTGAGGAGCTGCGCGAGATGTTCCCGGGAAGGCAGCTGTCTGACAGCCCGGAGGACGTGATAAAATGCGCGCGTGAGCTTAAAGAGCTGGGCGCGGTAAACGTGCTTATATCGCTGGGCAGCGGCGGCGCGGTCCTTGCGGACGAAACCGGAGCGGAGCACTTCATGCCCGCTTTTCGCGGAAACGCCGTCAATACGGTCGGCGCGGGAGACGCAATGGTCGCAGGGTTCATTGCCGGCTACGACAGGACTAAAGACTATGGCTATGCGCTCAGACTCGGTACAGCCGCAGGAGGCGCCACGGCATTCTGCGAAGGCATAGCCAGCGCAAAGGATATATACTCGCTTTTTGACGCCGATAATGCTTAGCCTGTCATTTAATTATTTGCGTAAAAAAACAACCACCGGAGGAGGTTCTCCGGTGGTTTCTTTAACTATGGCTTTTTACGTATATTTTTCACAAGCTCTACTATCTTTCCGTTATACAGTATTCCTATTATTCCTACAACTGCGACTACAGCGAATATTATCACTGCCTCAAGTATGTTCCCGTCTCCTAAGTTGGCTCCGAACAATATCGACAGAAGTATTGCGGGGAATCTTCCCAGCATTGACAAAACCAAAAACGATACTGGCTTTATTTTAGTAAGTGGAGCAAGATAAGTGAGCGCGTCCTTTGGCATTCCGGGAATCAAAAAGAGTATGAATACGGTGAGCTCCAGCTTCTTGGAATCGTTTAAAAACTCAAATTTCTTTATACCCTTTCTGTCGATGAAAGCTTCCACAACAGGCATCCCAAACCGCCTTACCACATAGAAAACTATGACCGAGCCTATAAGTATTCCGACGCAGCACAGCACGGTCCCCCAAAAGTTTCCGAACAGCACTCCGCCGAGTATCTGTATCACTCCGCCTGGAATGAGCGCGACAATTACCTGCAAGACCTGCAAAAGCATATACACACAAAGACCAAGTATAAAGTTTCTATCAACTAATTCCTCGATGCCCTGCCTTCCCTCGGGAGTCGCCAGCATCCTGACTATAGGTATGCATATTACAGTTATCAGTATCATCACCGCGCCGAGCACGCACAACGACACGATCCTTATAATTTTCTTTCTTTCCTTATTCATCTTAAGAAGCTATGCTACCTCCTGCCACCACGCGGTCTGTTTCTAAAAATCCTTCCCTTGAATCTGACGTCGTACAGCCTGAGAATCCGTCCTAAAACTATTTCAAAAAGCACAAATATGAGATTACCCGCTCCAAGCAGCGCCGCGAGTACAACCGTGCCGCCGTCAAGCTCCAAAGCTTCCGCCCCGAAAATCTTTATCATAATCCAGTATGAACAGACAATCGCAAAATTAAACAGCGCAAGCTTTATAACCGCTCTTGCAAGTCTTAAATTGATTTTTTGAATACACATCCTTGCGGCCGGATAGTATCCGAAGAACCCGACGTACAAAATCGCCGCCTCCTTGTCGGGGCAGAGTATGAGCGAAATTACGGACACGGCAGCGTATGCGCACAGCGCGGTCTTAAGCCCGCACTCCTCCAAAAGCACGCACATTAAAATCGCACACAGCATCGGAAATATATAAAGGAACAGCGGCGCTATCCCCACCGCAAGCTCCATCACTATGCAAAGCGCAGAAACGACGCCTCCCAGCGCAATGCTGTAGCTAAACCTTCTCATTACCCGAGGCTTCCGGACATTGACGAAAGAAGCTCCTGCTTTATCCTCCACAGCTTCTCCGAAAGGTCCACATAATGCACATGCGGGTTTTCAAACCGCAAAACCGAATCCCACATCGACTCAATTTCCCTCTTGCAGTGCTCCCTGATTTCTTCAAGGCAGGGCTTATTATAAACGCATCTGCCGCCCTCAAAAATCGGCACGAGAAGCTGTCTTGCTGTGTAGTTTGTCATAGTACGGCGCTTCCAGGTATAGTCGGGGTCAAATATCTCAATAGGCTTCGTATCGTCTACGCTTTCGTCATATACGCACAGGTAGTCGGCTACCGCTTTATTGTTTTCGTTGTCGTAAAGGCGGTATACCTTTTTAAAGTGCGGGTTGGTAATCTTTTGAACATTCTCGGAAATTTTTATTTTCGGCTGGATAGTGCCGCCGTCGTCCTCTACCGCGACAAGCTTATACACCCCGTCCAGCACCGCAGAGGATTTCGCCGTAATAAGCCTCTCTCCGACGCCGTACAGGTCCACCTTTGCGCCCTGCATAAGCATATCCCTGATAAGATACTCGTCAAGCGAATTTGACGCTACTATCTTGCAGTCCGGATATCCCGCCTCGTCAAGCATTTTGCGCGCTTTGACGGAAAGATAGGTTATGTCTCCCGAATCTAGCCTTATGCCCTTCGGACGCTTACCAAGCGGCTTAAGGACTTCATTGAACACCCTTATTGCATTAGGAACGCCGCTTTTTAAAACATTATAGGTATCAACAAGCAGAGTCGCGCTATCGGGATACACCTCGCAGTACGCCTTGAACGCCTCGTATTCGCTGTCGAACATCTGAACCCATGAGTGCGCCATGGTGCCCGAGGCAGGCACGCCGTACAGCTCATCTGTGAGCGTACAGGCCGTCGAGGATGCGCCTCCTATATATGCAGCTCTTGCGCCGAGAACTGCGGCGTCAGGTCCGTGAGCGCGCCGCGAGCCGAACTCCGATACTGCCCTGCCCTCTGCTGCGCGAACTATCCTGTTGGTCTTGGTTGCAATAAGCGACTGATGATTGATTGTCAAAAGTATGAACGTCTCGATAAGCTGAGACTGTATCGCCGGAGCTCTCACCGTAATAATAGGCACGTTGGGAAATACTACCGTACCCTCAGACACAGCCCAAATATCGCCCTCGAACTTAAAGTCCTTAAGATAATCCAAAAACTCCTCCGAAAATATGCCTTTAGACCTGAGAAATTTGATATCATCGCTGTCAAAGTGAAGATTATTTATGTAATCTATTATCTGTTCCAAACCGCAGGCTATAATATATCCCCCGCTGTCGGGAACTTTGCGATAAAACACGTCAAAGTAGCATATTTTGTCCTTAAGACCCTTTTTGAAATACCCGTTTCCCATGGTCAGCTCGTAAAAATCGCAGAGCATGGTGTAGTTTGCATTGTTCATTGAAATTCCTTCTTTACGTTTAGTAAGCGCAGCAGCTCTCGCACTTGTTGAATATATCCGATATCGGCTCTAAAACTCCGTTTTCACCGGCAAGCCCGAGCTTATTGGCGATTTGCCTCGGCTGCTCGCCAAAAACGGCGCGCTCGACGGCTTTTCCGCAGTTTCCCTTGAGCGCAGCCAAAAACAAAACGCTCCTCGCTATACCGTCAAAAAGCATAAGGTCGCCGCCCGCTTCTATATCGTGTATTACAACGCTGTCGCCGGAAAATTCATATACGGCATACCCCGTGACTTTTCCCGAGTCCAGCGACTCCGAAACCTGCGCGCTCTCGGGATCAATTCCGAGACCCCTTATAATATCTATGTAGTTATCTTTGTTTTCCTGCTTTACTATTTGAAGCATTTGACGTCCTCCCTTTAGATACCGCGTTCCTGAGCGCGGCAAGCTCAGCAGGCGTAAGCTCCCTGTACGCGCCGGGCTTGAGCATTCCAAGCCTTATAGGTCCTATAGACGTGCGCTTGAGCCTCGCTATTTCAAGACCGACCGCCTCGCACATCCTCCTTATCTGACGGTTTCTGCCCTCTTTTATCGTCATAAGCAAAACAACCCTGTTTTCTTCCTTTGTTAGAACCGTAACGGACGCCGGCAGCGTTTTTTTGCCGTCAAGCTCTATCCCGCTCTCAAGCGCGATAAGCTGCTCCTGCGTAATATCCGGACGGACGGTTACGCGGTATGTCTTTGATATGTGACAGCTCGGATGCATTATCGAATTCGCAAGGCCGCCGTCGTTTGTAAACAAAAGAAGCCCTTCGGTGTTCTTGTCAAGCCGCCCTACCGGGTATACCCTTTCTTCTATGCCGCTTAAAAGGTCGGTAACACACTTTCTTCCAAGCTCGTCGCTCATCGTTGTGACGTATCCTCTCGGCTTGTTGAGCATAATATATATGTGCTTTGTTTTTTCTTCAAAATTAATTCTTTCACCGTCAATGCTGATGATATCTTTTTTTGTATCCGCCTTGTCACCAAGTTTACAGGGGCGGCCGTTCACCCTGACGCGTCCGTCGGCAATAAGCTGCTCCGCCTTTCTGCGGGAAGTCACGCCAAGGGAGCTGATTATCTTTTGAATTCTCTCTTCCATACAATTTCCTCCCTCCTGAAAATACCGTGCGGCGCAGCTATATGCCGCCGTAAATATCATTAAAATCAGCCCTGCACGAGCAGGAGCTCTTTTTGCATTATAACCTCGCCGTCAAGACTGTAGATAACAGTCCCGACTGACCTTGACCAGTTCTCCAGGCCGTCCTGCGGCAGGTATACAAACCTCGGAAGCAAAACTGTGCGCTCTACACGCTGGTAGTCCTCCGGCAAAAGCGATATACTAAAGCCTTCGCTTTGAGCCACAACAAATCCGTCCGGCAACGCGCCCTCTGCAGACGCGCTGGGTATTCTAAGAGAAACCCCACCGAAATCATAGCTTCTTACAAGCTCAAAGCCGTAATCGTAAAGATTTGAATGATCGTACCAGTCGTTCGGGTCATTAAGGGTAACGCATATAAGCGTCACGCCGCCTCTCTCGCAAGCCGAAACAAGGCACCGGCCCGCTTTGTCCGTAAATCCGGTCTTAACGCCTATTACCCCGTCGCAGGAGCTTAAAAGGCGGTTGGTGTTAGACAGCCAGAGCTGCTCTCCGTCGCCGTATTCAAGGCATATCGAACGAGTAGAGCAAACCTGCCTGAACGCATCGTTTTCAAGGGCGTTCATGGTAAGGCGCGCCATGTCGAGCGCTGTGGAATAATGCTCATCTGTGTAATCGTCAAGACCTGACGGAGTGACAAAATGAGTGCACGTAAGCCCCATTTCCTCGGCTCTTTCGTTCATCATACCGACAAACTCCGACATATCCCCCGCAACCTTAACAGCCGCAGCATTTGCAGCGTCGTTTCCGCTGGGGAGCATCATCCCGTAGGCAAGCATCATTTTTGTGACTGTCTTTCCCTCACGCAGACCCATTGAAGAGCCCTCGACCTTTATAGCCTCGGGATCTACCTCGAAATATTCGTCCAGCCCGCCGGACTCCAGCGTTAAAAGAGTGGTCATTATCTTTGTGGTGCTGGCCATCGGAAGCTCGTCATTGCCGTTTTTTTCGTACAAAACCTTTCCGGTTGATGCATCTATCAGCGCTGCAGCCTTTGCCGCCACAGCAGGCTCAGCCGCCCTTGCTTTTATGCACAGGCAGGAAGCCATCGCCAAAAGGCAGATAAGACATACAGTATATCTTTTAATATTATCCATAATAAAACCTCCGTGTTGGACACAGTATATTTTATGGATAATATAAAAAATAATACAGAATTTTAGTCGGCTGTTTCTTCCTTTTCCTCAGCCGTTTCCTGCTTATTCTTATTAATTATTCCGGTAATTTTATCCACAATTTCGGGAATAATCGCAAGTGCGGCGTTCTCCTTTGACGCATTTATGGTCATCTGCAAAAGCTTTACGTCTCCGTCCGGCGAAACTGCAATAAACGCAATAGGCTGAATGGTAACTCCCCCGCCCACTCCGCCGCCGAAGAGATCCCTGGCGTTTTTAGTGGGCAGGTCTGAGCCGCCCGAGCCAAACCCTATGGCAACCTTAGATACGGGGATGATAATGGTTCCGTTGGGAACGCTTATCGGCTTTCCGACGATTGTTTCAACGTCAACCATTTCCTTTATCTTTTCAACCGCTGTCCTCACAAGGCTTTCAAGATAGCTGTTCTTTTCGCTCATTATTCTTCTCCCTCTTACTTTC
>DBFJJS010000012.1:0-227225 GCA_048393055.1 Candidatus Faeciplasma sp.
GCGTTTTCCGTGTCCTTTTGCCGTGGCAATAGGGACACTCTTTGAAAACGCAAAACTCATATTTCCATTGTGGACGGTAGAAACGGCAAGTACCGCAATCTTCATCATCTCCGGCACAACCGGATTGATAGCGGTCAAATCCCGGCTTCTGCTGCATGAGCAATTCAAACGCCCGTTGCTTGCCCTCGGTGAAATACATTCCGGCTGCGCCTCCTTTCCTGCGGGCATAAAAAAACGCCACAACTTCTTTGAAGCTGCGGCGGCATATCCTACCCACTTAAAAACGCCATATCAAGGCTTGTCCAACCTTGCTACGGCGTTTTAGGTGTAATCATAGGGGCTGTTTAATTGTCTTTAAGATAGTGGAAAGCCGCATGGTTACGGCATTTTCCGTGTTGTGCATATATTGACGGAGCAGTTGGACCTGTCGGTCCGGTAGGACCAGTTTCACCAGTGGGACCAGTTTCACCAGTAGGACCAGTTTCACCAGTGGGACCGGTTTCACCGGTAGGACCAGTTTCACCGGTAGGTCCGGTCTCGCCAGTGGGACCAGTGGGACCAGTGGGACCGGTTTCTCCGGTTACGCTAAGACCAATTGCACCTGTAGCACCTGTAGCACCGTCTGCTCCTGTGGGACCAGTAGGACCGGTGGGACCAGTAGCACCAGTTGCACCTGTGGGACCGGTAGGACCTGTAACGCCGGTGGGACCGGTAGGACCTGTAACGCCGGTGGGACCTGTAGGTCCTGTAGCACCGGTTCCGGCAGGACCTGTTGCGCCTGTTGCACCAGTAGCTCCGGTAGGACCGGTAACTCCTGTAGCACCGGTGATTCCTCTTTCCCCGGTGATTCCAGTGGGACCAGTAGCACCAGTAGCTCCGGTAGGACCAGTAGCTCCGGTCGCTCCGGTTGAGCCCGTTTCGCCAGTGGCTCCGGTTTCGCCTGTGAGTCCAGTGGGACCGGTAGGACCTGTAGCTCCTGTGGCTCCGGTGGGTCCTGTAGCTCCTGTGGCTCCGGTAGGACCGGTAACTCCGGTAATGCTTCTTCCTGCTATTCCGGTCGGACCGATTGAACCTGTAGGACCGGTGGGACCGGTGGGACCAGTGGGACCGGTAGCTCCGCGTGGACCGGTTACTCCGGTAGGACCTATGCAGCATCTTGGATCACAGCAGCGTCCGCAGCCTTGGCAGTCAGCCTGCTGGCAGCGGCAGCTTATCTCGTCAGGCAGAAAGCGGTTGCCGTTTGAAAAGTTATAAGTTGCCATATAATTTTCTCCTATTTTCTAAGTTTTGCTTCAAAGTATGCTTTATTGTGAAGATATTGTCTACTGTTTGGCTTTATCCGTCCCGCCAGTTCATTAAACCTGTTGGCCGCAACGCAGTCTCCGAGGCGGTCGTATATGACGGCAAGCTGAATGTAGGGGATGTATCCCCCATAATCGGCGTGGATAAAGCCCGCGCTTCGCTGATTGAATTGACGCGGCGCGAGTTTGTACCAGAATGCTGAGGTTTCGAGGTCTCCTCGCATGAAGAAGATATACCCCATCCTGCAGCACATGTCCGCGCGGGGACGCGCAAGCTCAAGGCTGCGCAAAAGGTATTTTTCCGCAGTGTCAAGCTCGTTTTCCCGAAGGTACAGCTCCGCTGTCTCGCAACAGGCGGACACTCTGTTTTCCACCCAGCAGCGAGGGTTGTCTATACAGAGTGAGTAGTAGACCTTCGCCTCGTCTATCCTGCCGTGGGAGGCAAGCTCCCTTGCGTAGTAGTATTGCTCGCGGGGGTTAAGCTCTCTGCCAGATGCAATAATGCGTTCGAAGATGTCGATGTTTCTTTTGGGGTCGCGGTTGTCCTTGCCCAGGTGCCACACCTGTGCTTTTGACTCCGCAATCAACCCGCAGGGAGGTATTGCTTCGTGGATATCGCCCTCGAACCAGTGACCTCTGCCGAGGCGTATTATCCTTTCGCGCCGGAAGCTCAGGTTCACCCTGCCGTTTTCGTCAAATCCGACGCAGTACGGCATAAACACCATGTCCGGAAGCTCCTTATCAAGGCTTAAAAGAGTTTTTGACAGCTCCTCGCGGCTGCTTGGGGGTATTATGTCGTCGGCGTCGAGCCACATGGCGTACTCGGTTTTTGCAAGCGAGAACGCGTAGTTTCTTGCGGCGCTGAAGCTGTATACCCACTCGAACTGGTATACGTCCGCTCCGAAGCGCGCGGCTTCCTCGCGGGTGCGGTCGGTCGAGCCGGTGTCCACGACTATTACCCTTTTAAACAGCCCTTTTACCGATTCAAGGCAGCGAGGAAGGGTTTTTTCCTCGTTTTTTGCAATAAGGCAAAGAGTACACTCCATAGTTTCCTCCGTCAATATCAGTTTAGCGTAGTACATAGTATGCCGCAGGCACGGGAGTGGTTCAAAATAAGTCAAAATAAATCCGCTTGACTCTTTACAAATGAGGGCTGTTGTGATAAAATGCAAGTTGTAAAGTTATGCATTTTTCCATAACGATTTTCACAACTTCTCTACAACAAGGAGGATATCTATGGCAAGAAAAATGAAAACCATGGATGGAAATAACGCGGCTGCATGGGCGGCATATCCGTTTACAGAGGTCGCGGCTATCTATCCCATCACGCCTTCTTCGGTAATGGCCGAGGTAACAGACGCATGGAGCGCCAAGGGTCAGACAAATCTTTTCGGCACTCCGGTAAAAGTGGCTGAAATGCAGTCTGAGGCGGGCGCGGCCGGAACGGTACACGGTTCGCTCGCTGCCGGCGCACTTACAACAACTTATACTGCTTCTCAGGGTCTTCTTTTAATGATCCCCAACATGTATAAGATAGCGGGCGAGCTTTTGCCCTGCGTTATTCACGTTTCCGCAAGATGCGTTGCAAGCCATGCCCTTAACATCTTCGGCGACCATTCCGACGTTTACGCATGCCGTCAGACAGGCTTTGCGATGCTCTGCTCCACCAACCCTCAGGAGGTAATGGACCTCGGAACTATCGCTCATCTGTCTACAATCAAGGCAAGAGTGCCCTTCCTTCACTTCTTTGACGGATTCAGGACCTCTCATGAGATTCAGAAGATAGAGACCTGGGACAAGGCCGACGTTGCCGAGATGGTTGACTGGGAGGCTCTTGAGGCGTTCAGAAACCGCGCCATCAACCCCGAGCACCCCGTTCTTCGCGGCTCTGCCCAGAACCCCGACATCTTCTTCCAGGCTCGCGAGGCCTGCAACACCTACTACGATGCCGTTCCAAGCATTGTAGAGGAGTACATGGACCTTGTAAACAAGAAGATAGGCACAAACTACAAGCTCTTTAACTACTACGGCGCTCCCGACGCAGAAAAGATCATCATCGCAATGGGCTCTGTCTGCGACACCATCGAGGAGACGATAGACTACCTCAACGCCCGCGGCGAGAAGCTCGGACTTGTAAAGGTAAGGCTCTACAGACCCTTCCGTGCGGACAAGCTCGTAGAGGCTATACCCGCTACCGTAAAGATGATAAGCGTTCTCGACAGGACAAAAGAGCCCGGTTCTTTGGGCGAGCCTTTGTATCTCGACGTTGTGGCAGCTCTTAAGAACTCTCCGTTCAAGGACGTTCCGGTTTCCTCCGGAAGATACGGTCTTGGCTCCAAGGACACCACTCCCGACCAGATCAAGGCGGTTTACGACAACAGCGCTGACGTCGAGGGCTACAAGCCCAGATTCACCATCGGAATCAACGACGACGTTACCCACCTTTCGCTCGAGACCTGCGGCAAGCTCGATTCCGCTCCCGCCGGAACTATCTCCTGCAAGTTCTGGGGTCTCGGCTCTGACGGTACTGTCGGCGCGAACAAGAACTCCATCAAGATAATAGGCGACCACACCGACAAGTACGCTCAGGCATACTTCTCATACGACTCCAAGAAGTCGGGCGGCGTAACGGTTTCTCACCTCAGATTCGGCGACACGCCCATTAAGTCCGCATATCTTATCAATCAGGCCGACTTTGTCGCCTGCCACAACGAGTCCTATATCACCAAGTACGATATGGTAGAGGACGTTAAGCCGGGCGGAACATTCCTTCTTAACTGCCAGTGGCCTGTCGAGGAGCTGGACGAGAGGCTTCCCGGTCAGGTTAAGAGATATATCGCTCAGAACAACATCAAGTTCTATATTATCAACGGTATCGACATCGGAAAGAAGATAGGTCTCGGCTCGAGGATCAACACTGTTTTGCAGTCTGCATTCTTCAAGCTTGCCAACATCATTCCGATAGATGAGGCTATCAAGTACATGAAGGACGCCGCTACCGCTTCCTACTCCAAGAAGGGCGAAGCGATTGTCAAGATGAACCACGACGCTATCGACGCAGGCTGCCAGGGTATAGTCGAGGTCAAGGTTCCCGAGTCCTGGAAGGACTGCCCCGACACCGCGATGGGTATGCCTGCCGCTACCGGCGACAACAAGACCCTTATCGATTATGTAAACAACATCCTTATTCCCTGCAACGCTCAGCAGGGCGACAAGCTCCCTGTTTCCGCGTTCGTTGCCAACGCAGACGGAACCTTCCCGCAGGGCTCTGCGGCATTTGAGAAGAGAGGAATCGCTATCGACGTTCCCGCATGGAACTCCGACAACTGCATCCAGTGCAACTTCTGCTCGTATGTCTGCCCGCACGCAGTAATCCGTCCGGTTATAATGACAGAGGCAGAGCTTGAGGCTGCTCCCGAGCTTGCAAAGAAGAAGGCTAAGCCTGCGACCGGTATGCCAGGCTACTACTTCGTAATGACTATGTCGGCTCTTGACTGCACCGGCTGCGGCTCATGCGTAAACGTATGTCCCGGCAAGAAGGGCGAGAAGGCTCTTAATATGAGACCTCTCGACGAGCAGCTTGCGGAGCAGGAGGTATTCAACTACGCTCTCACCCTCGACGATAAGCCGGAGGTTCACGAGAAGTTCAAGGAGACCACCGTTAAGGGCTCGCAGTTCAAGCAGCCGCTTCTCGAGTTCTCGGGCGCGTGCGCGGGCTGCGGAGAGACTCCTTACGCCAAGCTCATAACCCAGCTCTTCGGCGACAGGATGTATATCGCGAACGCTACCGGATGCTCCTCTATCTGGGGCGGCTCTGCACCCTCTACTCCTTATACCACAAATAAGGCCGGCAAGGGTCCCGCCTGGGCTAACTCCCTCTTCGAGGACAACGCCGAGTACGGCTACGGCATGTTCTTAGCTCAGAACACCATACGTCAGAGAAACATCGCAAGGCTTCTTGAGATTGAAAAGACTCTCGACTGCGCAGACTGCAAGGCTGTTATCGACGAGTATCTTTCCACCGTTGACGACGGCAAGCTCAACAGCATAGCTACCGACAAGCTTATCGAGGTCCTTCCCAAGATCGGAACTCCCGAGGCTATGGCTGTCCTTAGGGATAAGGACTTCTTAAGAAAGAAGTCGATGTGGGTATTCGGCGGAGACGGCTGGGCATATGATATCGGCTTCGGCGGACTTGACCATGTAATCGCTCAGAACGAGGATATCAACATTTTCGTATTCGACACCGAGGTTTACTCCAACACCGGCGGACAGGCGTCCAAGGCTACCCCTGCGGGAGCTATCGCGCAGTTTGCCGCCGCAGGTAAGGCTATAAAGAAGAAGGATCTCGCCGGAATTGCAATGACCTACGGCTATGTATACGTAGCTCACGTTGCGATGGGCGCTGACTACAACCAGTGCATCAAGGCTATAGCCGAGGCTGAAAGCTACCATGGTCCTTCCATCATCATCGGGTACGCTCCCTGCATCAACCACGGTATCAAGGGCGGCATGAGTCTTGCTCAGACCGAGGAGAAGAAGGCTGTAGAGGCAGGCTACTGGCATCTTTACAGATACGATCCCAGACTTGCGGCGCAGGGCAAGAATCCGTTCCAGCTCGATTCAAAGGCTCCTACCGCTGATTACAAGGACTTCATCATGGGTGAGGTAAGATATAACTCGCTCGCAAGGTCCAATCCAGAAAGAGCCGAGAAGCTCTTCGACAGCGCAGTAGAGAACGCTAAGCACAGGTATGATTACCTTGTAGAGCTGGCAAAGAACGCCGACTAAAATATATAGTGGCATAATAAAAAGAGCAGGCCTTGGACCTGCTCTTTTTATATTAGGCAATCCGCGAAGGGTATATTATTTTTTGCAGCTGTTTTGCGATATAAAAAGAGCGTATAATAACGACGCGCTTAAAACGCGCCGCATTATACGCACTGCGGGATACTTACTCGTCTATCTCGAGGTCGTCAGTGTCGATTCCGAGAGAAGCAAGAAATTCGTCTACGTTTATGTCCTCCCAGCCAAGATCGGCAACGTCTTCGTCGTCACCCTCGTCGACTTGGTTTTCCTCTGAGTCTTCGTTTTCTTCCGGCTCTCCACCATTTACAGGCTCTGTTGCCTGAGGCTTATCTTCCTCCTCCGGCTCTGTAGCTTCTGACTCCGAGTCCTGTTGCGGCGTGGTAGCTTCCGGTTCGGTTACGTCTGGTTCTGTAACTGCCGTGGGAATATCCGGTTCAGATTCGACTTCCTGCGGCTGTGTTTCCTCCGGCCAAGGCGAGCCTGTATCATCCGGCCAAGGCGAGTTTATATCGCCCTGCGGCGCGTCTGTAGAAACCGTGGTGTCTCCGTCCTCAGCGTCAGTTTGCACGGTTGAATCAGCGTCGCCGTTTACATTCAATGTATCGTCGGTCCCACAGGAAACAAGCATCGCAACGCTTAACACAACAGCCAAAATTGTCAACAATTTTTTCATATGTAACGATCCTTTCATGTTTCGTGTTTTAAAATCAAAGCGATTTGAATAAAGTCTTACCGTCCTGAATAAGCTCTATCAACCTTAAAACAACTAAAGCTCGAAAAAAATTGCATTTTGAAAAAGAAAACTCCGCCGTGGGTCAGAGGCGGAGGTTTTGATTAAGCGTTGAGAAGCTTAGCAAGCTGGGATTTTTTTCTCGCAGCCTTGTTTTTGTGAATGATTCCCTTAGCGCAAGCCTGATCGACCTTCTTTATCGCATAGGTAACTGCAGCGACCTTATCGTCTCCCTCAGCTGCGTTTGCCTTCTTTATAGCGGTCTTAAGCGCGGTTTTGGTCATCTTGTTCTGAAGAGTCTTAGCCTCAATGATTCTGACTCTCTTCTTAGCAGACTTAATATTTGCCATTAAGACACCTCCTTAGTCAATTCATAAAGTTCACTTATTTGGATAAGCTAATTGCACGACTGAGAAAGTGCAAATAAGGTTAATGACTCCTTACTTTTACTTATTCAACAAGCATCGTACTTTACTATATCATTACTTTTTTCAAATTGCAATAGGTTTAAAAAATTTTTTACGTTTTATATAAAAAAAACAGGAGGGATAAAGAATTAAATGCCTGTTAATGCTTTAAAAGTACGCACAGACCTTGCTCTTGAGAGCGCCCAGGCGGTTAAAGCCTCCGGCACCGGTTCGGAACTTCCGGACGGCGTTGAACTGAGCAGTTCAAACGAAGACGGTCTTTTGGTGACGGACGTTTTGGTAAAGACTGCCGATGCGTCAAATAAAATCGGAAAACCTATTGGAAGGTATATAACGCTTGAGCCTGAGCTTCCATTAGATACGGCGCTCGGAAATGCTGAGGCTGCTGCACGTGTAATATCGAGATATCTAAGCGAGCTTTTGGGGGAGGTCAAAAAGGACGAAAACGTACTCGTAGTAGGACTTGGAAATTATTCAATCACCCCAGACAGCTTGGGACCCCGCGTTTCGGAGCACATATTTGCCACCAGGCACATAAGGATTAGCGAGCCGGAGCTTTTTGAGGACGGCATGGGCAGCGTGTGCTCGATAATACCCGGCGTTATGGGCGAGACGGGTCTTGAGCCTCAGGAGCTAATACTTCCGCTTCTGAGCGAAATAAAATTTGACGCGCTTATCGCAGTTGACGCGCTTGCCTGTGCGAATGCCGCGCATTTGGGCAGGACGATACAGCTCACCGATACTGGCATATCCCCTGGAAGCGGGGTGCTCAACAAGAGAAAGGAGCTTTCCCGCGCGACAACGGGAATACGCACTATCGCAATTGGGGTTCCAACCATAGCGGACGCCGGCGGAGAGGGAGAGCCGCTGATGATAACGCCAAAAAATATTGATAAGCTCATTTCCACCTCTGCTTCGCTCTTGAGCGACGGCATAAACATGTGCCTGCACAAGGGGTTCGACCTTGAGGAGCTTCGGCTGCTCACAAGCTGAACAAAATAAAGCTGCAAAATGCTATTGACAAACCAGACATTAGCGGCTACACTATATTTGACATAAATTCAGACAGGAGGTTTGGAAGATGACATACGAGAAGGTCAAAAAGATAATAGCTGATAATCTTGAGATCGACGAAAGCACCATCACCCCCGACTCGGTCATAACCGACGATCTGGGCGCGGATTCTCTGGATGTTGTTGATCTTGTAATGTCCTTTGAGGATGAATTCGGAGTTGAGATCCCGGACGAGGCTGTCGAGACTATCAGGACTGTCGGCGATATTGTAAAGTATATTGAAGACAACCAGTGACATAACCTAAAGCGATGACTCGCGCCGCCCGGTTCAATATTCGGTTGGGTTCCCCCCGAGCTTTCGGGGGGTTTCTTTTTTCTACCGGTTGCATAGAAGTCGGATTTGTGATATAATTAATATGATTTTACTACACCGTGCAGAAAAAAGCACAGAAGGGATTATAAAATGCTCCATGAAAAATCCTGCGGGGCGATAGTCTACCGCAAGTTTCATGGCAACACCGAAATACTGCTGATAAAGCATGTCAACAGCGGGCACTGGTCCTTTCCCAAGGGGCACGTCGAATCGGGAGAAACGGAGGTAGAAACCGCTCAAAGGGAAATATTCGAGGAAACGGGCATAGACGTTATAATCGACTCCTCATTCCGCGAAATAGTTTCCTATTCGCCGAAAAAGGGCACGCAGAAGATAGTGGTATACTTTCTCGCAAAGGCGAAAAACTCCGATTATATTCCTCAGGAGGAGGAAATAGCGGACATTAAATGGGTTGAGATAGGCAGGGCGCAGTCGGTATTGTCCTATGAAAACGACAAAAGCATTGTGGCAAAGGCAAAGGCTATCATAGCATGAGGGTAGCCGTCGCAAAGGAAAGCGAAGGGAAAATGGCAGCAGTCAGCTTGCCACTTTCCTGCGCCGCTTAATACTGCGGCGCTGAAAAAGCAAAATATCAGCGCAGGACTTCAGCATCCTGCGCTTTTTTGCTACGACGGCTCGGCGCGTCCGGCGTATACTCCGGTGTCCTTGCCGCTGTTTAAATATACTCCGTGTCCGGTGTCCGAGTTCTCCGATTTACCCGACCCAGCATATGGAGAGCCCTGTGCTGAAAGTGCGTCCTGCTGTGCCTCCTGTGCTGAAAGAGCATCCTGATACGCGGCGAGGATCTCCCGCTCTATTTTTTCCCTTGCCTCCTGAGATATCGGATGGACTATATCGCGGAACGCTCCGTTGTCGTCGCGGCGGGAGGGCATGGCGACAAAAAGCCTGTCGCTCCCCTGCACAACCTTGATGTCGTGAACCGCGAACTCATTGTCAAAGGTCACGCTCACCACCCCGCGAAGCCTACCCTGCGGCAGGAGCTTTCTAACCTTAATGCCTGTGATTGTCATATAAATCTGTCCCTTCTCTATATTTATGGAGATATTTTCGGCAGATATAAGAAAAAATATTCAGCAGGGGTGTTTATTTTTTTTGAGGGATGTAATATACTGTTTTTATAAAGAACATTCGTTCAGGGCGCGTAATATGCTGCGTATAACGCGCGCGGTTAGGAGAACAGTATGGAAAACTCAGAGCTTAAAAATATACTAAACGGCAAAAAGCACATTCATTTTATCGGGATAGGCGGGAGCGGGATGTATCCGCTTGCGCAGATACTTCACGGACTCGGCTACTACCTCACCGGCTCGGACAACAACGAGACCGAAACCCTCGACGCCGTAAGGCGCATGGGCATACCGGTTTATCTGGGCCAGAGGGCGGAAAATATCGAGGGCGCGGACCTTATTGTGCATACCGCCGCCATAATGCCCGATAATCCCGAGCTGATTGCGGCAAGGCAGAGCGGGGCGCCGGTACTGGAGCGTTCGGAGCTTTTGGGGCTGGTGACGAGCTGGTTTGATATGGCGGTCTGCATAGCAGGAACTCACGGAAAGACTACCACCTCCTCAATGCTTGCGGAGATTTTTTTAGACGCGGGAGTGGACTTTAGCTGCGTGCTGGGAGGAAAGCTCGCGTCAATAGGCGGTTCTGGCAGGTTCGGAAAAAGCGATATAATGGTGTGCGAGTCCTGCGAGTTTGTGGACACCTTTTTAAAGCTGTACCCCGACGTTTCGGTAATATTAAATATCGACGAGGACCATCTCGACTACTTCAAAACCCTTGACAATCTCAAGCGCTCTTTTAAAAAATTTGCCTCTAACGCTTCGCGCTGCGTCATATACAACGGCGACGACCAAAATACCCTGGACGCTGTGAGCGGGGTTTCGGGCAAGGACATGATAAGCTTCGGGTGGAGCGAAAAAAACGACTACTACCCCGTAATAAAGCGGGCAGAGGGACTTACCACCGAGCTTGAGGTGTATCACGGCGGTGGGAAACTTTTTGATACGCGCATTCACGTCCCCGGCAGGCATAACGCTCTGAACGCGGCGGCAGCCGCCGCGGCTGCATCCTACTGCGGGGTAGCTCCTGAGAAAATAGCCGCGGGGCTTGACAGCTTCAAGGGCGCTATAAGAAGATTTGAAAAGATAGCTCAGACCGGCGGTGTGACCATAGTCGATGACTACGCACATCATCCAGCAGAAATAAGCGCGACACTTGAGGCAGCGTCCGGGCTTGGGTTTAAAAGGATAATCGCTGTGCACCAGCCCTTCACCTATTCCCGCACCGCCAGGCTCTTAGACGATTTCGCAAAGGCTCTTGGAAAGGCGGATCTTGTGGTTCTTACCCCCATAATGGGCTCGCGTGAGAAAAACACCTATAACATCCACTCGTCCGACCTTGCGGCAAAGCTGGACAGGGTCTGTCTTACCGAGGGGTTTGACGAGTGTGTGGATTACCTTGCGGAAAACGTCAGGGAGGGCGATCTTGTCATAACGCTTGGCTGCGGGGATATATACAAGGTGGCAAAGAGGCTGGCTAAGCGGCTTAAGGAGGACGGAGAAAGTGGCGATAAGCGATAGGGACAGGGCTGTGTACGATTATTTAAGGCAGCGGGAGTCTGAGGGGTTTGCGCCCTCCGTGCGCGAGATATGCTCAGCCCTTGGGATAAAGTCAACCTCGACGGTGCAAAGAAGCATCGAGAGGCTTATCGGCGCGGGGCTTTTGGAGAGGAAGGGTGAAAATCTCAACCGCGCGATAAGGCTTGCCGGCGGGCGCCGCGCGGTGAGAGTGCCGCTTTTGGGAACGGTCACGGCTGGGCGACCCATAACCGCTGTGGAGGATATACTGGGCTATATAAGCTTCAGTACGAAAAAAAATTATCAGGGCGAGCTGTTTGCGCTCAAGGTCAGGGGGGATTCCATGATTAACGCCGCGATACTCGACGGCGACACCATCATTGTGGAGAAATGCCCTACCGCCGAAAACGGCGATATAGTTGTCGCGCTTATAGACGGCTGCGAAGCCACTGTGAAGCGCTTTTACAAGGAAGAAGGTCATTACCGCCTGCAGCCCGAAAACGACGCCATGGAGCCTATAATTGTCTCTGAGGTGTCGATTTTAGGCAAGGTAGTTGCGGTCATAAGATATATATAATGATATCGTAAGATATATAGGATGAATTGTACATAGGCGAGGTAGAAAGATGTCAGACAAAAACCACTTATTTGAGAAGACAATAGACAGCGAGGAGCTGTATGACGGCAGGATTCTGCGTCTCAAAAGAGACAAGGTGCTTCTTGAAAACGGCGAAGAGGCGACAAGGGAATATGTAGAGCACAGCGGCGGCGTGTGCGTGCTCCCGATAAACGACAAAAACGAGGTAATGCTGGTGCGTCAGTTCAGATATCCGTTCAAGCAGGTGCTTCTGGAGGCGCCGGCGGGAAAGCGCGAGCGGGGAGAGGAGCCGCTGGAATGCGGCGTGCGCGAGCTCAGGGAGGAAATAGGCGCGGCGGCTGAAAATATCAGGTATTTAGGCAAGCTTTATCCCACTGTCGCCTACGACACCGAGGTCATATATATGTACCTGGCGACGGGTCTCAGCTTTTCGGAGCAGCACCTCGACGCGGACGAATTTGTGGATATCCAGCCCGTGCCGTTTGATCTGGCGGTGGAGATGGTCTTAAACGACGAGATCCCGGACAGCAAGACTCAGCTCGCCATATTAAAGGCAAAATACATACTTGACAATGAGACTGAGTAAGGAGTTTTACCTTCGCCCCGCGACAGAGCTTGCCGTAGAGCTTTTGGGAAAGACGCTTTGCCGAAGGATAGACGGCGTAGTGATACGCCTCAGGATAACCGAAACAGAGTGTTATTACGGCGAGGAGGACACCGCCTGCCATGCCCACCGCGGCAGGACAAAAAGAACCGCTACCATGTATTTGGAGGGCGGAGCGGCATATGTGTATTTGTGTTATGGCATTCACAGCTTGCTAAACGTAGTCACAGGACCTAAGGACCACCCCGAAGCGGTTTTGATAAGGGGCGTGGAGGGAATAAGCGGTCCGGGAAGGGTAACAAAGCAGCTTAAAATAACTATGCTTCTCAACGCCGAGGATCTTATAAGCTCGGAGCAGCTCTGGATAGAGGATGACGGAAGCCCTGTTCCGGAGTATACCTCCTCCCCGCGGATAGGAATAAGCTATGCTTCCAAGGAGGATGTTGAAAGACTGTGGAACTACAGAGTGAAATAAAAAACAGCTAATGCTGCTTTACACGCGAAACAGCCGGACAATATTTGTCCGGCTGTATTTTTTACTCTTCGCCTTATGCGCGTTTTCCTGCTGCCCTGCCTTACTGCGCTGCCGACGACTGATCCAAAACCTCCAGCGCCTTCTTTATGCACAGGTCGCTGTTTTCGTCCAGCTCTCGCAGGTCAGATGGGTTATCAGCTGCCATTACCACCTCGTAGTCCGGCCTTATGCCAGCGTCCGCGAACTGCGTGACCGTCGACTGCACCGTCGCTACAGGCAGGCTTATCGCGGTGTTGTCATAGAGGTCGAATACCTCCGGAAGAAGAGCGTCCCCCGCCGACTGGCTTCCCACTATAGAAGCGCCCGCGCCGTCCTTAAGCGACGCCGCAAACAGCTCCGCAGGCCCTGAGGTCCTTGAGTTTACGAGCACAGAAACAGGGATTGATATGGCGTTAGTACCTTCCGCAGGCTCGCCCTCGGTGCGCTCGCCCGAAAGCTCCAGCTCTACGTACGGAACGGTTTCCTCCGGCAAAAGGACGTTCAAAAGCTCGAAAACGGGTTCATAAATCATGCCGGAGTTGTTCCTCAGGTCTATTATTATTCCCTTCAGATCTGAGGAAAGAAGCATCGAGTATGCAGCCATGAACTGCTGATAGGTGTTTTCCGAGAACTCATACACCTGAATATAGCCGTATCCGCCGAAGGTGTCCGTCCTTACCGATGCTACGGTCATCTGCACAGTAGTGACGGACACAGTCCTGTCCACGCCGTTTTGACGCAGGGTAAGAGTAAGCGGCGTGCCGCTTTCCGCCCTGAGCATCGAATACGCCCTGTCATAGCCCATTTCAAGCACGCTCTGACCATTTATCTGGACAATACTCTCTCCCACATTTATCCCGACGTTAGCGGCCGGGCTGTTGGCTAAAACAGCCGTTACACATGGACAGCCGCCTATTTCTTCCGCATATATTCCAATGCCGAGGTGAGTTCCGCTCAAATGCTCCTTATAAAGAGTGTACTCCGATTCGTCAAAATATTCCGCGTCGTCGCTGCCCAAAACGGCGATATAGGCGTTTGCCAGAGATTCGATAAGCTCATCCTCATTTATCGTGCCGTCGTAGTAGGCTCTGACGTAGGTATCTATCTGTTCAAGCTTTGTATACATCTCCGCACGCTGCTGAACGTCCGCCACCAGCCCGTTGTAAAGACTCATGGAGTAGCTGGTGGAAATTATAAATGTTATAGCTGCGGCTATAGCCATAAGGGAAATAGTAAGTCCGAGTGAAATTTTTTTATTCGTAGCTTATCTTCCTTTCGGCTCGTTGGCTTTGATTAGTATTTGAGTAGGTTGAAGGATTCGGGATCCATTCTCTCGCCGTCAACGCGGACCTCAAAGTGGCAATGCGGACCGGTGGAGTATCCGGTGGAGCCGACGTATCCTATGACGTCGCCTGTGGTGACGTACTGTCCCTCTTCTACTATGATTTCCTCTGCATGTCCGTAAAGGGTAGCATATCCGCCGCCGTGATCGATTATACAATAGTTTCCGAATCCGCCTCCGCAGCCGCAGGAGCTGTTTTTACCGTAGTCATGCGTGCAGCTGTTGTTGACCGTTATCACTACGCCGGAATTAGCAGCCGTAATTTCCGCGCCCCTTATTCCGGAGCCTGAGATGTCTATTCCGCGGTGGGTAGTACCCCAGCGGCTTCCGTAGCCGGAGGTTATCTGATAGTATCCGGGTACCGGCCATAGGAAGGTTCCGGGTTCAAGATCGCCGATGTACTCCGCCCTCGACGCCTCTCGGATAATCCTCTGGATTTCCTCCTCTATTTCCTCCGCCTCGCGGTCAAGCTCGTCCTTGCTGTCCTCGTAGGACTCCTGCTGTTCCCTTAGAAGCGCGATTTGAGTTTCGCTCTGGCTGTACAGGTCGTTCAGGTCGCTTAGCTGCGAATCCCAGTTCGACTTGAGCGCTTCCACCTCCGTCCGCTTTGTCTCAACGTCCAAAATGTTTGTTTCAAGGTCTGATATCATGTTCTCAAGCGCGAGCTTGTTGCTTTCGTAGCTGTCCTTAATCTCGACGAGATGGTCGATAAGCTCGTTGTTGTAATCAGCGACGCGCTTTATCATCTCAAGCCTCATAAGCATGTCAAAGAAATCGCTTGAGCCCAAAAGCACCGACGCTATCGAGTCGTTGCCCGAAATATACATAGCCCTGAGCTGATCCTCGTATATTGAAATGTTGTCCTTTATCTCAAGCTCCTGAGCGGCGATAAGCTGCTCGGTATCTACAATGTCCCGCTCCTTAAGCGATATTTCATCCTCAAGGTCAGATATTTGAGAGTTGTAGTCGGATATCAGGTCTGTAAGGGTTCTTATGTACTCCTCGGTAGTAGCTATCTGTTCGTCTATTTTTTCCTGCTTTTCTTTTTCGCGGTCGATATCGCCCTCCGCCGCCTCGATGGCAGCGTCAAGCTCTTCCTGACGCCTTTCAATTTCCTTAAGCTGTTCCTCAAGCTCCGACTGCGTAGAGTCGGCCCTTAGAACCGACGAGCCGGAGTATGTCACCGTTGTGAATGCCACTGCCGCCGCGACAAGCACTACAATGCCGCGCTTTAGCTGCTTCAGAGGTTTCATTTTGTCTCCTTTCCTTCTTGGTCAGACGTTCAAATGCTTTTTTGTTGACAGCACCGTGCCGAACGAAGATATAACCACTCCGCAGACAAGGTAGCATAGCGCCGTTGGAAGCGCGATCTCTCCGAATGGTATTAGCCCCGAGCTTACAAACAAAGTCCAGGACCTAAGATATACCGTTAGGGTGGAGTATATTTCAGTGTAGGCAAACCATGTAAGCAGGAACGCCAGCACCGACGCCGCAAGCCCTATGGCAAGCCCCTCTACAAAAAACGGGATCCTTATAAAGCTCTTCGACGCGCCAACATAGCGCATGATGTTTATTTCACGCCGCCTTGCATAAACGCTTGTGCGGGTAGAGTTAGAAATTATTACAAGACAGCCCGCTATCAAGGCTATTGTTATTACCGTAAATATTACCGCGCAGACGTTTCTTACGCTCGTCAGAAGGCTGGCGAAATCGTTCGGAGCGTTGACAAGCTCTACCGAGTCAAGAGCCTCTATCTGGCTTACAGTCTGCGACATTATCGACACGTCCGCCACTCTTATTCGGTAGCAGTCGGGAAGCGGGTTTTCGTTTATGTAATCAAAGAGCGATTTTTCTTCCTCGGACATATTGGCCTGCATTTCCTCCCAGGCCTGCTCCTTTGAGTAAAAGTTCACTTCGGATACGTTGTCAAGTCCGTTCAAGGACTCGCCCAAAAGAGTTATGTTGTTGTCCGGCGTGCCGTCGCGGATGACCACTACTATTTCGTTCCGGCTTTCAATCGAACCTATGAGTCTCGAGGCGTTGGCGGCGACAAGTACCGAAAATCCCACCATTACAAGCGATATTGTCACGATGCAGAGCGAGGCGAAGGTGTTTACCCTGTTGTACCACAGGCTTTTAAGCCCCTGCTTGACAAGATATTTAAAGCTGCTGGCTCTCATCTGCCCCTCCTATTACCTCGTCAAAGACAACGGCGCCGGTGTTAATGTTTATTATCCTTCCGCCGAAGTACTTTACAAGGTCGTGCTGGTGCGTGACCATGACTACAGTAGTGCCGCAGGCGTTTATGCCCTTTAAAAGATCTACTATTTCAAAGCTTCTTTCGGGGTCTACGTTTCCCGTGGGCTCGTCCGCAATGATAAGCTGCGGATCATTTACAAGTGCGCGCGCAAGCGCAACCCTCTGCTGCTCTCCTCCGGAGAGGTCGCTCGGGTATGATTTTGCCTTTGAAGCGAGTCCGACAAGGCTTATAACGTACGGTACTCTTGAGCGTATGTATTTTATCGGCGCGTCGATGGCTCTCAGCGCAAATGCCACGTTATCATAAACTGTAAGGTTAGGTATCAGCCGAAAGTCCTGAAAAACAACTCCTATTGTTCTGCGAAGCTCCGGTATTTTTTTTGACTTGAGTCGGTTGAGGTTATAACCGTTGACTGTGACCTCGCCCTCGGAAGCGGTCAGCTCTCGTAGTATCAGCTTTATAAGGGTGCTTTTTCCCGCTCCCGACGCTCCTACGATAAATGCAAACTCACCGTCGTCTATTTTTAGATTTACATGCTGCAAGGCGTGCTGCCCTGTAGGATAGGTGTAGGATACATTTTTAAATTCAACCATGCTTTTTGCCTTTCTTTTTTCAGATGGGTTATCAACGTATGCTTTTGCACGTAAAACACGCGCAATGAAAAAAGAGAACAAACCTCAAGCTTGTTCCCGATTCAGCTAAGACCATTTGCGGAGCCGGCGCAGAACAACGCTGCAGGCTCCGGGCATGTATAAACTACACTCATACTCCGGGCATACACAACCATGCCGCGTGTTCTGGGCGCAGCTGGTTTTAGAATTTAACTGGATCGGATGACAGGTATTTCTTGACCATCAGCGCAATCTTGAATATTATAGCATGGTCAAATTCTCTTAAGTCGAGACCCGTAAGCTTCTTGATTTTTTCAAGGCGGTACACAAGCGTGTTCCTATGCACAAAAAGCTTCCTTGAGGTCTCCGAAACATTGAGGTTGTTTTCAAAGAATTTTTGGATGGTAAACAGTGTTTCCTGGTCTAACGATTCTATTGAGCCCTTTTTAAACACCTCCTTGAGAAACGCTTCACACAAAGTAGTAGGAAGGTGGTAGATAAGCCTTGCGATTCCCAGATTCTCATAGCTTACGATGGTCTTTTCGGTGTCGAACACCTTTCCTACCTCCAAAGCTATCTGAGCTTCCTTAAAGGATACAGCGAGGTTTCTGACATTGTCCACAACCGTTCCCACTCCGACATTTACCTTGGTGTAGAACTCGCTGAGCAGTGTGTCCGCAATTGAAAATGCCAGCTTTTCAAGGTCGCCGGTATCGATGTTTGGCTTTACTTCCTTAATAAGAACTATGTCGGTGTCGGAGATTGTAAAAACAAAGTCCTTGGACTTGTCAGGGAAGAGATTCTGTATAACGTCAAAGGCCGAAACGTCGTTTGAAGCTACTATCCTTATCAGGAAAACTACCCTTGTTATGTTTGAATTAAAGTGAAGCTCCCGCGATTTGAGCTGTATGTCCCCAGGGAGTATGTTGTCCAAAACGACGCTTTTGACAAAGTTGTTCCTGTCGTATTTTTCATCGTAAAACTGCTGAAGGTTTGAAAGGGTCACGCATAGCATTGAGGCAATTTTATACGCGGTCTCGTCTGTGCCTTGAACAAAGGAAAAGTATTCATTCTTCGGTTTCGGACCGAACGGCATGTAGGTGTAACCGTCGCGTATAAAGTAGTCATAGGTCTCGCTTAAATCCAAGGAGATAAACTCGTTTGTGCAGCCGACCTTAGAGGCGTCGCTGCATGCTATAACCAAGGCGTCGCAGTCTATAACCCCGATCTCACAGTTTACGATATCATGCATTTGCTGAATGACTCCCTGAAATAGTCTGTTGGACATGTAATTTACTCCCTACTTTTAAATTTGCGCCCCGCCTGAAGCCGCTCAAAAGCAGCGCCAAACCTACGCATTCGCAATTCATCAATTATTACAAATTGTAACACGATTTTTTAGCTCATGTGTTAATAAATTATGAATGCGGCGAAGAAACATATATTTTTTTAGACAGTATTACCAACTTGGAAGAATTTAAGCTATAAATGTGTGCTATTTTTCTAAAACTTGAAGCGTCTTCGTACGAGTTGTGTTAATTTATGTCTGAAAGACGTTCGGCGCGACCGCCCTTCAGCGCGTTTAAAAAACAAAGCCGCCTGATGTCAGCCTTATCAGCGGATACCCGCGGTAAGGACGATATCAGACAGCTTTTTAAACAGTGAATCAATATATCCGGTTTATTTGGCGGATTCGGTAAACTCACTTTCGACCAGGGCGACGAGGCTATTTACGGCAGTCTCCTCATCCGGACCGTCAGCGATAATTCTTATAGAAGTTCCGCCGATAATGCCGAGAGAAAGAACACCCAAAAGACTCTTTCCGTTTACGCGCCTTTCTTCCTTTTCAACCCAGATCGAGGATTTAAACTCATTAGCCTTCTGGATGAAGAAAGTAGCAGGGCGGGCGTGAAGACCGACTTGGTTCTTTACAACAACATCTTTTACGAACATATCAATAACTCTCCATTTCAAAATATAAACCGTTTGCGTTTTTGGAATTGTGATTGCATTTTATAGTATACAAATTTAGTATCGCTAAGTCAACGCAGAATTATCACTTAAAATCGGATTTTGGGAATTTTCTGCTTTATGCTTACAACCTGAGCAATCAAAAAACTCTAAATTGTGGAGTTTGACCAGTATTTTTTAGCGTTTGATGGCAATATAACCAAAATTAAAGGGCGTTATTCGTCAAAAATATGAGGGTGCTCATCACATATGGCGGAGATTTCCGAGAGGTTCGCCCTGTCTACTATATCAAGCTGCGCGGTTTCAAGCAGCTCAGGGCGCTTCTTATAGGTCTCCTCCAGCTTTTTATAGCGCCGCCACCTGAGGATGTTTTCGCGATGTCCCGAAAGCAAAACATCCGGAACCGCCATGCCCTGCCACACTTCCGGGCGGGTGTATTGAGGATACTCAAGAAGTCCGTCGAAGTGGCTTTCGTCCTCGTGCGACTGCGAGTGCCCGAGCGTTCCCTCAAGCATCCTTACGACGCCGTCCACAAGCACTACCGCCGGAAGCTCTCCTCCTGTAAGCACAAAGTCGCCGAGCGATATCTCCTCGTCCACAATCTTGTCTATCACCCTCTGGTCCACGCCCTCGTAGTGCCCGCAGAGTATAAATATGTCGCTCAGCCTTGAAAGCTCAAGGCACCGCCTTTGGGTAAGCGTCCTGCCCTTGGGGGACATGTATATGACGTGAGGCTTTCTGTCTGCTGCGACCGCCTTGTAGCACTGCCATATCGGCTCCGCCATCATAAGCATACCCTGGCGCTCGCTGTAGGGCGTGTCGTCGACGCGGTGGTGCTTGTCAAAGGCGTAGTCGCGTATCTGGTGGCACTTAAGCTCGAACACGCCCGCTTCCCTCGCTCTGCCGACTATGCTTGCTGACAGCCAGGTTTCGCACAGCTCGGGGAAAAGCGTCGCAATATCAATCCTCATCGAACAGCCCCTCCATAGGATATATGACCATCCTTCCCGCTTCAATGTCAGTCAATAGTATTACTAAAGGTATAGCAGGAATATAATATAACTTACCGTTTATATCTTTTATCTCATAAACGTCGTTTGCGCCGGTTTGCAGTACGTCCGTAATAACTCCGTAGCTTTTCTCCTGAGCGTCAAAGACCTCCAGCCCGATAAGGTCGGCTACAAAATACGAGCCGCTGGGCAGCTTGTAATCCTCGCGGTCCATGTAAAGTATCGTGCCGCGCATCTGTTGCGCGCCGTCCACGCTGTCAACGCCCTTTATCTTGGCTATGACCATGTTGCCCTGCGCCCTCGAACGCTCTATGGTATATTCTATGCTGCCGCCTTCGGAAAAGAGCCTTTTAAATTTACAAAACTGCTCCGCGCTGTCGCACCATGGCTGGACCTTTACCTCGCCCTTAAGCCCGTGTACGGAGACGATTTTGCCTATTTCGAGATATTTTTGCATGTATCCTCCCAAAGAAATCAAGCGGTTTAATGCCGAGCTGTAAAAAGCAGCCCGGAAAAGCCCGAGCTGCCCAGCTGTCCTCAGGCAATACCACGCAAAGCGTGCGCCTGTTTTTTACTCTATTTCAACTGCTGCCTTCTGATTTATTCTGGCAGCGCCTGCGCGCATAAGGGTACGTATAGCCTTAGCTATTCTTCCCTGCCTGCCTATTACCTTGCCCATGTCGTCCTGGGCGACGTGGAGGTGGTAAACTATTACGCCCTCCTCATCAGGCTCGTCGCAGGTGATTTGAATGGCATCCTTGTCGTCGACAAGCTCCGCCACTATGGTTCTCAAAAGTTCTTCCATTGCATCTCCTTAGCACATTGAGTTCTTCCTCGCGGCGCAGCCGGCGCGGTTATGCCGCCGGTCACACCGCTGCAATATCGCTGAGTACGTTTTATCAGATTACGCCGTTCTTCTTGAAAATAGCCTTAACGGTATCGGTGGGCTGAGCGCCTGTCGATATCCACTTTTTAGCCTTTTCAGCGTCTACCTTAAGTGCGGACGGCTCGGCTGTGGGATCGTAGTAACCGATCTCCTCGATGAAGCGGCCGTCTCTGGGGTATCTCGAGTCCGCAACTACGATTCTGTAGAAGGGGTTCTTCTTTGCGCCGATTCTTCTGAGTCTGATTTTTACTGCCATGTATTTTCACCTCCAAAACGGATTATATATATTAACCTTGCAATGTCAGGGTTAACGTCTTATTTTATCTGAGGCATACCATTTGGCATACCCTGCAAAAATTCCGGCGGGAGCTTAGGCAGCTTTTTGCGCTTTCTCTTGCCGTTTTTGCCCGAGCCGGTAAGCCCCAGGCGCTTCATCATGTCCTTCATCTGCTCATACTGCTTTATCAGGCGGTTTACGTCCTCCACCTTAGTTCCGCTTCCCGCGGCTATGCGACGCTTGCGCTTTGGATCTATAAGCGAGGGCATTGCTCGCTCCCTGGGTGTCATGGACAGGATTATTGCCTCCATCCTGGGAAGCTGTCTCTCGTCTATGGCGCTTTCGTCCACCTTCCCCATGCCGGGCATCATCTGCAAAAGCGATTTTATCGAGCCCATCTTTTTTATCTGACGCATCTGCGAGAGCAGGTCGTTAAAGTCAAATCCGCCCTCCATCAGTTTGTCTGCAAACTTTTGGGCGTCGCGCTCGTCTATAGTAGTCTGAGCCTTTTCGATAAGCGACAGGACGTCGCCCATTCCGAGTATTCTCGACGCCATCCTCTGCGGATGGAACGGTTCTATATCGTCGAGCTTTTCGCCTGTGCCGACAAACTTTATCGGCTTGCCGGTGGCGGCCAAAACGGAAAGCGCCGCGCCGCCTCTTGTGTCGGAGTCGAGCTTTGTAAGCAGCACGCTGTCGATAGAAAGGGCATCGTCGAAGCTCTTCGCTACGTTTACTGCCTCCTGTCCGGTCATTGCGTCGATAACAAGCATTATCTCGCTGGGATTGGCTATTTCCTTTATGTCCTTCAGCTCGGACATGAGTTCTTCGTCTATCTGAAGCCGTCCGGCGGTGTCGAGAAACACCATGTCGTTGCCGTGGTCCTTGGCGTGAGAAAGCGCCGCCTTAACTATTTTCCTTGGGTCTGTCTGACCCATCTCAAACACCGGCACGCCCGCGCGTTCGCCTACAATCTTAAGCTGGTCTATAGCTGCGGGACGGTATATGTCGCACGCGACGAGAAGAGGCCTTTTATCCTGCGCTTTAAAGTACTTGGCGAGCTTTGCCGAGTGGGTTGTCTTACCTGAGCCCTGGAGTCCGCACATCATCACAACGCACGGCGGCTTGCTTGGGAAGTTTATCTTGCTGTTGGACTCGCCCATCAGCGCGATAAGCTCCTCGTTTACTATCTTTATGACCTGCTGGGCAGGCGTGAGGCTCTCTAAAACGTCCGAGCCGACGCACCTTTCCGAGACCTTGGCAACAAAGTCCTTTACGACCTTGTAGCTGACGTCCGCCTCGAGAAGAGCCATGCGTATTTCCTTCATAGCGGCCTTAACGTCCGCCTCAGTCAGCCTTCCGTGAGCCTTAAGGCGCTTAAAAACGCCGCTCAGCTTTTCGCTTAATCCTTCAAAAGCCATTTATCAGTTTTAATTCCTTTCGGTATGCTCTATGGCGTCCACCGAGGACTTGATTTTCTCAAGCTTCTCAATAACGCTTTTGGTAGTAGTATATGTTTTGCAGTCTGCTATTATCTCGTCGCATGCGGCCACTATGCAGGTAAGGAGCGCATCGTACTCGCGGACTATGCGCATAACGCCTATCTTGTCGTCAAGCTCGTTGAGCACAGACTCCCCGCGCTTTATGCTGTCCCTCACTCCCTGACGGGAAATGCCCTCGTTTGCGGCGATTTCGGAAAGGGTAAGGTCGTCGTTATAGTAAAAGTCCATCATCTCGCGCTGCTTTGCGGTCAGCATTTCGCCGTAGATATCCAGAAGAGCAGAATATTTAAGATCCTTAGCCACAACATCACCCGTCCCTTTCGCTTAGCAGTAACTAAATATCGTGTCAAATGTAAAGCATCAAAACTTTACAGGAGATATTATAATATATATTTTACTGATTGTCAAGGGGGTTATTACATTTTGTATGAAAATATCTGACGCTGCACTTATCGCCCGAATTTTTGCGGAATTCATAAATTTAAATATATGCAATGCGAAATATTTTTTAGAATGCCCTTGAGGTGATACTATGTTTGTCAAAGACGCAGTTGCAAAAAGATTTTCTGAAATTTGCAGGGAAAGAGGGATTAAGCCAAACGAGCTGGCGAATATTTCGGGGGTGACGCCCTCGACCGTTTACAGTCTTTTGGACGAAAGGCGGCGCGATGTGTCGATAATAACCATAAAAAAGCTGTGCGACGGGTTGGAGATAACCCTCGGCGAGTTTTTATCATCAGAGGAATTTAATTCCCTCGGGCAGGAGATCAGGTGACATATAAAAGGCGGCTGTCAAAAAACATAGGAGCCTGGCGGGACAAAGCCGCCAGGCTCCTGTATTACTCTTTATCTATCACAGCAATATGCAGCTCTTCGAGCTGTTTGGGGTCTACCTCCGCCGGGCAGCTCGACATAAGCTCGCTGGCGTTCTGGACCTTCGGGAACGCGAGAACGTCCCTTAAGCTGTCCGCGCCGCACAAAAGCATTGACAGCCTGTCGAGACCGAGGCCGAAGCCGCCGTGAGGCGGAGCGCCGTATTTATACGCTTCTACCAGGAAGCCGAACTTTGCCTCTATTTCCTCGTCGGTAAGACCGAGAGAGCGGAACATGTGCTCCTGAAGCTCGCAGTCGGTTATTCTCATCGAGCCTGAGCACAGCTCTATTCCGTTCATTACAAGGTCGTAGCACTTTGCGCGGACGTTCGCGGGGTCGGTGTCAAGGTATTCAAGGCATTCGTCCAGCGGCATGGTGAACGGATGATGCATAGCGTCCCAGCTGCCGGTCTCGTCGTTGTACTCAAAGAACGGGAACTCCACTATCCACAAAAGATTGTACTTATCAGCGGGGATAATGTCCATTTTCCTTGCCGCTATCAGCCTGAGCGCGCCCAAAACGGGAAGCGTCACCTTGTCCTTGTCAGCGACGATAAGCACAACGTCTCCCTTTTCGGCGTTTAAGCGGGAGAGTATCGAGTCAAGCTCGCCCTCCTTTAAGAACTTGGCGAACGAGCAGGAGGGGGCGTCGTCCACCCACCTGATATAGGCAAGACCCTTTGCGCCTATTCCTCTGGCGTGCTCTGCGAGCTTGTCTATTTCCTTTCTTGTGTAGACCTGCGCGCCATCCTTAACGACTATCGCCCTTACCGAGCCGCCCGCCTCTATCGCGGATTTGAACACGGCGAAGTCGATGTCCTTAACGGCGTCGGTGATATCTTGAAGCTCCATGCCGAAGCGCGTGTCCGGCTTATCGGAGCCGTAGCGGTTCATGGCCTCGGCGTAGGTCATCCTGGGAAGCGGAAGCGAAAGCTCTATGCCCATTACGTCCTTAAATATCCTGTGCATAAGACCTTCACCGGTTTTAAGTATGTCCTCGACGTCCACAAAAGACATTTCCACATCTATCTGAGTAAATTCCGGCTGCCTGTCCGCTCTTAAATCCTCGTCTCTGAAGCAGCGCGCGAGCTGGACGTAGCGGTCAAGCCCTGCCACCATCAGAAGCTGCTTGTATATCTGGGGCGATTGGGGAAGAGCGTAGAATTTTCCGTCGTGGATTCTCGACGGGACGAGGTAATCCCTCGCGCCCTCCGGGGTGGAGCGTATCATCATGGGAGTTTCAATCTCCAAAAAGCCGTTTTCATAGAAATACTCCCTCGCGGATTTTGCGATTTCATGCCTTGTGATAAGGCTTTGGGTGAGTTTTTTTGTCCGAAGGTCCAAATAGCGGTATTTGAGCTTGAGCTCGTCGTTTACCTTGTCGGAATTGGTTATCTCGAACGGCGTCGTCTGCGCCTTTGAGAGTATTTTAAGCTCGGTTACCCTTATCTCGACGGTTCCGGTTTTTATCTCGGTGTTTACGCTTTCCCTCGGCGTTACCATGCCGCGCGCCATCAGGACGTATTCGTTTTTTACCGAAGCCGCCTTTTCAAACACGGAGCGGTCAGTGTCGTCTCCAAACGCGAGCTGGACTATTCCCGTCCTGTCCCGAAGGTCTATAAATATAAGGTTTCCTAAGTTTCTGACCTTTTGCGCGAATCCGCCTACCACCACCTCGCACGGCGTGAGAGGTATCTGTGCGCAGTAATGAGTGCGTCTTAAGTTATCCATTCTGTCCATGCTTATTCCTCCGCGTCAAAGACCGAGACCCTCGCTTATAGCGTCCTCGATGCCCTCGGTCTCAAATATTTCGTTTATTAAAAGAGTAGTGAAGCCGTCCTTAAAGCTGTCCAGGGAAACGGCCGTCTGCTCGCCGGTGCGCATGTTTTTAAGGTTTGCCGAGCCGGATGACAGCTCGTCGTCTCCCAGCACGCACACAAACCTCGCACCGATTTTGTCCGCATATCTCATCTGCGGCTTAAGTCCCCTGCCGATAAGGTCGTACTCAACGCCGTAGCCGTCCTCTCTCAGCGCCTGCGCGAGCAGCACAGCCTTTTCCCGCGCAGCCTCGCCCATCGGGGCAAAGTACAGGTCGCAGCGCTTCGGCTCTAAAAACTCCCTGCCCTGCTGCTCCATGATAAGAATAAGCCTTTCAAGCCCCATCCCGAAGCCAAGCGCAGGAGTGGGCTGCCCGCCGAGCTCGCTCACAAGCCCGTCGTACCGCCCACCGCCGCAGACCGTGCCCTGAGAGCCGATGTCGTTTGATATAAATTCAAACACCGTCCTCGTGTAGTAGTCAAGCCCTCTTACGATTCTGGGATTTATACTGTAGGCGATTTTGCAGCCATTCAAAATCTGCTTGAGCTTATCAAAGTGAGTTCTGCAATCGCCGCAGAGGTAATCAAGTATCACCGGCGCTCCCTTTGCGATTTCAGAGCATATCTGCGACTTGCAGTCGAGTATTCTCATCGGGTTTTTATCAAGACGCTCAAGGCATGTTGCGCAGAGCTGGTCTTTATATTGTGAAAAATACTCCCTGAGCGCCGCCACATAGCTTTTTCTGCACTCGGGGCAGCCTATCGAGTTTATGTTGAGCGTTATATTTTCAAGCCCGCAGGAATCCAGCGCAGCCTTTGCGAGCATTATCACCTCTGCGTCGGCATAAGCGTCCTTGGCGCCGAACATCTCCACTCCGAACTGGTGGAATTCCCTCAGCCTGCCCGCCTGCGGCTTCTCGTGCCTGAAGCAGGAGGTGATGTAATACACCTTCTGCGGCATCCCTTCGTTCATAACGCCGTTTTCAAGCATGGCGCGCACGACCCCGGCCGTGCCCTCCGGCTTTAGCGTGAAGGTCGCGTCTCCCTTTGAGGAAACGGTGTACATTTCCTTGGTGACGACGTCCGAGGTGTCTCCCACCGAGCGCACGAAAAGTCCGGTTTCCTCAAACGTCGGAGTGCGTATTTCCTTAAATCCGAACTGCTCCGCCGCGTTTCTTGCGGCTTGTTCAACAGTGTGCCACTTGTGAATCGACGACGGCAGTGCGTCCTGCGTGCCTCTTGGTCTTTGTGCAAGTAAAGCCATGTCAGTATTATCCTCCAAATATAAAATAAAGGCGGCCGTCACCCCAAAAAGGGACGACAGTCGCCGCGGTACCACCCTTTGTTACCGCCATTTTGCGCAAAATAGGCGGTCTCTTTGTCCTTAACGCGGAAAACGCCGCGGCTTGATCACCGCAGGGCTCGGGGGCGTCCTTCCCCGTATCCGGTGTAAACGCTTTCACCAACATGCGTTCTCTCTTTGCCGCCTAAGATAAAGGTACTCTTCCCGTCAAAGCCTTTGTGAATTTAAGATATTATATGTTCAAGCTTGTTTTTGCCGGTATTTGCCATAGTTATGCTTTTTCGCAGAGCAGCATGATACTCTTAGATGCCTGCAGTGCTTCCCTTATAATGTTCCTTTTAAATATATTTTTATAAAATGTTTCGAGCCTGATAATACATCAGCACGGACGGTTTGTCAAGTCTGATTTGATACCGTGCTGCAAATCCGGTCTGACGTGCGCAGATCAATCGGCGTTACTCCGATGGAAGGCAGGCTTGTCCCGCAAAAGCAGATAACGCGTTAAAATATAGCTTTAGCTTGGCTCTGCGGAAAAAACAGCCGTCCGCCGCTTTAGGTTTAAAGAATACCGCCGCTTATGGCAGAAAATATTGCCGCGCAAATATATAAAAGCCGCGGCAGTTTTTAAGCTGAGCGTAGCATGTCATCTTACGTATTCTCTCCAGTCGAGGTCTCCCCTTGCAAGGGCCATAATAAGCGTTTCGGCGGTAGCTATATTTGTAGCTACCGGGAGATTATATACGTCGCACAGCCTTAAAACGTCTGTTTCATCCGGATCGCTGGATTTGTGATGCAGAGGGTCTCTGAAGAAAATTACAAGGTCTATTTCGTTGCAGGAGATTTTAGAGCTTATCTGCTGGCAGCCGCCCTGCGAGCCAATAAGGTATTGCTTGATGTTGAGACCGGTAGCCTCCTCAACCTGCTTGCCGGTGGTCCCGGTTGCGCAGAGATTATGCTTCGACAAAATCCCGCTGTAAGCAATACAGAACTGGATCATCAGCTCCTTTTTAGAGTCGTGCGCGATAAGTGCTATGTTCATTGGCTCATCCCCCTTTGGTAATTGTAATAGGTAATTGTAATAAAAATTTTTATAATGCCGAATACTTGCCCAACATATTTTATATTATTAATGATATCATATCGCAGATGGATTGTCAAAGGGAAAGGGGATGTAATTTTATACAAATCTATTAATAAAAATCAGTCAGTAATCACAATACTCCTCATCCTGCCGTCCCCTAAATCCTCTACGGCGGTTTCATATCCGTAATATGCCTCTATAATTTTACGCACTGTATATTTTGCATACTCCCCGTTTTCTATTACTACCGCAAACGCAATTTCCGGGTCGTCCGCGGGATAAAATCCGACTACGGTGGAGTTCTGAGTCGCCTTATTGCTTGCCTGAGGCGTTCCGGTTTTTATCGCAGCTTTTTCGGGAAGCGCGTCCATGGAAAACTGCGCCTCGAACGCCGCCGCTTCGTTTGAGGCATAGTATGTCTGCGACGGAGTGTTTTCCGCCGCGAGGATCATGCCCTCGACTACCGGCGCTATTACCGAGTCATAATCCGCGTCGAGCGTCGAAACGGTTTCAGGCTCTGTTTTATCGAGCATTTCGGTCATGTTGTAATCCCATATCGAGTCCACAAGATAGGGCTGAAGCCTCACTCCGCCGTTTGCGATGGTAGCAGCCTGAACGCACATCTGAAGCGGGGTAACCCCTACCTCCGACTGCCCGATGGCCGCCTGCAGGACCTGCCCTACGGTCCACTCAAGCCCCAGCGAGGCGAACGTATCAGGAGATGCAAGATATCCTTCGGACGAGCTTATTTCTATCCCCATGTCCTCACCGAGGCCCAAAGCATGCTCATATTCTATCAGCTTATCAAGCCCGAGCTTTTGCACCACCTGATAGAAGAAGATGTTGCAGCTCTTTTCTATTGCTTCGACTACGTTTATGCTCCCGTGCGAGCCGGTGCAGTTTACCACAATGTCCAAAAAGTTATAATGGCGGTTGCAGGTAAACTCGTCGTCGACCGTTATAACGCCTTCGCTGAGCGCGGCTATCGCAGTCACGGTTTTCATGACCGAGCCGGGACGGTAAAGCCCGTCTGTGGCGCGGTTGTAAAGCGGGGAGCCCTCGGCGTTCAAGACCGAGGAATAGTCTGAAAGCAGGTCGTTTATATCGTAATTAGGGGCGGACGCCATCGCAAGAATCGCTCCTGTCTTAACATCCATGACGACCGCCGCGCCGGCGTTGCAGTCGGAAAAATCGAGCTGCTGCCTGGTTGCGGAGTCGGTTTTTGTCAATATTCCGTCCCGAAGGTAGCTTATGTGGTTTTCAAGGATGGTTTGAAGCTTGCTTTGAAGCTCCGCGTCGATGGTGAGCATGACGGTGTTTCCCGGGGTCTGCGGCTTTGTTACGGTCTCGGTGACCGTCCCGTCGTCCGAAACGGTTATCTGCTTTTCCCCGCTTTCGCCTCTCAGCTCGCTTTCCATCGCCTTTTCTATCCCGCTTTTGCCGACGGTGTCGTTAAGCTCGTAGCCGCTGTCCTTGAGCTGCTCGTACTCCTCCGCGTATATAGGTCCTACATATCCTATGCCGTGCGCAAAAATGTCGCCGCCGGTATACACTCTTACCGCCGCCTCAGTTATGTCTGCGCCCGCTATCTGCGCCCTCAGCTCCCTCACGGCAGACGCGGTTTCTATAGGCACGCCCGTTGCGAAGGTGTAATCGTTTTTGGAGGAAAAATCGGCAAGAAGCATCTGATACCTCACGCCCGCTATTATCCTCTGCTCGCGGGGGGTGTAGCTGCCGCTTATTTCGTAGTCCTCTATAAGGCGGTCTATGCAGTTTTGCGCCGTGGCGTAGCTGTTCAGGCGCAGCTTGTCTATCATCCTGTCTATATCGGACTGCTTGGCGTCAGAAAGGAATTCATACGGCTCTTCTTCTGTTATGGGCGTTTGGTCTATCCAGCTGACGCCGTCCTCCTCCAAAAGCCTTGCAAGTCTTAAGATGACCTCGTTTTGCTCCCCGACGTCGTCCGGGAAGAAGGAGTGCTCTATTATTACGTTGTACGCGACCTCGTTTTCCACCAGCGGCACGCCGTTTGAATCGACTATGCAGCCCCTTGCCGCAGGAAGCGTCTGATAGGCGGTGGTGGAGCTTTTTGAAAGGCTCAGGTACATCTGACCGTCCACAATCTGAAGCTTCATAAGGCGTATCCCGAAAACGACGGCGAAAACCACCACTGCGCCGACCGCTATCAGCACTCTGATTATGTTTGAAAGCTTTTTCATACGCTCCATATGCCGCCTCCTCGCGTCACACTCTGTCGATTTTTTCGTCCTGCTGTTCTATATCAAGGGTCTTATGCCCCCGTGAAAGCCTTTCGGCAAGCCGCACCGCAAGAAAAATCAGCGGGCTTATAAGCATTGTTTTAATAAAGCTGGGCAGAAGCCGCAGTCTTATTATTTCCTCGTAGCCCTCAAAGTCCCATATTCTGTAGTAAAAGAAGTACACAAGATAGTAGTATGCCATGCATAAGGCAAGGGTATAAATCAGAAAGTTTATTATGTTTTTTCTGAAGAACTGCCTAAACAGCGCCGAGCCTATCCCGAAAGCAAAGCATAGATAAAAGCTTGTAAAGCCGATAAGCTGCCCGAGCGACATGTCTATAAGAACCCCGATAACAAGCCCCGCCGCCGCGCTGTGTATTTCCCCTGAATACAGCGCCAGAGCGCACCCGAGAGGCAGAAGCAGCAGCGCGCGCGAGCTTTGGGGAGGGCCCGAGGTGGACGCCGCGTACAAAAAAAGCGCCAAAAGAGCGTAAAACGCCCATTTGATAACCGCCCTTGCCGCAGGGCTGAGGCGCAGTCCGGGCGCGCCGGAGTCCTTCTTTTGTCCGCGTCCGCCGTCGCTGGCCCATGACTGCGCCCGAAGCCTGTGACCTAACGGGCTTTTTTTGCCCGCTTTGTACCGCTTTTGCGAAAGCGGACCCTTCTTTGCGGAAGGATTATTCTTCATAGCCGCTGCCCTTTCCGTCAAAGTCGACTATTACATATACCGTTTTAAGCTCGCTTGCGTCTATCAAGGGCTTAAGCTCCGCGGTTCGGGACAGACCGTTGTCCGCAATTTCGCTTTTTCCTATCGTGCCCACGACCAGCCCCTTCGGGACAAGCCCCGAGTACCCCGAGGTCACTATTATGTCGCCCTCGGTGAGCTCGCAGTCGAGAGGGATGTAAAGCATTCTCATAAGCCCGTCGGAAGCAAGCTCGAGGCTTCCCTCGGTAACTCCCGTTTCGCCCGTCCTCACGCAGTACACTCCTATCGACAGCTCGTTTGAAAGAATGGTCGTCACTCTGGAGTAGGTGTACTCCGCCTCCGAGACAAAGCCCACCAGCCCGTCCTTGGTAACAACGGGATCGTTTAGCTTTACGCCGTCCTTTGTGCCCTTGTCGATAAAGAAAGAGCCGAAAACATCATTTGCGGTATGGCCTATTACCGTACAGGGCTCGGAAAACTCGATTCCGGGACTGGACTGCGCCAGCCCTACCATTTCTCGCAGATGTTCGTTTTCCTGCTTTGTATCGATATAGTCAACCATCTGATTGGTAAGCTCGGCAATCTCCTCTTTAAGCTTGATATTTTCCTCGTAGTAGTCGTTGGCGTTTATAAGCATGTCAAGCCGTGAGGTGACCCACGAGGATATCGCCTCCGACGCGCGCTGTATAGGGGACAGCACCGCTCCCAGTCCAGAGCTTATGGCGGTCGAGGAGGACAGCGCGGCGTAAAGCATTATTCCAACGGCAAAAGCGCCGAGGCAGAGTATAACCTTGAATTTTTTGCTTTTGAAAAATTCCTTCACCGCGTCTCCTCCTTTCGTTTATTCTTCGGCGGTAAAATTCAAAATTCCGCGCCGTACCTGGTACGGCGCGGAAAACACAGCCTCTTTATAATCAATAGGAGCTGTCGTTGCCGTTTAAAACGTCGTGAAGCTCTTCGATATTTTCAAGGAGCTTTCCGGTGCCGTCCACCACGCAGTCCAGAGGCCGCTCGGCGATATAAACGGGTATGCCCGTCTCCTCGTTTATAAGCTTATCAAGCCCGCGCAGATACGCTCCGCCGCCCGCAAGCGTGATGCCGGAGTCGATAATATCGGCAGAAAGCTCCGGAGGGGTGCGCTCAAGCGTTACCTTTATTGCCTCTATGATGTGCGAAAGCGGCTCGGACAGGGCCTCTCTTATCTCGCTGGAGGTGACGGTGATGTTTTCGGGAAGACCGGTAAGCAGGTTTCTTCCTTTTATCTCGAGCTCCTTGTCTTCGTCCGTCGGGTACGCCGAGCCGATTTCTATTTTTATAAGCTCGGCGGTTCTTTCGCCTATCAAAAGGTTGTATTTGCGCTTGATGAAATTTATTATGGACAGATCGAACTCGTCTCCTGCGACGCGCACCGAACGGCTTGTTACAATGCCGCACAGCGATATTACCGCCACCTCGCTGGTCCCGCCCCCGATATCGACTATCATGGAGCCGGTCGGCTCTTCGACGGGCAGTCCCGCGCCTATCGCGGCCGCCATCGGCTCTTCTACAATAGAGACCCTTTTAGCGCCAGCCCCCTCGGCGGCTTCCTTGACCGCACGGCGCTCTACCGCCGTTACTCCGGACGGTATGCATATTATTACCCTCGCCTTTACAAGGGGGTTGCTTCCTATCGCCTTTCGTATAAACTCCTGAAGCATTGCGGTTGTCATGTCGAAGTCCGCGATAACACCGTCCTTAAGCGGTCTTACCGCGCGTATCGAGCCCGGAGTGCGTCCTATGATGTTTTTTGCCTCCTGACCGACGTAGCGCACGGCGTCGGTCTTGGTGTCCACCGCGACAACCGAAGGTTCTCTTATGATAATTCCCTTGCCTTTGAGATAAACCAGCGTATTGGCTGTTCCAAGGTCTATTCCTATGTCTTTTTTGAACACTTTTTGCATCCCCTTTGTTAAGCGATATTATTATCGATATTATATCAAAATCAAGATAAAGTATATCACATTTTTTCCGCCTGTACAAGTACAACCGTACGAGTACGGCGCATGAAGCTGCAAACATGCAGCTGCGATATTGAAGTGCGCAAATCTTTGGAAAATAAATTATACATTATAAATCACGCTGCTTCAAGTGTTTTTCGTGAAATTTAAGAAAAATTTATTTACTTTTAAGAAGTTATTGAGTATAATATGAACAGCATCAGCCTCTACCGTCATTCACAAATAAAAAATCCGCAGAGCCAAAGAGTTTTGCGAAGTCAGAAAGGGGTAAGCCATGTCAGAAACAACAGGCAGCAATAAAATAGCGGTAACATGCGATTCCACCTGCGACCTCACACCCGAGCTATACGGCAAGTACGACATAGATATCATGCCGCTTGGAATAGTTTTGGGGGACGAGCTTAAAAAGGACGGGGTCGATATCGGTCCGACAGAGGTATTTGAGTACGTTGACAAAACGGGCAGGCTGCCCAAGACCTCCGCCGCTTCGGTAAACGATTATATGGAGCTTTTCACAAAGTATACCTCACAGGGGCGCAAGGTAATACATATAAACATATCCTCGGAGTTTTCAAGCTGCTATTCCAGCGCGTGCGCGGCGGCGTCCCAAATCGGCGGCGATATGGTTTACGTGATAGACTCGAGAAACCTTTCCACCGGCTCTGGTCACCTTGCGATAATGGCAAGGGAGCTTGCCGACAGCGGTCTTGACGCCGTGGAAGCGGCTGCTGCGCTGAATAAGGCGAAGGAAAAGCTCGACGTAAGCTTTGTCTTGCAAACGCTCGATTACCTCCAGAAGGGCGGAAGGTGCCCGGGGGTCGTGGCTTTTGGCGCAAACCTTTTAAAGCTTCGTCCCGAGATAGAAGTTAAGGACGGAAAGATGGTAGTCGGAAAGAAGTACCGCGGAAGCATGGAGAAGTCGATATTCGACTACGTAAGGGGAAGGCTCGAGGGAAGGACGGACATAGACTGTCACAGGATATTCGTTACGCACTCGCACGCGCCGGACGAGCTTGTCGCAAGAGTTGTGGAGCTTGTCAAGGAGCTTCACCCGTTTGAAGAGGTGCTTACCACCTATGCCGGCTGCACCATATCCAGCCACTGCGGTCCGAACTGTCTCGGCGTTTTGTTCTTTAAAAAATAAGGTGCTTTGCCGGAAGAGGGTCTTTTGGCGGCGGGTTTACTTTTAAAAATTTAAGTGGTATAATGACTTTTTAGCGGTTGTTTGCCACTTATTTTTATTTTTTCGGCATAAGGATGGGTAATATGAAGGTTAGAAATCTCAACTACATAAAGAACCTTGTGCTTCCGACGATGATATTCGGCGGCATAGCAGGAACGCTCACGGGCTTCTTCGTCATATTTTACCGCATAGCCGCGTCCAAGGTTATAGGCGCGTCGCAGGCGGCGTATGCGGCGGTGCGCCAGGATTTAAGACTTATACCCGTGGGGCTTTTGGTCATAGCTCTTTTGAGCTGGATATCGAGCGGGATATACAAAAAGGTCCCGGAAATAAGGGGCGGCGGGATACCAACCTCCATAGCTTTTCTGAGGGGGCTTCTGCGCTTTGACTGGCTTAAAAACCTTATAGGGGTGACCGCGGTATCAATGATGACGTTCTTTGTGGGAATCCCGCTGGGAAACGAAGGACCGAGCGTGCAGATAGGTACAGCGATAGGCAAGGGAACGTCGAGGGTGTTTGCAAAAAAGAACGCCGCCTGGGACCGCTACGTCATGACCGGCGGCGCGTGCGCGGGCTTTAACGCCGCGACAAACGCCCCGATATCCGGAATCATGTTCGCGATAGAGGAAGCGCACGGAAGGATATCGCCGATGATAATTATGGTCGCGTTTGCTTCCATAATGTTTTCCTGCGCTGTAATGAAGATATTTGCGCCGGTGTTCGGGCTTGAGCCGGAGCTTTTCCCGGGGCTTGAGGGCGCGGTAAAAACCCTCGAGGCGTCCGAGCTTTGGCTGCCTGTTGTGCTTGGAATCGCAATAGGGCTGTTTTCCGCGCTTTATTTAAAATATTATCAGCTCATAGCGCGGTTCTTCAGGGACAGGTTTAAGGGTGTGGGCATGTTTGTAAAGGTGGCGGCGATATCTGTAATAACCATGGCGGCGGGGCTTATATCGTACGATTTTATCTCAACGGGACATTCGCTCGTCGAAAAGCTGATAGAGGGGCACATAGCGTGGTACATGCTTATTTTAATCCTGATTTTCAGGATGACCATGACCCTAAGCGCCAATACTGCGGGCGTCACAGGCGGAATGTTCCTGCCGATAATAGCTCTGAGCGCGCTCGTCACCTCGCTTACGGGAAGCGCCCTGGGGGCGATGGGTCTTATCGGAGAGGAATATCACGGCGTGATAGTTGCTCTGGGGATATCGGCGTGCCTGTCCGGAATGATGAAGTGCCCGATTACTGCGGTGGTTTTCGGGGTAGAGGCGCTGAGCTGCGCGGGTAATATACTTCCGGTTATAATCGCGTCGGCGATATCATATTTCGTAACCGAGCTGTTTGATACGAAGTCCATAAACGAAAGCGTCATAAAGACAAGGGTAAGCGAGAGCAACGCCGGAAAGACTGCCGTCGTTGTAGACGCATTTGTAACGGTAAAGGAGGGCACGTTTGCGGTAGGAAAGCAGATAAGGGATATCTTCTGGCCGAGCAACCTGTTCGTGCTGTCCTTAAAACGACTCAGCTCGAAGGACGCGGTCGTGGACGAGTACGGCGAGAAAAAAATCAGGGCTGGGGACGTCTTACACGTCAGGTATTCCTGCTATGACGAGGCGCAGGCGGCAAAGGAGCTTTGCGACATTGTCGGAGAGCAGGAAATAGTTAAAAATTCCGTTGGTGAGGTTTAAAAGAGCACAGAGGAAAAATTACGAATATTAAATTTTTCTTACGGATGTTTTCTTTTCAGCTCTGCCATGCTATATTTTTATTGTCAGTTAAGAATATCTGAAAGGAGAAAGTCATATGGCTCCAAAGAAATTTGATACAAAGCGCGATCCAAAGAAACCAAGACCTTATCTGCTTCCGGTGGAGTGGGGCGGAGCGTGGCCGATGACCATGCTTGCAAAGGCAAAGATAAATAAGATAAACTTCGAGGGTCTTAAGCCGCCGTATCTTATTTTGTGCAACCACGCGTCGTTCATAGATTTTCCTCTTGTAATACGGGCCATTTTTCCTCACAGGTGCAACTGGGTGATCTCTATAGAGGAGTTTATAGGCAGGGAGTGGCTTCTGCGCGGTGTCGGGGGAATTTATAAGCGCAAGTTCACCCAGGATATGACCGTCGTAAGGCATATTTTAAAGGCTCTCACAAGATATAAGACCTGCTGCACTATTTATCCCGAGGCAAGGTTTTCCCTCGCCGGGATCAACGAGCATATAGACGGCGCCCTGGGCAAGCTCGCTAAAAAGGCGAGATGCCCGGTTGTGCTCAACATAACAAAGGGCAACTTCCTAAGGTCGCCTCAGTGGAGAAAGCACCCCTACATAAAAGTACCGATAGAGGCGGACTTTATACAAATAGTGACCCGTGAGGAGGTCGAAAGGCTGTCCGCCGCGGAGATTCAAAAGAGGATCGAAGAGGCCTTTGTTTATGATGATTACGCGTGGCAGAAGGAAAACGGAATAAGGATAACCTCGCCCGTGCGCGCGGAGAATATACATAAAATACTTTATCAGTGCCCTGCGTGCGGAACGGAGTTTTCCACCGACAGCAAGGGAACAAGGATATGGTGTGAGCACTGCGGCGCGAGCTGGCATATGACCGAGCTGGGCGAGCTGAAGCGCGAAAACGGAAAGGATATATTCACGCATGTTCCCGACTGGTATCGCTGGGAACGCGAGAACGTAAGGCGCGAAGTGGAGCAGGGCAGGTACAGGTTTGAGGACGAGGCGAGGCTCGAGCGCCTTGTAAACGGCAAAATAGGCTTTAAGCCCATAGGCAGGGTGAAGCTTGTCCACGATGAAAACGGCTTTACCATGAAGGGCAGACTGCCCGCAGGACAGAGCTTTGAGTTTAACCGCACCGTAGCGTCAATGCATTCGGTGCACATCGAGTACGACTACAAGGGCAGGGGCGACGCCATAGACCTCTGCACCCTGGAGGATACTTACTTTGTATTCCCGCTCACGGCAAAAAACTGCCTTACTAAGCTGCACTTTGCAACAGAGGAGCTTTACGCGTGGGAAAAGAGCAAAAAGGCGTTTTTAAAGAACGCTGAAATTGATGAGGATGCGTCAATGACAGCTGAGCGTAAAAATGAGATTGCAGTTAATGCGAAGTAAAGCTGTAACGCGGTAAATCGGAAAATTTTTCTCGTCAAAAGGAAAGGATAGAGCAGATTTTTTTGATAATAATATGTTAAGAAATCATAAAAATATATTTTACCTGATTTTAATGCAATGACCCGTCCGCAAGGATTGTATTTATGGTAACGACCGGAGCTAAAGTCCGGCGAATTACTTTTTCAAGGAGAATTGCTATGAAAAAAATACTTGCCTTTATTTTGTGCGCTGCAATGGCGCTTTCGATGGTTGCCTGCGGCAGCAATGACGAGAATGTAAACGACGGCGGAGCTGACAATACTGTTACCGACGCTCCTGAGATTACTGTCGGAGCGAACGGCGATGAAACAGCTGACGAGGAGCCGGTTGGGGATGAGACCGTTGACGAAGAGCCGGTTGATGAGCCTGCCGGCATAACCGATTCCAAGGAGATACTTACGACTGTTTGGGCGACATATGCAGAGGAGGACAAGTTTGCTATTATGGGCGGAACCTCCACAATGAACGAGCCTGACAGCATCGAGATAGCCGGCAACGAATCGGTTCTTGACAACACCGTTGCGCTTCCCTCCGACTGCGTAGAGCTTATCGACGACGCGGCTACCATGATCCATATGCTTAACGCAAACACCTTCAGCTGCGGCGTGTTCAGGGTTACCGATTCCCAAAACGTTGCAACCGTTACCGAGAAGATCAGGGACAACGTTTTGAACCGCCAGTGGATATGCGGCTTCCCCGACAAGCTTGTTATAACCACTATCGGCAACTACGTAGTATCCGCGTTCGGCAACGAGGAGATTATAGATACCTTCCAGGCGGCTCTTGAGTCCTGCTATGAGGATGCAGAGCTTGTTTACGAGGAATCTCTCCTGTAACTCAGCTGAAGGTATAACATGCTTTTTTCATCTATTCCGTTTTTGTACTATTTCCTTCCGTGCGTTCTGATAGTATACTTCATACTTCCGAAGCAGTTTAAAAACGCATGGATAATGGTCTCGAGCTTCTTCTTTTACGGCTGGGGCGAGCCTAAGTATCTTCTTGTCATGATATTTTCAATCGCGCAGGGATATGTGTTTGCCCTGCTGATAGAAAAGTATCGCGACAACAAAAAGCTTTCAAAGCTGTTTCTGGCGCTGACCTGCATTGTCGGTCTGGGACTTTTGGCGTACTGCAAGTACGTTGACTTCTTTATCTCCAGCTTCAATGCAATAAGCGGGCTTGCGCTTCCGCTCGTCGGGATAGCGCTGCCGATAGGAATAAGCTTTTATACCTTCCAGATAGTAAGCTATGATATCGACGTTTACCGCGGAGACGTTGCGGCGCAGAAAAACCCGATAAACCTCGCTGCCTATATTTCGATGTTCTCGCAGCTCATAGCGGGACCCATCGTAAGGTATTCCGATATTGCCGCTCAGCTTGAGCACCGCACTCACAGCCTCGAGAGGTTTTCCCTGGGGATACGCAGGTTCATAATCGGCTTGTCAAAAAAAATGCTTGTGGCCAACATCATGGGAGAGCTGGTCAGCGATTTTAAGGCGTCTGACGATAAGTCGGTGCTTTACTTCTGGCTGTATGCGATAGCGTACACTCTGCATATCTACTTTGACTTCTCAGGCTACAGCGATATGGCTATAGGCCTGGGCAGGATAATGGGCTTTGACTTTGTGGAAAACTTCAATTATCCGTATATCGCCTCGAGCATAACGGATTTCTGGCGCAGGTGGCATATATCGCTGAGCACATGGTTCCGCGACTATGTGTATATCCCGCTGGGAGGAAACAGGGTGAGCAAGCCGAGGTGGATATTCAATATCTTCGTCGTGTGGTTCCTGACGGGGCTTTGGCACGGCGCGGCATGGAACTTCGCGGTGTGGGGGCTTTTATATGCGGTGCTTCTTATGTTTGAAAAGCTGATAGGACTTAAGCTTCTCAAAAAGACCAAAGTAATACCGCATATTTACACCATGCTGTTTGTAATAATAGGCTTTGTGATATTTGATTCCGCGTCCCTGTCGGAGGCGTTCGGAACGATAGGCTCGATGTTCGGCGCCGGCGGATATCCGCTTGCAAGCTTCGAGGCTCTGTACGCGCTCAGAAGCTACGCAGTGGTGTTCATAATAGGAATAATAGGCGCGACTCCCCTTGCCGCAAGGCTTATAGAAAAGCTAAGGACAAAGGCGGTGGCAAATGCTGCTGTGAACATCGCCGAGCCTGTGACGATGGTGGGGCTTTTGGCTGTCTGCACGGCGTATATGGTGGACGGCGCGTTCAACCCCTTCCTTTACTTTAGATTCTGACGCGGAACAGGGGGTAGCAAAAGCTATATGAAATCCGAAAAAATAAGAAACATACTCACTTTCGCTCTGTTTTCAGGCTTTATACTGCTGTTTTTCGTCTGGGGGCTGATAGAGCCGGACAGGGAAACGTCGGTAAGCGAGCGCAGGCCGCTCGAGCAGTTCCCGGAGCTGAGCGTCGATACGGTGCTTTCCGGAGACTTTATGCAGGGCTTTGAGGATTATTCCGTGGACCAGTTCCCGCTGAGGGACGATTTCAGAACCCTCAAGGCGGTGACGAGCTTTTATATACTTCAGCAAAAGGACAACAACGGCGTATACCTTGCGGACGGACACGCCTCGAGGCTGGAGTACCCGTTAGACGAGGATTCTGTGCTGTATGCGGCCGACAGGATACAGTTTATCTACGACACATATCTTAAGGACACTGATGTCAAGCCGTATCTGTGCGTGATACCGGATAAAAACTGCTTTATGGCGGAGAAAAACGGCTATCCGGCTATAGATTACGACGAGCTTGTCAGCCTCGTCAGGGAGAACACTGAGTTTGCCCAGTATATCGACATCTACGACCTTTTAGAGCTTGACGACTACTACACCACAGACATTCACTGGCGTCAGGACAGGATTACAGACGTCGCCCAAAAGCTTGCGGAAAGCATGGGCGCGCCGTATAAGGGCGAGTTTGAAAAGGTGACGCTCGACATTCCGTTTTACGGAGTGTACTACGGTCAGTCGGCGCTTCCTCTGAAGGCGGACAGCATATGCTATCTGACAAACAGCGCAATAGAATCGAGCACGGCGTTTGATTACGAGACGAATGCGGATATGCCTGTTTACAGCATGGAGCTTGCGCAGGGGCGCGACCCGTACGAGATGTATCTAGGCGGTTCCAAATCGCTTATCACGATAGAAAACCCCGACGCGCTCTCGTCAAAGGAGCTTGTCATATTCAGGGATTCCTTCGGAAGCAGTATTTCGCCGCTTCTTATCGAGAGCTACAGCAAGATAACCCTTGTTGACATAAGGTATATAATGAGTGCAAACGTTGGAATGTTCGTCGATTTCGACAACCAGGACGTACTGTTCCTGTACAGCCTGCCGGTTTTAAACAACAGCGTAACAATGAAATAAAAAAACATCCCGCAGCCGCTGTTATACGGACTGCGGGATGTTTTTATTGAATTTGATAAGAACAAAAGAACACCCCGTCGGTATATATCCTCCGACGGGGTGCTGCATATATTCATTATTAATACGCCTTGCCCCAAATAACCATGCACTTTGCCGGCTTGCCGCAGCAGACGCACTTGTCGCTTAAATGCCTCTGCTCAAACGGGATGCACCTTGAGCCTACACCGGTAAGCTCCTTGACCTTGTCCTCGCATTCCTCGTCGCCGCACCACATGGCGTATACAAGCCCGTCTCCGCCCTTTTCGAGAGCCTGGCGGATTTCGTCTATAGAGGTGCAGTCGTAGCTTCTTGCCTGCTGATTGGCGAGCGCCTTGGCGTACATGCCGTCATGGACCTCCCGGAGCTTTTCCTTTACACCTTCTACAAGGCTGTCAAACGGGATAAAGCTCTTGCTGCGGTCATGCCGCTCCACCGCGACGCACTGCCCCCGCTCTATGTCGCGCGGACCTACCTCTATCCTCAGCGGGACTCCTCTCATTTCGTACTCCGCGTATTTCCAGCCGGGCGAATTGTCGCTGTCGTCGAGCTTGGCCCTTATTCCTGCGGCCTTAAGAGTGTCAAGAAGCTCTCCTGCCTTTTCAAGCACGCCCTCCTTGTGCTGCGCTACCGGAACTATTACCACCTGTATCGGCGCGACCGCCGGAGGAAGAACAAGCCCGTTGTCGTCTCCGTGAGCCATGATTATAGCGCCTATAAGCCTTGTTGAAACTCCCCACGAGGTCTGATGAGGGGTCTGGATGGTATTGTTCCTGCCGGTGAAGGTTATGTTAAACGCCCTGGCAAAGCCGTCCCCAAAGTAATGGGAGGTTCCCGCCTGAAGCGCCTTGCCGTCGTGCATAAGGGCTTCAATGGCATAGGTTGCAATAGCGCCGGCAAACTTGTCGCTGTCTGTTTTCCTGCCCTTGATTACGGGCATCGCCAAAGACTGCTCGCAGAAATCGGCGTAGACGTTCAGCATCTGCTCGGTTTCTTTAATAGCCTCCTCGGCGGTTTCGTGAATGGTGTGTCCCTCCTGCCACAAAAACTCCCTTGACCTTAAGAACGGTCTCGTGGTCTTTTCCCACCTTACTACCGACACCCACTGGTTGTACAGCTTCGGCAGATCTCTGTAGGAATGGACAATGTTCGCATAGTGCTCGCAGAAAAGCGTTTCAGAGGTAGGCCTTACGCAAAGGCGCTCCTCAAGCTTTTCGCTTCCGCCGTGCGTCACCCACGCGACCTCAGGCGCAAAGCCCTCCACATGCTCCTTTTCCTTATTTAAAAGGCTTTCCGGAATGAACATCGGCATACATACGTTTTCATGTCCCAGCTCTTTAAACCTGGAGTCGAGTATTTTCTGAATGTTTTCCCATATCGCATAGCCGTAAGGGCGAATGACCATGCAGCCCTTTACGCTTGTGTACTCGATAAGCTCGGCCTTCTTTACTATGTCGGTGTACCACTGCGCGAAATCCACGCTCATTGGGGTAATTGACTCCACAAGCTTTTCGTTTTTATCGTTTTTAGCCATATTATATCTATCTCCTGACTTTTTTCAAATTAGTTTTCCCCGCTGTCTTGATTTGTCTTTGAGCCGTCTTCGGAGCCCTGTTCGCGCTCGGCGCTGTTCTGAGCGCTTTCGTCTGCAGCTTCGGAGGGGCTGGCGCCGTCCGGCTTGTCTGTACTGTCCTCCACCCTTTCGGGAAGCGGCGCGCTTTCATAAGGAGACTTGTTCTGCGCACGCTTTTTGTCAATAAACGCCGCGAGCTTAGGGGTTAAAACCGCTATTACGAATAATCCTGCGAAAATCAGCACTATTTCAAATAAAAACCATCCCGCCTGCGCGGCCGTAAGAGCTATCAACAAAATGAGCACCTCCTTTGCACGAATTCACATTACAATATAGCATAGTTATTGCCTTTTGGCAAGTGAAAAAGGTTAAAAATGACTACAGGCGGCTGAAACTCAGCCGCCTGTAGTCGGAGGGGAAATTAGAAAAACAAGAAAATTAGAATATGTCTAAGTTAAAGGGGAAATGCTTAAGAGCCGAATCTCTCCGGCTCTTAAGCCAAGAAAGGGGAAATATGAAAAAGGTTATTAAGATGATGTTGGATGGGGCGCTTGCTTTAAGGGTGGCCCCCTAACCCTCGGTATCCACTTTTCCTGTCCCGAACAGCCAGGCTTTTGACCGCTTATGCCGTTCTGACATCAAGTACTTTATTTTAGCGCGTATATCTTGACTGCAATAAAAGGCTTTCGCCGTTTTATATGCGTTAAGCTCTGCGCCGACACCCGTAATAAGCTGCGCCGGTAAATTTTACTGGTCAGCCTCCGCTGTTACTTCGCTTAAAGTAACCTCAACGTCCATGCTTGTTCCGTCCCTGTAAATCGTAAGGGTAACGGTATCGCCGGCTGAAAAGTTGTTTTTAGCGTCGGTAAGCTCAGACATTGTTGTGATTGTTTCGCCGTTAAGACCTATTACGATATCTCCCGCCTTAATGCCGGCAAGGTCTGCGCCGGAATCAGGTGTGATGAATCTTACGTATACGCCCTGCGGCAGTCTATAGTAAAGCGACATTATCGAGGTGATATCCTCGCCCGATATGCCTATCATCGGACGTCCTGTTACATAGCCGTACTCGATAAGGTCATTGATTATCGGGATTGCGTCGTCTATCGGGATTGCAAAGCCTAGACCCTCTCCGTAGATAGAAGCCACCTTTGCGGAGGTGATTCCTATTACCTGTCCGTATGCGTTTATAAGCGGACCTCCGGAGTTGCCGTTGTTTATTGACGCGCTTGTCTGAATGAGCGTCATCCTATTGTCGCCGATGGTAATGGTTCTGTTAAGACCGGAGATAATACCGTCGGTCATGGTTCCGTAAAGCTCAAAGCCCAGCGGGTTTCCTATTACGACAGTAAGCTCGCCTATTCTTACTTCGCTGGATTTTCCGAATTCACAGGGAGTAAGCCCGGTTTCGTCAATTTTCAAAACCGCGATATCGGTTTGGGTATCTGCGCCGATTACCTCCGCTTCATATTCGTTGAACTCGCTATCCACTATCATTACACTCAGCGCATCCTCAATTACGTGCGCATTGGTTACGATGTATCCGTCCTCGCTGATTATAATGCCCGTACCTGTAGCCGTACCGTTGCGAAGCGTACAGGAAACACCCACTACCGAGGGCGAAACCTTATCGTAAATGTCTGGAAGCGTCATAGCATCATCCGGGGCTGCAAGCTGCTCAAGTGTGGGGTAACTTTTCTCCTCTGACACAACGCCGGTCGTCGTGGCGGGATCGACCCCGTCTTCGCTGCCGTTTTGATTGTTGTTAAGCGCCGCAGGAGTGCCGTCTTGAGTAATAATCAAGTTGTCAACGTTCCCGTCGGTATCGGAAGTTGACGGAAGTCCGTTGCCTGTAAAGTATACGTATGCCGAAATAGAGGTTACCGATACTACAAATACCGCAAGCACCGCGGCTATGATGCCGAGTACTACCTTTCCTCCGCCTGAGCCTTTCTTGCGGGCAGGCTCCGCACCGTTGTAAACATATTCGTTTGCGTTGCGGTACTCGGAAGAAGAACCTGTCTGACCGCCGCTCTGAGTTTGTGTTGCGTATGCCTGACCGGCTGAGCCGTAGCTTTGAACTGTCGGAGCATATCCGTGATTGCCGTTGCTGTAGCTCTGAGAGCTTTGATCATATTCGGAAGATTCATGCTGTGACTGAGCGCCGGATGCCGGCTGCTCGCTTGAAAGATTTTGTATTGTATTGACGCCGCCGTCCGACTGGCTGTTCATGACTGCGCTTACCTGTTCAGGGGTTCCCTGCTCAGGACTGCATACATATTCAGCCGGCGAGCTCTGCTCTGAAGTCTCGGCGCCGTTTTCGTTGTTGTTAAGATTTAAGTTATCCAATTCCATAGTTGCATTTGTCTCCTCTCAAAAGAGTCGAAATATTTTTGCCGTTGACTTTGTTCTTAGGAGTTAAGACGGGCGTCCGATGTATTGAATCGGATTTATTGCTAACACTTTTATCAGGTCGTCTTGTTTAGCTCTTGCCTATTATTATACCGTGTTTTGTGAAAAACATATGAAAAGAATAGGAATAATTGGAGGTTTCGCAGCGAAAAAAGAGTGTGAATCTTGATATGAGACGTTTGATATGCTACAATTGTCATAAATTCATTTCCTCTGAAAGAAGGAGAACAAATGACCGTAACCGATCTGCTTTTTGTTTTCGGCTTCCTGCCGGTATATGTCATAATAGTGTTTCTGTGCAGGGAGGGCTGGGAGAAAAACTTCGCCGCTGCGGTGATGTCGCTCGTATTTGTGATATGGGCGCGTCCGATTTATTATGCGCTGGTGTTTTTGGATGTATTCGTGGTTTACGCCGCGGGACGTCTTAAGAAAAGGAAAAATTACGCCGCTGTAAAGGCTGCTGCCATGGCGGCGACGGTTCTGTCTGCGCTGCCGGCGGCGGTCGGGCTGTTTTCGCAGGGCACGCTGACAGGCTCTGCCTCAGCGATGGGATATCTTTTATTTATCGCGCGGTCGTTTATATATTTAAGGGAGGAGGACGAGGAGGCGAACGTTCTCAACCTTATGGTGTATCTTGTCTCCTTTGAATTTATGTCCATGTCCCCTCTTTACTCCTACAGCCAGATGAAGGAGCGCATAGCCTCGCGCAGGACGGGACTTGCGTATCTTTCGTCGGGCTTTGAGAGATATGCCTGTGGGCTTGCAGCCGTCACAGTGTCGGGCTTTTCGCTGGAGAGGATATGGAACGCCGCCCTGCATGAAGGCGCGCTTCCCTGGATGAACGCTCTGATAGGACTTGCCGCCTGCGCGGTCGGGATATACGTCTTTACTATAGGATACCTTTCGATGTCTGAGGGGCTGTGCCTTATGAGCGGCTATAAAATAACCATGCACAGCGGAGCTTTCCTGCCCAAAAGCCTTATGCTTGAGCATGTCGGTGCGATAAGCCCTACTTATTCAAATTTTGCAGGCGCTTATACGTCAAAGGCAAGGCCGTTGACGCTTGTAATACTGTCGGCGGTGTTCTGCCTTCTGGCGGGCATGGCAATAGGCTTGGGAGCAGGCTTGGGAGCTCTGGTGTGTGTTATTGCGATGGTCGTTTGTATACAGGCGTTGTTTGAAACAGGTAAGTCCTTTATGAGCGCGGTTTTTACGGGGCTTGTCCTGCTAGTGGGATTTATAGCCGCGGCATGCGGCTCGGTGTCGGGCATATCTGCCTGGATAGGCGGGCTCAACGCTTCAAAATACGATTTCGGAATGAGCTACGCGTTGTTTGCGGAGCTGAAAAGGAGCGTTGTGTGGGCTGTGTTAGGTCTTATATATGTCAGCCCGCTGAGAGTGATAATTCGCGGAAGGCTGCGCGAGGCAATGAGCGGCAGCGAGACGGCATACGGCGCCGTGAGGATACTTGGCGTTTTTTTAACCATGGCGGCGCTTGTTGTGTCAACGGTGGCTATGGTGAGCGCGCAGGGCTAAGGAGGCAGGGCAGATGGAAGACAAAAGAAAAAATTTTTCCGAAGAGCAGACCGGCGACGACGGATTTCTCGGCAGAAGCTACAGCGAGTTTGACGCTAAATACCATCGCGCTGCTGCAAGCGCCACGGCGGAGGCAGACCGTCTTCTGAACGAGCTGGGGCGTGAATCGGAAGCAGACAAATATAATTTCCTGGGCTTTGCGCTTCCCGCGCTGTTTGTTTTGGTGACAGCCCTAAGCTTCGCCTTTGTAAATCGCGGAGATATCGAGGAGAGGTTTACCGTGAGACTGTCTGCAAAAACGGTTTTGGATGGCAGCTACACTCAAAATCTCGACGAGGTATATTCTCAGACGCTCCCGTTTTCAAACGCCATAAGGGCCTTAGGTGCAAGGCTCGGCTTCTGCGACACTCCTCCGAGCGAGGGTTCCGAGCCTGATTTTCCTCAAATTCCCGATGAAAATACTCCCTCTATGACAGAACCCGCCGTGACAGAACCCGCTGTAACGGAGCCTGTCGTGACGGATCCGCCCGTTACGGAGCCTCCGGTTACAGAGGCAACAGAGCCTACAATACCTCTCGACCAGGTAGATACGTTTACCATGTACGCGGGCGCAACTATAAATATAAGGATAGGTCCGTCGACTGAGGATGCTGTTATAGGATATTTTATCTCAGGCAATCCTGTAGAAGTAATAGAGCTGCGCGACGACGGCTGGGCGGAAATACTTTACGACGGAATCAGGGCGTATGTGTATTCCGAATACCTTGAGGGCGGCGGCCAATCCAGCCACGGCGGTGATGATAGCGGTGAATATCCCGCTGAGGAAATAGATCCCGACGAGGTTCAGACATTTATCATGGTTGCTAACGCCTCCATGAATATAAGAACTGCACCGACCACCGACGGCGGAATACTCGGTACGTACACGTCCGGAGACGAGGTCAGCGTAATAGAAATAAGGAACGACGGCTGGGCGGCTATCGTCTACGGAAACGTAAGGGCGTATGTCTTTGCGGAGTATCTGAGCGAAGCTGACATAGACGCCGGCGAACAGGAGGTCGTCCTGCCTGACGGCGGCAACTCAGAAAGCGTCGAGATTCCGGATGACGGCATGGAAGAGCCGCCGGAGGAGCTTGAGGTGGATGACGGCGGGTTAATTATAAATTCAGATAGTAATATTGAAGAAAATGATACTAATAGTATTAATGTTTCAGACCAAAACTCCGAAATGAATACAAACGGCAATAGTACATATAATACTACAACAGATGGGGGGATTCAGTATTGAACCCTTACTTTCCGAAGAGGTTTTTGAGTATTGACGCTGTTTTCAAGCGAGAATTCGGCGCAAAGACAGTTAAAATACCGCTAAACGCGGGCTTTAGCTGCCCCAACAGGGATGGCACTAAGGGCAGGGGCGGCTGTATATACTGCTCTGATAGCCTTTCTGGGGATTTTGCACAAAGCTCGAAAATGAGTATTGCCGAGCAGTTTGAAAGAGAAAAAAGCTTATATCTAAATAAGTGGGGCGTGACAAAATATATTGCATATTTTCAAGCTGGGACAAACACCTATGCGCCCACGGAGCGCCTTCGGGAGGTGTACCGTGAAGCGCTCTGTCTTGAGGGGGTCGTTGGGCTGAGCATTGCCACAAGGGCGGACTGCATTTCGGGAGAAACGGCGGATATGCTTGCGGAGCTTTCTCGGATTACCTACCTGACGGTAGAGCTGGGGCTTCAGAGCTCGCATGATAAAACTGCAGAAAAAATTAACCGCTGTCATAGCTATGCGGACTTTCTTTCCGGCTACAGCCTTCTTAAGAAACGCGGCGTAAGGGCGTGCATTCACATTATAAATGGTCTTCCCGGAGAGGGGCATGACGATATGATGAAAACTGTGCGCGATGTCGCCGCTCTCAAGCCCTATGAGATCAAGATTCATCTTATGCATATAATCAGGGGTACCCCTGCCCAACAGCTTTATCTTTCCGGCGAGCTTGTGCCGCTTGAAAAAGAGGAATATATCAGCCTTGTGTGTGATCAGCTTGAGATTCTGCCGCCCGGGACCGCGATCGGCAGGCTTACCGGAGACGGGGACAAAAGGGTTCTTGTCGCGCCGGATTGGAGCCTTAACAAAAGGTCTGTGCTCAATGGGATTGACAAGGAACTCAAGAGGAGGGACAGCTACCAGGGCATCAGGTATGTCGGTTGAAGACTAATTAGATTTCTCATCCATAAATATGCAGGCGTGGCGAGACTGTGGCTGAAGATTGCATCAAATCTTACAATTAGTCAATTTTTATATGTGAAAAAATCATAGAAAAACAACAACGAGTGCTATATAATTTTAAATATATCGAAACTCCATCGATAGACCAGTAAAACCATCATGGAACAAGTAAAGAAAGGAACAATTCTATGAAAAGAATCATTGCTTTGGTTCTGGCGCTGGTTACCATTTTTGCATTTGTAGGATGCGGAAGGGAAACGCGTCAGATAGTAAATGTAACGCTTTCCTCTCAGGACTCAGAGGCAATTTTGGCGGCGGCAGGCATAACGCTTCCGGACGTTGAAGAGGCTGCGGGAGCGAACAGCACTGTAAAGTGGCTGTCATGGTATGATGATTTCCACAACTACAGCGAGGCAGAAATTGTTAACACCGGATTCTTCACATTTAAAGAAAAGTACGGCGGAGATGTTGAGTGGATCGAGGTAGACTATTTCGAGAGATTCAACGAACTGGCAAACCTTCTGCTCTCCGGCAATCCTCCGGATTTCACTCCTTCCGGAACTAACTCTACAGCTACTTATCCCATGAGCTGTCTCAAGGGACAGTATCAGCCTGTAGACCAGTACATCGATTATGATGATCCGCTTTGGGCAGACATCAAGGAGACAGCTGACTACTTTGTTCTCGGCGGACAGCATTACAACATAGTTTTGGATATTGCTGTTGCAAACGTTATCCCTTATAACCGCAGAGTTATCGATGAGTGGGGCTTTGACGATCCTGCTGAGCTTTACCTCAACGACGAGTGGACATGGGATGTATTCTACGATATGTGTGTAGAATTCTCTGACGGCGACGAGAACCGTTACGCTCTCGACGGCTATGCATATGCAGGCGCTATTGTTGAGTCAACCGGTCAGCAGATGCTCCAGCTCGACGAGAACGGTCAGTTCTACTCTAACCTCGACTCTCCTGAGATCGAAAGAGCGGAGAATCTCATTTACGAAATTGCAAGAAATGACCTCAAGTATCACGAGGGCAGCTCTATGTGGGCTCTTAGAAATAACGCCACCTTCGGAGCAGGCGTAAAGGAAGGTTTGTGCCTGTTCTACACTATCGGTGTTTCCTTCTTTACAGCTCCTGTTGAGGAAGTAAACGCTATCTGGGGCGATATCGAGGCCGGCGAGCTTATGTTTGCTCCTCTTCCGAGAGATCCTCAGGGCGACGGCAACTACTACATCTGCTCTACTATAGACGGATACGCTATAGTTCAGGGCGCAAGAAACCCTGAAGGCGTTGCGCTTCTGGCTTCCTGCGACAGATTTAAGATCATCGATCCGACCGTTATCAGCATAGACCGTTTGCAGCTTGAGAACACCTACAAGTGGACTCAGGAAATGCTCGAGATGTGGGATACCTGCTATGATTTGGCGGCTGCCAACCCGAGAATCGACCTTACGGGCGACCTTCCGACCAACCTTAACAATATAATAGGCAACCTCGGAAACGGTATTATTCGTAACGAGAATCCTTCTACTTGGGCCCAGCTCAAGGAGCAGAACAGAGAAGCGTTTGATTATTATATCGAAGAGCTTAACTCCATGGTTGCTGATTATCAAGAGGGAGAAATTGTTGAATAGTAGTTCGACGGGCTTGCTCTGAAGCTTAAAATTTGATAAAAACCGGCTTGCTTTTTGCCAAGCCGGTTTTATTTTTGTTCACTTAGCAAAAAAAATAAACGTTTGTATTATAGAAAATGTCAATTGAATTGAAAATTACTATAGCGTATAATAAGACTGTGGCTTTATAGCCGTGATACGGCTAAGGTCAGTATTTTATTTTAACTTTAAGAAAGGTAGATGCTTGCATGCTAAAAAGGATTTTAACTATGGCTATGGCCATAATTATGATTTTAGTATTTGTTGGCTGCGGCAAGGAAACCAGGCAGGTCGTCCAGGTAACCCTCTCCACAGAGGATTCACAGGCGATTCTTGCTGCCGCGGGAATTACGCTTCCTGACGTTGAAGAAGCTGCCGGAGCTAATTCGGTTGTAAAGTTCTTCTGCTGGTATGATCCGTTCCAGAACTATTCTCAGGATGAAATCGTAAATACCGGATATTGGACGTTCCAGGAAAAGTATGGCGGTTCAATTGAATGGATACAAACCGATTATTTTGAGAGATCCGACGATCTTGCGCAGTTTGTTCTTTCAAGCAACGTTCCTGACTTTACTGTCGCAGGTACGTCTAACACCGCTACATACCCCATGAGCTGTATCAAGGGAATGTATGAGCCTATCGACGAGTGGATAGACTACACAGATCCGCTTTGGGAGGGAATGGCGGATGCCGCTGAGTACTTTACATTAGGCGACAGTCACTTTGCCATCGTAACAGATTTAAGCTATAAGGACGTATGCCCCTATAACCGCAGAGTTATTGACGAGTGGGGATTTGATGATCCTGCCGAGCTTTACCTCAACGATGAGTGGACATGGGACGTATTTTACGAGATGTGCATGACATTCTCCGATCCCGATGAGAACCGATATGCCCTTGACGGCTGGTACTATGTAAACGGTATCTGCGAGCAGTCTTCTGGTATAACCATTATTTCAAGGGATGAGGACGGCAAGTTTATCTCCAACCTTGACAATCCTATTATAGAAGTAGCTGAAAATATGATTTACGACCTCGTTAAGAACGAATGCACATATCGCGAGGGCTCGGACTACTGGGCAGGAAGAAACGATATGCAGTACGGCGCGGGTGTAAACGAAGGGCTTTGCCTGTTCTGGTTCTGCGATAGAAGCGGATTTACGCTTCCTGTTGAAGAAGTGAACGCTATCTGGGGCGATATCGAAGCTGGAGAGCTCATGTTTGTTCCGCTTCCCAGATATCAGGACGGCGACGGTATCTACTATCTCAACGCTACTCCGTCCGGATACATGATGATAAGCGGCGCTACTAACCCCGAGGGCGTTGCCCTTCTGGCTTCATGCGAAAGATTTAAGGTAATAGACCCGACTGTTATCGACATCGACCGTAAGCAGCTCGAGGAGAAGTACAAGTGGACGCAGGAAATGCTTGAAATGCACGATACCTGCAACCAGCTCGTTCAGGATAATGTAGTTATGTTCTACACCGGCGACTTGACCAGCAACCTCAACAACGTTTACAACAGCATTGACTGGGGCATCAACAGAGGCGGCGCAGGAACCTCGTGGGCTCAGATCAAGGAGTCTAACAGAGAGGCGCTTGATTATTACCTTGAAGAGCTGAATTCTTATATTGACGAATATAACGAATCGGGCGCTGTAGCAGGCATTAGCTAAAGCTAATGTGCGGATATTAGTTCACGCTGATACACAGGCATCGGCTGATTTTGACGTACGTATACAAATCATTTGGTATAATGTTCTGCGTCAAGTCGCGCTAAGGCTCGCTTGAGCCCGTATATATAAAGCTGACGGCAAAACCGGTCTCGCTCAAATTTGCGGCGGGACCGGTTTACACTTGTTTTTAGGCTTTAGTGCGGAGTATCCATACACAGCGCTTTAAAAATACTTTAACGGCATATGAAAGCGGAAACGCGCGTAAAAAAAGCAGGTCCCGGAGCTGTAAAACCCGGCGGGACCCGTTTTGCGTCTGGAGAAAACGAGCGCAGCTTTATGCTACGTCAAAATATTTGCGCGTGCCAAAACCTATGGTCTCGGACGCGAGCTTAATGACTCCTGCAATGACGCAGACAACGATTATCACCGCAAGTGCTCTTGAAAATTTCTTCATATATTACCATCCTTTTTTAAAAACATGTGCTGCTGTTCGTATCTATTACAGTATAGCACATATTTTTTTGGATTAACAGTCCCCAAGGCAGTTTTTTCTTGATTTTTTTATGTAATGCGGATATAATTAATGTAATTACTGCGCAGATGAATTAGCTTATAGGAGGCGTAACGGTGTCGGACAGGGCAAAAAGCTATAAAACGTTGATTTTCAATACGCTTATTTTTGCGCTTGGGTCGTTTGGCTCAAAGCTGCTGGTATTGATACTTGTCCCCCTTTATACCTCGGCGCTCTCTCCTGCCGAATACGGCACTGTAGATCTTATCGCTCAGACCGCCAACATCCTTATCCCGATTTTTACGCTGAGTATTTCAGAGGCAGCGCTTCGCTTTGGTCTGGATACAAAGGACGAAATCGAGAGAAAGCGGATATACACTGTGTGCCTTAGAGTGATAGCGATAGGGCTTTTGCTGATGGCTGTTATCTTTCCCGCTCTGTCTAGGCTTGAATATCTGAGCGGTCAGACAGTCACTCTCTATATATATGTGTGGACGTCTTCACTGAGGCAGCTTAATATGACGTTTACCCGCGCGCTTGAAAAGGTAAAGCTCTTTGCCGTGGACGGGATTATCTGTACTCTGACGATGCTTCTTTTGAACATCCTGTTTTTGCTCGGCTTTAAGTGGGGCATGACGGGGTATCTTCTTGCAATTATCATTTCTGACCTGATATCGAGCGTGTTTTTGTTTACCGCCGGGCGGCTGTGGAGGTATGTCGGATTCAAGAGGGTAAACAGGCGTCTTGTAACAAGTATGATACGCTACGCTGCCCCGATGGTGCCCGCTACCTTACTCTGGCTGATTACAAGCATTTCGGACAGGTTTATCCTGAGGTATTTTCACGGCGAGTATTTAAACGGAATTCTGGCGATAGCGTATAAAATACCTACCATACTTACAACAGTGTTCACGATGTTTTCACAGGCGTGGAACATGTCCGCAATAAGCGAAAACAACTCCTCCGGCAGAAACCGGTTCTACACGGAGGTGTTCAGCCTGAATCAGTCGTTTATGTATGTGTTGTCAGCTGGAATACTGCTTCTGATAAAGCCGATTACATACGTCTGGGTGGACAGCGACTATTTTATTTCCTATAAATACGCGCCTATACTGGTGCTCGCGACGGTATTCACCTGCTTCAACGTCTTTTTGGGCTCGGTGTACATTGCCCAGAAAAAGACCAAGCACACGTTTTTCACTTCCCTTGCAGCGGGACTGATAAACATTGTCCTCAACTTTGCGCTGATACCCAAATACGATATATACGGTGCAGCGATAGCTACATTTATAGCGTATTTTGTTGTATTCTTCTACCGTCTTTACGACTCCAGAAGGTATATACGCTTTGGCTTTTCACTGTCGAAGATTTTGACAAATACCGTGCTTCTTGCGGTGATGGTCGTAATAAACCAGCTTGAGGTGAACGCATGGCTTATGTATCTGTCGCTCGGATTTGTGTTTTTGATGGTGGTAGCGGTAAACCTGCGGGAGCTTTTGCCGATAGCTCTGCTTATAATACCAAAGAGGCTGAGGGCAAGAGTGCCGTTTTTAAATAAGCTGGAGAAAAAATTAAAACCATAATTACCGAAAGGAGAAACATCATGGCAGAGCTTAAGTATGAAATCAAGGAGCATTTGGGAGTGCTTTCTGAAAACGCAAAGGGCTGGACAAAGGAGGTAAACCTCATAAGCTGGAACGACTACGCTCCCAAGTACGACATCAGGGAGTGGTCTCCGGACCACACAAGAATGGGCAAGGGCGTGACGCTGACGGCTGAGGAATACGAAAACCTGCGCAGGCTCATCATGGGCGAGCCTGTAGACCTCGGCGGAGACGACGTGGACGAAAGCGAGATACTTTAAAGACGTGACATAAGCTTTATTCTATATAAAAAACACTCCGTGAAGCCTTTCGCGGGGTGTTTTTTATCTGTGCAGGCAGACGCTTTAAATGACATGGGTCAGATATTTTCCGGCTCGCCGTCTATAAAGCTGTCAAACTCGGGCGACGAACCATCGCGGGAGTTTTCCTCTTTAGCGTAAGGAAGCCTTCCCAGTATCTCAAACGCTCCGGCGGTTTGCCACAGCTGGGCTGTCGCAAGGACGGTAAAGCCCTCGCAGAAGTCGCATACAAGGTCGTTGGGACTGAATTTCGGAAGTCCGAAGCAGCTTAGCATATTCATGATAATTCCGCCGTGCGTCACGATGGCCGCGTTTTCATAGCCGTTTTTCATCATGTCCTCGATAATAAAGCTTATGCCTTCGTAGCAGCGCTCAACGACCTTTCGCATGCTCTCGCCGTTTGGCGGGGGGTTGTCAAGACCTCCCTTGAGAAATTGGATGTAATCCGGTCTGCCCATAAGCTCGGTCGCCTTTTTTCCCTCAAAGTCTCCGAAATTCATCTCCCTCAGCTCCGGCACTACCCTTGCGTACCCCTTGGGATAGATAAACGAGGCGGTGGCTATGCACCTTTTAAGCGGGCTTACGTATACCCTGTCCACATGAGGATAGGCAAAGTCCTCAAGCTTTTTTTCAAGCTCCCGCCTGCCTCGTTCCGATACGGGCGACTCGGTTATCCCGATGTACCTGCCCTCCTCGTTTGCCTGCGTGATGGCATGGCGGATAAAATGAATGCGGTATCCTTTCATGGCTTGATCCCCTCCCGTGTTTCTCGCTTGACATTATGTACAAAAAACATCTCTTAAATTCATTAATAATTACGCCGCCGTTTCTTATTTACAATCTGTAAAAAACGGTGTATAATATTCACTACGTTGTTGAAATGAGGCCGAAGAAATGAACACTGATTTTCCAAGAATAATGACTCTTTTAAGGAAAGAGAAAAAAATATCTCAGAAAAAAGCCGCCGAGGAGCTTGGGGTGTCCCAGGCGCTTTTGTCGCACTATGAAAACGGCAAGCGCGAATGCGGGCTTGAGTTTTTAGTAAAGGCGGCCGACTATTACAGCGTTTCCTGCGACTATCTTTTGGGGCGCTCTCCCGAGCCGCAGGGCAAGACCATATCGATTTCGGATATACCGGACGATGACCCCGGTCACCGCGACAGGGTCACCCCCGGCACCGTGATGATAGCGTTTAATAAAAAGCTTATTGTAAACTCCCTGAACGTGCTGTTTTCGCTTTTGTCAAAGTTCCGCAGCGCGACGGTCATAAAAGAGGCGTCCTCGTATGTGATGCTGGCGGTTTACAAGGCGTTCAGGTATGTGTATTCGGCAAATAAATCAAACGACCAGAACTTCTTTATGATAGACAAGACCGCTGCGGCGTCGGGATGCGACGCTGCCATGAGCATGGCTGAGGCAAGGCTTAACGCCGCGTCAAACGGAGTAAGCCTTGACGGGGAGGATGCGGCAGACGAAGCCGACGCTCCCGCGATAAACACGCAAAGCCTGGCTCAGGATTATCCGCAGTACTATTCCTCCACCGTTAATTTGATAAAAAACAGCGAGGCGAAGATCAAGGCGCTCGGTCTTGATAAATAGCAGGTGTCACGCCGCCGGGGCGCATACTCCGGCGGCTTTGTTTTTTGACTTATTACAAAGATTATACTACCGCGCGTTCTCTATTGCAACAAAAAAGCCGCGCTTTTGTGTTTTTTGGGGGCAGAAACATTAAGGCGGCGTAATCTTTTCTTCACCAATCTGTAATTTGACATATTAGGACCGCGGGAGTATACTATTATTATTGCAGGCTATACGCTTCAATACCGCAAAAGACGGAAGGAGTTTCAGATGGGACTTTTAGATAAATTATTCGGAACATACAGCGAAAGAGAGCTAAAGCGCATAGAGCCGATAAAGGATCAGGTTCTGGCACTTGAAGACAAATACCTTGCCTTTACCGACGGCGAGCTCAGAGCGGAAACCGATCGTTTCAAAAGCGAGCTTGCCGCCGGAAAGACTCTGGACGACATACTTCCCGAAGCGCTTGCCGTATGCAGGGAGGCCGCGGCGAGGGTTTTGGGAAAGCGCGCATTTCCGGTGCAGATTATCGGCGCGATAGTTTTGCACCAGGGAAGGATAGCGGAAATGAAGACCGGCGAAGGAAAAACGCTGACCGCGTGCCTGGCGTCCTACCTTAACGCTCTGTCCGGCGAGGGAGTGCATGTTGTAACGGTAAACGATTACCTTGCAAAATTCCAGTCTGAGGAAATGGGAAGGGTATATCGCTTTTTAGGGCTTACGATAGGCGTAATACTCCACTCTAAGAACAACGAGGAGCGCCGCCAGGCATACGCATGCGACATTACCTACGGGACAAACAACGAGTTTGGCTTCGACTACCTGAGGGACAACATGGTCATTTATAAAAAGGACCGCGTTCAAAGGGGACATGCGTTTGCGATAGTGGACGAGGTCGACTCCATACTCATAGACGAGGCAAGGACGCCGCTTATTATTTCCGGCAGGGGGGACAAGTCCACCGACCTGTATGAAAAGGCGGACAGGTTTGCTAAAACGCTTAAGAAAAACGTAGTCGTTGAGCTGGAGTCCAAGCAGGACACCGATTCTCTTTACGACGGCGACTATATCGTGGATGAAAAGGCGAAAACAGCGACCCTTACAAAGGCGGGCGTCGCGAAGGCGGAGGCGTACTTTGGGGTTGAGAACCTTTCCGACACCGAAAACGTCACCCTTTTGCACCACATCAATCAGGCGATAAAGGCCAACGGCGTCATGAAAAGGGATATAAACTACGTCGTCAAGGACGGCGAGGTCATTATAGTAGACGAATTTACCGGCCGCCTTATGTACGGCAGAAGGTATAATGACGGGCTTCATCAGGCGATAGAGGCGAAGGAGGGCGTAAAGGTCGCGCACGAGTCCAAGACCATAGCCACGATCACCTTCCAGAATTACTTCAGGCTTTATAAAAAGCTCTCCGGCATGACGGGTACTGCCGCCACCGAGGAGGACGAGTTCAGGGAAATATATAAGCTCGACGTCGTAGTAATACCGACAAATAAGCCCATGATAAGAATAGACCATCCCGACGTGGTATATAAGACCGAAAAGGGCAAGTTCAACGCTGTTATCGACGAGGTCGTGCGATGCCACGAAAAGGGGCAGCCGGTGCTTGTTGGTACGATATCAATAGAAAAGTCGGAGCTTTTGTCTTCAATGCTTCGCCGCCGGGGCATTGAGCACGAGGTCTTAAACGCCAAGCACCATGAGCGCGAGGCGCAGATAGTAGCTCAGGCGGGACAGCTCGGAGCCGTTACCATTGCCACCAACATGGCGGGACGAGGCACCGACATCATGCTCGGAGGAAACGCCGAATTTCTGGCAAAGGGCGACCTTGTAAAGGAGGGCTACACCGAGGAGCAGATATACGATATAACCGGCTTTTCCGAGACGAATGACGAAGTAATACTTGCCGGCAGGAAAAAATACAGGGAGCTTATGGAAAAGTACTCCGTCATAACTGCCGAAAAAGCGCTCAAGGTGAAGCAGGCGGGAGGACTTTTCATCATAGGCACGGAGCGTCACGAATCGAGGCGCATAGACAACCAGCTCAGAGGAAGGGCGGGCCGTCAGGGAGACGAGGGCGAGAGCCGCTTCTATCTCTCGCTTGAGGACGATTTGATGAGGCTGTTCGGGGGCGACAGGATAAGCGCGATGATGAATACGCTAAAGGTCGATGAGAACACCCCGATAGAGTCGAAGATGCTGACAAGCGTTATAGAACAGTCCCAGCGCAAGGTTGAGAGCAGGAACTTTAATATACGCAAGAACGTCCTCAACTACGACGACGTAATGAACGCCCAGAGAGAGATAATTTACGCCCAGCGCTCAAAGGTGCTCGAGGGCGAGGATATCCACGAGTACATCCTTAAGATGATAAAGGACTTTGTGTCAAACAGCGTAAATTCTTATCTTGTGGGAGACGAGGAGGAAAACTGGAATTTCGCCGGTCTCAGGGAACACTTCGCCGGTCTGTTTACAATTGAAAACGACTTCAACTTCACTACCGCAGAGCTGAACAATATCGATAAAAACGATATTATAAGGATGACCACCGAGGCTGCGCTCAAGAGATACGATGAAAAGGAAGCCGAGCTCACGCCGCCGATACTTCGCGAGGTGGAAAGAGTCGCCCTTTTGCAGGTTGTAGACAGGAAGTGGATGCAGCATATAGACGATATGGATGAGCTCAAGCGCGGAATATCGCTTCGGTCCTACGGCAGCCACGACCCTGTTGTGGCGTACCGGATGGAGGGCTTTGAAATGTTCGACGCAATGGTAGAGTCGATATGCGAGGACACCATCAGGATCCTTTATAACACTCACCTCAGGAAGGACAGACCGATAGAGCGAAAGCAGGTTTTAAAGGCTGAGCCCACCGGCTCGGACGGCACGGTTTCGCAGACCAGAAAAACCGGCGCAAAGGTCGGAAGGAACGACCCATGCCCATGCGGAAGCGGCAAGAAATATAAAAAGTGCTGCGGCAGGTAGGCTGCCGGAAGAAAAAATCAGTAGGAGAGTATCGTTAGATGGAATTTCACACGGCGTTCAGGTCTGCGGACATACTTTTGCCAAATGTATCTGACATGTCAAAATGGCCGGTTGTAGCGTGCGACCAGTTTACCTCCGAGCCGGAGTACTGGCAGGAGACCGAAAGGATAGTTGGCTCAAGCCCTTCTACCCTGCGGCTTGTGCTGCCGGAGCTTTATCTTGACAAGCCGGACGTCGACAAAAGAATATCCCAGATAAATTCAAATATTCGCGAATATCTTAATAATGGGCTGTTCACAAAATACCCCGACGCCATGGTATACGTAAGGCGCATACAGTCCGACGGCAGGCTCAGAGAAGGCATTGTGGGAGCGGTGGACCTTGAATGCTACGATTATCGCGCAGGCTCGTCCTCGCAGATAAGGGCAACCGAGGCGACCGTTGCCGAGCGTATCCCTCCGAGGCTTAAAATAAGGGAAAACGCGGAGATAGAGCTTCCGCACATTATGATTCTGATTGACGACTTCGACCGCACAGTAATAGAGCCGATGGCAAAAAAGAGCCTTAAAAAGCTTTACAGCTGCGAGCTTATGCAGGGCGGAGGGAGCATATCGGGATATCTTATGGGCAAATCCGAGATAGCCGAGGTCGATTTCGCGCTTTCAAGGCTTGCCGAAAAAATGCAGATGCTTTTTGCCATGGGCGACGGAAACCATTCCCTTGCCACCGCAAAGGAGCACTACGAGGCGATTAAGCGCAAAAACCCGGGCGCAGATTACAGCCGCCACCCCGCGAGATACGCGCTTTGCGAGATAGTAAACCTGCACTCGCCCGCGCTGGAATTCGAGGCAATTCACAGGATAGTTAGCGGCGCGGACGTCCGTGGCCTTATAAAAGTCATTACCGAAGGGCTCGGGCTATCCGAGAAGGAATCCAATCAGAAGATAAAGCTTGTGTGGAGCGAAGGAGAGAGGACAATGTATGTCCACAATCCGCTTTCAAAGCTTGCGGTGGGAAGCCTTCAGGCGGTTTTAGACGAACATATATCCCACAGCGGCGCTAAAATAGACTATATTCACGGCGAGGACGTTGTAAAACGGCTTGCGCAAAAGGACAGCTCGGTCGGATTTATCCTTGAGCCGATGAAAAAGAGCGAGCTTTTCGAAGCGGTCGTTTCGGACGGCGCGCTTCCCAGAAAGACGTTTTCAATGGGTCATGCGCAGGACAAGAGATACTATCTTGAGGCGAAAATGATAGCATATCCACAGATGTAAGTTATAACTGCACATGCTATGTATATGCCTCAGATTTGGAGGACACATGAAAAGCATATATGTAGTTTTTGCCAAGACTGACCTTCGGGTAGGCAGATTGATAAGGCTGATAACCCACAACCGATACAATCATGTTGCAATATCTCTTGACGGGCTTAAAACGCTCTGTTCATTTTCAAGGATATACTTAAATCACCCTCTGGTGGGAGGGTATGTAGAGGAATCGCCGAACAGATACCTTTTGAGCAATCGGTGCTTTGTCAAGGCGGTGGAAATAGACGTGAGCGACAACACCTATGCGCTTTTGGCTGCCTACATAGCGAAAATGCAGCGCAACCCCGAAGCATACGTATATAATTACGGCTCTGCCGCGAGCTATGTTTTGGGCAGGAGGCTTGAAAGCGAGAGGGCGTTTACCTGTGTTGAGTTTGTAAGGGATGTGCTGGTGCGCTCCGGCGTGCTGGCTGATATAAGGAGATCCTGCGTCAGGATATCTGAGCTCGAGCGGGAGCTGTCCGCATATGACTGCCGCGAGGGAACGGCGAAGGAAATTTTCCCGCGCACGGGCTGGGGCAGCGATATTTATCTTGCCGAGGTGGGACGCATTGCCGCTGCAAAAGAGGCAATGAGGCGGTTTGGCAGGATGATAAGAAGCTATTAGCTATTAGTAAAAAGCAGTTCAGTATGAACTGCTTTTATTTTTACGGGATGCAATCAAATGTCGAGTATTTTGTCCGCCATATCCGCTGGGCTTATGGCGATAAAATCCGCGCCGGCTTCCTTAAGCTCCTCGATTCCCCCGTAGCCATAGCTTACTCCTACGCACTTAATGCCGTTTTGGTGAGCCCCGGCGACGTCATAGCTGCGGTCCCCCACCATAAGCGCGCCGCTTTTTATACGCACGTCGAGGACATCAAGACTCCGCGAAATAACCTCAGATTTAGTCACAGTGGAGCTGTTAAGCGGGACGCCGCATACAGCGTCGAAATATTTTGAGAGCATAAACCGATCTAAGATCCTTACGGCGAAGGCTTCGGGCTTTGATGTAGCGACCGCAAGCCGCGCCCCGCTGCCTTTGAGCGCGTCGAGCGCTTCGGGGATGCCCGGGAATACGCTGTTTTCAAATATCCCGCGGTCGGCAAAATACTCCCTGTACGCCCTCACGGCTTCGTCGATGCGTTCTCCCGAAAGCCCTGCAAAGCGCTCAAAGGAATACGCCAGCGGAGGTCCCATGAATTTTTTGAGCGTTTTAGCATCCGGCTCGGGAAATCCCAGCTTTTTTGCCGCGTATATTACCGAGTTTATTATTCCCGGCGCGGAATCTGTCAATGTTCCGTCGAGATCAAAAAGAATGTATTTTTCCATTTTATTCCCTTCTGCCTGTCTATATGTCAGTCCTTCGCGTCGTACCAGCTTTGCCCCGAGTTCACCTCCGCTGTAAGAGGAACGCTGAGGCTGACGGCGTTTTTCATCTCTTCTGCCAGTATCTGCGCGGCTTTTTCGGCGCATCCGCTTGCAGCCTCTACGATAAGCTCGTCGTGAACCTGCAAAATAAGCCTTGCGTCGAGCGCTTCTTTTTTCAATCGCCTGTACACCTTTACCATCGCTATCTTTATGATGTCGGCGGCAGTGCCCTGTATGGGGGCGTTCATAGCGGCTCGCCTGCCGAACGCCTGAAGGTTCTTGTTGGAGCTTTTGAGCTCAGGGATATACCGCCTTCTTCCGAAGAGCGTTGTGACATACCCGTTTTTTTCAGCAAAGCTTACGGTGTCCTTCATAAATTTGTCTACAGCCGGAAAGCCCGCGAGATATGATTTTATATACCTGTCCGCCTGCGCCACCGACACGTTAATGTCTTTTGAGAGGGAAAACGCTCCTATTCCATATATAATTCCAAAGTTTACCGCCTTGGCGGCGCGTCTCATATCGTGATCCACCATTTCCGGCGGCACTCCGAACACCTGTGAGGCTGTTCTTGTGTGTATATCCGTGCCCGAGAGGAAGGTCGAGCGCATGTTTTCATCCCCGCACATCGACGCCAATACCCTAAGCTCGATCTGAGAGTAGTCCGCGTCCAAAAGAGTGCAGCCGTCGTCCGCCACAAAGAATTTGCGCATCCTGCTGCCGATTTCCTTTCTTACCGGGATGTTCTGCATATTCGGGTTTGCCGAGGATATTCGCCCGGTCCTTGTTTCGGTCTGCTTGAACTCGCTTCTTACCCTGCCGTCCGGGCATACTACCTCTAAAAGTCCGTCAACATAGGTGGATTTGAGCTTTGTAAGCGTTCGGTACTCAAGGATAAGCCCTATTATAGGGTGGAAGCTTATAAGCCCCTCGAGTATTTCCGCGCCGGTGGAGTAGCCGCTCTTGGTCTTTTTTCCTGCCGGAAGCCCCAGCTCCTCAAACAGGACCGTTCCGAGCTGCTTCGGGGAGGAAATGTTGAATTCATGCCCCGCCAGCTTGTAAATCTCCTGCCTGAGCTTTGCAATGTCGCCGTCAAGCCCTTTGCCGAATTCCTTTATTCCTTCGGCATCTACCTTTACGCCTATTACCTCCATAGACGCGAGCACCTCGCACAGAGGAAGCTCTATGTCGCGGTATAAAGAGCTCATCCCTGTCGCCGCAAGCTGAGAGTCGAGCGCGTCGCGAAGCCGCCCAAGGCTTAAAAGCGCGCCGAATTTTTCGTCCGCGCTGTACGCGACGCCGTATGCGGAGCAGAGGTTTTCCGGAGTGTAATCGCTTGCCTGCGAGTTTAAAAGATATCCCGCGAGGTCGCAGGAAAACTCGAGGTTTTCAAGGCTTCTTTTGTTTTCAAACGCGAATTTATAGGCGCTTTTTGCTTCAAACGCGACCTTTTCGGACATAGATTCAAAATATGACAGAATAAGCTCCCTGTCGCAGGTGACATACACCGTTTTTTCGCAGTGGACAAAAAGCTCGCCGCCGCTTAAAACAAACTCGCTTTTTTTGCCAGCCGTTTTTTCCACAGCCTCCTGCGTAAGAGCAGCCGTCTCATAGCTGTCGCAAACGGTCTGGGGCTCGTTTTCCTCAGCCGGCGCTTTAAGCCCCAGCTTGTCTATCAGCCGGTACATCTCAAGCTCGTTAAGGAGCGAGTAGAGCCTTTTATCGTCTCTTTGTGAAAAAGCGTAGTCTGAAAGCTCCCCGGGGACGGGCGCATCGCGGACGATTGTCGCAAGCCACTTGCTCTCAAAGGCGGAGTCTTTTCCCGCCTCAAGCTTTGCCCTCACGCTTGGGGTAAGCTTTGCGCTCTCAAGGCAGCTATAGAGGTTTTCAACAGTAGTGTATTCTTTTATAAGGCTGAGAGCGGTTTTTTCGCCTATTCCCGGAACTCCCGGGATATTGTCCGAGCTGTCCCCCATCAGCGCCTTTATATCTATTAAATTTACCGGTTCTACCCCGTAGTCGGCTAAAAATCTTTCGCGGTCGTAGCTTATAGTCTCACGGTTTGTGACAAGTCTGACCGTCACCCTGTCCCTTATAAGCTGCAGGGTGTCCCTGTCGCCCGAGAGAATGAAGCACTCGTTCCCGCTGTCCTCAAACAGCTTTGAAACGGAGCCTAAAATATCGTCTGCCTCGTAGCCCTCCAGCTCGAGCACCGGCACGCCCATGGCTAAAAGAATCTCCTTTACCTTCGGAAGCTGCATGGCAAGCTCGTCCGGCATTCCGTGGCGGTTCGCCTTGTAAAAGCTGCACTTGACATGCCGGAAGGTCGGAGCTTTCAAATCGAACGCCACCGCGGCGCAGTCAGGTCCGACGATGTCCAGCTCCTTCAAAAGTATATTCATAAATCCGGTAATCGCGTTTGTGTAAAATCCCTTCGAGGTAGTGAGGAGCTTTATTCCGTAAAACGCGCGGTTTAGCACCGAGTTTCCGTCTATAGCAAGAATACGCATAAGTCCACCCTGAATTTTTAGAATTATAATATCAAATATAGTATACCACTTTTTTTCCGCGAGGCAAGCCGGCATAATAAAATTGCGCTTTGCCACTGTTCAAAATAAAAACGGTGTGATATAATATATTTCGTATTATTGTTTTTAAGGTGGATAAATGGAGTTTATAACGATAGGCGGCGTGAGGATAGAAAAGACCTGCGCGCTTTCGCCGATGGCGTCGGTTGCGGATAGGGCGTACAGGACTATGTGCAAGAGCTTTGGCGCGTGTATGCTCACAAGCGAGATGGTTTCGGCAAAGGGGCTTTGCTACTCCTCCGCTAAGACCGCAGAGCTTTGCATGGTGACGGATTGCGAGCGTCCCTATGCCGTTCAGCTTTTCGGTGAGGAGCCGGAGTATATTGCAAAGGCCGTAAAGATAGTGAACGGCTTTAAGCCCGATATCATAGACATTAACATGGGATGCCCCGTGCCGAAGGTGGTAAACCCGGGCGGCGGCAGCGCGCTTATGAAGACCCCGCAGCTTGCCTTTGATATAGTGAGGGCGGCGGTTTCGGAGGCAAACTGCCCGGTAACGGTAAAAATACGCTCCGGCTGGGACGACAGGAGCATCAACGCCGTGGAGTTTGCCGGTCTTATGGAGAAGGCGGGAGCAGCTGCGATAGCCGTTCATCCCAGGACGCGCAGGCAGATGTACTCTGGAAAAGCCGACTGGAGCGTTATAAAAGCGGTAAAAGAGGCGGTCAGCGTTCCCGTTATCGGAAATGGCGATATCCAAAGCGCCGCCGACTGCGCGAGAATGTACAGCGAGACCGGCTGCGACCTCTGTTCGCTCGCAAGGGCGAGCTACGGCAGACCCTGGGTGTTCGCGCAGATATCGGCATATCTTAAGGACGGGACTTTGCTTGACGATCCGCCGCTGCGCGAGCGCATGGACATAATGCTTCGGCATGTGCGCCTTCTTGTCGAGCTTAAGGGCGAGGACGTAGGGATTCGCGAAGCGAGAAAAAACGTCGCGTGGTACTTTAAGGGGCTCAAGGGGGCGGCGGGCTTTCGCGCAAGGGCGGGAAGCCTTAAAAGCATGGACGAGCTTGTAAAAATGGCTGACGAGGCATGCGCGTCATGCGGGGACAGCGCTTTGTATGATGCGTAGGCGTATGGCAAAGGAGACTGTGGATGTGAGCGCGGTATTTGATAAGACCAATTTGTCTGAGTTCAGCCTTGAGGAGCTGGGAAACGGCTATAAGGTGTGCGTTTCGCGCGAGCACAGGTTCGGGACCGATGCGTTTTTGCTTGCGGATTTTGCCGCGCCGAGAAGAAAGGACAAGGTGTGCGACCTCTGCTCCGGCAACGGTATAGTAGCTCTTTTAATGGCAAGAAACTTTCACCCCGCGGCTGTTTATGCGGTGGAGCTTCAAAAAAAGGCGTATATCCAGCTTGAGCGCTCGAAGGAAGCGTCGCTTGCGGACGGGGCGGACGCCGGCGGGATAATCCCCGTTTTGGCGGACGTTAAAGACTGGCGGTGCGGTGAACCGCTCGACCTTATCACCTGCAACCCGCCTTACAAGATAGACAACACCGGCTTTAAAAACGCGGACAGCGCCGTAAGCATAGCGCGGCATGAGATAATGTGCACGATATACGACGTGTGCGCGGCGGCAAAAAGGTCGCTTAGGTACGGCGGAAGGCTGTGCGTGTGCAACCGCCCGGAAAGGCTTGCGGACGTGATATGCGCAATGCGCGAGAACAAAATAGAGCCGAAGCGGCTTCGCCCCGTTCAGAAGGACAGGGACAGCGACCCCTGGCTGATACTTGTCGAGGGCAGGCTGGGCGGGTCGAAATATTTAAAAATGGAAAAGCCCCTTTATATAAAGGGGAAAAACGGCGAGCCGTACTCCCCCGAAATGAAGAGGATATACGGCATTATTTGATCTGGGAGAATGATTATGGCAAGCAGGCTGTATGTAGTCGGAACGCCTATTGGCAATCTCGGCGACATAACATATCGCGCGGTTAAGGTGCTCGGCGAGGCGGACTTTATCGCCGCGGAGGACACGAGGGTGTCGCTGAGGCTTTTGAACTACCTCGGCATAAAAAAGCCGATGGTCAGCTATCACGAGCACAACCACAAGTACGCAGGCGAAAGCATAATAAAAAGAATACTTTCCGGCGAGAGCTGCGCCGTGATTACCGACGCCGGAATGCCCTGCATCTCCGACCCCGGGGAGGATCTTGTGCGGCTTTGCGCCGAAAACGGCGTGCCGGTAGAGGTGGTCCCCGGACCGAGCGCGCTGATATCGGCGCTGGCTGTAAGCGGGCTTGACACGTCGAAATTTGTGTTCGAGGGATTTTTATCTGTGTCCAAGCGATCGAGATACGAGACGCTTGCCGCCTGCGCTAAAGAGCAGAGGACGCTTATATTCTATGAAGCTCCGCATAAGCTTACGGCGACTCTTGACGATTTGCTGAGGTTTTTCGGCGACAGGAGAATTGCTGTATGTCGGGAGCTTACAAAGCTTCACGAACAGATAATACGCACCACCATTTCCGAGGCTGTATCTCTTTACGGCGAAAATAACCAGCCCAGGGGCGAGTATGTGCTCGTGGTGGAGGGCAATCGTCAGGAAAAGGAAGAGGAGCTCACAATAGAGCAGGCCCTTGAAAGGGTAAACGAACTTGTTGCAAAGGGAATGCGCGGGGCGGACGCCTGCCGCGAGATAGCAAGGACAACAGGCTTTTCAAAGAGCGAGCTTTACACCGCCCTTGTAAATTCCGGGGAGGATTAGCGCGCCGGATATGCTTACTATAAGAAAAATGCAGGAAAGCGACCTGCCGGAAATAACCCAAATAGAAAGAGAGTGCTTCGGCGGTGAAGCGTGGAGCCGCGAGGACTTTTACTACCGGCTTACAAACGGCGCGTTTGTGAACCTTACGGCGCTTTGGGACAATGAGATCGCCGGGTATATAACCGTCACCGCGCTGAGCGAAGCGTCGGTGGACAGCATTGCCGTCGCGCCGCGCTTCAGAAGGCTGAAAATAGCTTCAAGGCTGTTAGGTCACGCGCTTTCGGGCAGCTTTGACAGAGTTTTTTTAGAGGTGCGCGAATCAAACCTGCCCGCAAGGGCGCTGTATAAAAGCGCGGGCTTCTCCGAGATAGGCATAAGAAAAGACTACTACGATGATCCGTCGGAGGACGCTGTGATAATGCTGAGGATTGCAACCGCTGCAAGTAAAAAACACGAGGTAATAAAATGAGGATATTAGCAATAGAAAGCTCCTGCGACGAAACTGCGGCGGCCGTCGTGGAGGACGGCAGGACGGTTTTGTCAAACGTCATAGCGTCGCAGGTGGACGAACAGAGGCTGTACGGCGGGGTTGTCCCGGAAATCGCCTCAAGGCGGCACGCAGAAAATATCTGCGGCGTAGTGGATAAGGCGCTTGAGGACGCGCGCGTCGGTATGGACGGCATAGACGCCGTTGCGGTCACATACGCTCCCGGGCTGATAGGGGCGCTTCTGGTCGGCGTCAGCTACGCCAAGGGGCTGGCGTTTGCAAGCGGAAAGCCGCTTGTGCCTGTCCACCATATAGCCGGTCACATAGCCGCGAATTACATAAGCCATCCCGAGCTTGAGCCGCCGTATCTGTGTCTTGTCGTCAGCGGCGGGCACACCCATCTGGTGGAGGTCAAGACCCATACCGGGTTTAAAATCATAGGAAGGACCCGCGACGACGCTGCGGGCGAATGCTTTGACAAGGTTGCAAGGACGCTCGGGTTTGAATATCCCGGCGGGAAGTATATAGACGAGGCGGCGAAAAAGGGATCAAAAACCGCATACCGCTTCCCTCACCCAAGGCTTGAGGGAAACGAATATGATTTTTCCTTTTCGGGACTTAAAACTGCCGTCATAAACCTTGTGCACAACGCCTCGCAAAGGGGTCAGGAGCTTGATATAAACGACGTGGCGGCGTCTTTTCAAAAGACCGTGTGCGATATCCTTTCCGAAAAGCTGATGCTTGCAGCCGAGGCGCTCGGGTATAATAAGATAGCGGTGGCTGGAGGGGTTTCGGCAAACACCGGAGTGCGGTCGAAGGTAAAGCGCGAGTGCGATAAGCGCGGGTATGCGCTTTATCTGCCGGAATTTAAATATTGCGGGGACAACGCCGCGATGATAGGAGCGCAGGGTTATTATGACTTTGCGGCAGGAAAGAGGGCAAGCGGTAGCCTGAACGCCGCCGCGACGCTTTCTCTAGAGGATATTTGAGGTTTCCGATGAAAAAAAGAGCTTTGATTTTTGTTTTGGTTTTGAGTGTTATCACATTTGCGGTTACGTCGTGCAGCACCATAGACCCTGAGCAGAGCGTCAGCGAGCCGCCGATTACCGACGCGCCGCCCGAAAGGCAGCCGTACCCCGTCAGCTTTGAAAACGAGAGCTTTGACAGTTCGCCGGGCACCGTGGCGTCGCTCTCACCTGCGATAACGAGCGCCCTGTGCGATTTGGGGCTCGCGGACAGGATCGTCGGAGTGAGCAGCTACTGCGAAAAACCGTCGGCGGATGTGAGCGTGATAGGAAGTCCGGCGTTTCCCGATATAGACGCAATAATAGAGCTTGCGCCGGAGCTTTTGATAACCCAGTCCCCGCTCGCCTCCGCTGACGTCATACGCCTTGAGCAGTCGGGAATACGCGCTCTCAGGCTTGCAGTCCCGACAAGCTTTGCATATCTGTGCGAGCAGTATATAAACCTTGCACTCATTTTTTACGGCAATATAGACTCTCAGGGCGTGGCTCTTGAGGCTCTTTCCGAAATAGACGGGGCTATGGTCGAGGCGCAGGAGCTTGGTCTCGGGCTTAGCTATATCGCCGTGAACGGTGTGAGCGACGGCGTGTTTATCGTGTCGTCGGGCGGCGATCTGCAAACCGATATGCTTGACGTTTACGGAACGAACCTGTTTGACGGAAGGGACGGGCATTTTGTCAGCGAGGAGGAGCTGGGAGAAATAGAGCCGGACGTAGTGTTTGTTAATATGTCGTCCGCGGGCATAGACGCCGTGGAGGACGCGGTCGGCGGAAGCCCCGAGATAGTATATATAGACAGCGTCGAATTTGAACGGCCTACCGCCGCGCTCGCCGAGACTATAAGGTATATTACGGATAAGTTGTCATAATATTAAACGCAAAAATTCATGTTAAAATAAGCTCCATGCAGTTGACATAAAAGCGATTAAGGTTTATTATAAAATGGCGCAATGAAACATGGACCTGTTTTGTTTTAAATTATGTATAGAGATTTAATGCGGCTTGACCATAAAACTGAAGGTGGAAAGGATTAATTGATGATAAAAATAAAGAAACTGATATCCATACTTCTTGCGGGTGCAATGGCTTTTGGTCTATGTGCATGTTCGGACATCGACGATACCGCAGACCCCCAGCAGAGTGCCGGCACTTCGGTGACGGAAAATGTAGAAAATACAGGCGATACATCGCAGAGCACGGATACCGGAGAAACCGGCGACAGCGTTCCCGCAGACTGGGCATATGAATTTGACTCGTCGTTTATAGACGACAACGGAATAGGATATATTTGGGACAGGCTTGACGAGGACGCAAGGATGAACCTCGGAGAGGTCATGAATGCAATTAAGAATGTTCAGATATACTGCCCCTTGACTGTTGGATTCCCAAGGGACGAGGCGGAGAGCTTTTTGGAGCTTGTATCTAACTGCTCGATGTTTTATACCTATGCAAGCAACCAGTTCAAGCTTCATATAGATGAAAACGGCATTGTAAAGGGACTGACGATAAATTACCTTATAAACTATGAATCGGAAGCGTTTGCTCGCTGCGAGGAGCTTGGGGCAAAGCTTCAGGAAATCATAAGCGGGGCGCCGACAGACAGCGAGTTTAACAGGATAAGATACCTGCATGATTACCTTGTCCTCAATTGCGACTACGGTGAGGACGCCGTAAGCCCGTTTTCCGCATACGGCGCTATAGTCGAGGGCATAGCCACCTGCCAGGGATATGCGGACGCTATGCATCTGCTTTTGACGAGGGCTGGCTTTGAAACAGCGTACGCTACGGGAGAGGGCAACGACGTCACAGTAAAGCACAAGTGGAATTATGTCAAGTGCGAGGACGGTCACTGGTATGTAATAGACCCGACGTGGGACGACCCGCAGAATAAAGACGATCCCGATTATATCGGATATGATTACCTGCTGATAAGCGATGAGATGCTTTTGAGGGATCATGCCAAAAAGTATGACAGTATATACTACGATCCGCCGGTAGCGGATTCAATGGACATGAATTTCCATAAGATGGTCGGATATTACGCCGAGAACACAGATCAGGCGTATGATATACTTCTTGAGCAGGCGATAGAGGCTGCAAAGGACGGAAGGAAGTACCTCTACCTCAGGTTTGACTCGGGAGAGGCTCTCGCCGAGGCTTATAACGAGCTTTCATCCGGTCCTTTAGGCGACAACAGGATTCAGGACATTATCGAACAGGCGAACGAAGAGGCGGGAACGGATATCATAAGCACGAGCTGGCTGAAGAGCCTTAACGAGGATATCGGAACCCTGACCATTACTCTTAGTTACCCAGAATAATATATCGGAGGAATGAAGATGAATAAGTTCAAAAGGATATTGTCGTTTGTCCTTGCCGCGGTCATGACTGTTACAATGCTCGCCGCCTGCGGACAGACGGTCGAGGATCCGGAGCAGTCCGGAACGCCGGCTGTTACCGAGCCTACGGACGCGCCCGCGACAAGTGCGCCGGACGTCACTCAGGTTCCTGACAATACCGTGGCTTCCGGTACTACTACGGCTCCAGTAACCACAAATCCGCCGGCAACTACGACGACTCCCTCAACCTCTAACCCTGCGACCACTACTACGGCTTCGTCGGCAGGCTTTACGGTTGAGGAAATGTCTGCGACCATGTACGCTACCGACGCTGTAAACGTAAGAAGCGGTCCGTCCGCTGATTACGACAGAATTGGCGGACTTCAGCGCGGAGACGCTGCGGTAGTTACCGGGCGCGCGTCCACCGGCTGGTACAGAATAGACCTTGACGGCAAGGTCGGATATGTCAGCAACGCGTATCTTTCTTCGACACGTCCCGACGGCGCGACTACAACGGTCACTACCGGCGGAAGCGGCGATGACGACGAGGTAATAATAGTTGACGACGATGATATTATTATCCCCAGCGGAACGGTAGACTACGGCGACTGGGCAGAGGACAACGGCTGGGAGTATATGCTATCGCTTATGAATGACCAGAGGTACATAACCGTAATCAATCAGATTGCCGAGGGAATGCAGAATCTTGAGACGGAAATCCTCGTTGAGCCGGTTATTACAAAAGATGAAGCGGAGGACTTTGCTCAACTCATCCTTCCTCTTATAGCTGTTGAGTATTGTTATGTGAACCGCGTTGAGAGCGTAGATGTATATCCCGGAAGCGGAATACTCAAGAGCGTGAACGTTTCCTACTATGTAAACACGAAGGAAGAGGCGGACGCGATGGTTGCACAGCTGAGGGCGAGCACAAACAGCGTTTTGTCCCAGCTTGGAAGCTCATGGTCGGATTATCAGAAGATTAAGTATTTGCACGATTGGCTTATTTTAAAGAGCGTACCGGACGCTAACAGCATAGGTGGGCCTCACGCTACCAATGCATACGGATCCATAGTTGAAGGTAGACCTACATGTCTTGGTTACGCAAAGGGAATGTTTTACCTTCTTTCAAAGGCGGGTTATGACGTTACCTTCGGCGTAGGCATAGGATCTGCTGCCAAGCATATCTGGGTAAAGGTAAAAATAGGTTCTAACTGGTATAATATCGACCCGACCTGGGATGACCCGATATCTCCTACTGCGGACGACCCGAACCTTGTTTATTACGATTACTTCCTCGTAACGGACGAGTTTATGGAGCGTTCTCACGCTGAGGTTTACGATATGAGGTTCTTTGACGAGCCGAAGGCGAATTCTCTCACCTATAACTGGCACTATGTAAACGGTTACTACGCCACAAGCATGAGCGAGGCGGAGGACATTATCCGTCAGGCCACCGAGGATGCGGTAAACGGCGGCGGAAGCTACGAATACGTCCGCATCAAGTTCTCATCCTCCAGCCTGTATCAGGAGTTCTCTTCAAAGTACACAAGAGCCAACTACAACAGCGATATCCTTAAGGACATAACCTCTAGATATACCTGTGACAACAAGTATCTCGGCTCTTCAACATGGACGCTCACCTACAGGCTATCAAGAAACTGATACGCAAAAATAATATTTGATATAAAAGGCTCTGCCTGATTGCCAGGCGGAGCCTTTTTCGTATGGGTTCAAAAATAAGGCGTAATTTTAATTATTCACGCATATGATGTCGGTAAATAGTATGATATATCAATGATTATATGAATTTTAAACAAAAACTATAAACTCATTATGGCTAAAAAGCGCATTTTAATTATAAAAAATTAATGGTATAATTAATATTATTAAATGAGCTTTAAAAAGCTTATATTGAGGAGGAAATAGTATGCTTAAAAAGGCTGTGTCTGTTTTGCTGGCAGCACTTATGATAATCGTATTAGTAGGCTGCGGCAGAAGCGACAGGGAAATAGTTCAGCTGACCCTTTCCACCGAGGACTCCAACGCTATTTTAGCGGCGGCCGGAATTGTCCTTCCAGACGTGGAGGAGGCGGCGGGAGCGGGAACAACCGTAAAGTTTCACCACTGGGTAGATAGCTTTCACAATTATTCTGAGGATGAGATAATCAACACCGGCTACTGGACATTTAGCCAGAAGTACGGCAGCGAAGTAGAGTGGATACAGACCACGTACGGTTCGAGGTTCGACGATCTTGCGGCACTTGTTGTTTCGGCGACTCCACCTGATTTTACAACTTGTTCGGTAAACACTTTCCCCGAAAAATGCCTTAAGGGAATGTTTGTGCCGGTAGACGACTACATAGATTATACCGACCCCCTGTGGAGCGGGAACGCAGAGTTTGTAGACAGATACTTTTCCATGAACGGCGAGGCGTGGATAATCTGCACCGATGTTAAGGCAACCAACGTCTGCGCCTATAACCGCAGGGTAATTGAGGAATGGGGCTTTGACGACCCTGCTGAGCTGTTTATGAACGACGAGTGGACTTGGGATGTGTTCTATGACATGTGCGTCACTTTTTCCGATCCCGACGAAAATAGATACGCGCTTGACGGCTGGTCGTGGCAGAGTGCGCTTGTTAACTCTACCGGGGTCACGGTCATAGCGATAGACGACGATGGCAAGTTCATTTCAAATATCGACGCTCCGCAGCTTGAAAGCGTGCAAACCGTAATATACGACCTCAATAGGGACGACTGCGTAAGTCCGCAGGTTATGAGAGGCGCGGATTACGACGGTATCGGCATAAAAGAGGGTCTTTGCCTGTTCTGGCTTAGAGAAAAGTGGGCGTTTACAGGTCCTGTGGATGAGATGAGCGCGATATGGGGCGATATCTCTAACGGTGAGCTTATGTTTGTGCCTATCCCGCGTGATGCAAATGGAGACGGAAATTATTATCTTGGCGGGCAGCCTGTCGGCTACCACATAATAAGCGGCGCGTCTAATCCCGACGGCGTTGTGCTGTTATCCATGTGCGAGAGGTTTAAGATAATAGACCCTACCGTAATAGACATAGACACAAGGCAGCTCAAGGAGATATACCTGTGGACTGACGAAATGCTTGAAATGAACGACATTTGCCAGCAGCTTGCAAAGGATAATCCGATAGTAAACTTCTCGTCTGGATGCCAGCAGCAGCTTGCAACGGCTGTAAACAACTGTATAGTCGGAACTACCGGCTCCAACCCAACAACGTGGGCGCAGCTAAAGGAAACTTATACAGATCAGATAGATTACTACATAGAAGAGCTTAACACAATGATAGAGGAAAACGACGAGTAAAGCGCCGCATGAAAAGCAGCAGCCGTATTTTCGGCGGCTGCTTTTTGATTTTTATATATGAATAGCCGCGCTAGCGTTCTCATAAAATCATATATGAGAAATGCTTAAGGAGAGTGGGCACAATGGGTACGACTCAGGAACAGCCGGCTGTAATTAAAAGACACAATGTAATACTTGAGGACAGACAGAGGCTGTCGATGTCCGGAGTAACGGATGTAGAAAGCTTTAACGATACGGAAATATCGCTTTACACCAGCCTTGGAGAACTGATGGTGAGAGGAAAGGGACTGCATGTAGATAACATGAGCCTTGATACCGGCGACATCATGATTTCCGGAGAGGTAAAATCCCTTGTCTACGGCGACAAGGATAGAACAAAAAAGCCGTCGCTGTGGGGTAAAATATCAAGATGAACGGTGCGGCTGTGAATATCGTTATTGGAACGGGCACGGTTGAAACAGATTTGTTTCTGGGAACGGGAAGGGAGGCGGCGCTTTTGGCGTACGCCTTCATGACTGGCGTTGTTTTAGGCTCAGTCTATGATGTTCTCAGAGCGCTCAGGCTGAGCGTAAGGCATTGCCGCGCGGCGGTCGCAGTGGAGGACGCGGTTTTTACACTTTTCTTCGGTGCGGTGTATTATATTTTCTGCGTAGAGCTGCTTGAGGGAATGCCGAGACTGTTTGTGCTTGTGGGAATGGCGGCGGGGTTCGTATTGTATCTTATAAGCCTGGGCAGGATCATCTGCGGGATACTCAGCACTGTATTTGGAATGTTAAAAAAATTATTTCATCCATTGTTAACATTACTAAAAAAGCTGACGAAATATTTGTGCGGACTAACGGTTTTTAAACGCGTAGAAAAAAATTATAAAAAAACACTTGCACAGACAAAGGATAATGATGTATAATATATTTTGTATATTTATAGACTAAGCAAAGGAGGACTGAAGCAGCCGTGAAAAAAGCAGTGGATAAAGCCGCCGAAGAGCAGACTGCGCAGCGCAGCCAGACTGCAGAGCGCGGCGTCAGGCGGAAAAAATCAAGGCGCTTAAAAAAGCACCGCTCGCATTTTTTTGACTTTTTAAAGCTTGCGGCGTTTTCGGTCCTGCTTGTTTATTCTGTAGGCGTAATAGTTTCAACACAGGCGGATATCGCGGAGCAGGAGTCGTCCATAGAAAGGCTTAAGCAGGAGATTGCCGAGGCGCAAATGGAAAACGACGAGTACTCAAGGCTTCTTGCGGACAACGATGAGGAGGAGTATATGCTGTCCGCTGCCATCGCGCGGGGATACGCATATCCGAGGGAGACAAGGTTCTATCCAAAGAACAATTTGGAATAATTGCGCCATTGTTTATACGGAATACGATGTGAAAGAGGAAAAAGAAAACTTTTATGCAGCTTGAGAGGGAAAGCATTGTAGAAGGCAAGGTAACGGGGATATTAAAGTTTGGCGCGTTTGTTGACCTGGGCGAGGGCAAGAGTGGAATGGTACATATTTCCGAAGTATCCAATACTTACGTTGATGATATAAACAACTTTCTTAAGGTTGGACAGACGGTAAAGGTTAAGGTACTTTCCATTTCGGAGGACGGCAAAATAGCCCTTTCGATAAAAAAGGCAGAGCCTGCGCCGTACAGGGAAAAGGACTTCAAGGGGGGACGCGCGGAAAGGCATGGCGACTACTCCGGCAAGGATAAGGAGTTTACGACGTATCCTAAGCGTCAGCAGCCGAAAAAGCAGCCGGCAAAAAAAGAACCGCCAGACATCGAGGCTATTCAGTACGCATATGAGCCAAGGTCTACCGCTACTAACGCCAGCTTTGAAGACATGCTCTCAAGATTCAAGGCTTCAAGCGAGGACAGGATGTCCGACCTCAAGCGCAATATGGACGTGAGGAAAAAAGGAAGCAGAAGAAGATAGCCTGCTCGCACAGAATGGTCACGATGTTAGCATGTTTTAAATACAGGAGGTAAAAATGCTAAAAAGAATACTATTTGTTATCGTGGCGCTGACTGTTGCCGTAGGACTTTGCGGTTGTGAAGCGAACAGAGTTGTGGCGGGCGAGGAATATATTCTTGCCGCGAGGGAGGAGTATGCTTCGCTTGATTCCGCACGTGTGGACGTTATAAACAACGATACCGGCGAGTCTGAGCAGATATTTATTTTCAAGTATGACGAAACAGGTATGATGACCTATTCCTATATAGGCAAATCAGAGGACACTCAGATCGCCCAGTACAACAACGGCTACGAGCAGTTTACGCAGGAAAACGGTACGGTGACGACGCTCACCACCTCCGACAGCGGATTTGCGGCTTATTCAAGGGAAGTCCCCTATCCTTACGCGAGCGAGGGGCTTATTCTATTTTATAAAAGCGCCGTAATCGACGAGGAGTCTTATATCGCCCAAAATGAGGATGCAATAGAGGTTTGCCATGTATATGATGTGGACAAGCTCGACGGCTCCGGCGCGGACAGCAGACTGACCGGCTTTACCGTCAAGTACTTTTTCGACGGCGAGGGCAACCTGCTTTTCCTACAGGAAATATCAGACATGACTTTGGAGGATGGAACAAACAAGACCTATTCATATTCGATATATATAACCGAAAGGAACGAGGTCGACTCTGTACCCAATGTCGTAAATACGGAGATTTCCGCTGCTGAGGATATCCCCGGCACCGACTCGGTAATATAAATTAATTGACGCACATTACTTGACGGCACTCTTGCTTTTAGGCAGAAGCGCCGTCATTCAGGTTTTGTGCAAATACAACAAAATCCAAATTAAAAAAGGTCTAAAAATCTACGCCAAAAAGATGCAGCAATTTTAGAAAAAAGCTTGAAAAGCGCATATTCTAATGATATTATATTTATTGCGTGACTGCAGAAGATATGCGATGAAGCTGAAGGTTGCCGGCGGTGTGCCGGGTAATTTCAGCTGAGTATGTCCGATTTTAAACCGGGCGACTGTAATAACAACACGGTATGTGCTTTAGCATCTTGCGACAACAGGATATTGTTTTGCTGCGGCAATAATAAGTTTGTTCTGCGGCAAGGGGATACATTCTGCTGTGTCTAAACGTGCGTAAAACCGCTGGCGTATTATGTCCTCCGAAAAACGAAAGTTTTTCGGTTTTTTTATGAGGGCAGAGGAAACGCACGGCGGCGTGTTAAAAACAGACGAGTCAAGCGTCAGGGCGCTTAAAAAGGCGGGTCAACCGGCTTTGGCGGCTAACCTGCGCCGCAGAGGACTCCGCCCCCAATTAAATGCAGAAATATTTTAAGGAGGCGTTTTAAATGGCAGTCAATGAAAAAATCAGAATCAAGATCAAGGGCTATGAGCATACGAACGTAGACGCTGCCGCGGCTAAGATAGTCGAAGCGGCAAAGAGAAGCGGCGCTAAGGTTTCAGGACCCATCCCGCTCCCTACGGATAAGGAGATAATAACAATCCTCCGCGCTGTTCATAAGTACAAGGACAGCCGCGAGCAGTTCGAGCTCAGAACCCATAAGAGGCTTGTAGATGTTCTTCATCCCACGAAAGACACTACCGCCGCTCTGCAGAATCTTGAGCTTCCTGCTGGTGTTGACATCGTAATGGAGATCAAGTAATCTCCTAAGGAAATCGCAGATTCCGATTTCTCAGCGATAAAGTAACACGACAGGTCATGTCGGCAAAGCCGACCAATAACCACATAGGAGGAATACAAAATGAAGAAAGGCATCATCGGAAAGAAGATCGGTATGACACAGGTCTTCGACGAAACCGGAAAGGTAATTCCGGTGTCGGTTATAGAGGCAGGTCCCTGCGTAGTCGTGCAGAAGAAGACCGCCGAGAACGACGGCTATGAGGCTGTCCAGCTCGGCTTCGGAGACGCTACCGCAAAGAGCCTTAAGAAGCCTCTTGCAGGTCATTTTAAGAAGGCTGACGTCGCGCTTAAGAAGACCCTTAAGGAATTCAGGCTCGACGATATTTCAAACGTGAATGTTGGCGACATCATCAAAGCTGACCTTTTTGCGGTGGGCGAGATGGTTGACGTCTGCGGCACCAGCAAAGGTAAGGGCTTTGCCGGAACTATCAAGCGCTGGAACAACCACAGGCTTAAGGAGACTCACGGTACAGGACCTGTTCACCGCCACGCCGGCTCTATGGGCGCGTGCTCTACCCCTTCGAGAATATTCAAGGGCAAGGGAATGCCAGGACACCTCGGCGCCGAAAGAGTCACCATTCAGAACCTTGAGGTAATCAAGGTTGACGCAGAAAACAATCTTATCGCTGTAAAGGGAGCGATCCCCGGACCCAAGAACGGCATCGTAACCGTTTGCAACAGCGTTAAGAAGGCTTAGTGGAAGGAGGAAGTAACCAATGTCTAAGGTTTCCGTTTACGATATTAAAGGAAATGTAGTTGCCGACACTGAGCTTAACGATGCAGTATGGGGTGTTGAACCCAACGTCCCCGTTATGCACGCCGTAGTAGTAAACTACCTGGCAAATCAGAGACAGGGCACACAGTCCACTCTTACAAGAACCGAGGTTTCGGGCGGAGGCAGGAAGCCCTGGAGGCAGAAGGGCACCGGTCATGCAAGGCAGGGCTCGACAAGGTCTCCCCAGTGGGTGCACGGAGGCGTCGCCCTCGGACCCAAGCCCCGCAGCTACAGATACATCGTCAACAAGAAGGTAAAAAGGCTTGCGATGAAGTCTGCGCTTTCCGCAAAGCTTGCTGACAACGGCGTAGTCGTTCTCAACAGCATCGACTTCGAGTCGATAAAGACCAAGAACGTCGTAGAGATGCTCAAGGCCCTGGGCGCAGAGGGAAAGGCGCTTATAGTAATGCCCTCGGTTGACGAAAAGGTAATCAAGAGTGCAAGAAACATTCCCGGCGTTAAGACCACTCTTGTAAACACCCTGAATGTTTACGACATCCTCAACTGCGACAAGTTCATCGTAGTTACCGACGCCGTAGCCAAGATCGAGGAGGTTTATTGCTAATGGTAAAGACTGCTCAGGATATCATTTTGAAGCCGGTTATAACCGAGGCCTCCATGGAGGACCTGAGGGCCGGAAAATACACCTTTAAGGTAGCTCTCACCGCCAATAAGATAGAGATAAAGGACGCCGTCGAGGAGATATTCGGCGTTAAGGTAGCAAGCGTCAACACGATGAGAGTAAGAGGCCGTCACCGCAGAATGGGAAGAAACGAAGGAACCACTCCCGCGTGGAAAAAGGCCATCGTTACCCTTGCCGCAGGCTCAAAGACCATCGCCTTCTTTGACGGCATGATCTAAGCCTTATGGGCAGGAAGCCGCAGATGAGTCTGCGGGTAAGTATGGGAGCTAAGTCTCCCGCAAAACCTAAGTAAGGAGTGAAAACACATGGCTATAAAGAGCTATAAGCCGACCACGAACGGCCGCAGAGGTATGACTGTTACCGACTACAGCGGCTTGTCCAAGGTCGCTCCGGAGAGAAGCCTTCTCGAGCCTATGAGAAAGACCTCCGGCAGAAACAGCTATGGCAGAATCACCGTTCGTCATCACGGCGGCGGCGAAAGAAGAAAATACCGTGTAATCGACTTCAAGAGAAACAAGCTTGACATGAACGCGACCGTCCTCACCTTAGAGTACGATCCCAACCGTTCTGCTCATATCGCTCTTGTTAAGTACGAGGATGGAGAGAAGAGATATATTTTAGCGCCCAACGGACTTAAGGTCGGCGACGTAATATGCGCGGGCGCAGGAGCGGACATCAAGCCCGGCAACGCGCTTCCGCTCATAAACATTCCTGTCGGTACGTTTATCCACAATATTGAGCTTTATCCCGGAAAGGGAGCGCAGCTTGTAAGGTCCGCCGGAAACATGGCGCAGCTTATGGGCCGCGAGGGCAGCAGAGTTTTGGTAAGGCTTCCCTCCGGTGAGATGCGCTACGTTCCCTCCGACTGCATGGCTACCGTTGGTCAGGTAGGAAACATCGATCATGAGAACGTTCATATCGGCAAGGCTGGAAGAAAACGTCACATGGGCGTAAGACCTACGGTACGCGGTTCTGTTATGAACCCCTGCGACCACCCTCACGGCGGCGGCGAAGGAAAGTCCCCCGTCGGACGTCCTTCTCCTGTTACTCCTTGGGGCAAGCCTACAATGGGCTACAAGACAAGAGCCAAGCACAACCGCTCCGACAAGTTCATTGTAAAGCGCCGCAACGACAAGTAATGTGAAAGGAGGCAGATGAATAATGGGTAGAAGCGTTAAGAAGGGACCATACGTACAGGAATCCCTTTATAAAAAGGTAATTGCCATGAACGAATCAGGCGAAAAGAAGGCAATTAAAACATGGAGCCGCGCGTCGGTTATCTTCCCTGATTTCGTTGGTCATACATTTGCCGTCCACGACGGACGCAAGCACGTTCCGGTATATGTCACTGAAGATATGGTAGGTCACAGGTTGGGTGAGTTCGCTCCCACAAGAACCTTTAAGGGCCACGCCGGTTCAAAGACATCTAATAACGGTAAGTAGGCCGAAAGGAGGACAATACAATGGAAGCAAGAGCAGTATTGAAGACTGCACGAATTGCTCCCCGTAAGGTTGAGATAGTGCTCAATCTTATCAGGGGAAAGGACTTGGAGATGGCGCTTGCAATAGTTAAGCATACTCCCAAGGCTGCCTGTGAGTATTTAGAAAAGCTTCTGGCTTCGGCCGCCGCAAACGCTGAGAACAACTTCAACATGGATAAGAAAAATCTTTATGTTGCCGAGTGCTTCGTTTGCCCGGGACCGGTTATGAAGAGAATCATGCCCAGAGCTAAGGGCAGAGCTTACAGAATCCTCAAGAGGACTTCTCATATAACTGTAGTCCTCAAGGAAAAGGAATAAGGTCGACAGGAGGTAAACTATGGGCCAAAAAGTGAACCCCCACGGACTCCGTGTGGGAATTATAAAGGACTGGGATTCCCGCTGGTTTGCAGATAAGAGCACTTTCGGCAATACCCTTGTTGAAGATTACAATATCCGCAAATACATCAAGAAGAACCTGTATGCAGCAGGGGTTCCCAAGATAGAAATCGAAAGATTCGCAAACAAGGTCAAGATTAACATCCACTGCGCCAAGCCCGGTCTTGTGATAGGCAGAGGCGGCGAGGCTATCGAGAAGCTCAGAGCCGAAATAGAAAAGATGATCGGAAAGACCGTAAACCTCAACATTTTTGAGGTAAAATCTCCCGACCTGAACGCACAGCTCGTAGCCGAGAAGATAGCTCTTGACCTCGAGAACAGAGTATCGTTCAGAAGGGCGATGAAGTCCGCGGTCGCAAGAGCAATGAAGCTCGGAGCAAAGGGCATCAAGGTAAAGGCTTCGGGACGTTTGGGCGGAGCTGAAATCGCAAGAAGCGAGAGCTACCACGAGGGCACGATCCCGCTTCAGACCATAAGGGCTGATATTGACTACGGTACCGCAGAGGCTGCGACTACCTACGGAAGAATCGGCGTCAAGGTATGGATTTACAAGGGCGAGATTCTTAAGGGAGAGCTTCCCAAGACAGAGGAGAGACCCGACAGAAAGCGCCGTCCCAGGAACGGAGACGACAGACCCCGCCGCAGGGACAACAGAAGCAGAAACAACAGAAGTGAAAGAGCAGAAAAGAAAGAAGGAGGTAATAAGTAATGTTACTTCCAAAGAGAGTAAAGTATCGTAAGCAGCAGCGCGGACGCATGAAGGGCGTGGCTACAAGAGGCAACAAGGTTGCGTACGGAGAGTACGGACTTGCGGCACTTGAGCCGTCGTGGATCACCTCTCAGCAGATAGAGGCCGCTCGTATTGCGATGACGCGTTATATCAAGCGTGGCGGTCAGGTATGGATAAAGATATTCCCTGACAAGCCGGTAACGTCAAAGGCGCTCGGCACCCGTATGGGTTCCGGTAAGGGTTCTCCCGACCACTGGGTGGCGGTAGTAAAGCCGGGAAGAGTAATGTTTGAAATCGCCGGCGTAAGCGAGGAAGTCGCAAGAGAGGCCATGCGTCTTGCTATGCATAAGCTTCCTATAAAGTGCAAGTTCGTTACAAAAGAAGCTTCAGAAACGGGTGGTGAGCAATAATGAAAGCAAGTGAAATCAAAGAAATGACTCTTGTAGAGCTTAACAACAAGCTTGTCGACCTTAGAAAAGAGCTGTTTAACCTTCGTTTTCAGCATGCTGTAAACCAGCTTGACAACCCTATGAGGATTAAGGCTGTTAAGAAGGATATTGCTCGTGTAAAAACCTTCATTCGTGAACAAGAGTCCAAGTAACTGAGAGGAGGATTTACTGTGAGCGAAAACGAGAGAAAGCTTAGAAAGACAAGAGTGGGCAAGGTAGTGTCCGACAAGATGGACAAGACAATAGTAGTCGCCATTGAGGACAACGTAATGCACCCCTTATACAAGAAGATTGTTAAAAGAACCGTTAAGTTCAAGGCTCATGACGAGAACAACACCGCTCATAACGGAGACAGGGTTGAGATTATGGAGACCAGACCTCTTTCCAAGGAGAAGAGATGGCGTCTTGTCAGAGTAGTTGAGCAGGCTAAGTAAAAGACAGGTTGGGCGGAAATACGCTCAGATTTCTTGAAAACTGAAAGGAGGAACTTGCTGTGATACAAATGCAGACAAGACTCAAGGCTGCTGACAACACCGGAGCCAAGGAGCTCATGTGCATCAGGGTTTTGGGCGGTACGCGCAGAAAGTACGCCAATATCGGCGACGTCGTCATTGCTTCCGTCAAGAAGGCAGCTCCCGGCGGCATGGTCAAGAAGGGCGACGTTGTAAAAGCAGTAATCGTTCGTTCAGCCAAGGGTCTTCGCCGTGAGGATGGAACCTACATCCGCTTCGACGAAAACGCGGCTGTCATAATTAAAGAAGATAAAACACCCAGGGGAACGCGTATCTTTGGCCCTGTTGCCAGAGAGCTCAGAGACAATGATTTTGTAAAGATCATGTCGCTCGCCCCCGAGGTACTGTAAGGAGGATCCGAAGTAATGAACAAAATTCATGTTAAAACCGGTGACTCTGTAGTGATCCTCAGCGGCAAGGATAAGGGCAAGCGCGGAAAGGTGCTTGCGGTGTCCCCCAAGGAGGGCAAGCTCATTGTTGAAGGCTGCAATATCGCAACCAAGTCAATAAAGCCCCGCAGACAGGGCGAGGCAGGCGGAATCGTCAAGGCTGAGGCCGCAATGTATTCGAGCAAGGTTGCTCTTGTCTGCCCTAAGTGCGATAAGGGTGTCAGGTACGGCGTCAAGCTCGGCGAGGACGGCAAAAAGGTAAGAGTTTGCAAGCACTGCGGTGCTGAGATTAAGTAGGAGGAGAAATATGGCTAGATTAAAAGAACAGTATGTCAGCGAAATAGCTCCTGCGCTTATGAAGAAGTTCGGCTACAAGAATGTAATGCAGATTCCCAAGCTTGACAAGGTAGTAATTAACGTCGCATGCGGCGAGGCCAAGGAAAACTCAAAGGTTATCGACGCCGTTATGAACGACCTTGCCGCGATCACAGGTCAGAAGCCTATCGTTTGCAAGGCTAAGAAATCGGTCGCGAACTTTAAACTCCGCGAGGGCATGCCGATTGGCGTAAAGGTGACTTTAAGGTCGGATAAGATGTATGAATTTGTAGACAGGCTCTTCAACGTTGCGTTCCCGCGCGTTCGCGACTTCAAGGGCATCAGCGCGAATTCGTTCGACGGCAGAGGAAACTACTCTACCGGCGTTAAGGAGCAGCTTATATTCCCTGAGATCGAGTTCGACAAGGTAGACAAGGTCCGCGGAATGGACATCAACTTTATCACAACGGCAAAGACTGACGAAGAGGCAAAGGAGCTGCTTTCATTGCTCGGCGCTCCCTTCGCCAAGTAAGAGGAGGATACAAAATGGCTAAGAAAGCTATGGTTTTAAAGCAGCAGGCTAAGCCTAAGTACTCAACTCGTGCTTACAACAGGTGCAAGATATGCGGAAGACCCCATGCATACCTGAGAAAGTACGGCATCTGCCGTATCTGCTTCAGAGAGCTTGCGCATGACGGTCAGATTCCGGGAGTTAAGAAGGCAAGCTGGTAACAATTTCAGCAAAGGAGGCAACACAGTATGCAGATTACTGATACAATAGCTGACTTGTTGACGAGAATTCGCAACGCAAGCTCGGCAAAGCACGCTACTGTAGATATTCCTGCTTCCAACGTGAAAAAGGCGATTGTTGAGATACTTCTCAACGAGGGCTACATCAAGTCCTATCAGGTCGTTGAGGACGGTAAGCAGGGTATCATAAGAATAACACTTAAGTATGACGAGAACAGAACACCGGTAATCTCCGGCATAAGAAGAGTATCTAAGCCCGGTCTTAGAATTTACTCAAGCTGCGAGGATATGCCTAAGGTTATGAGAGGCCTTGGAGTTGCGATTGTTTCCACTTCAAAGGGCATCATCACCGACAAGAAAGCAAGAGAGCTTGGCGTCGGCGGAGAGATTCTCGCGTTCGTCTGGTAAGGAGGCTGTCATGTCAAGAATAGGTTTAATGCCGATCAGCGTTCCTTCAGGCGTACAGGTCACTGTTGCAGAGGGCAACGTGGTAACAGTAAAGGGCCCTAAGGGCACCCTTACACAGAAATTCAATCCCGCGCTCACGCTCAAGGTTGAGGATGGCGTTGTACACGTAATCCGCCACGACGACGAGCAGCAGACCAAGGCACTTCACGGACTTACAAGGTCCTTGCTGCACAACATGGTTGAGGGCGTGGTTCACGGCTACTCCAAGTCGCTTATCATCGAGGGAGTAGGTTACAGAGCGGCAAAGCAGGGCAAGAACGTAGTTCTCACTCTGGGATTTTCGCATCAGGTAACCATCTCTGAGACAGAGGACATCAAGCTTGAGGTTCCTCAGCCCAACCAGATAATAGTAAGCGGCATAGACAAGCAGAAGGTAGGTCAGTTTGCCTGCGAAGTACGCGCAAAGCGTCCGCCTGAGCCTTACAAGGGCAAGGGAATCCGCTATGACGGCGAGGTTATCATCCGCAAGGAAGGTAAGGCCGGTAAAGGCGCAAAGAAGTAAATAAGGAGAGTAAACGACTATGATAAAATTAGTTGACAGAGCTAAGGCAAGAGCGAAGAGACATGCAAGAGTCCGCGCTAAGGTCAGCGGCACGGCACAGTGCCCCCGTCTTAACGTGTTCCGCTCCGCCAAGCACATATATGCTCAGGTAATAGACGATGTTACCGGAACAACTCTCTGCGCCGCTTCAAGCATGGAAAAGGGCTTTGAAGGAAACGGCGGCAACGTCGAGGGCGCAAAGAAGGTCGGCCAGATGATAGCTGCGGCCTGCAAGGCCAAGGGAATCGAGGAAGTCGTATTCGACAGAGGCGGTTATGTATATCACGGACGCGTTCAGGCACTCGCTGACGGAGCGCGCGAGGGCGGACTTAAGTTCTAAAAGGAGGTAAAGTATTTTGGCAAGAATAGATGCTTCATCAATGGAACTTACCGATACCGTTGTGTCAATTAACCGCGTTTCAAAGACGGTCAAGGGCGGTCGTATAATGAAATTTGCCGCGCTCGTAGTAGTAGGCGACAAGAACGGCACAGTCGGATTCGGTATCGGAAAGTCGGGAGAAGTTACCGACGCTATAAGAAAAGGTATCGCGGACGCTAAGAAGAATCTTATAAAGGTTTCGCTCAAGGGGACGACCATCCCCCATGAGGTAATAGGCGCATACGGCGCCGGCAGAGTGCTTATGAGACCTGCCGCAGCCGGTACGGGAGTTATCGCCGGCGGACCTGTCCGTTCTGTAATAGAGGCTGCTGGAATTAAAGACATAAGGACCAAGTCCTTAAGGTCAAATAATCCCTGTAACGTAGTAAGAGCGACCTTTAACGGCCTTGTCAGCCTTAAATCGGCTGAGGAAGTGGCCGCTAAGAGAGGCAAGACAGTAAAAGAATTATTCTAAGGAGGTTACAATTATGGCATCCGTAAAGATTGAGCTTGTAAAGAGCCTCAACGGCAGACTCAAGGACCAGATTGCTACAGCTAACTCCTTAGGTCTACGCAAAATCGGTGACGTTACGGTGCAGCCCGATAACGCACAGACAAAGGGTAAAATTAATAAGATCGTACACCTGATTAAAGTTACCGAAGCATAAGGACAAGGAGGTGCGAATAAATGAGATTGCACGATTTGGCACCTGCTGAGGGCTCTACAAAGGAAGTCAAGAGAATCGGAAGAGGACATGGCTCCGGACAGGGCAAGACAGCAGGAAAAGGACACAAGGGTCAGAACGCACGTTCAGGCGGCGGCGTAAGACCGGGCTTTGAAGGCGGTCAGACCAGGCTTGCAAGAAGAATCCCGAAAAGGGGCTTCAACAATATATTTGCAGCTAAGTATACGGCAATAAACGTATCCGACCTCGAAAAGTTTGTCGATGGTACCGTTGTTGATACTGAGCTTTTGATTGCTGCCGGAGTTGTAAAGAACGGCGGAAACGGAATCAAGGTTTTAGGTAACGGAGAACTCACAAAGAAGCTTACCGTCAAGGCAGCTGCTTACTCTGCTTCCGCTAAGGAGAAGATCGAGAAAGCTGGCGGAGAGGCAGAGGTGATCTAAGTGTTTGAAACGTTAAGAAACGCTTGGAAGGTAACTGATATAAGAAAAAAAATACTTTATACCCTGCTCATTATTGTTATATATAGACTGGGCGGTTATATTCCCGTTCCTTTTCTCGATTCGACTGCTATAGAGCAGATGATAACGGGAAGCAACAACATTTTCAGCTACCTCAACACACTGTCAGGCGGAACCTTCGGAAGAGCGACGCTTTTGTGCCTTTCGATTTCACCCTACATCAACGCACAGATTATCATTCAGCTTTTGACCTTTGCTATTCCTCCGCTTGAAAGGCTTGCCAAGGAGGGCGAAGCAGGAAGGGCAAAAATTAATCAAATCACAAAGTATACTACTTTGGGTATCGCGTTGCTTCAATCGTGGGGCTACTATGTAGCTCTGAACAGTCAGGGAGCTTTGACCTATACCACCGGTTTCTCAAAGGTGCTTTCCGAGATAGTAATTATTGCATGCTTCACGGCCGGTGCGATGCTTGTTATCTGGCTCGGCTCTCTTATTGATAAGAAGGGCATAGGAAACGGCATTTCAATGCTTTTGTTCGCGGGTATTATTGCGGATATTCCTTCCTCGTTTGGCACCACATTTGTGGTTCTTGCCGAATCAGGAAATGCGGTTCAGATTGCGCTTATCCCGATAATCATTATAATTTTCATATTAATGATCGCGTTTATTATTTTCATGGATAACGCGGAAAGAAGGCTTCCCATCCAGTATGCAAAGCGCGTTGTGGGAAGGAAAATGTACGGAGGACAGAGCACATACCTGCCGATTAAAATTGCCATGGCGGGAGTTATGCCCATAATCTTTGCCATGTCGGTAATGTCGATCCCTCAGACGATCGAGATGTTCACCGGCAGACCGGAGAGCGGCTTCTGGGCGGCGTTCCTGAATGCGTTCAGCTACACTCACCCGGTATACGCAACGCTTTACTTCATTCTTATAATCCTGTTCAGCTACTTCTACGTTTCCATGCAGTATAATCCTGTTGAGATAGCCAATAATCTTCGTCAGAACAACGGCGGCATCCCCGGAATTCGTCCCGGAGCGCCGACTGCGGAGTACATCACAAGAGTGCTTTCAAGGCTTATACTTGTAGGCGCGCTGTTCTTGGGCATCGTCGCGATATTCCCGATTATCTTTGCTCAGATAACAGGTGTCGGAAATCTTGCTTTGGGCGGTACTTCGATACTTATCGTTGTAAGCGTAGCGCTTGAGACTGTTCGTCAGCTCGAGTCGCAGCTCATGGTGCGTCACCACAAGGGATTCCTGGAGTAATAAACCGGCTTTAGTTCGGCGTTTAAAGGGCGCCGAACCGTCCCTGTAAAGGAGATAGTTATGAATTTGATTTTGTTGGGAGCTCCCGGCGCCGGAAAGGGCACTCAGGCTGAGGTAATATGCAAGGCGAAGGGCATACCCGCTATTTCGACCGGGAACATGCTGAGAGAGGCAGTTAAAAACGGCACTCCGAGCGGACTTGCCGCGAAAAGCTATATGGACGCGGGACAGCTTGTTCCGGATGACGTGGTAATAGGAATTTTGAAGGACAGGATAGCGCAGGACGACTGCAAGAACGGATTTATTCTCGACGGCTTTCCGAGAACGGTGCCTCAGGCAGAGGCTCTTGACAGGATGGGCGTGAAGATAGATAAGGTTATCGAGATTTACGTTCCGGACGAGGTCATTGCAAAAAGGCTTTCGGGCAGGCGCGTATGCGAGAAGTGCGGAAATTCCTACCATGTCGATTACAAGCCGACAAGGTCGGAAGGCGTTTGCGACGCCTGCGGCGGAAACGTGGTCACCCGTAAGGACGACGAGCCCGCGACAGTGCTCGACAGACTCAGGGTATATCACGAAAAAACAGCCCCTCTCAAGGATTTCTACTTTGCACAGGGCAAGCTTGTAACGGTTATCGGACAGGAGGACGTGTCCGAAACATCAAAGCTCACACTTGAAGCTTTAGAGGCGTAAAAAGTGATAGGCATAAAATCATCAAAGGATTTAATAAAAATGCGCAGGGCAGGCGCCATAACAGGCGGCGCTTTGGCTGCGGCGGGAAAAGCCATACATGCCGGAATGAGCACCAAGGAGCTTGATAAGGTTATTCACAACTATATCACCTCTCACGGCGCAAAGCCCTCGTTTTTGGGCTATGCGGGATTTCCTGCCTCGGCGTGCATCTCAGTGAACGACACCGTGATACATGGTATCCCTTCCGCACAGGAAAAGCTAAAGGACGGCGATATCGTCTCGGTGGACGTCGGGGCGTATATCGACGGCTTCCACGGCGACAGCGCATGGACCTTCGTTGTCGGAAGCGTTCCCGAAAGCACTAAGGCGCTGCTGGATTCCACCAGAGAGAGCCTTATGCTCGCCATTTCAATGGCTAAGCCGGGCATGAGGATAGGAGACCTGTCAGCAGCCATACAGGAGTACAACGAGTCGAGGGGCTTCGGCGTGGTGAGGGAATACGTCGGTCACGGCGTGGGCTCTGAGCTTCACGAGGACCCGGAGGTGCCGAACTTCGGCAAAGCCGGTCACGGTCCGAGGCTGACTGCGGGAATGACGATAGCTATCGAGCCGATGATAACCGCGGGAGATTACCGGGTAAAAAGGCTTAAGGACGGCTGGACGGTAAAAACTGTCGACGGCTCGCTCGCAGCGCATTTTGAACACACAATCGCAATAACGCCCGACGGTGCGGTAATACTCACCTTACCCGAATAGGAGGACGTTTGTGAATATAGTCGAAGGCAGCGTGGTAAAATCCACCGCAGGTCGAGATCAAGGCAGCTACTACGTTGCGACGGCTGCCGAGGACCGCTTCGTTTTTATCGCGGACGGCAAAAGGCATAAGCTTGAGAGCCCTAAGCGAAAGAATGTCAAACACATTTCACCGACCAGCGCGAGGATAGATATCACCGGCTTGACGAATAAAAAATTGAAAAAGCTTCTCTCGGAGCTTATGACCCAGGGCTTTGGGGAAAGCAAGACGACCGGACGAGATGAAAGGAAAAGTGTATTGCAATGTCAAAAGAAGATGTAATCGAGCTTGAAGGCACCGTGTTGGAGGCGCTGCCCAGCGCAAAGTTTCAGGTAGAGCTTGCAAACGGTCACAAGATTCTCGCCTATGTATCCGGAAAGCTGGGAATGAACCACATAAGGATAGTCCCCGGGGATAAGGTAACGGTCGAGATGTCGCCATATGATCTGTCCAAGGGCAGAATAACATGGAGATCAAAGTAAATTAACAACCAGGAGCTAAAAGCTTTATATTTGAAGGAGGTATTTCAATGAAAGTAAGACCTTCAGTTAAACCGATGTGCGAGAAGTGCAAGGTAATAAGACGCAAGGGCAAGGTTATGGTCATTTGCGAAAACCCCAAGCACAAGCAGCGTCAGGGATAAAAACAGTTAATGGAGGTGCCCATAAAACATGGCTCGTATAGCAAGTATAGACCTTCCAAGAGAGAAGAGAATCGAAGCGGCTCTCACATATATCTACGGAATAGGTCAGCCTACAGCAACAAAGATCTGCAAGGAGACAGGCGTTAACCCCGACATCAGAGTTAAGGACCTCTCTGAGGATGATGTTGCAAAGTTGCGTGAATATATCGATAAGCATCTTATTGTTGAGGGCGATAAGAGAAGAGAGGTTCAGCTCAACATCAAGAGACTTATCGAGGTTGGCTGCTACCGCGGTACACGCCACCGTAAAGGTCTTCCTGTAAGAGGTCAGAGGACAAAGACCAACGCAAGGACCCGCAAGGGGCCCAAGAAGACTATTGCTAACAAGAAGAAGTAAGGAGGGATATGCGACATGGCTCAGAATAAAGCAGCAGGCAAGAAGGTGGCTATACGCCGCCGCAGAGAGAGAAAGAACATTGAACAGGGACAGGTTCATATCCAGTCTACATTTAACAATACCATCGTAACCATCACCGACATGCAGGGCAACGCTATTTCGTGGGCTTCTGCAGGAGGACTGGGCTTCAGGGGATCGAAGAAGTCTACCCCGTTCGCAGCTCAGACTGCGGCTGAGACGGCTGCAAGAGCGGCTAAGGAGCACGGCCTTAAGATAGTTGAGGTTTATGTAAAGGGACCCGGTCAGGGAAGAGAAGCGGCTATCCGCGCTCTCCAGTCAGAGGAGCTTGAGGTAAGGCTTATCAAGGATGTTACCCCCATTCCTCACAACGGCTGCCGTCCTCCCAAGCGCCGCAGGGTATAATCGGCGTAAGAATTTAAAACCGAGTTTACGAAGTTTACTCGGCGTCGGGATAAAGACCCGATATTATTTAGAAAACGGAGGAAATCATAATGGCACTTAATAAGGAACCTATTCTTAAAAAATGCAAAGCGTTAGGCATCAGCCCGATGGTTATGGGCGTAGCCAAGGAAACTAAAAGAGATCCAAAGGCTAACGTAAGGAAAAAGGAATCCGAGTATGCAATGCAGCTCAAGGAGAAGCAGAAGCTTAAATTCATCTACGGCGTTCTTGAAAAGCAGTTCAGGCACATCTATGAGAGGGCCGAAAAGATGGAGGGTCAGGCAGGCGCAAACCTTATCACCCTTTTGGAGCTCAGGCTTGACAATGTTGCGTTCAGAATGGGCCTTGCAACTACAAGACGTGAGGCAAGACAGCTCGTTTCCCACGGTCACTTCAACGTAAACGGCGCAAGGGTCGACATCCCCTCCTACAGAGTGAAGGTCGGCGACGTTATTTCCTTAAGAGAGAACTCCAAGAAGAGCGTTAAGTTCAAGGAAATCGTTGAGGCTACCAACGGCAGACTCATCCCCACATGGCTTGACGCCGACAAGGATAACCTTTCGGCAACCGTAACAAGGCTTCCCGTCAAGGAGGATCTTGACTACGAGGTAGCTGAGCACATGATCGTCGAGTTGTACTCGAAGTAATGCTGTCGGCTGAGTTTCGCATCACAGGCGAAGTGCTTATGGTTTGGTGGGTGCAAAGCCCGCCTTTCCGAAGCCGGTCATTAGCGGGAGGGCACATGATCCGCAGGGATTTTTGCGGGTCGCCGAAAAGAAAGGGAGGCTAACATGCTAGAAAAAATCGAAAAGCCGGATATAGAAACAGTCGAGCTTAAGAGCAACGGAACATACGGAAAATTTGTTTTGGAGCCTTTAGAGCGTGGCTACGGCACGACTATTGGCAACAGCCTTAGACGTGTATTGCTTTCATCTCTCCCCGGTGTAGCCGTTACATCTATTAAGATAGACGGCGTACAGCACGAATTATCTACTATCCCGGGTGTTAAGGAGGATGTCGCCGAGATCGTCCTCAACCTTAAAGGCCTTACGGCTAAGCTGTATTGCGACGGTCCGAAGACCGTTTATATAGAAGCTGAGGGTGAGCACGAGGTGACGGCGGGAGACATCAAGACCGATTCAGAGGTTGAGATTCTCGTCCCCGATATGCATATCGCAACCCTTGACACCGGCGCAAAGCTTTATATGGAAATAGTTCTCGATAAGGGACGCGGATACGTCTCTGCCGAGAAGAACAAAGCCATGATGGCGAACGCGCCTATCGGCGTTATTGCCGTTGACAGTATTTATACGCCTGTTCTCAAGGTGAACTACAGTGTAGAAAACACCCGTGTAGGACAGATAACCGATTATGACAAACTCACATTAGAGGTGTGGACCGACGGCGTTATTTCCGCAAAGGAAGCCGTCTCCATGGCAGCCAAACTCCTCAACGAGCATCTGAATTTGTTTATCAACCTGTCGGAGGAGACAAGCGTTGATGAAATTTTGGCTGAGAAGGATAACAAGTCCAAGGACAAGGTCCTTGAGATGACCATTGAGGAACTTGACTTGTCGGTTAGATCCTTTAATTGCCTGAAGAGAGCTGGCATTAATACTGTAAACGACCTGATAGAGAAGTCCGAGGAAGAAATGATGAAGGTACGAAACCTCGGTAAGAAGTCATTTGACGAGGTTAAGGAGAAGCTCGCTTCCCTTGGTCTTGAAATGAGCTACGATGAGGAAAATTAATTAAGGAGTGAATATCTATGCCAGGAACAAGGAAACTGGGCAGAACATCTGACCAAAGAAGGGCAATGCTCAGAGCTATGGTCACTTTCCTGCTTGAAAACGGTAAGATAGAAACAACTGTAACCAGGGCTAAGGAAGTAGCTGCAATGACCGAGAAGATGATCACACTCGGCAAGGCGGGCGATCTTCATTCAAAGCGCCAGCTCTTTGCATACGTCACCAAGGAGGACGTCGTAAAGAAGGTAATCGATGATATAGCGCCAAAATATGCTGACCGCAAGGGAGGATACACCAAGATTATCAAGGTTGGTCCCAGACGCGGCGACGCTGCTGAAATGGCTATCATCCAGTTGGTATAATTTCTGTATATTAAAAGGCTGTCCCACGCGGCACGTGATCCGAAGACCGAAGGCTTTCGGTGGCTGCGTCCGTGGGGCAGCTTTTATTTTCGGAAAGCTGCGCGGCTGTACTCCCAAAAGATACGCATATACATTATTTATTAAAAATTTATTGTATATAGTGCCATAACAGCAAGGCACAATTGCGTGTAAAATATACAAAGTTTCAAAGATATATTGACATTATAATGTAAAGATGCTATGTTAAAAATACGATAACATGTTAATTGGCTATGAGACTTGAAAAGCTTTTACTATGCTTCACTAAGTCTAATATGCCGGTATGACGAAAGGAAAAAATGAAAAAATTATTTGTTTGTATTTTAATGATAGCATGTGCTGTTACAATGACAGCACAAACAGCCGTTGCCTCAACTCAGTCTGTGTTGAGAACATGCCCCATATGTAAGGAGAGGGCAATGACCGTAACTTGCGGTGTGTGGGTTGGAGAATACCCCGACATAGACTGCGTCGTTGCGTCACATTACAAACCATGCGTTGTGTTTAACAGGGAAAAATACAACTCATTTGGCGTATGCTCGGCATGCGGTGTCGGAGGAATCAGTGGTGGCGGCACATACCAATATGATACGCACGTTGAAAGATGCAGGCATTCGTCAACTGACGAAGTGATATATGAAACCTGTAATTACAGATAAGGAAGATGCGTATGACAAGAAAGCTTATGTCCGCGGCTGCAGTTTTGTTGTCGGCTGCAGTGTTCCTTTGCTCCTGCGGAATGACAGAGGAGGAAAGGCGCGAAAAGGAAAGGCTTGAACTTGCCGGAGTAACCGAGGATGATGAAGAGGAGCTTGCAGAGGGCGAATACGACCTGACCGTTGCGTTCTATGGCAATATTGTCGAAGGAGACGAATATGTTATACCCCAGTTTGAGGAAAAGTACGGCGTAAAGGTAAGAAGGCTTCAATACACAGAGGATGAGGTAAGCGAGCTTGATATAAAGCTGATGGCGGGCGACAACGATATAGACGTGTTCTATACGATGACGCTTGACATATTCAAGTATCTGAACGCGGGATATTACACCGATTTAAGCCAATATGATACGCTAAAGGAACGGCTGGACGGCAACGCCTATGCCGGCTATGCGGCGGAATATAACGGCGGCTACTTCGGAATACCGGCGAGGTCGTTTTTCTTTAATACGGAAACGGACGCAGAAACCGCCCTCACGGAGAACAAATACTGCTTTAGAAATATAGACGCATTGGGAAATACATATCTCGACGAAAACGGCGACGAGTTGTACGAGGTGCTTAAATATCTGTACAGCAATCCCGACGACCCAAAGGACGGCGGATATTATGATTTTGAGTATAAAAACATAGCTGACGATTATTTTATATTGAACCCATACTCCGAAAACAAGGAGCTTGCGGTTAAATACCTTGAGATGGTGTTCGATTTGATGGATGGTGAGCTTCCGGCATACGACGGAAAGGGCAATCAAATCACGCCTACATATAGCTACCCTGATGTGGCAGAGGAAGATCTCGAGGGAGCGTATAGATACTGGAACTCGATGGTATGGCTTTACAGGCAGCCTATACACGAGGCGGTGCTTGAGCTCCCCGAAACCGACGGCAGCGACGAAGCGATCAGAAGGCTTGCCGAAGAGGCTGCCGCAGAGGTAGTTATGAGAATGAACGAATAGCAAAAAACCGCCGGATGGTAAACCCCGCCGGCGGATTTATTTATGCCAAAATTCAAAAGCAAAATAAAAACGCCGCGGGTATTCCCGCGACGAATTAATGGAGCGGATTACGAGACCGGGACTCGCGCTCGTCCGCCTTGGGAAGGTGGCGCTCTGCCAAATGAGCTAAATCCGCAATATATACCGCCCGAGGCGGAGCTGTAAACAAAAACGCCGCGGGTATTCCCGCGACGAATTAATGGAGCGGATTACGAGGCTCGAACTCGCTACATCCACCTTGGGAAGGTGGCGCTCTGCCAAATGAGCTAAATCCGCAATATGTACCGCCTGAAGCGGAGCTGTGAACAAAAACGCCGCGAGTATTCCCGCGACGAAATTGACTTTAATGGAGCGGATTACGAGGCTCGAACTCGCTACCTCCACCTTGGCAAGGTGGCGCTCTACCGGATGAGCTAAATCCGCAATATGGTGCCTCCGGTCGGAATTGAACCAACGACACGGGGATTTTCAGTCCCCTGCTCTACCAACTGAGCTACAGAGGCAAGAAAGCTCTTTATAAAATAAAAGAGCCAACCTTAAAATGGCGACCCGGATCGGGCTCGAACCGACGACCTCTAGCGTGACAGGCTAGCGTTCTAACCAACTGAACTACCGGGCCAAATACTTCAGCAAACGCTGAAGTACGGCTTCAGCATAACCGAAGCCTGGTGGAAACAATAGGGCTCGAACCTATGACCCTCTGCTTGTAAGGCAGATGCTCTCCCAGCTGAGCTATGCTTCCATTTAAAGCCGCTTTCGTCAAGCGACTTAATTAGTATAAACTATCGCTCGCAGCTTGTCAAGACTTTTTTATAAAAAAACAATTATTTTTCTGCGGCTTCGTTAAACACAGATCGGACACAGTCTGAGTTACTCTGCTGTGTCACCGGCTGCGGACTCATCCTCGCAGCTTTGCCTTATCGCTTCATAAATCCGCAGATAGGTAGGCAGCGCCTCATTGTAGTTTTCCCGCATTTCTTCTTCGCTTGTTGACAGAAGTCTTGTGGGCTCTCTCAGACCTATATAAAGCTCGTCCGGCATCGCTTCCCATTTAAGCGCTTCGCGCGTAAGCTCACAGTTCAGCCTTATACCGAGGGGGGTCACGCATTCACCCTCGAGCTCGGACGTGAAATCGTGTACGGCAAAATCAGTGGTGCCATCCGAGATGATTATCATATTTTCACCAAGCTGAAGCTGCGTCATAAGCTGAGCCTGATATGAGGTTACGGTATTGGGATCGCTGTAATCGGTGGAGATATTGTATATAAGAACGTTTACCTTTCCATCGCCGTTGAGATCCTCGCAGTAGCTTTCAATAAAGCTTTGAAACTCCGTCGTCCTTGCATAGATTGCGCTGTTATCCATTACCGCAAGCACAGTAAGGTCCGGCTTTATTCTGACTGCCGAGTCGTATACAATATATCCAATAGCCACGATCACGACAAACGCAAAAATAATTATCCATTTTGAACGGTACCATACGTTTTCTATCCATTGCGAAAAGCTGAGTCTGACCTTTTCATGGCGCTCTTCTTTAATAGTATCGGAGGATTCGACCACTCCCTGTTTCAGCTTTACAAGCTCTATTTTCTTGTCCTGAAGCTCCTTTTCGTACTGCTTTCTTTCAAGTTCATGAAGCCTTTGCTGTTCCTCTGCCGATCTTTCAAGCTCCTCCTCTGACAGTTCCCGCTCCGCCTGTTCCTTCTTAGCTATTTCCTTTTCGTACTCGTAGTCGTCCTCCGGTATGAGGCTTTTGCGGTCGTCGGGCATTTAATTACTCACCTCGTTTTATAAAAAATCAGATATTTATGTTATTTTAGCATACTGCACGTCTTATTTCAATAGCCTTGAGCCGCATGAATGCAGTTAAAATTTTGAAACATATTTAGCGAATAAATAATTCGGCGGCTGCAAATGATAGCATCAAACAATAAAAAGAAAAAGGAGGACAGCATGGCTGTATCTAAAAAGGATTACGCCAGGATGGCGGACTCGGCCTCAGCGCGGTCGAAACCGTGGATAAACGTGCCGAAGGCGTTTTTGATAGGCGGGCTGATATGCGTGCTCGGACAGGGGCTTACCGATATGTTCATAGCGTCGGGTCTTGAAAAATCAGACGCAGGGTCGTTCACCTCCATAACGCTTATACTTTTTTCCGCAGTGCTGACCGGACTTGCTCTGTATCCGAAGATAGCCAAACACGGCGGAGCGGGAACTCTTGTACCGATAACAGGGTTTGCAAACTCCGTGGTTTCCCCTGCAGTCGAGTTCAGAACGGAGGGCTGGATACTCGGTATCGGCGCAAAAATATTTACAATAGCCGGACCGGTCATACTCTACGGCACCGCCGCAAGCGTTATATGGGGAATAATTTATTTTATAATGAGCAGGTCTTAGCTTATGGACAGTGAGCGGCATTTATGATATACTCAAGTAAAATATGCCGCTCACTCGGGCGCTGTAAGGGAGGATTATGTCATGGATATCAAAATATCTGTCGGCGAGAACGACAGGGCGTTATTTAACAACAGGGTGGACTTCTGCGTAGGAACGGGAAGAATGGGACTGGCCCTGCAAAAGGAGTATTTTGACCAGCTCAAGCTTGTTCAGGAGGAGATAGGCTTTAAGCATATAAGGGGTCATGGGCTATTTACCGACGACATGGCGATATATCACGAGTATCAGGAAAACGGCGAGACAAGGGTGGAGTATAACTTTACATATTTGGACCTTGTGATGGACAGCTATCACGAGCTTGGAATACGCCCGTTCATAGAGCTGGGCTTTATGCCTGAAAAGCTGGCGTCGGGCGGGCAGACGATTTTCTACTGGAAGGGGAACACCACGCCTCCGAAGGACTACTCCGGCTGGTGCGAGCTTGTCAAAGCGACTCTTTCGCATCTTGTTCAAAGATATGGTGATGAGGCGTACGAGTATCCGATAGAGGTCTGGAACGAGCCGAACCTTCCGGGATTTTGGTACAAGGCGGACATGCAGGAGTACTTTAAGCTGTTTAAGGAGAGCTTTGGCGCCATTAAGGCGCTCAGCCCGAGGTTCAAGGTCGGAGGTCCCGCCATATGCGGGGTGAGAGACCGTGAGTGGATAACCGAGTTCCTGAATTTCTGCCGCAGCGAGGGCATTACACCAGATTTTATTACAAGGCATCATTATACAACTGAAAATCCCGAGCACGACGGGCACTACGGCTATGCGAAGCTGATGAAATCCGCCGACGGCTTTGAGAATTTGCAGTCCACACGCGATATTATCGACAGCTACGAGGAGTTCAGGGGGCTTCCGATACATCTTACCGAGGTCAACACCTCCTACATACCGAACTGCCCCGTTCACGATACCAACCTGAACGCCGCCTATTATGCCGAGCAGCTTTCAAGGCTGGGAGATGTGAACGAGTCCTATTCCTACTGGACGTTCGGAGACATCTTCGAGGAGCAGGGCGTGCCGTTTGCACCGTTCCACGGAGGTTTCGGGCTTGTCGCGAACGGCTGCATTCCAAAGCCGACCTTCTATACCTTTAAGTTTTACAAGCAGCTTACCGGCGAGTGCGTATATAAGGACGACAGCGCCGTAATAGTAAAAACCGAAAAGGGCTACAGGCTGATAGCATGGAACGCCTGCCCGATGGGAGAGGATAAGAAAAAGGAAATCGATATAAGCCTGCCGGCAAGCGGGGAATACTCCGTTATCATGAGCACCGTAGACGAGACAACCTGCAATCCGCTCAAGCTCTGGCACGACATGGGCGAGCCGAGAAGCCTGTCAAAGCCACAGCTAAGGCTTCTTAAGGACGCCGCCAAGCCGCTTGTGACGTCCGAGCGAACAGCCTCCGAGGGCGGACGGCTCAGCCTTAAGCTCAGCCTGTCGAGAAACGCGGTGGTATACCTTGAGGCGGAGCGCTCAGAGCTGACTCCCGACCGCGGATTTGACTATGTAAGAGCGACTACGGGGATGTAAAGGTGTCTTAGATGGCGTGTTTTGCTTGACACAGCCTTAGTTTAAAGATATAATTATAGTTTAAGATATTCAGATTTTAAATATGCGGAGGAGTTACCATGGCTATAAAACCAACCACCATGTCCAGAGACGGATTTAATAAGCTTCAGGAGGAACTGGAGTATTTAGTTACAGTAAGGCGTAAGGAAGTGGCCGATAAGCTCAAGGAAGCCCGTTCCTACGGAGACCTTTCCGAAAACGCCGAGTACGATGAGGCCAAGAACGAGCAGGGAATGCTCGAGGCTCAGATAGCAGACCTTGAGGCTATTATAGCCAATGCTATCATTGTAGACGACGACAGCCTTTCTATGAACGAGGTGGGCATAGGCTCGTTTGTCAAGCTCAAGGACTTTGAGCTTGACGATATAATAGAATACCAGATAGTAGGCTCTACCGAATCCGATCCCGACAACAACAAGATTTCGGACGAATCCCCCATAGGCAAGGCGTGTCTTAGAAAGCACGTAGGGGATGTGTTTGAAGTTGAAGTTCCGGCGGGAACGCTCAAGTTTGAGATCCTCAACATAAGCAGATAGTAGCATATGCTGATGCGGATTTGAGATTATCAATATAATCAGATAGCAGCATATTCTGATACAGATGGAAGGTTTGAAAAGATGTCGGAAGAAATATTGACAGGTGAGCAGGAGATATCAGCCGAGGAGCTCGGCTCGCTCAGGAAAATAAGGCGTGATAAGCTCGATGCGCTTAAAAACGAAGGCAAAAATCCCTTTGAAATAACGAAATTTAATTTTAACACCACTACCGCCGAGCTGAAGACCTACTACGAAAAGCGCGAGGCCGAGGTGCTTGACTCTGCCGGCGGCGACCAGGAGAAGATAGACAAGGGTCTTGAGGCTATTCAGGCGGACACATGGGCGATAGCAGGAAGAATAATGAGCTGGCGCGACATGGGCAAGGCCAACTTTATAGACGTTCAGGATACGTCCGGCAGGATGCAGTGTTACGTCAGGATGAACGATATCGGCAAGGAAGAGTTTGCGGGCTTTAAAAAGTGGGATATAGGCGATATCGTAGGCGTCGAGGGCTTTGTATTCAGGACGAAAAAGGGAGAGATATCCCTTCATGCCAAGAAGATAACCCTTCTTTCAAAGTCTCTTACGCCGCTTCCCGAAAAGTGGCACGGTCTTAAGGACAGGGACGCCCGCTACCGCCAGAGGTACATAGACCTTATTGTAAATCCGGACGTTAAAAAGACGTTTATCCAGCGTTCGCATATAATCAGCTCGATAAGAAACTATCTTAACGGTCTCGGATTTATCGAGGTCGAGACCCCGATGCTGGTGGCTAACGCAGGCGGCGCGAGCGCAAGACCGTTTGAAACGCATTACAACGCGCTCAACGAGGACGTTAAGCTGAGAATATCTTTGGAGCTGTATCTGAAAAGGCTGATTGTAGGCGGGCTTGACAGGGTATACGAGATAGGCAGGGTGTTCAGAAACGAAGGACTTGACACCCGCCATAACCCGGAGTTTACGCTTATGGAGCTTTATCAGGCGTATACGGATTATCACGGCATGATGGACCTTGCCGAAAACCTCTACCGCCATGTCGCGAAGGAGGTCACAGGAACTACTCAGATCGATTACATGGGCAGGGTTATCGACCTTGACAAGCCGTTCGAGAGGCTTACCATGCTGGACGCCGTAAAGAAATACGCCGGCATTGATTTTAGTGAGGTAAAGACCGACGAACAGGCGTTTGAGCTTGCAAAAGAGCGCCATATAGAGTTTGATCCCAAACGCCATCACAAGGGCGACATACTCAACCTCTTGTTCGAGGAATATGTGGAGGACAAGCTTATCCAGCCGACGTTTATCATGGATCACCCTGTTGAGATATCCCCGCTTACAAAGCGCAAGCCGGATAATCCCGATTATGTAGAGCGCTTTGAGCTTTACATAAACTGTGCGGAAATGGCGAACGCCTATTCCGAGCTGAACGACCCCGTCGATCAGCGCAGGAGATTTGAGCTTCAGGAGGAGCTTATAAAGCTTGGAGACGACGAGGCAAACCATATCGACGAGGACTTCATGCATGCGCTTGAAATAGGCATGCCTCCGACAGGTGGAATAGGCTTCGGAATTGACAGGATGGTGCAGTTTATGACCGGCTCCCCCGCGATAAGGGACGTATTGCTGTTCCCGACGATGAAATCCGTTGATTTCTCAAAGCCGGCGGCGCAGAGTTCAAAGGAAAGCGAGGCTGAGACCGCACCGGTCGAGAAAATAGATTTTTCAAATGTGGAAATAGAGCCGCTGTTTAAGGATTACGTGGATTTTGAGACCTTCTCCAAGTCTGATTTCAGAGCAGTCAAGGTACTTGCCTGCGAAGCTGTGCCGAAGTCGAAAAAGCTTCTCAAGTTTGTTTTGGACGACGGAACAGGCGAGGACAGGGTTATTCTCAGCGGTATTCATGCATATTACGAGCCGGAGGAGCTTGTTGGCAAGACCTGCATTGCAATCGTAAACCTTCCGCCGAGACCGATGATGGGCATTGACTCCTGCGGTATGCTGATTTCCGCCGTACATCATGAGAACGGCGAAGAAAAGCTCCATCTTCTGATGGTAGACGATCATATTCCGGCAGGTGCAAAGCTATATTAAGATTCACTGTTTTGTGTGGAAGAAATGAATTACAAAACGAATGGGCGGTCTGGGGGCGGATTGCCCATTTTTAAAGGAAGCGATAAAACGGCATGCTGGTAGATTTTAATGAAATACAGGAAATAACGATACCGGGGATGAACGGCGGCACAGGAATGATGAGCGCTAAAATGTTTATGGGCGAGCAGGGTAAAATGATATATACCAAAATACACTCAGGCGGTTCTATCGGACTTCATAGGCACGAAACGAGCGACGATATCAATTATGTTGTTTCCGGCGAAGGCAAAGCTGTTTGTGATGGTAAAGAGGAAATACTGCGCGCAGGCGTTTGTCATATTTGTAAAAGAGGCTCTGAACACAGTATAACAAATACAGGCAAAGACGATTTGGTTTTGCTGACCGTTGTGGTAGAAAAATAAAAATCCGCTGTAACCGTTTTGCACATCGCGGGAAATAAAAAACTCTGTCTTATGAGTGACATATTAGCGTGTTCAGGTAGATGCAAATATATACTAATTGTATAATAACATAATAAAACAACATTCTGAAATCAAAAGCTCCGCATCTTAATTGATGCGGAGCTGCTTTTAGCTTTACTTACTGCCTGACAGATGCGCTGTCTGATTACTGCTCATTTTGAGCTATTTCAAATTCCGCGGATACATACCCGACAGTGGAATCTTTCAGCATAAATCCGTAGAACACTCTGTATTTTCCTATTGGAAGCGCGTCGCAGGACATACTTTTGCTTACCTGCGCGTGAGCTTTTAGCACCTCTCCTTCAATTGGAAGGTCATGGTCGCCGGGGAAGACAACGTTTTGCCACTCGCCGTCTAAAAGCACCTGAATATAGCCTTCACGGTCAAGGGTCAAATCGTAGTCGGTGTCGTTTATCAGCTTGTAGCCGAAGAAGCTGCCTCCGAACGAATATTCGTCCAGTTCAAGCGTCACGCCCTCTGTTGCCTGAGCGCCGGCGTATTGCTCCGGTATCGGCTGGGTGTCGAGGGCAAAGCCTTTCTGCGGCCTGTCTTCAAGGATAAACTCCGCAGCCGCATACTCCGTTTCGCCGGTTTCAGAGCCTAAGCGATACGGCTGGACGACCCTGTATCTGCCGTTCGGAAGGTTATAAAACTTCGCTGAAAATTCCCGCTCGTTTCCGCTTACAACGCACAGCACCTCGAGCGGCTCGTCAACGTAGTCAAAGTATCTCACGCCTACCCATTTTCCGTCTATGTATGCCTGTATGGACGGCGAGCCGGAAATATACATGTCACTGTCCGATACGTTCCTAAATGTAAAGGTCACTATATTGTCACCGCTCACCTTGGTTATCTCTGCCTGGGCGTTTTGAGAGCCATACTCCCTTGTAAGCTCATAGGTTCTGTATGGAAAGCTTTCGGCGTCTATCGCGGGCGCTGCGGAAATATCGACGGCGGGCGCTTCTTCGTTGCTGACCTTAGTCTGCGGAACAGTAGTTGTGACCGTAGTCACGGTCTCTGTCTCAGCGGTCGTAGTCGTTGTTACGGCTTCTGTTTCGGGTGTGGTCGTAGTCACGGCTTCTGTCTCTGGCGTGGTCGTTGTCACAGCCTCTGTGCTTGAAGCCGCTGTGGCAGTGTCAGCGGTTTCCTCTGTGCCGGCAGTTTCTGAATCTGTTGCAGACGTTTCGTCTGGAGCAGATGTTTTTTGCGAATCATTAGCGTCTCGGCCTTCGCTGGTGCAAGAGCTAAGCAATACTAAAGATGCGGATAAAACAAGAACTAATAGTAATGTAATAATAATTTTTTTTTCATGTTCAATTACCTCTACTTGTTTTAATACATTGATATACCAAGTGCGTTTGCAATGTTTGTATACTTACATGCGATACACTGACCTGGGTCATTTATGCCATCGTCTGGGTCTGATGAGCTTACAGTTCTTCTTTTAGCAATCATAATTCCACATATATACAGATTTGAATTTGATCCTAACCTTAATACAATTCCTCCGCTATCACCGCCGTTAACTTGTGTGCTCGTAAGTAATAGATCCGTGAGTTCTTGATCATGATATAACGCTGAAGTTGATGTGCTTAAAACTGTGCCGATCTGAACACCAGATGTTGTTCCTACAGTGATTACTGTAGACCCTTCTGGAACTCCTGTAGAATAGCCAGCAACTGTATAAGGGACTCCAGTTATATTTCTTGTTGGTGAAAAGCTCGTGTTTGAACGTGGAATAAAAATAGCGTCCACAGTTCCCCCCAAATGCTTTTTTGTAGCAGTCCCAAAATAGGTGTTATTTATAGACATTTGCTGACCTACTGACATTGTTCCATGTGGTGCTGTTACAATGCCATAATTTCCAGATGAGTCCTTTGCCCAGAATCCAACACTACGATAACTTGAACCATCAGAAAAAAAATTTTTGATCCTAGCTCAACTGTGCTACAAGGGTCTATTGCAGAATTAGTAATTAAATTAACATTATCTATTATAATATAATCATCTAAAGATTCCAACGAAAGAGGCATAATAGCTGTTGTGCTATCATTTGATATGTATATGTTTATCGAATTATCCTTTTCTATAATGCTTACACCAGTAACTAAAGGGAAATTATTTGATTTTACGACATTGTTAACAATAGTATCATATTGCGCTTTTAATGTGCTATATGGATACTCTACTTCATTAAAAATAACATTATTAAGGTTAATTATGCTGCCAAAATAATTAATAATTTCATCTGCGATGCTTGTAACTTGAATGACAAGATTTTTATCATTGTTAATGTATGCTCCACCATAGAAGTCCGGATAATTGATACCGGTTTCTGAATTATTTGACCATGCCTGAAGGAGTGAAGAATATTTGGCACAGGCTTCATCTTCTTTTTGTAGCATTTCGTTATCAATGCTACTAAGGTAACTGCTTAAACTTTTTTTCTGGGTAAATTATAGCAAATAAAAGTAATATAGTCAACCCTTTTGATAAAATTTTATCATAAAAGATCAAAAAAAATAAAAAATGCGCTAAAGCGCAGAAATTTCTATCTGGTGCTCTTGTCATCTGATCCTCAGCTGCCAGAACGCGACTGCGCTTGCCGCTGCAACGTTTAACGAGTCCACTCCGTGGGACATTGGTATTTTTACGGTGTAGTCGCAGCTTGCTATTGTGCTTTTTGAAAGCCCGTCTCCCTCCGACCCCAGGACTATGGCGAGCTTTGGCTCTGAGCAAATGCGTGCGTCGCATACGCTCACCGAGTTGTCGTCAAGAGCCATGGCGGCGGTTTTAAAGCCCATTGAGTGAAGCAGCGACAGCCCATCGTCCGGCCAGCCGTATATGTATGTCCACGGCACTAAAAACACCGTTCCCATGCTTACCCTTACGGCGCGCCTGCACAGCGGGTCGCAGCAGGACGGGGTTGCAAGCACGGCGTCTATGCCGAGGGCGGCGGCGGAGCGGATTATTGCGCCGACATTTGTGGAGTCCGCGATGTTTTCTAGCACCGCTACGCGCCGGGCATTTTTGCATATGTCCGCAGCGTCCGGGAGAATGGGTCTATGCATGGCGCATAAAACCCCTCTTGTGAGCCTGTAGCCCGTCAGACCTTCAAGAAGCTCGCCGTTGGCAGTATAGACCGGTATGTCGCCGCAGCGCTCTATTAAAGACGCCGCCTGACCGTGTATATGCCTTGGCTCGGTGAGTATGGACAGCGGCACGTAGCCGCGATCAAGAGCAAGCTCTATAACCTTCGGGCTTTCGGCTATGAATATTCCCTTTTGCGGTTCGAGCCTGTTTCGAAGCTGCGCCTCGGTGAGCTTATAATAGCATTCAAGCTCAGGAGCGTCTATCGTATTAAGTTCAATGATTCTTGCCATAATGCTTCCTCTCAGTTTGCTGTATCTAGATAGATTATATCACCTTTTTTAGCTGATTGACAGCCTTGTCAGCAATAAAATTAAGCAGTTTTTAACATTAAACTAAAAATATTCTGTTGCAAAGAATGCCTGCGTATAGTATAATTATATAAGCAAATCATAAGGAGGATGTGCGGTGTTTGCGTTTCTTGCTTCAATAAGCGCGGGGCTGGTGCTCAGCTTTTTGATAATACCCGCCGTGCTTATATTTATTTTGCAGATATGGCTTTGCTTCAAGGTCGGAAAGCTTATACTTAAGCTTATACCCGTCATTTTGGCGGTAATAGTCTGTGCCCTGGTATTTTTGTGCAGTGGAACAGGCTTTTTAAGCTTTTTGATAGGCGGATTCGTCGGGCTTTTGCTTTTATGCGCCGCAGGGGCGATAATAATGGCTTCTATAGTGGGATGGGCGATATATGCGATAGTCAGATGTGTTGCGGGCAAATAGCCAAAGCTTAAATTGTAAGCGGCGTCTGGGAATACATAATCGAAGCAGTTATACGGAGGAACATATGTCTGAATTTTGGTGGACGGCATTGACATTTGTCAAAAGATATGGTTCCGGAATTACAAGGTTCGGAATATTTTCGTTCGATCATATTATGTGGCTGATGGCGGCTGTTGCTTTTGTAACGATCTCGGTGCTGATTTTCAGACATCTGGGTGAAAAAGGCAGAAGAAGGATGTTTGTTGCGGTGACGGTGCTTCTTGTGTGCGACGAGCTGCTCAAATATATATTTACAGCGCTCACAAATCAGTTCGAGGTACAGCTTCTGCCGTTCCACTTATGCTCGGTAAACCTGTTTGTCGCGGTATTCAATACCATAAAGCCAAATCGTATAACAAAGAATATATTATACGCTCTTTGCCTGCCGGGGGCGATAATAGCTCTTTTGGTTCCCTCGTGGACAACTCTGCCGCAGTGGAATCTTATGTTTTTACACTCGGAAACAGTGCACATGCTTTTGGTGCTTTACCCGTGTATGCTGCTCGCGTCGGGGTTCAGACCTGATTATAAGGCACTGCTGTGGGTGGCAGCTTTTCTTGTTGGAGTGTCGATACCGGCTATTGCGCTCAACGTGATATTTGATACAAACTTCCTGTTCCTTAACGGAACGGTTGGAAACCCCGTTCTGGAGCTTTGCAGAGCCGTCTTTGGAGATGTGTATCAGATAGGACTTGTGATACTTTTGGTAATAATATGGTTTCTTATGTACTTCCCGTGGGAACTACGCAAAATAATTAAGAGATCAAAGCAAAGAAAGACGACCAGTCATGCTGTATAAAAGACAAAGCCGCTGCAAATCCTAAACAGCGGTTTTTTATTTACAAGTTATCTAAAATTCTATGTGGCGGCTTAATTATGAAGTGTAGAAATGAAAGAGTATTTTTTATACTAGAAAATACCGCCGCAAACAATTTTATGTCCGCGGCGGCGTGGAGCTGGAAACGTGACTTGAACACGCGACCTGCGCATTACGAATGCGCTGCTCTACCAACTGAGCTATTCCAGCGACAGTAGCTATTATATACATTTTGGACGGCTTTGTCAACAAACCTGCGATAAAAAAATAAAAAAGCAGATCGCAATAAAAATATTTGCCGTATTGCTATCGCTAAGAGAATGTGATATAATTACTGTAATTAATTTATAAGACGACAAAAAGCAGCGGGAGGAAATGAGCATGTTTCAGGAAAACGCCAAAAAACACAGTGCAAAGCAGATAATCGGAATTGTCTGCATATTTATTCTTGCGCTGCTAATAGTGTGTACATTTGTGTTGTACGGCATATTTAAGGATGATAATACTGCGCCGTCATTTTTTGGGCGCAGGGTATATATAATGAACGGCGATGGGATGGAGCCAAGGATATCTCAAGGCGCGGCAGTGTTTGTCGACGAGGGAGTGCTTCCAACCGACGTGGGAAATGTGATTCTTTGCAATATCGACGGCAGGCTTGCTGTTGTAGGATATGTCGGCTCTCAGGAGGTGACATTGCCGGACGGAACGGTTGAATCAAGATACATCGTCAAATATGACAACGCTCCGGCGGACGAGATATGGGCGGTCGAGGAGTCCGATATCATTGGTCGCGCAGTATCATATGATGCTTTTTTGGGGGCGGTCATCAGGTTTGCATCCTCAAAGGTTGGGATGCTGTTGGTAGTTATAATTCCGTGCGCAGCCCTTGTAATATACGAGGTTGTAATGCTCATCCTGTCTTTGAGGAAAGGCAAAATCAAGCCCGCTTCCGAGTCTGATGCGTCGGAATATGAGCTTTACGGCGACGGGGACATTAAGGACAATTTATTTAAGGAAAAGGAGCGTACTGCCGAAATGAACTACAGCTCGGACGACGGCGAGAAGAACCCATACGGCTTTGGAAACGGCAGCGTAAATATTGCTTCAAAGGCTGTAAAATCTGCAGCTGTAAGGTCTTCCGCTCACCAGGAGACGATAAGAAACGCTTCCCACGCCATTCCTGAGGACGCTCTTCAGGAGCCATCCGCGCCAAAGCTTAGGTTTGAATCAGAGACACAGCAAAGCGTCAAATCTCAACCTGTGCCCCAGATTGATTTCGAGTCTGCTCATAAAAGTTCTGAGTTGCAGCAAGGCTCAAGTATTCAGTTTGAAACTGAGTCTGAAAGCAGAAGCCAGCCGCTTCCGGCAGTTGAGTTTGATCTTAAGTCTGAGCCAAAGTTTACGCCCGAGCCGTCTGCCGGGACTGAGCCTGCTCAGAGCACAGCTGACGTTCATACCGACAGCGCTTCTGATAACATGCGCTCAAGAATTGACGAACTAATAAAGCTTCTTGAGGAGGAGAAGGCAAAGCTTGCCGACAAGTAAAGCAAATGCCTGCGGCGTGCCGGTCATGACGTACAAATAAAATCAAAGAATATGCGCGATTACTTTTTGCAGGATCTCTAGGCAACGAAAAAACGCAGATTCTGCTTGTGACGCGCATATTTTATTTTTATCGGCAAATAATAGCAGCAGCAAACAAGTTGCAGCGGCAATTATGCTGCCACAGTCAACAAGTTGCAGCGGCAAGTAGGTCTTTGCGGCAAGCGTTTGCCGCGGGGAAATTTGCTGCTGAAAGCGTTTGTTGTAGAAATCATTTGCTATAGCACAAATATTAACCGAAAGGAATGAAACCAATGAAAGCAACAGGAATTGTCCGAAGAATCGATGACTTAGGACGCGTTGTAATCCCCAAAGAAATACGCAGGACCATGCGCATCAGGGAGGGCGATCCACTTGAAATATACACTAACAGCGAGGGCGAAGTAATATTTAAAAAGTACTCGCCGATAAATGAAATGTCAGAGAGCGCGGCGAATGCCGCCGATGTTATTCATAAGCTCGGAGGCTGTCCTGTAATAGTGTTTGACAGGGACCATGTCGTAGCAGTTTCCGGCGCGCAGAAAAAGGAATATGTAGAAAGGCGGATATCGCAGGCTCTTGAGGAGCTTCTGGAATCGCGAAAAAGCTGGGTATACGACGGCGACGGAAAGCCGATATGCCCTGTGGAGGGCGTAACAAAAAATGCCGTAGCGATATCTCCAATTATTGCTTCTGGAGATATTGCCGGGGCAGTGTGCTTTTTGGGCGCAGAGCCAAGCTCTAAGGGCAGCCAGCACCTTTTGACGCTCACACAAACCGCCGCAATGCTTCTGGGCAGACAGCTTGAGCAGTAGCAAACAAAGAAAATAAGACCCATGTCAAACGAACAAGCTTGATATGGGTCTAAATTATCTGAAATTTACTTATCAGCGTCTATTGCATGGCGGTATGTCCAAAGGTATTCGACGCCCGAGCCTGCCGTTAAAGCGGCAGATATCCATATCAATACGGAGTCCACCATGTGAGCGTCGCTTTGGCTTATACCTATGCCGACAGCCATCAGCCCGTGAATGAGAAGAATAACAACGACTGCTATCATTGTAAACGCTGTTTTAAGCTTTCCAAACCATCCGGCAGCTACTACCGTCCCATCTCCGGATTTTACCACAAGCCTGAGCGCTGAGACCATAAATTCCCGGAATAAAATTATCATGACCGGCACAGAGCTTACCCAGTCAAGCTCCACAAATACCAAAAGCGCCGCCATAACAAGCGCCTTGTCCGCAAGCGGGTCGAGAAACTTCCCGAAGTTGGTTATCAGATTTCGCTTTCTTGCTATTTGGCCGTCAAGCATGTCCGTAAACGATGCGGCGGCAAAAATGACAAGGGAAATAAGTATGTTCCAGCTTGTAAACTGCCACAGCGCGAACAAAACGAACAGCGGTATCATCAGCACTCTTAACAAAGTGAGTTTATTCGGAAGATTCATCCTTTGACCACCTCGCAGTTATTTTCTATTACCTCGCCAAGCAGGTCGTAGTCCATTGTATCGGTAATCTTTACATACAGGTACTCTCCCACTGACGGCGGAGTGCTTGAGGTGAAGAAAATCTTGCCGTCTATCTCCGGGACTTCGGCGGCGCTTCTTCCGTACCAGCATTCTGCATAGCGGTCATACCCCTCTGCTACAACCTCTAAGGTTTTTCCGAGCATTTTTTGCGTAAGCTCGTCGCTTATAAGCATCTGTTCCTGCATTATAATGTCTGCGCGGCGGGCTTTTTCTTCTTCATCGAGCTGCTCCGGCAGGCGGGCGGCGGGAGTGCCGTCCTCGCGGGAGTAAGCAAAGCAGCCCAACCTGTCAAACCGCATTTCCTTGACAAACTCGCACAGCTTCTCAAACTGCTCTTCAGTTTCCCCGGGGAAGCCCGCGATAAGCGTCGTGCGTATCACTATATCCGGTATCCTTTCGCGGAGCTTGGCTATAAGCGAACGTATTTCAGACTCGCTCGAAAGGCGGTTCATCCTCTTTAATACCTCGTCGCAGCAGTGCTGGATGGGTATATCGAGATATTTTACGCACTTTGGCTCTGAGGCTATAACGTCTATGAGCTCGTCGGTTATTCTTTCGGGGTAGGAGTACAGCGTGCGTATCCACTTAAGACCGTCTATTTTGCAAAGCCTTCTCAAAAGCTCCGGCAGCATACCCTTGCCGTAGATATCCTCGCCGTAGCGGGTGGTGTCCTGCGCCACGAGGATTATTTCACGGTATCCGACCTTGGCAAGCCATTTTGCCTCATCTACAATGCTTTCAAGCTTTCTTGAGCGAAACCTGCCGCGTATATAAGGAATAGCGCAGTAGGTGCAGCGGTTGTCGCAGCCCTCCGCTATTTTTATGTATGCGAAGGTATCGGTGGATATTATCCTGCGGGAGTCTATTATAAGCGAGTATTTGTCGCCGTACATATTTATTTTGCCCTCGCCGGACATCACCTTTCTTATGACCTCGCCCAACAGCTCGTTAGCGCCGAGTCCCAAAACGGCGTCAAGCTCAGGTATTTCCTTCATGACCTCGTCGCGGTATCTTTCACTTAAGCAGCCGGTAACAATAACAGCCTTTATTCTGCTCTCCTGCTTGAGGGTACAGAACTCGAGTATTGTTTCTATTGCCTCCTGCTTGGCGGACTCTATGAACCCGCAGGTGTTTATGACCGCAACGTCTGCCAGAGCGGCGTCCTGGATTATTTCAAACCCCTCTTCCCGGAGGTTATAGAGCATATGCTCGGCGTCCACCTGGTTTTTAGGGCAGCCTAAGGATACCATCCCAACCTTTATCGGCATATAACAAGTTCCTTTCGTCTTAGCTGTGATTACTTATCTGCGTATAAAAAAGCGTCCAGCGCGGCGTTTATGTCCTCATAGGAATAGCCCAGGCGGTAGAGCGCCGCCTTTACGCGCCTGAGACCTTTTTCATCGTCTAAATACGCGCGGTATTTTCTTTCTATAAGCTCCGCAAGCCTTTCACGCGAGCTGTCATCATACTCGCCAAGGGACTTTGCTATAATTTCTTCAGGTATCCCCTTTTGGCGCATTTCCATTTTTGCGCGCATGACCCCGTGCTTCTTTTTAACGCAGAGCTGCTCTGCCAAAAGGGCGGCGTATCTTCTGTCGTCTATAAGACCCATGCCGACAAGCCGCTCCATTACCTCGTAGCATATATCCTCGCTGTACGACTGGCTGAGCTTTTTAAACATCTCGACATAGGAATAGTCCCTTCCGTCGAGAAGGTACAGAGCGCGCTCCTTTGCGCGTCTTAGCTCGCTTGAGCGCTCAATCTCCGCCAGCGCGACGTCCGGAAGGGAAAGCCCCGGGGAAAGATTATACTCAAGCGCCGTTTCACGGCTTACAAAAAGCTGTTTTCCGTCAGAAAGGCTCACGCTCAGCACGCCGCCCTTATACGGCTCTATTTTTTCTATTACAGCCATGTTTTAAGCATTTTAAGCCTGCCGTCAGCTCTCGGCGGGTGTAAACTCGTCGAAGTCCTCGTCGTCCGCCTCGACGGTAACGGAGGAGACGGATGCGGAATATCCTCCCTCGACGGAATCTGCCGCTTTTTCTGCCGCCGCATTGGCAGCTGCCGACAGAGCCGCGGCTTTTTTATTTTTCTTGGAAGCCATCACAAGGTTGTCCCTTTGCTCTTTTATCTTCTGCTCGATTTCAGCCATTACGTCGGGGTTGTTGGTCAAAAATTCCTTGGTGTTGTCGCGTCCCTGACCTATTTTGTTGCCGTCGTAGCTGTACCATGCGCCGGATTTGTGTATTATGTCGAGCTCGGTCGCGATATCCACTATCTCCCCGACTCTTGAAATGCCCTTGCCGTACATAATGTCGAACTCGGCTTCCTTGAACGGCGGAGCGACCTTGTTTTTTACTACCTTGCATCTTGTGCGGTTGCCTATTACCTCGGCGCCGTTTTTAATAGCTTCGCCGCGGCGCACCTCGATCCTCACCGAGGAGTAGAACTTAAGCGCCCTTCCTCCGGGGGTGGTTTCGGGGTTGCCGTATATCACGCCTATTTTTTCTCTCACCTGGTTTATAAATATCGCGACGCAGTTCGACTTCGATATAACGCCTGTGAGCTTTCTCATCGCCTGAGACATAAGCCTTGCAAGCTGTCCGACGTGGTTGTCGCCCATTTCACCGTCGATTTCAGCTTTTGTTACCATTGCCGCTACCGAGTCCAAAACAATAACGTCGATAGCGCCGGAGCGCACCAACGCCTCCGCAATTTCAAGCGCCTGCTCTCCCGAATCCGGCTGAGACACCAGCATGGAGTCGATGTCAACTCCGAGCTGGGACGCGTACACCGGGTCAAGCGCATGCTCGACGTCTATAAACGCGACCTCTCCGCCAAGCTTTTGAGCCTCCGCCACGATATGCAGCGCGACGGTGGTTTTTCCCGAGCTTTCCGGACCGTATATTTCAACGATCCTTCCCCTTGGCACGCCGCCTATTCCAAGCGCCATGTCGAGGTTCATGGAGCCTGTCGGTATAGCCTCGACATTCATGGTGGTGTTCTGACCCAAGCGCATGACTGCGCCTGCGCCATAGGCTTTTTCTATCTGCGCTATGGCGGTTTCAAGAGCTTTTTTCTTCTCGTCCTTAGACTGAGCCGCCGAGGGAATGTTTTTCTTTTCAACAGTTTTCTTCATTGCCATTTTGACAGCCTCCGGTTTATAAGATAAAATACTGAGCTTCTTTAGTTTATAGTATAGCACTTTGCGCGACCGGTGTACAGCATATTGAGTACAAAAAAATGTACTGCTATGCCCTTGCCGTCACGACCCTGTCCTTTCCCGCCAGGTCCCTGACTGCTTTTACGTCCGTATAACCGCAGGACAAAAGAATTTTAGACACCTCGTCCGCCTGGGTATGCCCGATTTCAAACGCGATATATCCGCCCCGCGGCTGCGACTTTTTCCATACCGCCGCAATTTTTTTGTAGTAGTCGAGGCCGTCCTCGCCGCCGTAAAGCGCGGTTTTGGGTTCAAAGCCGACCTCGAGCTGGAGCGAGCGCATGTTGCCGCCGCTGAGATACGGCGGGTTGCAGGTTATAAGGTCTATTCCGGAAAAGAGCGCTGTGCTGCTTTCATCCAGCACGTCCAGCTTAAAAGGAGTTACCGCAGCTTTGTGACGGCTGATGTTTTTTTCAAGATAACAAAACGCCTTATCGTAAAGCTCCACGGCATACACCGCGCTGCACTTGAGCATCTTTGACAGCACTATTGGGATACACCCCGTCCCGCTGCACAAATCAAGGAGCTTAACGCCGCTTTTGCCTCTCATAAGAGAAATTGCTGCGTCTATCAGCGTTTCGGTGTCCTGCCTCGGAATCAAAACGCCCTCTCCGACGCAAAAATCCATGCCGTAAAATTCCCATTCGCCGATTATATACTGTATAGGCGTCCCGAACAGCCTTTTTTTAAGCATATCCTCAAGCCGCGTGCTTTCCTGCACGGTCATTTCGCGCTCAAGGCGACCAGCCAGCAGGTCCAGACCGAAGCTGCGGGAGAATATCTGCTCGAAAATTATTTTAGCTTCCAGCCCGCCGTCCTCTACGCCCGCCTCAAGCAGCCGCTTTGCGGTTCTGGCGTAGTCGTCTTTTACCATCTGTCGCTTTCCTTATCCTCGGGAATGCATGGCACAAACGCGGTAAGCGCCACCTCTATCTGGCTTTCATCCGGCTCGCGCGTGGTAAGCCTTTGAATCCAAAGCCCCGGCGCGGATATTATTTTTGTAACGATGTTGTCGTATCTGCCATTGAGCCTTATGATCTCATACGCTATCGAGACAATTACCGGCAGCACGCAGAGCTTTAAAAGCGCCCTGAGCCAAACGCTGTCCCACGGGAGCATGAACAGCGTGTTTATAATTATGGAAATAAACAGCACGAGGAAGATAAACGAAGTTCCGCAGCGCGGATGGAAGCGGGTGTGCTTTTTTATGTTTTCCACGGTAAGCTCGTCGCCGGATTCATAGCAGGCGATGGTTTTGTGCTCTGCGCCGTGGTATTCGTAGGTGCGCCTGATGTCCTTCAGGCGGCTTGTGAGCCAAATGTAAAATACGAAGATTCCTATCTTTATTGCACCCTCTATGACGTTTTTTAGAATGTAAATGTCGTCAAGGGCGGGGATGAGCATTGAAAGGCCTCTTGTCGCGAGCGCGGGCAGGTATACAAATAAAGCCACCGCCAAAAGAACTCCGAGGACTCCCGATATCATCATTACGACAGACATCAACTTGTCTCCGAATTTTTCGGTTATCCATTTTTCAAGTTTGGACGGCTCTACCTCCTCTTCTCCCTGCATTGCCTTGTCGGCGGACTTTGATATACACCTGTAGCCGTCTATGAGAGTAGTGACGAAGTTGACAGGTCCGCGTATAAACGGGGTCTTTTGATACCATTTCTGCTTTGGCAGGCTCCATTTCTCAAGGTCTATGTTTCCGTCGGGAAGCCTTACCGCCATCGCCTCGGTATCTATCCCTTTCATCATAACGCCTTCAATCAGCGCCTGACCGCCTATTCTTGTTTTAAACTTGCAGCTTTTATTGCAGCCGCCGTCTTTTTTTGACATAGCAAACCTTCTTTCTGGGGAATTCAATATTACTTATTCAGCCTTTGTATGCTGCTGAACCGGAAGCGTTATCATTACGGTGGTGCCCTTGCCGAGCTGGCTGTTGATTATAAGGCTTCCTCCGTGCATTTCTATTATTTCGTTCGCAACCGCAAGCCCTATTCCGGAGCCGCGGCGGGTGTGATTTGCTTTGTAAAATTTTGTCTTAATCTTAGGGAGATCCTCTTCTGCTATACCTACTCCGACGTCCGAGACCAGCACGACGATTTCGCCCTTCTTCTCATACGCCTCGACCGAAACCGTTCCTCCCGGGTTGGAGTATTTTACCGCGTTGTCGATAATATTTATAAACACCTGCCTGAGCCTTGACTTATCTCCCCAGACAAGCGGAAGCATCTCGGGCTCGTAGTATTTCAGCTCTATTCCGAGCGATTTTGCCCTTTCCGTGTAGATAAGCACCGCCTCGCCGAGCTCCGCAAGGATATCGCAGGTCTCCATTTTAAGGGTGAATCTGCCGTCCTGAATTCTCGAGAAGTCCAAAAGCTCCTCTACCATGTCCGAAAGGCGTTCGGTTTCCCCAGTTATAACTCTCATGGCTTTTTGAACGGTTTCGGGGTCGTCCGCCATTTGGAGCGCGGTTTCGCTCCAGCCCTTTATCGCGGTGAGCGGCGTTCTAAGCTCGTGTGAAACGGAGGATATGAATTCGTTTTTTACCTTATCGGAGTTTGCAAGCTCCGCGGCCATGTAGTTTATCGCGTCGGACAGCTCGCCTATTTCGTCGTCGCTGGTTTTTTCTATTCTTTCCTTGAAATCTCCCTGGGCATATTTTCTTGCGATTGCGCTCATCTGGCGCACCGGCATAACGATCGACCGTACAAAATACATTCCCGAAAACAGCATCAAAAGAACAATTCCCACCAGCACGGCGGAGAGGACAAAACCAAGCTTTAACATCTGGCTGTCCACAAGCTCAAGCGAAGTCATTATCCTGAGCGCGCTGTATTCGCTTGCCAATCCGGAGAGGATCGCCGTGTAGCACATTACCCGCTCGCCGCTTTCAAGACTGAGTATCTGATAATATGTGAGGTCTTCCGACGCCCTTGCAGCTTCATAGTCGCCGAGCTCCATCCAGTCCGCCGGCTGAAACCCGGAGCTTGTAAGTGTTACCGTTCCCGCAGAGCTAAGAGCGACAAGCTCGTATTTATCCTTTTCGGAAAAGTCCTGTATAATGCTCCTTACCTCCGAGCGGTAGCTTGCCTGGGAGTAGTAGCCGGACAGCTCTGAGGTAAGAGTCTCCATCCTTGAAATCAGGGATTGGCGTATTGAGGAAATATAGTAGTTGTTGACTATGATTAACGTGAATGCCTCTACCACAATCAAAATGGCAAGAACTATCCCAAGCGAGTTTATAAGCCAGCGCTTTGTTATGCTGTGTTTTTTAACTGCTCCCAACATAAGCTCTCCCCAAGCCAAAGATGCCCCGCAGCCTTAGCGGGTGGTTTATATGCAAGTCAAAAGGTCAAGGACCGACCTGCAGGAAGACGAAAAGCCGGTTACTGCTTATCGTCAGACATTGCTCCATCCAGACCCTATTCTGCAGCGTCGGAATTCCATTTATAACCGTATCCCCATATCGTAATAATGTATTTTGGGTTTGACGGCTCGTCCTCTATCTTTATTCTTATGCGCCTTATATTTACGTCTACTATTTTTTCCTCGCCGTAATAACTTTCTCCCCATATGTGATGGAGAATGCTGAGTCTGTCAAGCGCGGTGTTCTGATTTTTTAAAAAGTACTCCATTATCTGATATTCTACCTGGGTCAAGTCTATAGGCACACCGTTTTTCGTCACCACGCGGCTTTTAAAGTTAATGGTAAACGGTCCGGAGCGCACCTCACTCTGCTTTTCGGTCTTCGAGCCGGTTAGGCTCACCCTGCGGCAGATGGCGTCCACTCTTGCTATGAGCTCCGAAATCGAAAACGGCTTAGTGATGTAGTCGTCCGCTCCTATCATAAGTGAGGAAACCTTGTCCATCTCCTGGGATTTTGCGCTCAGCATTATTATGCCTATGTTGTCGCTTCTTTCCCTGAGTCTGCGGCAGACCGCAAAGCCGTCCATTCCTGGCATCATTATATCGAGCAGCACGGCGTCGAAGTTGCCTTCAGCGTCATCAAACGCTTTAATTGCGTCCTCACCGCAGCTTACGTCCACAACGTCGTATCCGCTTCTTTTCAGGTTCAGGACCACAAACTCCCTTATCGAGTCCTCATCCTCGCAAACAAGAATACGCTTCATTATATCACTCCCTCGAAATTTATTTCTTTATTGTCCTATAAAATACATGTTGCTTCTTATTTCATCGTTCGTAAGCAGCAGCGGCTCGCTTTCGTCCGCAATGTTTTTATACATGTAGCACACAAAATCTGTTCCGCCGATGTAGCTGTAGCCGTTATCCAAGTATATTTGCTTGTTTTCCGGGTCAACAGCGGCGATGCTCATCAGCCTTGGCATATCGGATACGTTTTGAAGCTCGTAATCGTATTTTGAGAATACGGTTTCACCCGTGTCGGCGTCCTGCGCTACTGTGACAAAGTTTTGCCAGCGGTTCGGGAGCTTAAAGATGTAGCCGGCAGCCGCGTTAAAGTAGCTCTGCGCCTCTTCTGTAAACGAACCGCTCTCGATATCATAATCCAGCCACCTTGTGAGGTGCTCTATGTTCGACTGTGTAAGCGGTGAGTATCCCAAAAACGGGCTTATAATCGGTATTTCTACGCTTCCGTCGCCATCAAAATCCATGGTCGGGTATCCAAGCATCCGGCCTGTCGCTAAAAGAAGCTCCGAGTTGTCCGAAGTGGGTGATACTATAACGCCGTCGCTCATATATACGATTTCGGTAAAGGTTATTGAGTTCTCGTTTACCGTGTCTATAAACAGAGCATTCACGCCTTGGTCAACCTCTCCAAAGCTACACCCGGATATATACGCGGCGCTTGAAGAGAGTGTTCGCTCCCTTGTGATATAATCGAGACCGTCCAGCGTTTTTATAACGCTTACCGTGACCTCCGTCCCGGCTTTTTTAACTATTACGGTCTCGTCAGTTCCGCAGCTGTCGATATCCCATCTGTCCAAAACGGAATAGGCGCTGTCGTAAATCGAAGTCAATACGCCGCCGGCGTATCTGTAAATGCTGACGCTGCCTTCCTCGTATGACAATCCGCCGTATCCTATTATTATATCGACGGTTTCGCCATAGTCTGCTAAAATAACAGTATCGACATATGTTCCTCTGCCAGCAAGCTCGTACATTGCATGCCACTTGCCGTCCCCGCTGCTGTCTAAAACCGATACCCGCACGTTTTGGGCACCACTTTGTCCGGATATAGTGTAAAATGCCAGCGCCTCGTCATTGCCGTCGCCGTCTATGTCCGCTACAATAAAAGCGGAGCGATAGTCACCGGAGCGCGGGTACGACGGCGCTACCGCCGCGCCTACGCTTTCAATCAGAGCCTGATGAATGGCTGCCTGCTCGTCCGCGACGCTGGGTGCGGAAAGCAGATTATCAATGGAAAATGTCAGCGCCTCGCAGCCGCAGAGCATAAGGCACGTGAAAATAATTATAAAAGCTCTCTTCACCGCCGGCACCTCCGCAAAAATCAAAAACAGGATAAGGCTTATATGCTGTGCATACAAAACCTCACCCTATTATACTACAAACTATATATTGTTGCAAGCGCAAAGCGCGAATACGATAATATAAAAACGCTACGTCCTGTCTGCAAGCTCTATATACTTGCTCTGTCCCTTTACCGACTTATACGCCGGACGGATTATCCTTTGACCGGTCGTTTTTTCCTCAAACCTGTGCGCGCACCAGCCCGCCATCCTTGAAACAGCGAAAAGCGCGGTGGCCAGCTCTTCCGGAATGCCGAGCATTCTGTAGCAGAGCCCGGAGTACATGTCTACATTTGCGCACAAAGCCTTTTCCGAGCCTGTTTCCTCCATGAAAATACCTGGAGTGAGGCGTTCGATGCTGTTCAAAAGATTGAACTGGCTTTCATAGGGCGTGCCCTCCGCCATTTTAAAGGCGGTCTTTTTCAGTATGACTGCCCTTGGGTCGGAAAGAGTGTAAACCGCGTGACCCATGCCGTAGATGAGTCCGGAGCGGTCGGAGGCTTCCTTTCTTATTATCTTTCTCAAAAGCTCCGAGATCTCGGCGTCGTCTTCCCAGTTCCTGACGTTTGCCTTGATGTAGTCGAGCTGCTCCAGAACCTTAAGGTTCGCGCCGCCGTGCCTAGGTCCCTTTAAAGAGCCTACGGCTGCGGAATAGGCGGAAAACGGGTCTGTTCCGGACGATGTCAGCACCCTGCATGCAAATGTCGAGTTGTTTCCTCCGCCGTGCTCGGCGTGGAGCATTAATATGAGGTCTAAAAGCTTGGCCTCCTCATATGTGTATACCCTGTTGTCGCGAAGCAGTGAGAGTATGGTTTCTGCGGTGGATTCCTCGGGCTGGAGCTGGTGCATATACATGCTCTTGCCGTCGTACACCCTGCGTTTTACCTGATACGCCGAGGTCATGATAACAGGCATTTTAGCAAGTATCGACACTGCTGTGGAAAGCTCCTGACCGGGAGTTTTCGGCTCTGGATTTTCAGCGTAGGAATATAGCGCGAGAATAGCCCTTGAGAGCTTGTTCATTATATTTCTCGACGGCGCTTTGAGTATCATGTCCTCAAAGAAATTCGGAGGCAGCTCGCGGTTTTCCGAAAGGGTGCGGTTGAAGTTGGCGAGCTCGCGCATGGTGGGAAGTTTGCCCAAAAGCAGGAGGTAAGCCACTTCCTCGTAGCCGAATCTGTCCGACTTTTCAACGCCCTCTACAAGGTCGTAAATGCTGTAGCCTCTGTAATAAAGCTCGCCTTCGATGTTTTGCTTTTCGCCTTCGTTGATTATGTAGCCGTGGACGTTGCATATATTTGTAAGTCCAGCCAGCACGCCGGTGCCGTCTGCGTTTCTGAGCCCGCGCTTAACGTCGTATTTTTGGTAGTACTTCGGGTCTATCCTGTTATTTTCAAGAAATTCCTCATAAAACTCCCTGCGCGTATTTTCGTCAATGTTCAATTTCATACGCTGTCCTCTCTTTCCTTTTGTATTTCATTAAAGTTTAGCACCTTAAAGCCTTTCTGTCAACCTCGTGATGAATTATTTAGCGTTGTTTTATTCATTTTCCGCCGTCAGCTTCTGGCGCAGCCCTCGGCCACGCTGCATTTCAATGCGCAGGTTGCAGGACGCAGACCTGACAAATGCAATTTTATATTTCATGAGTAAGGATATAATAGGTGTAGAAGTTATAGACATTTAAAATGCTGTCGTCATACCTGTTGGACCTGTCGTTCCAGCAGAGGAAGCGGTCGTAATATCCGAACGCGTTCATTGCAGGGGTGATTTTCTGCATGTCTCGTATCATCTGGTACTCCCTTGAGAGTGGGACACCGGCGTATTCGAGCATCTTCACGCTGAGAAAATTAGGGCTGGTAACACCGAAGTCCACGCTGGATGACTCTGGCTCTTCAAGCTCGTAGTTCGCCCAGATCAGATACGGAGTCTGATATCTTGTCAGAAAGTTATTTGCAATTTCGTTGAGATTGGGCGATATCTGTTCGATAAGCTCGTCCTCGATCTGCGGCTGATGGTCGCCGAAGAAAACGATTATGGTTTTTTCATCCACTTGCTCAAAGTAGCTTATGAGCTCCCTTAGCGCCTCGTCCGATTTTTTTATCAGCGACAGATACTGCTCCGCTCTGGGATAATCTCCGTCGTAACCTGTTATGTGCACGTCGGCTGTAAAATCGTCCCCGTCATATTCGTAGCCGGAGTGGTTCTGCACGGTAACGCCGAATATAAATATTTTGTCCGCCCCCCTGCTTTCAAACTTTTCTATTACCTGATCGTAGAAAAAGCTGTCGCTGATATAGTTGCGCACATACTCCACCCCGTCCCCAAAGCCCTTTAGCCATACGCTCGAGCTTTGGTATTTGCTGTCGTAGTCGGTCATATCCTCGGCGCTGATAAAGTCGTCAAACCCCATAAAATCATACACCGAGTTGCGCTTCCAGCATACCTCATAAAACGGGTGCATCGCAACCGCTTCATAGCCGTATTCCTTAAGATAGGTTGCAAGAGACGGTATGGAGTGGGTGATGTTCTGCATATACGCATAGCTTCCGCTAGGCATGTACATCATGGACAGACCTGTCAGAAACTCAAATTCGGTGTTGCATGTACCGCCGCCGAGGGTGGATACTAAAAGCCTTCCGTGCGGATAGCTGTCTGTAAGTTCGTTGTAAAACGGCATGTAGTCTACATCCGTATCAAGCCTGCCCATGAACGAAAGATCGGCAAAGCTTTCGTTCATTATGACTATGATATTGGGAAGCTCCTCTTCACTCATCTCAAGCTGCTCGTCCTCGTATTGGGACAAGTAGTTCCATATTACATCCTCGGAATAGCCCGTCGGCTTTTCAAAATGCATTTTGCGCGCGCCGATGTAAAAGTTCAGGGCGATGCCGTTGAGGTCGTTGGTCGCCTGAGTGTCAAAGGTGGAGGTGGAGAAGGATCTATAGTCTATATTCCAGATGTGCACGCACAGCACAGCCGCCATTACAAGCCCCGCAGCTCCCGCTGCGGCCCTTGACAGAGAAAAAGGCATTTTTTTAGGCCAACTTATCTTAAACTTTGCCGCCATTGCCGCAAAAAGGACGAATCCCGCCGTGCCGGTGAGCATGTTAATATCAAAATGCCATTCGTCGGGGGAGGTTATCGTCATGGCTGTGCCTATGGCGAAAAGATCGGTCGGCACAAGCGGCGTGCCGCGTATCATAAGCACTATTTGATTGGCGGCGTGTAAAGCGTAGCTTACGGCAAGCTCTACCGCAAGGGAAACAAACACCGACTGTGTAAACGCAAATACGATAAGCTGCACAGCGGCGTAAAAAACAAGGTTCTCAAGGTAGATGTATCCCGCGTACACGGGAGCGCCGACAAGCGTTCTCACCATTTCAAAGCACATAAACGGTCCGAGGACGAACATCGCCGCCGCTGACGCAGTACTTGCCGCCGCGCCGAGGCGTATATCGAAAATAAGCGCGAAGGCAGCCAGAGCGTATACCGCGGCAAAGCCCACAGCGCCCCGGATGTCTATTGCGCCGTCCGAAATAAAGGAGCGCCAGTTTACCGCTGCAAGCGCAAAAAGGAATATAGCCGCCGCCAGCCCGAATATAAGTCTTTTACCTGATTTAAGCTTTATCATTTTACACCCTTATTGTTGTTGCCGCGGACGGTTTTGCAATGCGCCGCTTTACCAGCTGTAATTGACACAAAAGCCGCCGCAGAGTATTATTAGAGTATTATTTAATATGGAATACAGATACTATTCTTATATGATGTATATATGATTATACAATATGCTTTGTTTTTTTGCAATACTAAAGCGTGATTATGGGGGAAATGCGCATGAAGGAGAGCCTTAGGAGGATAATAACACAGTATCTTCTGATATCGATAGGGTCTTGCGTTTACGCGGTTTCTATCAGCCTTTTTTTAGACCCAAATGGAATCGTGCCCGGAGGATTTACCGGAATCGCCATGATAATAGGTCAGTACTTTCCGGAGCTTCAAACCGGCACTGTAGTGCTGGTGCTCAACGTTCCCATAATTCTTCTCGGAATATGGCGCTTTAAGCTTAAATTTTTGGCGTCTACGATTTATTCGGTTGTGCTGTCCTCACTGATGATGAATGTTTTAAGCAGACTCGGTCCTCTTACAAGCGACCCGCTGCTCGCCTGCGTCGCCGGAGGATGCCTTATGGCGATAGGGCTTGAGATGGTGCTTATGCAGGGCGCTACCACCGGCGGAACTGATGTTATAGTAAAGCTTTTGAGGACGAGATTCAGGGGGCTTTCGGCCGGGACGCTATTTATCATTACCGACGGCATCGTAGTCTTATGCGCGGCTGTGACGAGCGGGAATATCGACGCGGGACTTTACGCCGCGCTATGCATAATTATCTCAGCGGTTGTTATGGATCATATTTTAAACGGCAGCAGCGAGGCGAAGATGATTCTTCTGGTCAGCGACAGGTACGAGGAGATAACCCGCAGGCTGATGGATGAACTGGACGCGGGGGTGACGCTTTTGGACGGAGTGGGAGCGTATTCCGGCACGGAGAAAAAGGTCGTGCTGTGCGTTATAAAGAAGTCGCTGATTTCAAAGGCGCTGAAGCTCATAAGGACGGTAGACAGCCGCTCCTTCGCTATTATCACTACTGCGAACGAGGTATTCGGAGAGGGCTATAAGCTCCACGGCGAGGGCTTTTAAGGCATAAAAAGTATAACAGGATAAAAATAATGCGCTGCTCCCGAATTTTTTTCGAGAACAGCGCATTGCAATGCGCAGCGCATTTTCAATACGCATGGTGTCATTTTTCCATGCTGAAGCTGTAAGCCGTAACGTGGTGATAGATTTGCCCCGCCTTTAAGATCGGCTTTTCAAAGTTGTCAAACCTGAGGGAGTTGGGGTAAAACTGCGTCTCAAGGCAAAGACCCGAGCGCTTTTCTATCGGTACGCCGCCCTTTCCGAAGGGTGCTGTGCCGTCCAAGAAGTTGCCGCTGTAAAACTGCATTCCGGGAAGGTCGGTGTAAACCTCCATCACTATGCCGGACGAAGCCGCCTTAAGCGTAGCTGCTTTTCTGAAGCCGTCGCCGTCGATGCAGAAGTTGTGGTCATATCCTCCCGCAAAGACAAGCTGCTCGTAAGGCGACGATATCCTTTCGCCTACGGTGTGGAAATCGGTAAAATCGAGCGGGGTGTTTTCCACCTTTGCCACATATCCCGTGGGCAGGCACTCCGAGTTTCCGACGGTGAAGTGGGAAGCGTTGATTTTCAGTAAGTGACCCTCTATCGAGCCTGAGCCCTGACCGTCGAGGTTGAAGTAGCAGTGGTTTGTAAGGTTGCACACCGTGTCCGCGTCGCTCACGGCGCTGTAGTCTATTATAAGGGTGTTGTTGTCGTCGAAGCTGTATTTTACTGTCACGTCGAGGCGTCCGGGGAATCCCTCCTCGCCGTCCTCCGAGCGGTATGTAAGGAGAAGGCTTTCGCCGTCTGTCTGAGAGCGCCACAGCCTCTTGTCAAACCCGCGGCTTCCGCCGTGGAGGTTATTTCTTCCGTCGTTTTTTTCGAGGGAGTAGGTTTTTCCGTTAAGCTCGAATCGGGCGTCTTCTATTCTGTTGCCGTGGCGGCCGATGAGCGCGCCGATGTATTTGGTCTGGGCTTCGTAGCCCGACGCGTCGTCGTAGCCCAGGGCGACGTCCGTAAGTGCTCCGTTTTTATCTGGGACGCATATCGCGCGTATCGCTCCGCCAAACTCGGATATCTGCACATACGCTCCGTTTTTGTTCTTAAGCTCATATAAATATACGCTTTCTCCGCTTGAAAGCTTGCCGAATTCACGCCTTGTAACAGTGGTCATAAAAAGCTGTCCTTTCAAATTTTTTAAGCCGTCAAGGTTCAAAAATATTTTCATCGCCATGCAATATTTTTTTATGCAGGTTTGTATTATGAGTGTAACACCTTTTGAGCAAAAATTCAACATGATTAAAATCATTAATTAAAAATTAAAAGTGTTGTTTTTTGTATTTACAAAACGGTGGATAGGTGTTATAATGAAAGCAATTGATTAAAAGGAGTGTCACAAAATGACTAAAAGAATTTTTGCGGCTGTTTTAGCAATTGTTCTTGTAGTAACAACGCTCGCAATTCCGGCATTTGCATCGCCGTCGGGAGCGTCTCTTGTCAAGGACTCAGGCTCAAACAAGCTCACCGCCACTTGGTCTCCCGTTACCGGAGCGAATATTTATGAAGTGAAGTTCTATAGGGACGACGTAGTGGCTTATTCGACAAATGTAACTGTTACCTCAGCAACAAACACTGCTGAGATGTGCACGGTTACATATACCCCCAGCACAGGAGGAAACTACACTGTGCAGGTTGGCGCAAGGGAAACCGCTAACGGAGCGTATATGGCACTGTACACCAGCAACCCGGTATCTATCCCGATAACAGGAACGGGATCGGGAGGAATCCAGATAAGCGGCTCAGGCAATACAACAACCGTTAGCTGGGATAACGACGGTTATAGCATAAACTATTATGTTCAGTATGTAACCGCCGACGGCACATCTGGTCAATATGTTACGGCTGGAGACGGTGACAGAAGCTCCGTTACTATTTCCACCAGCATCAGCAACATCAAGTCGATTACTGTATACAGAGCCAACAACAATCAAACAGCATACAGCGGAATAATTGGCTCATGGACAAATAATGGTTCAAGCGGTGGTAATACAGGCAGTGGAAATATCACTCAGAATAATATCACCATTTCAATCAACGGCAACTATGTAGTGGTTTCATGGCAGCCCCTTGCTTACGCCACAAGATATCAGGTGGCGTATAGGACTAGTCCGACAGCTAACTACACCTACGTTGATTCTACTACCGGAACAGCTTCGTTCCCGTATATCGCTGGTCAGACTTATCAGATTGCTGTAGCAGGAAATGTAAATGGCAGCTGGGTTACTATCGGTTCCGGCGCAATCTATGGCAGTTCAACCGGAGGCGGTACTGTTACCGGAAACGTAGTTGCTACAAGGAATTCAGCTTCCAGCAGCCAGGTTTACCTGACATGGCAAGCATCTTCAAGCAGCACTATGTATATAATCAACTGCTCAAGATCCGGTGCTGCGACAACTCAGCAGTTTGCAAACACCAATAGTACAGTCATTAACTGTGATCCTAACTACGACTGGTCGTTTGTAGTAACAACGATAGACGGTCAAACCGTAGGTTACGCTGTTCTTACAAGAGGCTCAACTTCTAGCCTTACAGGCTCAGGTTCTGTGGGTGGAACAAACAGCCTTACCATTAACAGAGGCTACAATTCTTCTACAGTATCATGGCCCGCAGTTTACGGTGCTGTAGGATATATCGTAATTCACAGGGGTTCAAACACTTCCACCCTTAATGAAGTCGTTACTAACAACAGCATAACTTTGAATTACGGCACAAATGATACCTGGTCGGTATCCGTTCAGGCTATCATGTCTACCAATCAGTTTGTAACTGTCGGATCTGCAACCGTTACTCCTTCCGGAATCACCCAGGGCGGTTCGAGCTCTTCAAGCAACGTAACCCAGGGCAGCAACTGCACGGTTACCAGCTACGCTAACTACGCGTACCTCACATGGAATGCAAACGGAAGATCGCCTTACACCGTTATCTACTATCTCAACGGCGATACTTCACAGGGTCAGGTAAGGCAGACGTCAACCAACTCTATTCAGCTCAATGTTTCCAACACCTATTCTTACACCGTAATTGTAATTGACAGCACTAACAATATTATTGCAAGTGCTAGCGTTAAGGCGGGCTCTTCTTCAGGTTCAGGAAGCGGCACGACCGGCGATATCACCGAGTCCGAGGTTGTAAACCTCACCGCTACTCCCAAGAACGGCTGGCAGACCACTATTTCATGGAATTCAAGAAGTGACGCTGTTGCGTATATCGTAATGTATGGCTTGCTCAACTCTACTGCAAGCGAACAGACCTATGCATACGGCACAAGCGTTGATATCCCGTTCAGTTCTGCAAGACCGTATCAGGTTTATGTATACGCTCAGACCGCAACAGGCAGAACTTACGAGGTTGGTCATATCTTTAACGTTCCCGGTTCAACTCCCGATACGGATGACGACACCGTTAAGGATTATGTAACCAACTTCAAGGCGACCTCCGGCAACAAGAAGGTAACACTTTCTTGGAACGCTGCTGACGGTGCAGACAGCTACACCATCTACTACAGAAGAGCAAATTCTTCCACATGGCTCAGAGCCGGCACAATCTCCAGGACTGCTGTAAACATCACCGGTCTTACCAACGGTATTAAGTATCAGTTCATGGTAACCGCTAACGGTAATCAGTCTGGAATTGTTGAGATTGCACCTTCTGCAAGTGGCTCTACGACTGTGGTTGCTCCAGATCCTGATGGTGATGACGATAATGTTACCGTAGGTAATGAGCTTAGGCTCACATCTGTAACCAGCACTTCAAGTGGCACGATTACAGCAAGTTGGACTTCGGCTTCGGGCGCAACCTCATACAGAGTATATGTTGCCGAGGGTTCAAGCTCGACCTACAGAAATAAGGGTACGTTCACCGGTACAACGGCTGTTATCTCCGGTCTCAAGTCCGGAACAACCTACAAGGTAAGAGTTCTCAAGCTTCCCGTTGAGGGCGACACCGCTACGGCGTTGGCAGCTTGCGACTACATGCAGGTAACTGTAAGGTAGTATCTCATCTAAAAAAGCTTAAATGTTAAATTCCCCGCGCTTCTTTTAAAAAGAGGCGCGGGGTTTTCTTTATACAAAATGCAAAGATACTTTTACCCTAAAGTATCTTTATCCTCATTTCTGTGCCTTTTTAGAACATATATTACACAAATATGTACTTATACTACAGTAATAGGAGGTACGTTACGCTCTGTTTTTCACAAAAAACTAAAGCCGAAAATATGAAGTTCTCACAAACTTTTATCTAGCGCTTCCAAAATGGAAAAATACAGTTGACATCACCGTCCTGAGGCGAATATAATAAGCTTTAGTTTTAGTAAATTTTTAAAGCAACAAATCATTGCAGGCTTAGGAATACGTTTTTGTATGGGATAGGGTTGGTTGTGCGAAAAGAGGACGTTTTAAAAAATCACAGTGTGCAGGATGAAAACAATATAAATGGGAAGTGCGCTGAAGGTTTTCTGTCGGTAGGCCTGGGTCTTGGGTGGAATCTTGGGAACACTCTGGACGCTTTGGGCGGCGAAACGGCGTGGGGACAGCCTGCCGTGACGTATGAGCTTATAGAAGCAGTAAAAAAACTTGGGTTTGATACTATCCGCATACCGGTTTCTTGGGGACAGTACACCTCAGGAGCGCCGGACTACGTCATAAGCCGGAGATTTCTGGAGCGTGTTGAACGCGTCGTCGGCTGGGCGGGCGATATGGGGCTTAACGTCATTATAAATTTACATCACGACAACGATTTTTACTATCCGACAAAGCAAAACGCCGAAAATGCCGCAGGCTTTATAAGAGCGGTTTGGAGTCAGGTTGCGGAGCGGTTTGAGGAGTGCGGCGAGTGGCTAATATTCGAGAGCATGAACGAGCCGAGACTTGCAGGGACCGCTCAGGAGTGGGTATTTGATTCCGGGCTGGCTCAGTGTGCCGAGGCGCAGAGCGTTATAAATCTCTGTAATCAGGCGTTTGTAGATACAATCAGAGGGATGAGGGGTTACAATAAAAGCAGGCTTTTACTCTTGCCCGCGTATGCTGCCAAGGCGAAGGCAGACGGCTTTGTCATGCCTGAGGATCTCGCGGGTAGGACGCTTGCTTCTATACATGCGTACATGCCGCATATGCTCTGTATGGACGGCTCGCTTGAAAACAGCGAGTATATCGACAGCGCATATGACGAGGAAATATCTGTGCTTCTGGACACATGCACAGGCTCCGTCATAACCGAGACAGGGTGTACAAACAAAAATAACCCACATGCCAGGCACAGGTGGGCAGAAAAATTTGTCGGCGAGGCGCGTAAGCGAGGGATATCCTGCGTTATGTGGGATAACGGCGAGGTAGGGGCGGGAAGCGAAAATTTCGGTATAATCGACCGCGCCCGACTTTGCGTTTACCCCGAAAGCCGGGACTATTACATTGGAATGCTGGATGGGCTTAAAGCATAAGCCTGTATATTATCATTTGCTTGGAAAGGAAGTTAGATGTAATGAGAAAAGCGATTGTATTGGCTCTTGCCGCCGCAATGCTGCTTGCGTCGATAACAGGGTGCGCGCAGTCTGACACTCAGGACGAGGTTACAATGCCGACCGAAACGCAGGAAGTAACCAGGACACCGGAGGAAGAAACGGAGGCTGTTACACTGCCGCCGGAGGAAACGAGCGCAGACGTCAAAACCACAACCTCCGCCACAACAGCCGCAGCTACTGTTACTACTACCGTTACAACTGTGACAACAGTGCCGACTACTGTGACCACCGTATCCACGACTGCAGCGACTGCGTCAGAGACGACTGCGTCCACAACCGCGGCAACTACCACTGCCGCTCAGTTAGAGCCTCGTTTTTTAATAGCGGATGAACTTGAGCATACGCAGAACCTCGGCTACAGCGTGCCGTCGTCGCTCGCCAGGGCTTATAAAAATATGGGGGACACCAATCCCATATCCTCAAACCGCTTTTTTGCAGATCCGACCGCTATAGAGTACAACGGCAGACTGTATGTTTACGGCACATGCGACCAGCAGGAGTTTATACACAACAACGGTCAGGGCTCGAATACATACGGAAGCATAAATTCCCTCGCCTGCTATTCGACCGACGACATGAGGAACTGGACCTACCACGGCGACATACCCGTCGGCGAGATAACCGGCTGGGCGTGGTGCTCGTGGGCGCCATCGATAGTTTCAAGGGAAACAAGCGATGGGACGGAGTTCTTCCTTTACTTTGCCAACAGCGGTGGAGGAATAGGGGTGCTCACCTCCGATTCGCCTACAGGACCGTGGGAGGATCCGCTCGGAAGGGCGCTTTTAGCTCCGGGTACAGCCGAGCTTGCAAGCGACCCGGTGTGCTGGCTGTTTGACCCGGGCGTTTGCATTGACGACGACGGAGTCGGCTGGATGATATTCGGCGGAGGCACTCCCATGCATGACGGAGAAACCGGTCTTTACACCGGGAACTGCCGTATAGTAAGGCTGGGAAGCGATATGATATCGCTGGGCAGCGAAATCAAGGTCATCGACGCGCCGTATCACTTTGAGGCCAACGAGATAAACTATATCGATGGCAAGTATATCTTTACCTACTGCTCCAACTGGGAGCAGAGAAGCGAATGGCCCTCGAAGTACAGCGGCTACCCCATGCCGGAAATGTGCACGATGTGCTACATGGTCACGGACGACCCGCTGGACGTCAACAGCTGGGAGTACAGAGGCGAATACATAAAGAACCCCACGGGATACGGCTATCCCTTCAGCAATAACCACACCCATCTTCAAAAGTTCGGGGACAAATATTATATCTTCTATCAAAACGTGCTGCTTCTCAGAAACATGGCGGTAAGCGGCGCTGACGGCTACAGGAGCGTGGGCGTAGACGAGCTTGAGGTGGACGAGAAAAATTCAACATACGCAGCCGCAAGAATGACGGATTCGGGCGCGTCCCAGATAAAGAGCTTTGACCCTTATAAGGTTTCGGAGGCGGAGACCTCGAACGTGAGCGCGGGAATAGATTACAGCGTAACCGGCGATTATATAGCCGCCATAGCCGATGACGGAAGCTGGATAGGCATATGCGGCGCGGATTTTAAAGACGGCGCGTCGGCGTTTGCGGCCACGGTCAAGGGCAACGGAGTTATCGAGATAAGGCTCGACTCTGAGGATGGCGAGAAGGTCGGCGAGCTTCAGTTTGACAGCCCCGACAATTTCTCCTCCGTTTACTGCGAGCTTGACTCAGTGGTAACTGGAGAGCATGACCTGTACCTCATAGCGGGCGGAAGCTTTGAAATCGACTGCTGGCAGTTCGCATAACAAAAATCACCCTTGCAGGGCATCAGCCATGCAAGGGTAGTTTTGTTTTGCGGTTTAAGTGCCTATTTGTGATACTTTGCGTTTGCGTTTATGGACAGCGCGCGGTAGATCTGCTCGGTCAGGACGACGCGCGCGAGCTGGTGGGGAAGGGTCATTTTTGAAATTGACAGCCTGAGGTCAGCCATGCGCTTTATGCTTTCAGATAAGCCGTAGGAGCTGCCGATTATGAAGTTTACCGTTCCGAGACCGTTTACGCCAGCAAGGCTTATTTTATCCGCAAGCTCCTCGCTGGAAAGCTGCCTGCCCTCTACGCACATTGCGATATTCAGGCAGCCCTTTTCCGGTATGCAGCTTAAAATAAGATTTCCCTCCGTGTCAAGGGCGCGCTCTATCTCCTTTTGTGAGGGCTTGTCGCCAAGCCTTGATTCCGCAAGCTCTGTTATTTTAAAGCCTGCATAGGCCGATATCCTTTTTGAATACTCCGCGGCGGCTTCCCGCCAGAAGCTTTCCTTCAGCTTGCCGAGACAGATGATATTTATGTTCATCAGAAGGTCACCGCCATGCCGCGGGTTTCGACCGGCGCTATGTAGAAAAGATAATCGCGGTTTTCCTTAAAATCCGCCCCGAGTTCCCTTGAAAGGGTGTTCGCAGCAATTTGAGGGGTGTTGTTTTCGCGGCTGAGATGCCCCAGAATTATCCTTGTCGTGCCGCCGGATATCAAACGCCTTACCTCCCGCGAGCTTTCCGCGTTTGACAGATGCCCGTCGGACGATGCTATCCTCTGCTTCAAAACATACGGATACGGTCCTGTGCGAAGCATTCGTTCGTCATAGTTTGACTCAAGTACCACAAGCTCGCAGCCGCCGAGGCTTCTTTCCACCTCATCCGTTATGTGACCCAGGTCGGTGCATATGCACATCGACTTGCCGTCCGGCGTTTTTATTTTATATCCGACGCTCTCCACAGCGTCGTGAGGGGTGCGAAAGGAGGTTACGCAAAAATCGCCTACCGCTGTTTCGCCGCCGACGTCCATAGGCTCGCAGCAGGCGGAAATGTGACCGCTCCTTTCAAGAAACTCAAGCGTTTTTGGGGACGCAAAAACCGGAGTGCGGTAGGTTTTTGTAAACACTCTCAGCCCCGCGATATGGTCGCTGTGGTCGTGAGTGATAAATATCGCCTTTACCGCCTCCGGACGTATATCATTTTGCAAAAGCGCGCCGGTAAGACGCTTGCAGCTCACGCCGGCGTCGATTAGTATTCCCTCCGTCTGTGTGCCGATATAGTATGAGTTTCCGGAGCTCGATGAAAAAAGGGGATATACCCTTGCCAAGATAACACGTCCTTTTCAAAAGCTATGCAGATCTCTGCCGCCTGTGCGCCGGGAATCTGCATTAATTAAAGCTATATGACCTTTCTTGCCGCTTCGTAGTCCTTTACGCGCCGAATGTCCGCGCCTAAAGCCTTGAGCTTGTCGTCTATATTTTCATAACCTCTTTCGATGTGATATATATTCTCGACAGTTGTCACTCCCGTCGCCATAAGACCCGCTATTACAAGCGCCGCTCCCGCTCTGAGGTCTGTCGCGCGCACAACCGCCCCCGTCAGATGATCTACCCCCTGTATTACGGCGGTAGTGCCTTCTACGGTTATGTCCGCCCCCATCCTTCTAAGCTCGCTTACATATCTGAAGCGGTTGTCGAATATATCGTCCGTTACTACGCTTGTGCCGTCGGCGACTGTCAAAAGCGTTGAAAACTGAGGCTGCATATCCGTCGGAAATCCGGGGTGGGGGAGGGTTTTAAGGCTTGTCTTAACCAAAGGTCCGGTTACGAACACGTGTACGCACTCGTCGTACTCCTCTACGGTTGCGCCGACCTTTCTCAGCTTTGCCGTTATCGACTCAAGGTGCTTTGGTATTATGTTCTTGACCCACACGTCGCCCCTTGTGGCAGCAGCTGCCGTCATATATGTCCCCGCCTCTATCTGGTCGGGGATAATGGCGTAGGTAACGCCCTTGAGGTACTTTACTCCCCTTATCTTGATAACGTCCGTTCCCGCTCCCATGATGTCCGCGCCCATGGAGTTTAAAAAGTTGGCAAGGTCTACTATGTGCGGCTCTTTGGCGGCGTTTTCTATTATCGTCAGTCCTTGAGCCTTGACGGCCGCAAAAATCGCGTTAATTGTTCCGCCGACTGTGTTTATATCAAAATAAATCTGGCTTCCTATAAGTCCGTTTGTCCTCAGGCTTACTATTCCTCCGTCTATTGTATGAGAGGCTCCCAGACTGTTAAACGCCTTGAGGTGCTGGTCGATAGGTCTGTCTCCCAAATCGCAGCCGCCGGGCATCGGCACATCCGCCTTGCCGAACCTGCCCAAAAGAGTGCCCAAAAAATAGCTGGACGCCCTCATCGAGCGGGCAAGGTCATACGGCACGACAGGGTCGCATATGCCCCTTGTGTCTATTCTCATAGTGTTCTTATCTATAATCTTTATGCTTGCGCCCATCTCATAGAGTATTCTGAGCGAAATGCTGATATCGCTTATCTCCGGGACGTTTTCCAAAACGCAGGGCTCGTCCGAAAGTATCGTAGCGGCGACAATTGCGACCGCCGCATTTTTGGCTCCGCTTATAACGACAGATCCGCTGAGCGGCTTCCCACCGGTAATAACAAATTTTTCCATATATATCTCCCAAAATGCCTGCGGTTTATACGGCGGCACTTTATCTATCTTACATATTAATTTCATTTATTGTATCACAGATGCAAGCTGATTACAATTACATTTTTGTTACAAATAAAATTTTTTATTGTCTGATATAGCCGCAAGCATTCCTTGACAACGATATTTGTACAGGATATAATTTAGGTATATTATGTATTGAAAGGGCACGTTGTATTATGAGTATTAATCCTATTAAAACCTTTTTAGGCATTGAATTCGGTTCGACAAGAATAAAGGCGATATTGGTTGACGAAAGCAGCGCTGTAATAGCTTCAGGCGCGCATGATTGGGAGAACCGTCTTGAAAACGGCGTTTGGACATACTCCCTCGAGGACATAAGCGCGGGACTTCAGGACGCTTACCGCGCGCTTGCGCAGGACTACATGGCAAAATTCGGTTTCCCCCTGGAGACTGTAGGCGCTATGGGCTTCAGTGCCATGATGCACGGATATATGGCGTTTGATAAAGATGAAAACCTGCTTGTGCCGTTCAGAACATGGAGGAACACAATAACTGCCCAGGCGAGCGAGAAGCTTTCCCAGCTGTTTGACTTCAACATCCCTCAGCGCTGGAGCATAGCGCATCTTTACCAGGCGATACTCAACGGCGAGGAGCATGTTAAAAACATAAGCTATGTTCTCACCCTTGCGGGATATATCCATTACAGGCTGACCGGCAGGAAGGTTCTCGGAGTGGGCGAGGCGTCGGGAATGTTCCCGATAGATTCCGCTACCGGAACCTATGACGCGGGCATGGTCAAAAAGTTTAACGAGCTTATAAAGCCTTACGGCTTTGACTGGACGTTTGAGTCTGTGTTCCCGGGAGTTTTGAGCGCGGGAGAAAACGCTGGATATCTTACCGAGGAGGGCGCGCGCTTTATAGACCCCACCGGAACTCTTAAGGCGGGCGTGCCGGTTTGCCCGCCGGAAGGAGACGCCGGAACGGGAATGGTTGCAACAAACAGCGTCCGCGTAAAGACGGGAAATGTTTCTGCCGGAACTTCTGTTTTTGCCATGATAGTTTTAAGCAAGGCGCTTTCAAAGCTCTATCCCGAGATAGACATGGTGACGACTCCCTCAGGACTTCCTGTTGCGATGGTGCATTGTAACAACTGCTCGAGCGATCTTGACGCATGGATAAGGATATTCAACGATTTTGCGAATCTTTCGGGGCATCCCATCAAAAAGCCGGAGCTTTACGATATGCTTTTAAACTGCGCTATGACAGGAGATCCGGACTGCTCCGGGCTTGTAAGCTGCAACTACTTCTCGGGCGAGCCTATAACCCACTTTGACGAGGGCAGACCGATGGTTTTAAGAACTCCAGACACAAGCTTTACTCTTGCAAACCTTATGCGCAGCCACCTTCTTTCCGCGCTCGCAACCCTTAAGATAGGTCTTGACATACTTCTTTCCGAAAACGTCGAAATAGACAAGGTGCTGGGTCACGGCGGATACTTCAAGACAAAGGGAGTGGGACAAAAGCTCCTTGCAGCCGCTATGAATACTCCCGTTTCCGTCATGGAGACCGCAGGAGAGGGCGGGGCATGGGGAATGGCTGTGCTGGCTCAATACATGGCGCTCAAGTGCGATGGCGAATCGCTTGAGGATTACCTTGACAACAGGGTGTTTGCCGGCATGAAGTCCATTACCGAAAAGCCGGACGCCAGGGACGTCGAGGGCTTTAATAAGTACATCGAGAACTATAAGAAGATGCTTAAGGCCGAGGAAGCGGCTGTAGCAGCATTTTAAGGAGGATAAGACCCACGCCGCACATAACGCGGCGTGGGCTGAAATTATTTTTTGTGGAGCGTACACTATGAAAAACAAATGGCTGTTTTATGTTACCGGCTTCTTTTCCGGGCTTTCCGTAATGGCGATAGAGCTCGGCGCTTCAAGGCTTATGGCGCCGTATTTCTCCTCATCACAGATAGTGTGGACTATCATTATAGGCACTATAATGATAGCAATGGCGCTGGGAAACGTCATCGGCGGAAGAATGGCGGACAAGCACAAAACCCCCGACAGGCTTTTCGCATGGCTTTTCGCGGCGGCGACATGGACGATGCTCATCCCGCTTTTCGGAAAGTTTATAATAGCGGGAGTCGCGCTGCTGCTCGCCATGTTTGTAAGCAGCAACTACCTTATAATAGCGGCGTTTGTGAGCTGCATACTTGTTTTTGTGTTCCCGCTCCTTGTTTTGGGAATGGTAACCCCGAACCTTGTAAAGTACGCCGTTCACAGCCTTGAGGAAAACGGAAAGACGGTGGGAATAATCGAAGCATGCAACACTGTCGGAAGCATTATAGGAACGTTTTTGCCGACCTTTGTGACCATACCCTTTGTGGGGACTTCGATAACCTTTGTAATTTTCGCGAGCATACTTTATATCGTCTGCATAGCGTATTTCATATTCAGGAAAAAGATTAAGCGGGCGGCGGTATCGTCAGCTGCGGCATGTCTGGCGCTTGTTTTGGGAATACTCTCAAACAACATAGGCACGGCTTTTTGGGAAAGCGATATCCTGTATGAAGGCGAGTCGATATACAATTACCTCAGAGTAGAGGACGACGGCGACTCGGTAATTCTTTCTACAAACGTCCTGTTTGGCGTACAGTCGATAAAAAACAAGTCGGGCGGTCTTACCGGAATGTATTACGACTACGCACTGGCAGCTCCGGTTATGGCGGGTGCTGCGCAGGACGAGGATGTGTCGGTTTTGATACTCGGGCTCGGTACGGGCACGTTCGCCACTCAGTGCGAGGACTATTTCGGGCTTTACGATATTGACGGCGTGGAGATAGATAAAAAGATAGTGGATTTGGCGCATGAATATTTTGAGCTGCCCGAGTGCGTGGACACCTATATCGAGGACGGCAGGGCATATATCTCCATGATGGACAAGACCTACGACGTAATAATGGTGGACGCATATCAGGATATAACCATACCGTTTCAGATGTCGAGCGTTGAGTTTTTTACCGAGGTGAGCGAGCGCCTGAACCCTGACGGCGTGATGGTCGTCAATATGAACATGTACACCGACAACGAGGGAGGCATAAACGATTACCTCTGCTCGACAATATGCTCGGTGTTTGACAACGCTTATACCGTAGTTACCGGAAGCGGCAATGTGGAGCTTTTTGCCTCCAACAGCTACGACTGTCACGAAAGGCTTGAGCAAATGCTACCCGAAATCGAGAACAACGGTCTTTACGCCTTTATAAGAAGTGTGTCCAACAGGCTTGCCAGAGTAGAGAGCACCGGGCATATTTTAACCGACGACAAAGCCCCAGTAGAGCTTTTAGGCATGAGCGTCCTGGACGACATGATATCAAGCGAGCTTGCCGATATCAGGGAAACAATAAAGGGAAAGAGCATTCTCGAGCTTTACCACATGCTTGTGGGAGCATGATTATATTGGAAATAAACCTTGAAAGAAAAAATTGCCCTGAACGCATGTGCCGTTCAGGGCTTGTTTTGTGCTTTCGGATGGCATATTATCGGAAGCGCCGCTTTGAAGTTTTCTATGGTAGATACCGTGTGCGACCCGCCATTTTCGCCGTCGAGCGTCCAGGAAAGAGGTCTGTCGCAGTCGCTGGTAAAGGTTATTCTTGACGTCTTGAAGCATTCGGTGTACTTCCCGTCAAGATGCTTCTTCAGGAAGCTGGAGGCAATATGATGGAGCTGTGCGGCGTTTTTAGGCTTCTTTACGAGCAGCACCTCGAAAAGTCCGTCGTCGAGGCTTACGTCTTCAACTACGTTCGGAAATCCCGCGACGTACAGCGAATTTGTCACAAGACCTAAAATATATTCTCCGCTTCCCGAGCGTTCCTCCGAGGCGTAGCTCAGATTAAACGATTCAATAGTTGACAGGGCGGCGATCCCCTCGAAAATGTATGCGGGAAAGCCGAGCATGTTTTTGGCGTTTTGAGGCGTGCTGTAGGATACCTGTGCCAGAGTTCCGAACCCCGCTACGTAGGTAAAATACCGCTCGTTCAGCCTGCCGGCGTCGCAGTGAAGTATCGAGCCGCCGTCCGCTATTATCGCCGCCGCTTTTTCGGGGCTTGCGGGTATGCCGACGGAACGGGAAAAATCGTTCGTAGAGCCGCTGGGGATGTATCCGAACGGCTTCACGCTGCCTGTGGGGCTGTCCGCGCAGGAGCTCATCACGCCGTTTACCGCTTCGTTTAGGGTTCCGTCACCGCCCGATACCACGATAAGGTCATAGCCGCAGGCCTGAGCCGCCACCGTCATACAGTCGCCTTTAAACTGTGTCGGGTGGCATGTGACGTCGTAACCGCCTTTTGTGAACGTGTCTACGATTGCGGCAAGCTTTTTTGGTACAGAACGTGTGCCTGCAAGAGGGTTGTATATAAACAGCAGTTTTTTTCTTTTATTGTATTCAGGATGTTCCATGTAAACGCTCCCTGTCCTCAGCAGTTATTTTCTATAATACGAGTAGTGCGCCACAACATACCGCTTTTGTCCGGTATATTCATCATAGCCGCTTATTTCCACTCCGTTGCCGCTCATAAGCTCAGCCACAACCGAGTCCTTTATCAGGCATCTGAAGACCTCGTGGGCTTCGCACATTACGACGATAGCATCATCCAAAACTACGATGCCGCCGTCCTTTCCTAAGACACGCTCAACGCCGTCTACCCGCTCTACAGCGTACTGTATCGGCTTGCCGCTGAACCTTTGAAGCTCTTTTTTAGATAAAGTATATGATTTTTTCTTCTTAAATATTCCCATGTCTACTCCTTTGACGCAAGCTTAATCAGCCTGTCTATCTCGCGCTTAAGCCTTGCAAGCGGCAGACCTACGACGTTGTAGTAATTTCCTCTTATCCACTCCACAAACAGCGCGCCCCCGTCCTGTATCCCGTACGCGCCGGCTTTATCAAGAGGCAGGGACTTATTTGCATAGTCGTCTATTTCGCTTTCGGACAGGTCATAAAACATAACGTCCGTCTTTTGAGTAAAGGACATGGTCTTTTTATTGTAGCACAGGCATACTCCGCTTACTACCGTATGCATCCTTCCTGAGAGGGTCTTAAGCATTTCGCAGGCGTTTTCTATCGTCCCGGGCTTTCCTAAGATTTTGCCTTCGATTATAACCACCGTGTCGCAGCCGATCACAAGCGCGTCGGGGCGCTCTTTGCTGACGGCAAGCGCTTTTCTTGCGGCGAGAATCTGCGGCACTTCGCCGGCTTCAACGCCGTCGGGAGCGGTTTCGTCGCAGTTTGCGGGCAGTATTTCAAATTCCTTTGATATGTATTTAAACAGCTCGGCGCGTCTTGGAGATTGAGACGCGAGGACAAATTTTATATCCCTGTAATCATTCATGGCGTTCATGCCTCCTGAACATATGTGATTTTGACGATATTATTTTAGCATATGTGCCTGTCAAAATCAACTTGACAGCACCGCCGGCAAACAGCTATAATAAAATGAAACTGCGTTTAGGAGGGGAAAGCACTCATAATGCCCACAATTTTTGAATCAATACTCGATATATTTCTTGACGCGCTCATAGACACAGCAAAAATGCTTCCGTTTTTGTTTGCCGTGTATCTTTTGATAGAGTTTCTTGAGCACAAGGCATCGGACAGATTTGCCGGTACGCTCAGAAAGCTCGGTCCCTTCGGACCTGTCGGCGGGGCGGTACTTGGCTGCATACCGCAGTGCGGATTTTCCGTTGCGGTTTCAAACCTGTATTCAGGAAGGCTTGTCAGCCTTGGCACGCTGCTTGCGGTATATGTCGCTACAAGCGACGAGGCGATCCCAATACTTCTTTCAAGCCCGGGAAGCGCCTCAAGCGTCTGGAGGCTTATAGCGGCAAAGGTTATAATAGCCGTTTTGGCCGGGCTTGCGGTAGACGGCGCGGTAAAGCTTCTGCATAAGAAGTCAAACGAGGACAACGAGCCGTATACTGATTTGTGCAAGGACTGCGGCTGCGAAGAGCACGGCATATTTTACTCTGCCGTTAAGCACACATTGCAGATTTTCATATTCCTGCTGGCGGTTTCGTTTCTTCTCGGCGCGGGAATAGCCCTTCTTGGAGAGCAGAGGCTAAATCAGGTGCTGATGACAGACAGTGTGTTCCAGCCGCTGCTGGCAGCGCTGATAGGTCTTATACCGAACTGCGCCCCGTCTGTAATACTAACAAACCTGTATATCAACGGCAGCCTGTCGTTCGGCTCGGTGGTGGCAGGTCTGTCCACCGGCGCGGGTCTTGGACTGGTGGTTTTGTTCAGGACAAATAAAAGGCTGAAGGAAAACATCGCCATAACCATTCTGTTGTACGTCGTGGGTGCAGTCTCCGGAATGATAATAGATCTGCTGTTTTAGCGCCCTAATATGTAAAGCCGCGCCGCATAAGAGCTGATGCGGCGCTGGTTTATGCGGCTATTTTATCGGCTCGATGTAAGACACCGGGTCTATCCATATTCCCTCGTACTTCAGCGCAAAGTGCAGGTGCGAGTCAAGGTCGGACTCGATGTCCGCAGTATTTCCAACAGTACCTATGACTGTTCCTGCGCTTATTTCGTCACCGACATTTACGCGTATATCAGGCGAAAGACCGAAGTAATATCCTGTCACGGTATCGCCGTGGTCGATTTCTATGCAGTTTCCCCAAAGTGGGTCGCTGTAGATCTGAGTCACGGTTCCGGATGACATCGCTTTTACGCTGTCGCCGTTTTCTGCCGCAATATCAATTCCGTCATGCGTGCGCCACACGCCTCCTGAGGTCTTTGTCAGTTCTCCCCATGAATATTCGTTGAGTATGTCGCCGGACACGGGAAACATCTTTGCCTGCTCATAGTAAAGAGTTTCAAGCTCCTCGGTGATATCCGTGTCCGCAGTCTCCGGCTGCTGCTCAGGCTGTTCGGAGTCAGGCGTATTCTCAAGCTCCTTTTCCACATCCTCGAGAATTGCGTCTACCTGGCTGTAATCCAGCTCGCCGCCGAGATCCTGGCCGGAGTCCTGGACGAGGTTTTGTGTCAGAGAGCCTACCGCCGCTTTATACCCGGCGACGGACGCCGCGCCTACCGCCAATATTCCGACACAAAGCACTATATACATGCCCTTGCCGGACAAACCACTGCGTTTGAATCTTACTTTTTTCATAATGCACTCGCTTTCTTCGGCATATTATATAGTTGTCTTCCCGTGCCGCCGGGGATAACAGCCGTGCCTGCGCGGCGCAGGCTGTTTATCTAAGCTAAGTATTAGCAGATTTTTTGGTTTTATGCAGCTTTTTATTCCCGCATTTGCTGCTGCTCTTGCGGCATACAAATACCGATAAAAGGAGAGTACAAATATGCGCGATTCAAGCCTTTGCTATATAATAAAAGAAAATAAGTGCCTTATGCTCCACAGGATAAAAAAGGAGAACGATATCAACAAGGACAAATGGATAGGAATAGGCGGCGGATTTGAGGAAGGGGAATCGCCGTATGACTGCGTGATAAGGGAAGCGCTCGAGGAGACCGGCCTAATGCTTGAAAACCCGTTATATCGCGGGCTGGTGACGTTTGTGTCCGGCGGCGTAACCGAGCAGATGCACCTGTTTACCTGCACGGATTTCAGCGGCGAGCTTACAGAGTGCGACGAAGGAAGCCTCGAGTGGGTGGAGTGCTCAAGAATACCAAAGCTTCCGATATGGGAGGGGGACAGGATATTTTTGCGGCTTATCTTTGAGGATGCTCCGTTCTTTTCATTAAAGCTTGTCTATATCGGTGACAGGCTTGCCGGCGCATGGCTCGACGGAAAAGAGCTTGGGTGCGGAGCAAAGTGATTTCAAGGCTACCGCGCCGTATCTGAGAAAAAACTTCCCCGCCGCGCTGCGCGGCAGGGAAGTTTTTTTATATGTCATACTGCAGTCAGTCAGTCTGACCTATTGCTCTTTCCGGCTTATACCTTTTTACCGAGTTTTCGTTTACTTCAACGGTGTACTCGGCTAGGGTGCTGTTGATAAGAGAGGTATAATCGCTGTCAAAGAGAGCATAAAGGAAGGTATCACGGTTTTCCTCGTATATATCGTCCCTTTCAAGAATATCGAGCTTCTGGACAAGGTAGATATTCAGGTCGTCCTGGACAAGCCCGAAGGTTCCGGTATCGACATTTTCAAAGACATAGTTTACGAACTTTTCGCTGGGGTTGGTATCCTCGATGTAAATGATGACCTCGTTCGGGTATTCCTCTTCCTCTGTTTCCCCGTCCTCAATCTCAGGAAGATCCTCCTTCACATTTGACTCATCGGAAGTCTCGTCAGTGGTTTCGTCAGCCGCTTCGCCTGCCGTCTCGTCGGCAGTCTCATCAGCCGTTTCATCCTCAGAGGAATCCGCTGCCTCTTCTTCCGCCTCCTGCTGGGCAAGGATTTCGTCGTACTCGCTTATAAGGTCGTCCATCTCCTCGCCGGCTTCCGCCCTGTCAAGATAGGACTGCGCAAGCTCCAGAGCGTCGTTGAGCCTTTCGGAATCAACCGCGTCGTTTACGTCGTCTGCATACGGGAAGGTCATGTATTTAATTCTTGCGTAGTTGTCCTCAAGGAAGCCCTGAATGTCCTCCTCGGTAGTCCCGTTAAGACCGCCTACCTCATAGTAGGCGTTGAATACCATTTCCTCTTTTATTTCAGAGGTGATAACCTTTTCGACGGTGGCTTTTGATATTCCCGCCTTCTCAAGCGCAGAGGAGCCGCTTGACCAGAGGTTGTCCACCTGTGCGTCTATAAGAGCCTGGTCGTCCTCTGTAAGCTCAAGACCCAGCTCGTCGAACAGCCGCTCTACTACGACGTACTGCTCGCACATATCAAGCGCGTACTCATTGACGTATTCGCGCACGGTCTGATCACCAATGGTATCGTCGAGGTAAGACATGCCGTAAAACATGTAATAGTAATAGTTTTGATCTTCTGCGGCAAGCTCATAGCCTGCCGACGTATATCCCTGAGACTGATAGTATATATACAGCCCGCTGTTTACTGTTTCATTGTCGACCCTGACTATCCACGATGTGTCGCCGCATGCCGTCATCGACAGGACAATTACCGCAGCCATGAGAACTGCCAAAAATCTTTTGATTACTCTCATTATTATGATCCTTTCTTTTGAAAGATGCTGTTAACAATATTAATGCCTACAGATACCACAGTATTATACATCATTTTTCAGAGGTTGTCTACTGTTTTTTTTATCAGATACGGCTGTTATTGTTCGATAGAGCCCGTATCGTCTGTTTGCCCGGCTGTATCGTCGGGCTTGTTTTCGCCGTAGGTAGAGATATACGCCCTTTCGATAATGATGTCGCCTGCGGGCTGGGAGCTTTCAAGGACGTCTGAGGAAAGTATCGTTTCAAAGGTATCCCATCCGTCGTAGACCTGCGCAAAAATAGTATACTCACCGACAAAGTTTGGTATTCCGCCTTTTTCGGCAAAGACTGAGCCGAGGCTTTCTCCGTAGGAGCGCTTTAGCGCCTCCTCAGCCATATATGCGTCGTCGATATCGTTTATAAACAGAAAGGTGGAGCCTGCGTAATTTTTCTGGAACGGCCAGATTCCCGACGTCCCGACAAACGACGCCAGCGAGCCCTTTATCGGCCATAGGCAGTCTGAAACCTCGGCTTCGAGGTAATTAAGGTCGGAATCCTCCGTTTCCGCAGCGGCAGGGTCTGCGGACTTTGTGCCTCCCAAAGCATAGGCAGAATCTACCACCGCGCAGAAGTATGTCCCGTCGTAATAGCCGGAGTTGACAAGGTCGGTAAAGTATGCGCAGTAATTTGGCGCGTATTCCGGATACATGACCGCCTTTACAGTGCCGACGTTCGTTTCAAATACTACTACCGGCGCAGAATCGTCAGGGGTTTCAAGCTGGGCAAAGTAAATTTCATCTGGTATCCCGGGCTTTCTCGCCCCGGCAAGCCATATTATTATAACAAAAAGAATGATTATGAAAATCGCTACCAGAGATATACCGAGATATCTTGTAAACGCACGCGACCTCAGTGGGTTTTTCATTTTATTTGGATTGTGAGAAATCTGTGACATTTTCAGCCTTCCTTATTTTTTGGGGATGTACCAGTATGAATGGGTTTCGTATAAATATGTTCTTGAGCCCTTTGGCATCTGGGTGAGTGCGTTGAATACGTTCATGTAATCTCCCGCGCCCATGCCTGTGCACAACGCGCCCATAACGCCTAAAAAGATGAGGTTCGGGAGTATCAGAAACAATATATACGGGATAAATCCGAACACTATATTCGGCAAAAGCCCCATTATGATAAAGCGCAGCTTGCTCATATCCTCGCTGCCGGTGACAAAGAGCATTCCCTGCTTTAAATTTGTGTACAGATAGACGGTTTTCTTAAAGCATACGGCGTGCAGAAGCTCATGCGGGAATAAAGTCAGAATCGACAGAGCCACGCCGAGAAAAAGCTGCAAAATCTTCGGCAGGGTGCGCTCCATGTCCGCTCTTATAAAGAATACTATGATAAGCGCAACCGTAATGACAAAGCTGACAATGTTCATTATAACGGCGAGTTTGTCCAGCTCCGGCTCTTTAAACATGACCGCCCCGCTTTTGTGCTCCTCACAGGGTATGTCCTTTGGGTTTCCTGAGTATTTGCCCATGTATACAAGCTTCATGTCTTCCTCCGCTTATTATCCCTTGGAGGACGGCTTTATAACCGTTCCCTGCCTTGTTTCCTCGATTGTGTAGCCAAGCTCTGCTATTTTATCTCTTATAGAGTCGGCAAGCGCAAAGTCCTTTTTTATGCGCGCCGCCTTTCTTTCCTCTGCAAGTCTTAGCACCTCCTGCGGAATGTCGGAGCTGTCCTCTTTTGAGCCTTTGCTCAGCTTGGAGGCGTTTTCTATAAGGCTTAGCCCCAGCACACGGTCAAAGTCCTTTATAAGCGCGAGCTTTGTCGCACCGTCCACATCGGATTTCAGGACGTTGTAAAGGGCTGTTATTGCAAGCGAGGTGTTCAGGTCGTTGTCCATCGCCTCGGTAAAGTCCTTTTTAAGAAGCTCGAACTTTTCCTTATCCGCCTCGCCTTCGCTCCCGATAAGAGGGGCGATCCTTGCTATAAGCTTTGAGTAGGCGGTGGCGGCGTTGTCGAGGCTGTCAAACGAGAACACCAGCGATCTGCGGTAGTGCGAGTGCAGGCAGAAGAAGCGGTAAACTATCGGGTTGTAGCCCTTTTGCTCAAGAAGCGATACGGTCAAAAACTCCCCTTTGGATTTGCTCATCTTTCCGCTGTCGGTGTTTAAGTGGTGGACATGGAACCAGTGAGAGCACCAGCTGTGCCCCAGATATGCCTCCGACTGTGCTATCTCGTTGGTGTGATGCGGGAAAGCGTTGTCTATTCCTCCGCAGTGCAAATCAAGGTATTCGCCGTTGTTTTTAAGGCTTATGCAGGAGCATTCGATATGCCATCCGGGATAACCAAGCCCCCATGGGGAGTCCCATTTAAGCTCCTGGTCCTCGAACTTTGACTTTGTGAACCACAAAACAAAATCGGTTTTGTTTTTCTTGTTCCCGTCCGCCTCTACGCCTTCCCTTACGCCTACCGCAAGGTCGTCCTCGTCAAAGTCGTTAAAAACGTAATATCTGTCGAGCTTTGAGGTGTCGAAGTATACGTTTCCGCCCGCCTCGTAGGCGTATCCCTTTTCCAAAAGGGAGCTTATCACATTAATGAACTCGCCGATGTACGAGGTCGCAGGGACTACGGTTTTCGGTATTGCGATATTCAGCTTTTTGCAGTCGGAAAAGAACGCGTCTGTATAGAACTTTGCGATCTCCATGACGGTCTTGTGCTCGCGCTTTGCGCCCTTGAGCATTTTATCGTCGCCGGTGTCGCCGTCGCTTGTGAGGTGTCCCACGTCGGTTATGTTCATAACCCTGTTTACATCGTAGCCGGAATATAAAAGGTATTTTTCAAGTATGTCCTCCATTATATATGTGCGCAGGTTTCCTATGTGCGCAAAGTGATAAACGGTAGGACCGCAGGTGTACATCTCCACATGACCGGACATGTGGGTGGAAAATTCGTCCTTTGACCTTGTCAGAGTGTTGTATAGCTTCATGTTAACATCCTTTCGGGTTTATTTTTTCTCAAGCTTTCCGACGCGCTTTTCAAGAGCGTCTATTTTGGCAAGCTGCCTGCAAAGCTCCTGCGAAACAGGGTCGGGAATGTGTATCTGGTCGAGGTCGTCGTTTACTCTCACGCCGTCCCGCTTGACAACTCTTGCAGGCGCGCCTACGGCGGTGCAGTTGTCGGGAATTTCGTTCAGGACGACGGCGTTTGCCGCTATTTTTACGTTGTTGCCTATCTTAAACGGTCCCAAGACCTTCGCGCCGCAGCCCACCATGACGTTGTTTCCGAGAGTCGGGTGCCTTTTTCCCTTGTCCTTGCCGTTTCCTCCGAGCGTTACTCCTTGATACAAAAGGCAATCGTCGCCTATTATTGTGGTCTCGCCTATAACGACCCCGCTCCCATGGTCGATAAACAGTCGCTTGCCTATTTGCGCACCGGGGTGTATCTCTATTCCGGTTAAAAATCTTCCGAAGGCGGACAGCACCCTTGCAGCCGTATACATTTTATTTTTATAAAGCTTGTGGGACGCCCTGTAAATAAGCACGGCGTGAAGCCCGGAATAGGTCAAAAGTATCTCAATAGCATTTTTCGCGGCGGGGTCTCTCTTTTTTACAAGAGCTATCTCGTCGTTTACAGCCTTTATTGCGTCAGATATACTCATATATCCTTGCCCTCCCTATTAATTATAACCGATAAGCGGCGAAACAAAAAAGCCCCTGCCCAAGCTGATGTGCTCAGGAGGCGGCGTAAGCTGCGGTTCCACTCCGATTTATAACTTTTGCTGCCTTAACGCGGCATATACGCGGCGAAATACTTGTTTTCCTCCGCCGAGCTCCCGGATGCACTTCACGCCTGACTCCCTTGGGCTTTCACCGTCCGCCCGCTCTCTGAAGGAAGCGATAAACGCTACTCTATCCGTTCAGCGCTTTTTACACACTATGCAGTATATCACCTTAATGTGAATATTGCAAGTGCGTTATTAAATGTTTGGTTGAAAAACACAGGCGCATGTGGTATGATAAATAAAAATATGCAGCTTATAAGGAGCACGGCTTTATGGCTTTCAGCGGTTGCCGCCGATTTCGCCTCGCAAAACAAGCCGCAATCCCCACAGAAAGGAAGCTTTTGCTGACGCAAAGGCAATGGTCATAATTATGAAGAAAGCTTACATGTTCGCGGCCGCCGCGGTTATGGCGGCGCTCGCATATCTTCTTTGGCAGAATAACGATATTGAAGTGACACGTTATTTTTATACAAGCAACAAAATAGGAGGAGGGCTGGACGGGTTTAAGATAGTTCACCTGTCCGACCTGCATGGAAAGAGCTTCGGAAGGCGCAACCACAGGCTTTTAACGAATATAGAGCGCGAACAGCCCGACATAATCGTAATATCGGGGGACATATGCGACGAGTGGCACGGCAGTGAGGGAATTGACACGGCTATAGAGCTTGTCGCACAGGCGTCGAGAATAGCGCCGGTTTACTACGCCGCCGGAAATCATGAGTACGCGCTCTCTTCGAAGGACAGAAAAAGGCTTTTCTTAGGCATTTCCGACGCCGGAGGGGTAATACTTGAAAACGACAGGGTGGAGCTTGATATAAAAGGCGAAAAGCTTTATATCTGCGGTATGGCGGACCGCGGCGCTTCCCTTGCTGCGCTCGAGTCCATGCTTGATAAAACCTCGGACGGACTGGCGCTTTTGATAGCCCACCGCCCGCAGTATGCCGAGAGCTACGCCTTTGCAGGCGCGGACCTGAGCTTCTGCGGTCATGCTCACGGCGGACAGCTCAGGCTGCCGTTCATAGGGGGGCTTTACGCGCCTGACCAGGGCCTTTTTCCAAAGCTTACCGAGGGGATGAATTACTTTGGTGAAAGCGCGACGGTAATAAGCCGCGGACTCGGCGGCAGCAGATTCCCGTTCAGGATAAACAACCGGCCTGAGCTTGTCAGCGTTACCCTTTGCCGTTCTTTTGTAGATTAGCACCAAACCGCAGTGCGCGTTTGAAATAATTTTGGATTGACACTTCGCCGCAAATATGTTAAAGTGTTCTCATGACAAATACATTTGTTTTTGCAGCGTATACTAAGACAAATATTTCGGAGGGTAATTACAGATGGCAGAAAAGTTTGTTGTAGTAAGAGCTGATGTTTTGCCGGAGGTCATCCTGAAGGTCATTGAGGCTAAAAGACTTATTGCATTGGGTGAGAGCAAGACCTCGACTCAGGCGTGCAGGGCGGTCGGAATTTCCCGCAGCGCGTTTTACAAATACAAGGACTGCGCGTTTATGTACAACGAGGACACCAATTCGGGAATAGTCACATATTATTTTACACTCAGGGATAAGGCGGGCGTGTTCAGCGAGGTGCTTGCGTGTCTTTACAGCAACGGCGCAAATATCCTCACCATAAATCAGAATATCCCCATAGATTCAGCGGCCACAGCTACGGTAACGGTCAGGTTTGAAGCGACAGGCGGGGATTTCGAGAGCGTCAGGGAGGAGCTTTCCTCGATTAACGGCGTTGTAAAGGTGTCCGCAGCCTACGGAAAGTAATATTTTTAGGGGGAGCATTTTATGCCGGCGGTGAAAATAGCTGTTATGGGCTTCGGCGTTGTCGGTTCGGGAACGGTGGAGCTGTTTTATAAAAATAAGGATATAATCGAAAAACACTGCGGAAAAAGCGTAGATATCAAGTATATTCTCGATCTGCGCGACTTTCCGGACAGTCCGTACAGGGATAAGCTGACAAAAAACTTCGAGGACATTTTAAGCGACCCCGAGGTAAGCGTCGTCGCGGAGCTTATGGGGGGAAAGACCTTTGCCTACGACTATACCAAGCGGCTTCTTGGTGCGGGAAAAAGCGTCGTCACCTCAAATAAAGAGCTTGTGGCGGCGTACGGGGCGGAGCTTCTTAAGGTATCAAAGGAAAACGGCTGCAACTATTTATTTGAGGCAAGCGTCGGCGGGGGAATACCGATAATCCGCCCGCTTCATCAGTGCCTTGCCGCCAACAGATTCGAAAAGATCGCGGGAATACTCAACGGCACTACAAACTATATACTGACAAAAATGATTTACGACCAGATGTCCTTCGACGAGGCGCTCAGCCAGGCGCAGGCATTAGGGTACGCGGAAAAGGACCCGACCGCCGACGTAGACGGTCACGACGCCACGAGAAAGCTCTGCATTTTGGGCTCTTTAGCGTTTGGAAGGCATATATATCCTAAGTATGTCCACTGCTCGGGAATAAGGAAGATAACCCTTGACGACGTTGAGTATGCGGAGGATGCGGGGTATGCCATAAAGCTCATTGGTCTGATAGAGAACACTCCGAGCGGGATTGTGGCAACTGTTTGCCCGAGGCTTGTAAGCGTAAACAATCCGCTCTCAAGCGTGAACGACGTTTTCAACGCCATCATGGTCACAGGAGACGCCGTCGGCGACGTGCTGTTTTACGGAAGGGGAGCTGGAAAGCTTCCGACCGCGTCGGCAGTGGTGGCGGATATAATAGATGCTATAAAGCACGACGGAGCGGATATCATCTCTTTAAACTGGGAAGACAGCGAGGACAGCAGCTTTATTCGTCCTTATAAGAGTGCGGAAGTCAGTGTGTACGCGCGGGTATGTGCGCGCGACGTAGACAGTCTCAAGGCTTCCATTACCGGTATGTTCGGATACGTTGACTTCATTCCGAGGAAGCACCGCTCAAAAGACGAGCTTGCGTTTATTACTCCTGTGATGGTGGAGTCGGAAATAGATAAAAGGCTGAAGCTTTTGTCCCAGAGCGCGGAGCTTAAGAAAAAGATAAGGCTGTTATAAATTTATTTTAAGACGTAAAATATTAATGTTTACAGCTGCATGTTTCTATTGATACAGCTGCGCCCGTGTGGTATACTTTTTATATCGCGCGGGCGCTTTTTTGCCCGCAACGGCTAATTAAGGGGGAGAAAAATGTTACGAATTGAGCATTTGACCAAGACCTACGGAGAAAAGGTTGCGGCAAACGACGTCAGCCTGCATATACAAAGGGGCGAGATATATGGCTTTATAGGTCACAACGGCGCCGGAAAGACTACGGTCATCAAGTCCTGCTGCGGGCTTTTGAACTTTGACAGCGGGGAGGCGTATATCGACGGTATTTCCATAAAGGAAAACCCGATGGAGTGCAAAAGAAGGCTTGCCTATCTGCCGGATAATCCTGATTTGTACGAATACCTGAGCGGAATAAAATATTTAAATTTTGTTGCAGATGTTTACGGGGTTTCAAAGGAACAAAGAAAAGAGCGTATGGACAGGTATGCGGAGCTTTTGGGCATAGCGGGTGACCTCGGGCAGCCGATATCCTCTTATTCTCACGGCATGAAGCAGAAGCTCGCGGTGATTTCCGCCCTTATTCACGACCCGAAGCTTATTATAATGGACGAACCCTTTGTAGGGCTTGACCCGGTCGCGTCCCACCAGTTAAAGACCATAATGCGCGAGATATGCGACAGGGGAGGAGCTATCTTCTTCTCTACGCACGTTTTGGAGGTGGCGGAAAAGCTCTGCGACAAGATAGCCATCATAAAGTCGGGGAAAATCGTAGCGGACGGCAGGATGGAGGACATCAAGGGCGATAGCTCGCTTGAGGATGTGTTCTTAGAGCTTACCGAAAACCCAGGGAACAAAGAGGACAGCGGGGGGAGCGCAGATGAATAGAGAAACACTGAGCGCCGGGCGCGCTGTAAGACTCCTTATCGGGATAAGATTTCAGGGGCTTTTGAACTCCATGACTCGTTCGTCAAAGGGAAAGCCCGGGAAAACCGCCGGCAGGATCATTGTCATGGGGCTTTTGTATTTATACGTTGCGGCGATATTCATTGTGATGTTCGGCGGAATGTTCCTGGGTCTGACGGCGCTTAACGATATGGGAATAGGCTGGATGTATTTTGCCGTTTACGCGCTTATCGGGCTTGCTCTTATGATAGTAGGAAGCGCGGCGCTGGCTAAAACCCAGATTTTCGACGCTAAGGACAACGACCTGCTGCTTTCCATGCCGATACCGTCGTCCGCGATAGTTACTTCGAGAATGCTCATGCTGGTAATTGTAAATCTTGCATATCTTCTTTTGGTTATGCTTCCCGCAGGAGTTGTGTGGGGAGTAATGATAGGATTCAGCCTTGCCGGCGCGGCAGCGTTCATACTTTTGTCGGCGGGACTTCTGCTTTTGTCTGTGGCGCTTGGTATCTTTATGGGATGGGTAATAGCTCTTATTTCCCGCCGCGCAAGAAACAAGGCTGTTATAACGATGCTCTTTACGCTGGCGTTTCTGGCGGTATACATGGTTGTGTACTTCGGAGCCCAGCAGTATATAGAGGCATTTATAGCAAACGGCGAGCAGATTGCCCAAGCGCTTAGGACAGTGGCTCCGCTTTACTGGTTCGGAGCTGCGGTGTCGGATGGGAACGTCGTTTTCCTTCTCCTTGCGCTGCTTATCTGCATAGTCCCGTTTGCTCTGGCGTTTTATATAATTTCGAGGACCTTTTCAAAAATCGTCTCCGGATCGAAGGAAGCCGTTCGCGTCAAGGAAAAAAAGACAAGGCTGTCGGTTAGCTCTGTTGGAGGGGCGCTTCTCAAAAGAGAGTTTTCAAGGCTTTTTTCCAGCGCCACATACCTGACGAACTCCGGCGTCGGTCTGATACTTGCCGTTATAGCGGTAGTATTTCTTGTAATCGAGTCGGGCAGGATACAGCAGGTGCTTGCGCAAAGCGAAATACCCATGATAATAATTTCCGGGCTTATGCTTGCCGCCATCATGTTTTTGATAGGCATGGTCATGTTTACAAGCGCGTCGGTGTCGATAGAGGGCAAGAACCTCTGGATTCTGCGCAGCCTGCCGGTAAGCACAAGGGAAATACTTATGGCAAAGCTTAAGCTGCACCTGTGGCTGACTCTTCCCGTAGCCGTGCTGATGTGGCTTGCGGTGAACGTGTTCTTCTTTGCGGGAATATCGTTTTTGATAAGCTCATTATTGGTTACGGTATGCTACACTGTATTCACGGCGAATTTTGGGCTTGTCGAGAACCTTAAGCACCCGGTGCTCAACTGGGTGGACGAGTCCGCCGTGGTAAAGCGTGGGGCAAGCGCGACAATAACGGTTTTTGTAAACATGGGAATAAGCATAGCAATGATGATAGTTATGAGCGTAGTATCAGTGGATATGCTTGATTTAGCTGTTGCGATATTGGCTGTTGTCATGGCTGCGCTTGCTGTGCTGACCCACAGATGGATAATGACAAAGGGCGTCAGGCGGTTTGAGGAGCTGTAAGCAAACCGGCATAGGTAAAAAACGGTTCGGAGTATTCCGAGCCGTTTTTATTTGCTGTTTTATTTATATGTTATATGCGCACAGCCTTGCGGGTTGTAATCTCGTCTGAGGACGGGTCAATCCCGAATTCATCGTCCGCGCCGCCAAGGTTTCCGTCCTGACCGAACTCATCGTCGCCCCCAAAGCCGCCGTCCCTGTCGGGAAGCTCCGGTCTCACGTTTTCCTCGGGCTGTATTGAGGAGTCGCTTGGCATGAGCTTAAAGGTTATTTCAAACTCCTCCCATTCTCCCTGCATATTCAGCCTCAGCACGCTCGCGGTGACGCTGTCGCCCGCGCTGAGCGATTCTATCGCACTGTATACGTCCTCCGCCGAGCGCACCTCAATGCCGTTCATTTCGGTTATAACGTCGTTGATCTGCAGGTCAGTGTTCGCAACGTCGCAGCTTTGGTCAATCTCGGCGATGTGCAGTCCCGCAGGTATGCCGTAAACGTTTGCTATAGTATCTGAAACCTCATAGAAGCTTATTCCTACCTTCGGGCGTCCCAAAACTGAGCCGGTTTCTATGAGCTGCTCGAGTATCGGCTTTGCCGCCTCCATTGAAATTGCAAATCCGATGTTGTCGTACTCCACCGATTCGATTTTAGAGGAGGTTATTCCTACTACCTGCCCCCACATGTTAAACAGAGCGCCGCCGGAGTTCCCGGGATTAATTGCAGCGTCGATCTGAATGCAGCTTATGCTCATGGTAGAGGCGTTGCTCTGGATCATCCTGTCAAGTCCCGAAACTACCCCGGTGGTGACTGTTCCCTCAAGTCCCGCAGGGGTGCCGAGGGCAACCACCTGTTCGCCGAGCTCAAGCTCGCTCGAGTCCCCAAACTGGGCGGGGGTAAGGCCGGTAGCGTTGATCTTGATTATCGCAAGATCCGACGCCTGATCGCTTCCTATAACGGTGGCGTTGTACTCAGTTCCGTCCTGAAGCCTTACGATAATGGCAAGCTGGGCGTCGTCTATTACGTGAGCGTTTGTAATGATATAGCCGTCCTCCGTCATGATAATTCCGGAGCCCTGTCCGTATGCCCCGAATACGGTGTTATCGATATACACCTCGATGGTGACTATGGACGGGGAGCAAAGCTTCGCCACCCCCTCTACGGTGTATCTTCCGTCGGGCTGATAGTACTTGTCGTCCGCCTGCGGATGAGAGGTTACGGGTATAGTAAACGACTGAAAATTTCCTCCTCCATCCAGCATGTTGGTTATCCATCCTCTTCCGAAGACGAGCCTTGCCGTGACAAAGAACAATACGACAAATATTAAAAGCAGTGAAATCAGCATCTTTATAAAAAGATGGCTGTTTTTTTTCAACGATTCCACCGGCTTTGGCAGATAGTCGAGATTTTGAGCCTCTGCAAACGCCATATCCCTGATTTCTTCTATTATCCGTGCGCTCTCCTCAGAGGAGCGGGACGAGCTTTCGTCTGTCTGCCCGGGCTGCCGCAACGAAACGGTGCTGTCGGAAGCGGCTTCACAAGAGGCTTTCTCAACAGACAAAGTTTCGGGAGCAGGCGCTGCCTCAACGCCGTTTGCCGGCTCTTGGACGGGAGTCTCCGATGCGGTTGAATTTGTGTCCTTATCTAACATAGCACATGCCTTTCTGAACTATCAATCGTCTTTTTTGCCAAGCAGCTTAACGGCGGCCGCGGCGGCTGCAACCACTGCGCCGACCTTTATAAGCGTCTTTGTGTTTATTGTTATGACCCCTCTGCTTTTGCGCATGGGCGGGCGGGAGGATTCCCTTGCCTGCTCGGCTTTTTTGTAAAGCTCGGGGTATTTGTATGCGGGAGTTTCCTCCTCTGCAAAGTACCTGTCGTCATATTCATATGAAAAACCGCCGCTGTCCGATTCGCCGGCATTGGCAATTTCCATGGCGCTGACCGCCCGTTCCATATTGTCAAGCTTTTCGACAATTTCCGCAAGCTCTGCGCGAAGTGCCGCGTCCTCTGCGTCTATGTCCTTCATCGGCTGCAGCGCCTCCAGACCCGCTAAAATCGGATCCTGCTTGGGTGAAGCTTCGTTGTTAGTGGAGTCTTTCGCGTCTGTCTTTTCTTTTTCGGCTTCAGCGGCTTTTTCTGCGGCTGTTTCGGCGCGCTTTTTTTCTGCGTCCTCGTTGATGACTATTACGTCGTCTGCGTCTTCCTCGCTCTCGGAAGGCTTATTTTCCGCGGCGTTTTTCTCAGGCTCTGCGGAGTATGTATTTTCAGGCTCGCTCCGGCTTGCCTTAAAATCGTCTGATTCGGGCAGACCGTCTGTTTGATCGGCGGTGACTTCGCCGTTTTCCTGCTGCCCTGGCGCATACAAGCGGTCGTACTCGCCGTTATCGCCTGATACGTCTTTAGCCAAGCTGTCCTGCGGAGTTGGTTCGCCGCTGTCAGGCGTCGTTTCGGCGTCTTTTGCCGCGTCAATGTTCTGCGGCGAGTCAGCGTCATCAGGCTGACGCTCATCATGCTGCTGCGCTTCTGAAGCCTTTTTATCCGAGTCTGCGCTCAAAGAGTCTGCGCTCGAAGAGTCTGCGCTCAGCTTTATGCTCAGACGTTCAAGCTCGTGCTCAGCCACGGCCTTCATTGCCTCGCGCTCTATTTCCGAGGTGATTGCCTGCGAAGCAAGCGCCTGTGCCGCCTGCCTTGCCATTTCCTCCTCCTGCCTTTTGGTAAGAGGAAATTCCTCGTCAAAGAAATCAATCATTGCCTTGCACCTTCCTGTTTGCAGTGTCTGTATTAAGCTCAAACTTATAGCCGACGCTCCACACCGTCTTGAGCGACCACTGGTCGGAAACCCCGTTCAGCTTTTCGCGCAGCCGCTTTATGTGGACGTCTATGGTCCTGGAGCCTCCGTAGTACTCAAATCCCCACACGTCGTCTAAAAGCTGGTCCCTGTTGAAAACCGTGTTGGGATGCGAAGCAAGATAGTACAAAAGCTCAAGCTCCTTGGGAGGGGTGTCAAGTACCTTACCCCTGACCGCAAGCTCGTAGCGGTTCATATTTATGTCCAGACCATCGTAGTGAATTTCCTTAATGTCGTTGTCCGGATGGGACATGCTCGTCCTCCTGAGGACCGCCTTTACCCTTGCTATTACCTCTTTGACGTCGAACGGCTTTACTATGTAATCATCCGCTCCGAGCTCGAGACCCAGCACCTTGTCAAATATTTCTGATTTTGATGTTATATATATCAGCGGAATGTCTGATTTTTTTCTCACCTCACGGCATATCTGCCAGCCGTCGATTCCCGGGAGCATTACATCTAAAAGTATTATATCCGGCTTAAGTGCGGAGAATTTAACGAGACCTTCCTCGCCGTCGTTTGAAACAATGACGCTGTAGCCTTCCTTTTCGAGACAGAGACGCAAAAGCTCGCAGATATTTCTGTCACTGTCAATAATCATTACTTTGCCGTTCAATGGTGATAGCTCCTTTCTAAAATTAATTATACACATTCATTATAATGCCTATAATTAAATATTTCAAGATATATCTGTTGCAAAATAATTAAGAAATAAAAAAACGGTCTTTTTTATTTGTATCGCGTTAATCATTCAGAAACAGATAGCACTCTACAATCAAGTTTGCTAAATTTTTTTCCTGACAAAAGGTCGTTATTGTGCATAACGATGAAATTCAGCAATAGTGACATTTATTGCTTGATTTTTTTTTACACCATGCTAAAATATATTTAGCACTCAGGAGCAATGAGTGCCAACGACGATGTAAATAATTTAGATAAAGCCATAAAGGAGGAACTTTTTATGACACTCAAACCCTTGTTTGACCGTGTAGTAGTAAAGATGACGGAGGCAGAGGAAACCACCAAGAGCGGAATTATCCTCACGGGCTCCGCAAAGGAGAAGCCTCAGCTTGCCGTTGTGGTAGCGGTAGGAGACGGCTCTGAGCGCGACGGAAAGACCACCAGCATGAAGGTCTCCGTAGGCGACAAGGTTCTTTTGTCCAAGTACTCGGGAACGAACGTAAAGGTTGACGGAGTTGAATACATTATTGTAAACATGTCGGATATTCTCGCAATAGCGGAGTAGTGCGGTCGTAATTTAACTGCTGCGGGCGGCGGCAGAACGGTAAGCCGCCAAAAAATTTCGATTGAAAGGAGTCTGTGCAAACAGAGGTCTTTGCACAGGCAAAGGTGAGGTAAATATTATGGCAAAGGAAATTATCTACGGCGAGGAAGCAAGAAAAGCTCTTCAGGCAGGTATTGACAAGCTCGCCGATACAGTAAAAATCACACTTGGTCCTAAGGGCAGAAACGTAGTTTTAGACAGGACGTACGGTCTTCCGCTCATAACCAACGACGGCGTTACAATTGCTAAGGAAATCGAGCTTGACGACACGTTTGAAAACATGGGCGCGCAGCTTATAAGAGAGGTTGCGACAAAGACAAACGACGCCGCAGGAGACGGTACTACTACGGCTACCGTGCTGGCTCAGGCGTTTGTAAGAGAGGGCATGAAGAATATTGCCGCAGGCGCAAATCCGATGGTACTCAAAAAAGGCATAAAGAAGGCTGTTGACGCAGCTGCCGACGCTGTTCTCAAGAACTCAAAGGCTGTTTCGGGAAGCGATGATATTCAGAGGGTCGCTACTGTTTCCTCCGGCGACGAGAGCGTAGGCAAGCTGATTGCCGAAGCGATGGAAAAGGTGACCTCAGACGGTGTTATCACTATCGAGGAATCCAAGACCGCTGAGACCTACAGCGAGGTAGTAGAGGGTATGCAGTTTGACAGAGGCTACATCACCCCTTACATGGTAACAGACACAGACAAGATGGAGGCTGTTCTCGACGACGCCTACATTCTTGTTACCGATAAGAAAATATCGTCCATTCAGGATATACTTCCTCTGCTCGAGGATATCGTAAAGTCCGGCAAGAAGCTGCTTATAATCGCAGAGGATCTTGAGGGCGAAGCGCTTTCGACAATCCTTATCAACAAGCTCAGGGGAACGTTTACATGCGTTGCCGTTAAGGCTCCCGGCTTCGGAGACAGAAGGAAGGAAATGCTCAGGGATATTGCAACCCTCACCGGCACCGATGTTATAAGCGAGGAGCTGGGCTATGAGCTTAAGGATACCACAATAAACGATCTCGGAAGAGCAAGACAGGTAGTAGTTTCCAAAGAAAATACTATTATAGTCGACGGCGGAGGAGATCCCGAGGAGATAAAGGCAAGAGTTGCTCAGATAAGAGCGGAGATTGAGAACACTACTTCAGATTATGACAGAGAGAAGCTTCAGGAGAGGCTTGCAAAGCTTGCCGGCGGCGTAGCTGTCCTCAGGGTAGGCGCTGCCACTGAGGCTGAAATGAAGGAAAAGAAGCTCAGGGTAGAAGACGCGCTTGCAGCTACAAAGGCGGCAGTAGAGGAAGGCATCGTAGCCGGAGGCGGAACAGCTCTTATCAACGCTATTCCCGCCGTGGAAAAGATCATACCCACCCTTGACGGCGATGAAAAAACCGGAGCTAAGATAGTTCTCAAGGCTCTTGAAGAGCCCGTAAGGCAGATAGCTGCCAACGCAGGTCTCGACGGAAGCGTTATCATAGACAAGATCCGTAGGTCGAGAAAAGTAGGCTACGGCTTCGACGCTTACAACGAGGTTTACACTGACATGATTTCTGCCGGAATTGTAGACCCGACCAAGGTAACCCGCTCTGCACTTCTGAACGCGGCGTCCTGCGCTGCAATGGTTCTCACTACTGAGAGTCTTGTAGGAAACAAGAAGGAGAATAATCCTCCTGCACCGGCGTCAGCACCTGCGGGAATGGGCGGAATGTATTAATAAGAACGCCTGATAAAGGCAGCATAAAAGCAAAATACCGATCCTATAATTTTGTAGGGTCGGTATTTTTATGTAGGCAACATGTGATAAGTCGTGCTGTTTTTCGGATTCGGGTACGCTTTATGGAATATAAATTTTTTACTAAGACAAATTTTTTTGTGCAATATAACAATAGAGGTTTGTGAATTGTGTCAATGGAAAATTTGCATGTAAACTGGTATGATAATAATATAGTATTTATAAATACTAAAATGATTGATTCGGAGGGGATATATATGAAAAAGCAGCTTAGTATTTTTGCCGCAATTGTTGCAGTGTGTATTGCCGCGACGATTTGCGTATTTGCCGCTACCGCCGATATCGTGCATCAGTCCGTTGAGGGCACGGCAGTGATCGACGGAGTAAAGGATGAGGCGTATGACGGTGCGCTTGCGCTTGATTTTATCCAGAAGGGCAAAAACAACGGCGCTGGGGAGACGCTTGACGAACCTATAGGAACTGCTTACATAATCAACGACGCAGAGTGGGTATATGTATACTTCGATGTTTTAGACAGTCAGCTCGACAGTGCCAGCGCGAACAATTATGAGCAGGACTCTGTAGAGGCGTTCTGGATGGACGGCAACGCCAAGAATCAGATAAGGTATCATGTTGCGCAGGATGAAAACGGCGAGTATATTGTGGACGTGGATTCCGGAACTGCATATGCTTCGGCGGTAGCCATAACCGATACGGGGTATGCAGTTGAACTCCAGTTTCCGATAACAGATGTTAAGGACAACCAGATCGAGATGTGCCTTCAGATAAACGCATGTTCCGACGGGAAAAGGGATTACACCTGCTATATTGAGGGCAACGCTGACGGCGACGATGCATATCAAAGAGCTGACCGTGAATCTACCTATGATGTTTGGTGGACACTTACTCTTGCAGGGGAGCACGAGGACACAAGAGTTGAAAAAATTGATGAACCGCTTGAAATAACCTATGACACCTATACCGAGCTTAGAGATACCACCTTCGGCGTTCAGCTTATTTCCCAGGATCTCATTACCTGGTCATGGGTAGGCGTAGGCGAACAGCAGACGGGAAATCTCGGCGATACGCTTGAGCTTAACTGGACGGATACATATCTTGTTATGAATTGGACGGAGGCGGAGACAAATAACTTCACTACTGATCCCAAATTTGTCCTTCAGATTAACGACGGAGGATTCCTGCAGCTTCCCGAGGACGCCGCTATAGGCGATACCGGAGACACTGCAAAGTACACCTTCTCATACACTGATATTACAATCACCGCCGAGGGATATGAGGACGTAGTCGTTCCGGGCGGACGTCTTGATGATATAAGATTCACCGTTAAGCAGGAAGACGGTTGGACTTCCGGCACCGCAGCTGAAATCAGCCTTGTTACCGATATCAAGTCGCAGTTAGGTCTTGATACGGAAGGTCTTTGCGAATATCTTAAGAATGTTACCGGCGTTTCCACAACCGTTACATTTGAAATGTACCGCGGCAGGACAAAGGCAGATCTTGACGCGTTTATGGTAACCCTCGACGAAGAGGACCAGACCGAGCTTGCCGCGCTTCAGGAGTATGTCGATAGAGTGGAGGCAGCCAAGACTGTTATTGAAGATGAAACCACTGACCTTGCTGCTAAGCAGGAAGCTTTAGAGGATGCCACACAGGCTGCCAACCGTGCTAACATGACTGCCAAGGATTATTATACTCAGACAAGAGCAAAGGCCGATGAGCTGCTCGCCACCGTTGAAGAGTTGACTCAGACTGTTTCCGAATTTGAAGCTGAAGCAGCTCAGGCAGAAGCGGAGAAGACCGAGCCTGAGAATGACTCAGAAGAGGCAAAGACGGCAGAGCCTGCAAACGAGCCCGCCGCTTCAAATGCATCTGATGACAGCGGAGCACCGGTTGTGCTGATAGTAGTAATTGCTGTTGTTGTGGTTGTAATTGTTATTATTATAGTAGCTGCAAGCAAAAAGAAAAAGAAATAGTATAGCCTGCGCAGTAAGACAAGAACAGCGTTAGGCAGTAAATGGCGGTCACGATTTACAGTGACCGCTGTTTTAGTGTGAGACGGTTGCTCAAATGTGCTTGTGTGTCGCGTACTTTGTTAACTATGTCCTGAATCAATAAAATATTTTGTATATTTTGTCGATTTACAGAATGTTTTTCGGTAATAAATGTGCAAAATTCACATGCAGTTTTGTGTAATGTGCTAATGGAAAGTGAAAATTAAAAATGGTATCATTGTAACATAATCATATGACTGGGAGGGATTATAAATGAAGAAGCTAAGCTCACTACTTGTTGTTGCAGTTGCGCTCTGCCTTGCAGCCGCGATGTGCGTATCTGCTGCTACCGCTGATATTGTGCATCAGTCTGTTGAAGGCACAGCTGTGATCGACGGAACAAAGGACGAAGCTTATGACAACGCTCTGACGCTTGACTTTGTCCAGCAGGGCGACACAAACGGAACAGGCGAGCTTATGGATACTCCTGATGCTACCGCCTATATAATCAACGACGCGGATTACGCGTATGTTTATGTCGATGTTTACGACGATAACCTCGACAATTCCGGAAGCATTGCGTACGACCGCGACTCGGTCGAGCTGTTCTGGATGGTTGATAATGCAAAGGCTCAGATAAGGTATCATTTTGACGGAACTGTCGACGAGGATTCGGGAGAGAACGTCGAGTCCGCAGCGGTTACTACCGATACCGGCTATGCTATTGAGGCTAAGATACCTCTTACCGACGTAAGAAACAACCAGATAGAAATGTGCATTCAGATAAACGTCTGCACAGACGGTTTGAGGCAGTACACTTGCTACATCGAGGGCAATGCCGAGGGTGACAGGGCTTATGCAAGAGCAAACCGTCAGTCGGAAAATGACTGCTGGTGGACCCTTACTCTGGCGGGAGAGCACGCCGACACTATAACTGACGAGACGGCTACCGCGCCTGCCGACGAAACAACAGACGAGACCACCGATGAAACAACAAGCGAAATACCTGAAAATACCGTTGTACAGCCTGACGATTACATATATCCCGTAGAGCTTGACGACTATAACGGTCTCAGCCAGATACCTATTGCGACAAGGCTGTTTACTCAGAACCACATCAACTGGAAGCTTGTTGAGCTTGGCGCGCCTGTAACTGGAGTTCTCGGCGACACGCTTGAGGCTAACTGGACCAGCACAAAGTACCTTATAGACTGGACTGACGCCGATACAAACAACTTCACTCAGGACCCGACGCTCGTCCTTCAGGTCAGCGACGACGGAATACTTCAGGAGGGCATTCCGGATGGAGCAGCCACGGGAGACTTGGGATATCTCGGTTATTACAGCTTTACATTCAGCGATATAACCCTTCAGTCGGAGGGCTTTGAGACTGTGGTCATCCCCGGTCAGACAATAGAGAACTACAAGCTCCAGGCAAAGCAGGAGGCCGGCTGGATAAGCGGCGCGGCTTATGAGCTTGACCTTTCTCCCATGATAAAGGAGCAGCTCGGTCTTACTACAGATCAGCTCTGCGACTTCATCTACAACCTCGATTCTGTAACCACGACTGTAACCTTTGACGCATACAACGGCGTATCAGCTGCGGACCTTGAGACGCTCAAGGCTGCGGCGGAGGCTGAGGAGGCTGCCGTTATAGAGTCCTTGCAGGCCTATATTGACAGAGTAGACGCCGCAACAGAGATAGTGAACGACGACACCTCTGACCTTGCCGCCAAGCGCGAGGCAGCTGAGGACGCTCTTGACGCCGCCAACGAGGCAGTCATCGCCGCCGAGGGTTATCCGAATGCGATAGAGACTGCAAACGGTCTTATCGACAGCGCTGAAGAGCTGATGCAGACCGTTGTTGACCTCGAGGAAGAGGCTGAAGAAGCCGCGACAACAGAGGCTCAGGAGCCTGCAGAGGATAACGACGCGACCGCTCCCGCGGCCGATTCTGAGAGCGGAAGCTCTGCAACTGTGATCATTATAATAGTAGTTGCGGTTGTTGTAATCGCTGTAATAGTAATTGCGGTAGTTGCCGGAAAGAATAAGAAAAAGTAATAGCACCGCTTTTGCAAAATAAAAATATTGGCTTCCCCACAAAGGAAGCCAATATTTGCATACGAATGCTTACATGCAGTATTTAAGCGCGGAAAGGAGATTTTAGATATGCTCAGAATAGTTAAGACCGAAAACGGCACAGTCAGAGGCATAGAAGCAGCAGACCCGAGGATAACAGCTTTTAAGGGAGTGCCGTTTGCCGCGCCTCCGACGGGCGAAAACCGCTGGCGTGCGCCGCAGCCGTGCAGGGATTGGGATGGCATTTTGGACTGCTCGCGCTTTGCGCCTATATCCATGCAGGATACGCCCGGTATCGGAGACAGCCTTTACAATCGCGAATGGCACGTCGACCCCGAAATACCGATGAATGAGGACTGCCTTTATTTGAATATCTGGACTCCGGCCAAAAGCGCGGATGAAAAGCTTCCGGTTTTGGTATGGTTTTTTGGCGGGGGGCTTCAGTGGGGCTATACCGCCGAGATGGAGTTCGACGGCGAGCGAATGGCGAGGCGCGGGATAATCGTCGTAACTGTCAATTACCGGCTTGGCGTGTTTGGATTTTTAGCTCATCCCGAGCTTACAAGGCAGCAGTCCGATGCGCCTACGAACTTCGGAAGCCTTGATCAGCAGGCGGGGCTCATGTGGGTGAGAAGAAATATCGCTTCGTTCGGCGGCGACCCCGACAACATCACCATTGCCGGTCAGTCGGCAGGCGGCGGAAGCGTAATGTCGCAGATAACCTGCCCTGAAAACTTTGGGCATATTAAGCGCGCCATAGTGCAGAGCGGAATGATAAGAAATCCTTACGTTCCGGACGGCTTCGGTAAGCCCGCCGCGCTTTCGGAGGTCGAAAAAAGAGGGGAGAGGTTCTTTGAATACCTTGGCGTAAAGACGCTTGAGGAGGCAAGAAGTCTCGACGCGTTCTTTATCCGCGACAAGTACGGTGAGTATGCGGCTGATAATCCTCGCTTTTTTACAACTCAGGATGACAGGTTCTCTTTCGGAGACCCTCTTAAGCTCTGCTTCGAGGGCAAAAGTGCAAACATACCCATCATGGCGGGAAACACCGTAAATGAGTTTCAGAATTTCATTACGGCAGGCAGCCGTGAAGAGCTAAAGGAAAAGGCAAGGGAGTACTTTGGCGCAGACGCCGAGGAATTTCTGGCCATAGAGGGCGTATGCAGTGAAAGTGGGGATAGGCATGCGGCAGTGAGCGGGATCGAATGCACCTGCAAGGCGCTGTTTTCAAAATACCGCGAAATAGGCAACGATTTTGGCTGTTACTATTACTCCTTCGACCCGGATATCCCCGGCAGCGACAACCCGGGAAGCTTCCACTCGAGCGAGCTTTGGTTCATGTTTGAGACGCTCGCCAAATGCTCAAGACCGTTTGTCGGACACCACTACGATCTTGCGCGAAGGATGTGCAATTATTGGTGCAACTTCATTAAAACCGGAGACCCCAACGGTCCGGACGCCGACGGCAGTATGATGCCCCGCTGGGAGCCGTATACAGACGAAAACCCCTGCGGTATGCGTTTTATCAGGGAGGGCTGTGTCCCGAGCAGCGGTAACAGCGAGCTTGTCGGATTCCTTGTTAAAAGCATAAAGAAAAAGAATTAAGGTGCAAATAAAAGCCCCGTCCTGATGATTTAACGTCGGAACGGGGCAGTTTTTATATGCAGGCATAAGTATATGCACAGGCATAAGTATATGCGCAGGCTTTGTAAAACGGGGGTATCTTAATTCTGAGACAGATCGGTCAAAAAGTCTCTTACCTTGTTGGAACGGTTTGGGTGTCTCAGCTTTCTTAGAGCTTTCGCCTCTATCTGACGTATGCGCTCTCTGGTGACATTGAACATCTGTCCGACCTCTTCAAGGGTGCGGCTTCTGCCGTCCTCAAGACCGAAGCGAAGCCTGAGCACCTTTTCCTCACGCTCGGTAAGCGTACCTAAAACCTGATTGATCTGCTCCTTTAAAAGCACCTGCGACGCCGCTTCGGTAGGCTCGGGAGCGTTTTCGTCGGGGATAAAGTCGCCCAGATGGCTGTCCTCCTCCTCACCGATAGGCGTTTCCAAAGAAACGGGATCCTGAGCTATACGCATTATCTCCCTTACTCTGTCTACAGGCATATCGAGCGCCTTTGCTATTTCCTCAGGCGTCGGGTCTCTGCCGTTCTGGTGGAGGAGCTGGCTGGATATTTTCTTTACCTTTGTTATTGTTTCAACCATGTGAACGGGTATTCTTATCGTCCTGGCCTGATCGGCTATCGCTCTTGTAATCGACTGGCGAATCCACCATGTTGCGTAGGTGGAGAATTTAAAGCCCTTGGTGTAGTCAAATTTTTCGACCGCCTTTATAAGACCCAGGTTGCCCTCCTGAATAAGATCCAAAAAGCTCATGCCTCTGCCGCCGTATCTTTTGGCTATTGACACTACCAGTCTCAGGTTTGCCTCTGCCAGACGCTTTTTAGCGGCACTGTCGCCGTTTTGCATTCTCTGGGCGAGCTCTATTTCCTCCTCAGGTGTGAGGAGCGGAACGCGCCCTATCTCCTTAAGGTATATTTTTACGGGGTCGTCGATAGCTATTCCGTCCGCGACCGCCGCGTCGTAGCTGTCGTCAGACTCTCCAATGTCGTCTATAGGTTCCTGAAGGTCGTCAAGATTGGCATACGCGTCTGTGTCGGGGACAATGACGTCAACTATCTCTATCCCGTTTGCGGAGCACTTTTCATAAAAGCGGTCTATCTGATCGACATCGTAATCAGAATCCTCAAGCGCTTCGGTGATAGCCTTTGTAGTAAGCTTTCCCGTTGCCTTGCCTGTTTCTATCAGGCTTTCAAGTGATGTTTTCTTCTCGCTCATTTTGTTCCTCCATATGTATAAGTACTATTTTTGCCTTCTCAGCTTTTCAACGTATCCTAAGAACTCCTCATCGGTCATACCCAAGCCCGCCGGCTCGCTATTGCTGTCTTTAAGCAGCTTTATATAATCCTCCAATGTTCTTTGATCTACGATTATTTCGCGCGATTTGGCAAGAATATAGGATATTCTGCCCATTTCACTATCGGAAAATTCATTGCCCAGCGATGACAGCGACACGTCTTTTGACTCTTCAAAGCTATTTTTAAGCTTTTGATAGACTCTCCTGTGAAAATCAGTGACGAATCTGTCCGGCTCGAGCACAGAAAAAACTAATTGCGCTTCGTCGGGATGCGTCAGGATGTATGCTAAAATTCCCTCCTCAGCCTTTGCTTCTTTAGGGTGCTTTTGAGCGTCCGGGTTTATATCGTCGCGGCGGATCCTTCCGGACTGGATTTGATTCCATTCCTTTTTGCTGCTCTCCCTTCTCTGGCGCGCAAGATATGCCGAAACCTCCGCCGCTATTACCTCCTTCGGCACGCCCTGCTCCTGCGAGACCCGCAGAAGGTATATTTCCCTTTCTATCCTGCTTTCCACTCCGGCTAAGACCTTTACCGCGCGCCGCAGATATTCCACTCTGCCCATATCCGAGTCCATATCCAATCCGTCCCGGCATTTACTGAGCTTAAAATCCAGTGCGTCCTGCGAGCCGTCAAGCAAAAGCTTGAAACGCTCCGGACCAAGTTTATTTATGTAATCGTCAACATCCTTTATTCCTTCTCCCGAAAGCTTTACGACCCTTGTCTTAAGCCCAGCGGAGGAAAGCACCGCTATTGCGGCGGCAGTAGCCTTTTGCCCGGCTTCGTCGGCGTCGTAGCAGATGTAAACCTCGTCGCAGTACTGCGACATAAGCCTTGCGTGCTCCGGCGTTATGGCTGTTCCGCAGGTGGCGACAGCCTCGGTAAATCCAGCCTGGTGCAGGGTTATAACGTCGAGGTTTCCCTCGCAGAGTATAAGCCTTTTGGATTTTACCGCGCTGTTTTTGGCAAAGTTGAGAGCAAACAGCGTCCTGCTTTTTTCATAAACCGGAGTGCCCCTTGAGTTTAGGTATTTCATTCCTTTGAAATCCCTGTCAAGGGTGCGTCCGGAAAACGCGATGACATTTCCCCGAAGGTCAAAAATAGGGAAGATGACGCGGTTTACAAAAAAATCAAAATACCTGCCGTTTTTACTTGTCGCAAGCGAAGCTGACACCAGCTCCTCGCGGGTGTAGCCGAGGGCGGTCATATGGTTAGTCAAAGCAGTCCAGTTGTTTGTCGCAACGCCCAGCCCGAACCCCTTTATTGTTGCGGGAGTAAGGCGTCTTGCATTTATGAGATAGCTAAGCCCCTCCTTGCCCTCCGGGATTTTCAGCCTCGAGTAGAAAAACTTTGCCGCTTCGCGGTTCATCTCCAAAAGCCGCTTCTTTTTTTCTGCGGCGCGGTCGGTATAGCCGTCCTCCGGCATCGGTATACCCGATTTTTCCGCGAGGAATTTGACGGCTTCTATGTAGTCGAGGTTCTCGATCTTCATTATAAACGTGATAACATCTCCGCCTGCGCCGCATCCGAAGCAGTAAAAGCTCTCAGTGTCGGTGTAAACCATGCAGGACGGCGTTCTCTCCGAATGAAAGGGACAAAGGCATTTGTAACCATGTCCCGAACGATGCAGGGATACATATTGCCGCATGATATCATCTATGTGGTTTGCATCCTTGATGCGCTCTATAAAATCAACCGGCAACGGCATACGTTCCTCCCTTTTTATTTTTGATTTTCCTATCGCCTGTTATCATGCTGTCGCGGCATATCCGCAAAAGACAGGCTAGTATATGTTCCAGCCCTTCGGGACGTACAGCTCTATAAATAAATTGGTACAGTATTTGTCCGTCATGCCGGCGACATAATCGCATACGGCTGTGTTTTTGTCAAACCTGTCCGCCAGTCTGAGGTATTCCTCCGGCAACTTTTCAGGTCTTTCAAGGAAGTAACGGTAGAGCTTTTCTATCATGATCTTCGCCTTCGATTCTTCCGACTTGCATTTGGGATTCTTGTAGACGTTTATAAACATAAAGTCCTTCAGGCGTTCCTGAGCGTACTCAATTTCGGGATCAAAGCGGATTTTATCCGCACCGTTTTTGACAAGCGAACTCACAAGCGAGGTTATCCTCTGAGACTTTGTCTTTCCGAGCACCTTAACCACGTCCTCCGGCAGGTCCTCGTTTTGTATCACGCCCGCTCGCACCGCGTCCTCGATATCGTGATTTATATATGCTATGGCGTCCGCGAGCCTTACTATGTAGCCCTCCTTAGTGACAGCTATATCGTCGGTATGCTTTAATATTCCGTCCCTTACCTCGTATGTAAGGTTGAGACCGCGGCCGTCCTTTTCTATGTAATCCACTACTCTCAGGCTCTGGCGGTAGTGCCTAAAGCCGCCGGGCGATATTTCATTCAAAACTGCTTCTCCTGCGTGCCCGAACGGGGTGTGCCCGAGGTCGTGACCAAGCGCTATCGCTTCCGTAAGGTCCTCGTTAAGCCTCAGCGCGCGGGATATCGTCCTTGCAATCTGGCTGACCTCAAGGGTATGCGTAAGACGTGTGCGGTAGTGGTCGCCGGTAGGGTTTAAAAACACCTGGGTTTTTTGCTTAAGCCTTGAAAACGCGTTGCAGTGGATTATCCTGTCGCGGTCGCGCTGGAAATCCGTTCTCAGAGGGCATTTTGTCTCCGCTCGTATCCGCCCCATGGATTCCGACGCCAGGCATGCGTACTCAGACAGCGCCTTTTTTTCCAGCTGTTCGGTGTATTCTCTGGGAAGCATTTTACCTGCCATGACTCTCACATCCTTTGACATTTAGCTAATTGATTATACATAATAAAAATCAAATCCCCTCTTTTTTTGAAGCAAAAAGAGAGAATTTGTATACATGCATAATTTAATTATTAAAATCGTAAAGTTTATTGTTTAATATGTTCAACGATGCGCTGCCATTAGTCATATCTGCAAGCTTTTCTGATAATAAAGCTGCCAGCTCCTCCCTCACAGCCAGAATGATTTTTACCTTGTCGGAAAAATCGGAGTCAATTACTCTTGCGTCAAAGTCCGGGAGGGCGCGGCAAATCCTGTCGTAAAATGAGTAATCGATCTTGGCACTTAGTATTGCGGCGGGGAGCAATTCTATTATTTTTGCCTCGGAAACCGCAAGCGAAGCCGCGCTGCTGTACGCTCTTGTCAGCCCGCCCTTGCCGAGAAGTATCCCGCCGAAGTATCTTGTCACCACGACAACGACGTCTGTAAGCCCGTTTTTTTGTATTACATCGAGTATGGGAGCGCCAGCCGTGCCCTGCGGTTCGCCGTCGTCGGAATACCGCTGAAGCCCGTCTTTTTTTATGACGTACGCATAGCAGTTGTGCCTTGCTCTGCGGTTATTTGCGCGGATCTTTTCTATAAACCCGATGGCTTCTTCTTCGGTTTCAACGTGGCATATGCTTGAGATAAACTCTGATTTCTGCTCTGTAAAGCTTGCGCTTGCCTCTGAGTAAATGGATTTGTACATAAAACGCTCCCGTAATTATTCGCAGGCGTTAAAGTCCGCCGAAAAAGAAAAGAGGGCGCGTTAGCCCTCCTTCTATTACTTCTTGTCTCCCAAGCCGTAACGCCTGTTGAAGCGGTCGACACGTCCGCCGGTGTCAACAAGCTTCTGCTTGCCCGTGAAGAACGGGTGGCATTTTGAGCAAACATCGACTCTCATATCGCCCTTTGTGGACCTTGTCTTAATGACGTTGCCGCAGGCGCAGGTGATGGTTGCATCTACATAGTTAGGATGGATTCCTTCTTTAGCCATTTTTCTGACCTCCTTTTTGAACTGATAATATGATACACATAGTAGCCCATCATCCCCAGTTCAGACAGTAGTACTATGGATTTATCATAAACACGCCTCCATTCGGCGTTTAGCAGGGAATATTATATCACGTCCTTGCGCAAATTGCAAGCATTATTTTATCCTATGTTAAACTCGGTGAGATTTACGCCCTCAAGGTCGTTTTTAGACACCGCTATCGCCAGAAGATACCACTTTGTGTGCTCCTGAAGCGCTTCCTCCGGCAGATTGTCTATTGTAATGAATATCTGTAGGTTGTATACGAACAGGTCGGATACGCTGGGTCTTGGCAGGCGGTCGTCAAACGGCAATACAGCCAGAAGCAGAATATAATCGTTAAACATCGCCTCGTCGTAAACCGGTCCGATGTATCTTAAAAACTGTCCGTCGAGATCGAATACGCCTTTGTAGCTCTCATAAAAGCTCAGAAGCTCATCATATGACTCGATTGAATCTATAACGGCGCGGGGATCATCGCTTATTGCATCCGCAGAATATGTGGCGGGCCAGAACTCAGGATACACATATCTGTATCTTTCCGCGTCGAAAACGTCGGTGTTTTCAGAGTCCGTCACCTCTGTGATGGAAAGCTCGAGGCTGTTGGTATCTATGCTGTCAAAGCTGCCCCTCGGCGCGGTAAAAATAAGATGATATACTATGTTTTCGCTTCTCGGCGCGTTTTCAGGTATATGCCGTGTGAGATTTATATACACCTTGCCATCCGCTATGCTCATGCTGTCGAGCGAATGGCTGACATATGTGCTGGGCTCGCTTATTACAAGCATCATAACGTCGTTTGCCTTGAAGAACTCGTCCGTAAACGAGGCGCAGGCGATGGTAAATCTTCTTCCAAACATGAAATACCGCTCGCTGGGGTAGAAGTAATCCTCGATGTCGGAATAGGAGTGAAAAAGTCTGATGTATGGGAAGGAATCGTCGAGCTCACTGCCGGAATACATGGTAAGATAGCTGCCGTAAAGGCTGCCGGCGTTTTCGATCACGTCGCCGGCGCTTTGCAATGAATCCGGTGTCTGCTGGGAAGTGCCGGTACTGCCTGACACGTCGTTAGGTATATCGCGATTGCTCTGGCATCCGCAAAAGACTATAATGCAGCACATAAGAAGCGACAAAAGCCTTTTCATACCATCCCTCCCGTTTTAGTGTTTATCCTATATACCACCATATGGTCGCGCCGTATGGTATTAATATTTGCAGCTTTTTCCGATTTAGAACTAAAAACGCCCGCCCGAATCATGCTTCGGACAGGCGCCGAGCTTTTAAAGCCTTTCGGTTACGAATATATCGTATATCGCCTTTATTGCCGACTCAAAGCTGTCGTTGCTTATTCCCACGATTACGTTCAGCTCGCTTGAGCCCTGGTCTATCATTTTTACGTTTATCTTAGCGTGTGCTAAGGCTGCGAATATCCTTGCCGCAGTTCCTCTCTGAGAACGCATTCCGCGCCCCACGACCGCAACAAGCGCCAAATCGCGGTCGATTTCTATTTTGTCCGGGTGCACGGCAGCTTCAAGCGCGCTTATGACCGCGCTTTCCTTTTCCTCCAGCTCGTCGCGCCGCACGACTATGCTCATAGTGTCGATGCCGGACGGCATATGCTCAAACGATATGCTAAATCCCTCAAGCACGCCCAAGACCCTTCTTCCGAAGCCGAGCTCTGAGTTCATCATGTCCTTTTCTATGGTTATCGCTGCAAAGCCTCTGTGACCCGCTATTCCCGTTATTGTAAATCTGCAGTCGTCGCTGCCGGCGGACTCCACTATCATAGTTCCCGGGTCGTCAGGCTTATTGGTGTTTTTTATGTTTATCGGTATTCCCGCTTTGCGGACGGGGAAAATAGCTTCCTCGTGCAAAACGCCCGCACCCATGTACGCAAGCTCCCTCAGTTCGTGATAGGTGATGGTTTGAATGGGTTCGGGATCGGGCACGATTCTCGGATCGCAGACTAAAAATCCCGATACGTCCGTCCAGTTTTCATACAGGTCCGCGTTTACCGCCGCCGCAACTATCGAGCCGGTAATATCCGAGCCGCCGCGGGAAAAGGTTTTGATGGTGTCGTTCGGCATAGAGCCGTAGAATCCGGGTATTACTGCGTTTCCCACCCTGTCAAGCCTTTCCTTGACTATCCTGCATGTCTGCACAAGATTAAGCTTTCCGTCGTCATTAAAATATATTACCTCCGCCGCGTCTACAAAAGTAAATCCGATATACTCTGCAAGTATTTTTCCGTTGAGGTATTCTCCTCTCGAGGCGGCGTAGTCCCGCCCCGCTCTTGCCATAAAGCTGTGCTTTATCGTTTCAAACTCGCCGTCTAAGGACATACCCAGCTTTAGCCCGTCGATTATATCGGTATACCTCTGCTTTATCTGCATAAACATCGGCAGAAAATCCCCGCCGCGCACTGCCATATCGTAGCAGGCGTAGAGCATATCGGTTACCTTTGTATCCTTTGAGTCCCTTTTTCCCGGAGCGGAGGGGACAACGTACTTTCTCGATTTATCCGCCTTTATTATGTTTGCTACCTTTATGAACTGGTTGGCGTCCGCAAGAGAGCTTCCGCCAAACTTGACCACTTTTACTGACACGAGCAAAATCTCCTTATCGAATGTATTAACGTGCGCGATGCACAGGAAAAGGTATTTTTCTAAGATACCCGCTTTTTATCCTCAGCCCTGTTTTGGCAACAGTAAAACTATTATATTATCCTAGTGCAGACACGTCAATCTGTCATGTATACAAAATTGTGCAAAATAAAAAATGTTTTCTTATGAAAAACGCATGTATTTTTAGAAAGAACATCTATCCATATGACACTGCTAAAAAAGCCCCCTCAGTGCCGGTCCTCACCAAGGGGAACAAAAGTATTCAGTTTGCTTTTTTAGAAGCTGCCTTAATGGTCTCCCTCATCGACTTAATTTCGTTTAACGCCTTTGTCACGGACCTTTCGGACTCTGAAAGAATATCGTCAAGCTTTTCTATCATGGCCTTCTTGATGTTTAAATCCATGGTATGCGCCTGAGTGGTGATTTCATCTGCCGCAGCCCTTGCCTGCTTTACTATTTCCTCTTCAGAAACGAGCGTTTTTGCTCTTTCCTCCGCCTTTTTAATGATCTGCTCCGCCTGGGCGTTGGCGTCGGTTATAATCACCGAGCGGTCCGCCACCATTTCCTTTGCTTTTTTTATTTCGGTGGGAAGGTTATAGCGAATGCCGTCGATGTATTCTCTGAGCTGGTCGGCGTCAACCATGCTCTTTTTGTTTGAAAACGGCACTGTGACCGCCTTATCAAGAAGTTCGTCCATCATTTCAAGGATTTCGTCAATAGTCATTGAATTCATATTAAACAGCTCCTCACTTGTTTTCATATTTCACTTTATTATATGCTCTCTTTAAGGCGGCTGGCGATAAAATCTTTTATCTCATGAGGGACAAAGCCGCTGATATCCCCGCCAAACGACGCTATCTGCTTTACTACGCTTGAACTGAGATACATATTTTCCGAGCGCGTGACCAAAAAAACGGTTTCCGCTTCAGGACAGAGCTTTTTGTTCGCAAGAGCCATCTGGAATTCATATTCAAAGTCGGATACAGCCCGAAGTCCCTTTACTATTGCCGTAGCTCCCTTGTTGCGGATGTAGTCGGCCAAAAGCCCTTCAGAGGTTTCTATTTCAATGTTTTTGAGGTGCCCTGTGACCCTTTTTATCATTTCTATTCTTTCTTCCGGCGAAAAGCTGGGTCTTTTTTTGGGGTTTACCGAAACCAGCACTATTACCCTGTCAAAGAGCGCTGAAGCCCGGCTTATTATATCAAGATGCCCTAAGGTCACGGGATCGAAGCTTCCCGGGCATACTGCTATTCTTTGGCTCACTTTACATCTTCCTTACTGTCAACTTCATATACTGTCAGAGCGATTTTTTTGCCGTAGCTGTACCTGCGGCGGACCTTGATCCTGCCTATTCTGTCCGGCAGCTCAAGACCGCCTTCGTGTTCGCACACGATAATCCCTCTTTGGCTCATTTTATCCTTAAGCAGCTCGAGCGCCTTTACTACAAGTCCCTGCTCATACGGCGGGTCTACGAACGCTATATCAAAGCCGCCGGGCGCTCCGCGAAGATAATCTATGGAGTCGCAGTTATATACCCTTGCAGCGTCCGATATGCGGCAGCTGTCGATATTCTTTTTGACTATCTGCACGGCTTCCCTGGCTCTGTCAACAAAAACGCAGCGCTTTGCGCCCCTGCTGAGCGCCTCTATCCCGAGCTGCCCGCTTCCGGCAAAAAGATCCAGTACAATGGCGCTGGGAACGTCGAACTGAATTATTGAAAAAATCGCTTCCTTGACCTTGTCGGTGGTTGGACGGACGTCGTTTCCTTCAAGGGTCAAAAGACGCCTGCCTCTCAAGGAGCCGGTAATAACTCTCATTTTATCAATCCTGCCTCTGAGCCTGAAACATCGTCAGGCTTATTCATATCTTTCGCGGTATTTTTTCATCGTCTGCGCGAACACCTCTCCGTTTGACGGAGGAGTATAGGTTATCGCGTTAGCTCCCGCTTCTATAGTCCTTGTTATGGATTCGTTTGTAGGACCTCCGGTTGCGATTATCGGGATATCGGGGTGTCTTGCCTTTATTTTTGCTACAAGCTCAGGCGTGTTTACCGACGCCGCTACGTTTAATATATCCGCTCCCGCCGCTATGCGTTTGTCGATGTCCTGTCTGTCCGATACTATTGTTGCAATAACGGGGAGCTCTATTCTTTTTTTAATCTGAGTGATTATTCCCGCATCTATCGGGGCGTTGACCACGACTCCATACGCGCCTTGGTTTTCTGCATTTTCGGCAAGCCTGACGGTGCGTTCGCCCGCTGTCAGACCTCCGCCGACGCCGACAAACACAGGAACGTCCGAAACCGATATCAAAGCCTGTGAGATCACAGGCTGAGGAGTAAACGGATAGACCGCTATCACCGCGTCAGTGTTGATATTTTTAATTATAGCGGCGTCTGTTGAAAAGACAAGGGATTTTATTCTTCTGCCGAAAATAAGAATGCCGCTGCATTTATATATGCATTCCGGGACGCTTAATGAGTGGCTTCTCAATGTTCCCTGGTATGATGGTATGTTTTTTGACTTTGTCACCTGCGTCCCTCCCAAATCCTTAGCTTATATCGCTGCGTTAGTGTCATTATACCCTAAATTGCGCTTTTTGTCTATATATCAGCTATTTCATCTTGTGAATTTTTCATTAAGACCGGCCGCGTCACCTTAGCTGGTCTATAAATTTTTCCTTAACCTTGGCCGCCTTGTCAAGGCTTATTTTCATTACCGAAGCAATGTCTTCAAGACCTGCCGATTTAAGTGCTTCCTTTGTCTTAAATTCAAGCAGGAGAGCCTGCGCTTTTTTGGGACCTATGCCGTTTATTTTTGTAAGCTCGGTTTCATGGATATGGGCGGAGCGCTTAGATGTTTGGAAAGTAATGGTATATCGGTGTACCTCATCCTGAAGCTTTGTCAGAAGCGAAAAGACAGAACGGGATTTAGATATCTGTATTTCTCTGCCGTCGGATGAGACGACTGCCCTGGTGTGGTGCTTGTTGTCCTTGACAAGCCCGAAAAGCGGGACTTTTATATTCATTTCCTCGAGTAGGGGGTAGACCGCCCCCACGTGACCTCTTCCGCCGTCGAGGAAAATAAGATCGGGCAGCGTTTTAAAGCCTTCGTCATGGCACTCGGGGTCGAGGTATTCGTTAAACCTCCGCCTTATCACCTCGCGCATGCTGGCGTAGTCGTTTTGCTCCGCTACAGTTTTTATATTAAACCGTTTGTAGAATTTTTTTGCGAACCTGCCGTTGTCCATAACCACCATGCCTCCCACCATATCGCTGGAGGCGAGGTTTGAGATATCGTAGCACTCGATATATTTCGGGGTTTTTGAAAGCCCCAGCAGTCCCGCAAGCTCCACTAAGGTCTCTATTTCCCGGCTTGTCCTTCCGACGCGGATAGAGAGCTGCTCAGCGGCGTTTTGTCTCGCCATGTTTACAAGCTCCAGCATTTCGCCCCTTTTTGGCGCGCTGAGGTGCACCGCGTGACCTGATTTTTCCGAAAGATAGCGGCGTATATCGTCCATGCTGTTAAGCTCCGCGTCTATGCAGACGGTTTTCGGTATATTCGGCGAGCGGTCGTAATACTGCATAATAAAGTCCTCGCGCAGGGATATATCGTCCTCCGTTTCCCCGAGGATAAAATCCGATTTATCCGTCAGTCTGCCGCCGCGGTATATCAGAACCGTTATGCAGCTAAGCTCTCCGTTTTTGGCAAAGCCTATTATATCGGTATCTGTAATATTTCGCTCAAATATCTTCTGGGTATCGGCCGCGCGCCTTATGGCTGCAATCCTGTCCCGCAGGACGGCTGCCTTTTCAAATTCGAGGTTCTCCGAAAGCCTGTTCATTTCCCGAGTCATCGCTTCAACGGACGCTTCACTGCCGCTTTTGATATAATCCACCGCGTCTTTTATTATGGCGGCGTATTCGTCCTTAGATATGCAGCCGCGGCAAAGGCCTATGCAGCGCTTTATCTGAAAGTTAAGGCAGGGTCGGTATTTTTTAAAGTCTCTGGGAAAGACCCTTTTGCAGGTTGGAAGCATGAACACGCGGTTTACCTCCTCGACCGTCTGGCTTGAGGTAAGACCGCTGGTATAAGGACCGATAAAAGTCCCCGAACCTTTTTTCTGCATTTCGCGGGTTATTCTGGGGTATTCCTCGTCCGATATTTTAATATATGAGTAGCCCTTGTCGTCCTTTAGAAGTATGTTGTATTTGGGCTTGTGCTGCTTGATGAGCGAAGCCTCCAGAACCAGCGCCTCATACTCCGAATCCGTGACGATAAATTCGTAATCATAAACGTTTGAGACCATTTTTGCCACCTTGGTAAGGTGGTCGTTGTCGTGAAAATAGGTTGAAACGCGGTTTCTCAGGTTTTTTGCCTTGCCGATGTATATAATAGTCCCGGACTTGTTCTTCATGATGTAGCAGCCGGGGGAGGAGGTCAGCTTGAGAGTCTTTTCCCGAAGGTAATCAAGCCTTGGATTGTCGTCAGCTGTCACCCGCATAAGAAAACCTCCTTTTTGCTTATTGTGCTTTAATCTTCAATGGTTATAGATTTAATGCGCTGTGGCTTTATGGGCTTGTCATTGTAATCGGTTTTAACAGAGGCTATTTCGTCTACGACGTCCATGCCCTCTACTACCTTTCCGAACGCGGCGTACTGCCCGTCGAGATGAGGCGCGTCCTTATGCATGATGAAAAACTGCGAGGAAGCGGAATTTGGGTTTTGCGACCTTGCCATTGAGATAACCCCTCTTTCGTGGCGGATGGTGTTGTTCACGCCGTTTGCCTTGAACTCGCCCTTTATTTTCTTATCCGAGCCGCCGAATCCTGTCCCGAGCGGGTCGCCGCCCTGGATCATGAACCCGCTTATGACGCGGTGGAAGATAAGCCCGTCGTAGAAGTGGTTTTTAACAAGTTCCTCAAAGTTCGCGACGGTTATGGGAGCCTGGTCGGGATAAAGCTCCAGCTTTATTTTTTTGCCGTTTTCCATTTCGATTGTAACCATAACATATCCTCTTTTCTGAAAATTTTGCGCCTGCACATCAGAAATAATCGTCAGGCTCGACCTCTGTAAGCCCGTCCGGGATAGACATATCCATTTCCGAGGTATCAGACTCTATTATTTCAAAGCTGTACCAGTAGTAAGAGCCGAACTCCGGACTTACGTCCGATACCGTAATATTTCCGCCGGGGAAGAACGTCCATGTTGAAACAAGAGAACCACCGTGAGCGCTCACGGTGTACACCTCCGTGACTGTGCCGTCGTCGGAAGTATCAGTGGAATAAAAGCTATAATTGTCCAAGCCGTAGCCAAAGTTTGCAGTGCCTTCGCCGGGAGAGCGCGCGTAGCTGTAATACGTCAATGCGTCGAGGTCAACTACCGTAACCGTGTCGCCGCTCATTATTATTTTTTGAGAATCGTTTATGTATACGGCGTTATCGCCGTCCACATAATATTCGCGCTGTACGCTCGAGGTAGTTTCATTGTCGTACGATACCGCTTCTATCAGCTTTGCGTGAACCTTATTTGAGTTTAAAAGGTTCAAAAGCTCCGGCGCTCTCAGTCCAAGCTCTTCGATAGATACGTTTTCATCATCCTGTCCGTCCTGTCCGTCCGTTTGAGAGGCTGCGGTTTCATCCGCGTCGGTTGTGACCGGAGCTTCTGTAGCTACGGTTGCAGCGGTTGAAACCGGCAAAGATTCCGCGATAGCAGAGGTTTCGCTCCGGCTTACAGTATTGTCCGGAGTTCCGCCGCTTGCGGCAGGCTCGTCCGCAACGCTGTTACCGCAGCTGCAAAGCATCGCAATCGCTGTTAAAATTGCGGCTGCATACGTAATTTTTCTCATAATATCACCCTTTCAACGGCAAAAAGCCGATCATTACATACAATTAAAAATTATTATACACTATTTTCCGATGCGTTTCAAGTGCGCCTGCTAAAATGAAAACGTCTCGCAAGATAAGCATGAATAATTTTTATTGCAGCTGCAAAGCATAATACAAAACAACAAAAAGAGGGGATAAAATGGCGAAACGGGTAGGCAGATCAACAATATACCCTGACAGCAAAATCGGTATTTCAGGATACGCCGCAGTCGGCGGAAAAAAAGAGGGCGATGGTCCTTACGGCGGCTGCTACGATTATATAGACAAGGACGACCGCTTCGGACAGGACAGCTTTGAAGCGGCGGAAAGCGCCATGCAGGGGCTTGCTTTGCAGACGGTTCTGGAGAAGTGCCGCCTAAGCTCTGAGGAGCTTCCGCTTATGTTTGGAGGTGATCTGCTCAATCAGTGCATAGGAACAAGCTTTGGAGTGCTGGATTTCAACGTCCCTTTCATAGGGATATACGGCGCATGCTCTACCATTTCTGAGGGAATACTGCTAGCTTCGATAGCGGTGGATTCCGGCGCGGCAAAAAGAGCGGCTGCAATAACCTCTTCGCATTTTTGCACGGCTGAAAGGCAGTACCGTCTGCCGCTCGACTACGGCGGGCAGCGCACCCCTACCTCGCAGTGGACCGCAACCGCATCTGGGGCGGTGATACTTGAGCAGGACGGGCCTGCGCCATATATAAGGGCGGTTACGGTGGGAAGTATGGCTGACGCAGGAATTAAGGACGCAAACAATATGGGTGCGGCAATGGCTCCGGCTGCATACGGCACTATAAATCAGTTTTTAAGCGACAGCGGGATGGATATAGACGATTTTGACGCCGTTGTCACCGGAGACCTAGGCGAGGTTGGATCAAGGCTTCTGTGCAGGCTTTTTTATGAGCACAACGGTGTCAGGACGGCAGAAAAAATGGAAAAAAAGCATCTTGACTGCGGATGCATGATTTACAGCGAGGAGCAGGATGTGCACGCCGGAGGCTCAGGCTGCGGCTGCGCGGCAAGCATGCTTTGCGGGCACTTTCTGCCCAGGCTTCGATCGGGGGAGCTGAAAAACATACTGTTTGCCGCCACCGGGGCGTTATTGTCTCCGACGTCTACGCAGCAGGGAAGAAGCATTCCTTCGATATCTCATCTTGCGTGGCTGTCGTCCGAGGTGCAGAAGTAAAAAGTAAGGAATTGAGAGGTATGAGAAAATCACATGCAATATATATGGGCGTTTTTAGTTGGCGGACTGCTTTGCGCCATCGGGCAGCTGCTTATAGACTACACAAAGCTGACTCCGGCAAGGATTCTTGTGGCGTATGTCGTCGCGGGGGTCGCTCTGGGCGCGCTGGGAGTATATGAGCCGCTTGTGGAGTTTGCCGGAGCTGGGGCAAGTGTGCCCCTGACGGGCTTCGGAAACCTGATGGCAAAGGGCGTAAGGGAAGCTGTAGACGAAAAGGGCTTTCTTGGAATTTTCACGGGAGGACTCACCGCAGGTGCTGCGGGAATCACCGCCGCAATGATACTTGCGCTTGTCATAGCCGCGCTTTTTCGTCCAAAAAGCAAAAGTTAGGCACAAAAAGGCGCGTTTATCGAATACTAAAACAAAAATGCCCCGTACAAAGCCTGTACGGGGTTGCTTATTTCCGTAAAGCCGCCTTTGATTTTGCATTCTTTCAGCCTGAGCGCATACATAAGCTGAGAAAATTTTTCCCATTGGCATGTTGCGGCCAACGGGTTTCACAAAAACATATTATTCGGCATTTGGACGAACGGCAAAGCAGAGGGTCGAAAAACCCTCTGCTTTAGAAAATATGAAAAAACCATTAGCGCTTAGAAATTATCTCTTTTTAAATAATGCCGCAGCCGCGAGAGCTATAACGGCGGGAACAACCGCCAGCACCAAGCCTGTTTCAGGAACGGCGGTATCGTCCGATGAAGTCTGCTCAGCGTCAGACTCCGTATCAGCCGCCGGAGTTTCAGGTTCAGAGGCCTCGGGTTCGGAAGCTTCCGGCTCGGAAGCGCCGGTAGAAATAGTGAATCCGGTCAAAACAGTTCCGGCAGAGGCCTGGAGCGTAAGGTTGCACCATTCGTAGCCGTCCAATACAAACGGATCGGAAATCAGCGAAGCGGCGGGAACTGTCGCGGTAGTGACGTCGCCCTCCGTGGTGACGGTCAGGTCGGTAGCCCTTATTTCGCCGATGCTGCTCTGGAAGCCGATAGCAGTGATTTCTCCGCCTGTGTAGGTGAGAGTGACGATTGCGCCGTCCTCCTGCAAAGCCGCCATAATAGCGTCAAACTCGGTTGAGTTTACCCAGTTTGTACTCAGCTTGTCGGTGTACCAGTCGCCGGTAAGCTCAACTCCGTCGGCGAGGACCTTGCCGTCAAAGTCCTGACCGGAGGTAGCGGTCATCGAATAGTCGGCAAAAGCTGTTACGGACAGCGCCATAACCAGCATAAGAGCCATTGCAGTCGCTATAATTTTCTTCATGATGAGTTTCCCCCTTAAGATAAAATTTATATATAAACCACGAATTTCCGACTGATGCCAGGACAAATTCACAATTTATATCAAAGAAAAAGGCGTTTAAATCCGTACTCTTGACGAAAAGCGCCGCGGCGTTTTGAGAGCGTCTCAAGCAAAATCTTATTTTGCTTATAATATACCACAGCACAATTAATGTGTCAATACTTATTTAATATTGCAATATAATTTTATGCATATTCGCTAAAATATTCGTCCCGATTCTGCGCACTAAAATGCAAGGGCGTGTTTGCTTTCCGGTATGTAGCATATTCATTACGCAAAAAATCCCGCTGCACAAACATGTGTAGCGGGATGCCGAAAAACGTTATTACTTATATTCCCCGTTTGCCTTTGCCTTTTTGCATATCCTTCCGAAAATAATGATAAAGCATATCGTATGCGAAATGGTAGCCATTATCCAGGATATCGGGTACGACAGGAACAAAACGGTGAGGGACTTATGCGGGTCATAGTTGCATTCGATCTTGTACTGGGCAAAGTATGTATATATCCACACTATCCTGAAGCCGCACACAAACAGTATAGTGGTTATTGTCGGCAGTATGGAATGACCTATGCCGCGCAGCATTCCGACCATAACGTCCATCATTCCGTCCAGGAAGTATGTCAGAAGAATTACCGACATTCGCGTTATTCCGAACGCTACTTCCTCCTGAACACTGGTGTAAATCGACATAAGCCGGTCGTCTAAGAGCTTTGCTATCAAACCAGTTGACAATCCGACGATAGTCACCAGACCCATACATTCAAAGGCAATTGTCTTTATCCTGCGGTACTGCTTTGCGCCGAAGTTCTGCCCCGTAAAGGTTATAGCCGCCTGATACACCGAGTTCATGGCGTTATAAATAAAGCCCTCGATGTTCGCGCCCGCTCCGCTTCCTGCCATTGCGGCATCTCCGAAGAAGTTTACTGACGATTGGATGATTACGTTTGAAATCGAAAAGATAGAGCCCTGAACGCCCGCGGGGATTCCCACGGAGGCAATATGCAAAAGCTTATCCATATGTATTCTCAGCTTTTTTATATGAAGCTTTATCGGGCCGTCCGTTCTTATAAGGCAGATAACTACCAGCACAGCCGAAATTGCCTGAGATATTATCGTCGCTATCGCAACTCCCGCCACATCCAGCTTAAACACTATTACAAATACGAGATTTAATATTATGTTTACTATGCCGGAAACGGTGAGATAATATAAAGGACGCTTGTTGTCTCCTATGGCTCTGAGTATTGCGGCTCCGAAGTTGTAGAGCATGTTTGCGGGCATACCGATAAAGTAAATTTTAACATAGAGCGCCGAAAGGTCTATAACGTTATCGGGCGAGTCCATCAGCTCTAAAAGACCTCTTGCTGTGAAGAATCCGAATATGCCTACCACAACGCCGCATATTATTGAGATTGCAATCGAGGTATGCACCGCCTCGCTGACGTCCTTCATCCTGCCGGCTCCGAAGTGCTGGGCAACTACCACGCTTGTGCCTACTGACAGCCCCATAAATACGTTTACTATAAGGTTGATAAGCGAACCCGTCGAACTTACCGCCGCAAGCGACGTTTCGCTGCCCCAGCGTCCGACGACTATGATATCGGCGGCGTTGTATAAAAGCTGAAGCGTTCCCATGAGGATAAGCGGGATTGTAAATCTGATTATTTTGGGGAACAGCGCGCCTGTCGTCATATCCATAGTGGAGACGGCAAGCCTTTTCGATCTACCAAACAATACGATTACCTCTCAATCAAAAGCAAAGTAAAGTACTATGCCGCGCCATATGCGCAGTATTTTTTATAATACTCTTTTACAAGCTATTTTTCAACAGTTTTTTTCACATTCTTGACACTTGTCAAATATTGCGGTTTTAATAGTCGTAAATATGTCAAAATGCTTAAATCAAACGGCATTGACACCGGATGTCGTGTGGTTTATACTTTATTGTAACGCAATTGCGGCAATGAAATTGGTATGCTGCTGGATATATAATTATGAGGTGGTTTTATGTTTAAATACCGAAGAAAAGCAAGATATCACGAAACAGACCAAATGGGAATAATACATCACTCCCACTATGTCAAGTGGATGGAGGACGGACGCGTTGAATTTTTAAACAGCATCGGCGTGGGATACGCGGAAATCGAAAGGCACGGGATAGTGTCGCCGGTGGTGTCGCTGTCGGTGGAATACAAGTCACCGGTAAGGTTTGACGAGGAGATAGAGATATCCGTCTATATAAAAGAGTACACCGGAGCTACGCTTGTCATGGGATATGAATTTTTCAACCTCAGCACCGGCAAGGTATGCACCCTTGCGCAGTCAAAGCACTGCTTTGAAAGCGGCGGCATGGTGATATCGCTGAGAAGAAGCCATCCCGAATACCACAGCGCACTGCGGAAGGCGATGTTAGACAGCAAATAAAACCAGCCTGCGTCACGGCAATTTAAAAAGCCCACGGGGAGTTCCCGAAGGCTTTTTTGTTTTTTTCTGTTTTTATTTTTGATTAAGCCATGCCTATGCAGCCGAAGATCTCCATCTTCTCCTTTACGGTGGCCTTTATGGCGTCTACGCCGGGGGCAAGTACCTTTCTTGGGTCGAAGCCCTTGCCGGTGAGATCCTTTCCATCCTCAATGTACTTTCTTACAGCGGCTGTGAACGCGATCTGGCACTCGGTGTTTACGTTGATCTTGGCGACGCCCAGAGAAATAGCTTTCTTTATCATATCCTCGGGGATGCCTGTTCCGCCGTGGAGAACCAAAGGCATATCCTTTACCTCTTCCTTGATTGCAGCGAGAACGTCGAAGCGAAGTCCGGGCCAATTTGCGGGATACTTTCCGTGGATGTTTCCGATTCCCGCTGCGAGCATTGTCACTCCGAGGTCGGCAATCTGCTTGCACTCCTTGGGATCTGCGCACTCTCCCATTCCGACAACTCCGTCCTCTTCTCCGCCAATAGCGCCTACCTCAGCCTCGAGCGAAATTCCGAGAATGTCGCAGGTGTTTACAAGAGCAGTGGTGAGCTTGATGTTTTCATCGATCGGGTAATGAGAACCATCGAACATGATTGAGCTGAAGCCGGCATTTATGCACGCCTTTGCACCCTCAAAGGTTCCGTGGTCAAGGTGAAGCGCAACCGGAACGGTGATTCCCAAATTGTCTATCATTCCCTTTACCATACCAACTATCGTAGTATATCCGCACATATACTTTCCCGCGCCCTCCGATACTCCGAGAATTACGGGAGCATTGAGCTCCTGAGCGGTTTGCAAAATAGCCTTAGTCCATTCCAGATTGTTAATGTTGAACTGACCTACCGCATAGTGCCCGTCGCGCGCCTTGTTGAGCATTTCCTTTGCAGATACTAGCATTTTTATTACCTCCGTGAATAAAATAATCGCTAACTTTTAGCATACAGTTTCATTATATATCATTCAATCAAAAAAAGCAAACGAAAATGCATAAAAATGAAAAATACAGGGCAATTTTTTCTTTCAGAGGTCATACAGTAAGTTTGCACACAAAATAAATATTCATATGGAAGGATTTTTCAAAGAGTATTTGACCCAGAATGTGAAATGATATGAATAGCATGTATACAGCATTAAGTACACTATGAAAGGCGTGATAAAATGAAAACAGTTATATCAAGGCGGACGATAGTAAGGCTGGTATCCTTTTCACTCGCGATAATTGCAGTGCTCACCGCCGCGAACATAATTTATATGAACAGACTGACAGTGGCGAACAGACAGATTGAAAACGGTTATATGCAGGCGGTTGAGGAGCTTGCCGAGAGCGCTGACAAGCTTTCACAGTCGCTTACAAAGGGTCTGTACGCCTCATCTCCCGAGATGATGTCTGAGCTTTCAAATGAACTGGTGTTGCGAGCAAATTCCGCTCGCGAGGCGCTTTCGAAGCTTCCGGTAGCCAATATAGACCTTGAAAGGACCGAAAAGTTTTTTTCACAGATAGGAAACTACGCCCATGCGCTTTCTGAAAAAGCTGCAGACGGCGCGGAACCGAGCTATGAGGACTATTCAAAAATGGATATGCTCTGCCGGAGCGCGGCGGAGCTTTCCGATAAGCTTTGGGAGATGAAGACAAGGCTGCTAACAAACGGGAAAACCATCTCAGAGCTGTTTGAGGACATTGACAACGGGCTTGATTCCTTTGTTTTAGATGGATTTGAAGATATCGAGGATGGATTCGACAACACCCCTAAGCTTATTTACGACGGTCCGTTTTCCGACCACATATTAGATAAGACTCCCAAAATGCTTGAAAACGCTCCTTCGGTGTCCAGAGAGGACGCCGCGAAAAAGGCTGCCGCTTACTGCGGGCTTGAAGAATGGGAGCTGAGAAATGAAGAAAGCATGGAGGAAGGGAAAATGCCGTCCTACCGCTTCTATGCCGACGGCGTAAGCTGTGCGGTCACGAAAAACGGCGGATATATAAGCTATATGCTCAAAAACAGGCAGGTAAAAAGCAGCGAGATTTCACCGGAGGACGCGCAGGTCTACGCTCGCGCATATCTTGACAGCATGGGTATAGAGGGAATGGAAGTGACATATCATGAGACATATAACAACGTCTGCACCATAAACTACGCCTATAACGACGACGGCGTTACCTGTTATACCGACCTGATAAAAGTGTCGGTTGCCCTTGACAACGGCGAGATACTTGGCTTCGACGCGAGGGGATTTTTAGTCAACCATTTTGACAGAGACCTTCCCGAGCCGTCTATAGGTTCCGAAGAGTGCCAGGAAAAGCTTTCTCCGATGCTCAGCGTAGTAAAGACGTCGCTTGCAGTTATACCGTCGGACAGCGTGGAGGAAAAGCTCTGCTGGGAGTTTAAATGCACTACTGAGGATGACAGGACCGTGCTTGTTTATGTAAACTGCCAGACCGGCGTTGAGGAGGATATACTGATTCTCCTTGAAACGGGGCAAAGTACGCTTACTGTTTAGCCGCATATATAAGAGGGGAGCCATGCGTTCCCCTCTTATATTTAAGTATTTAAGGCTTTTTAAGGGCTTCCGTAATTTCCGACATAAAAATGTTTATGCATAATATACAATAATACTGAGATAATTTTGGTATTGATATTTGGGCAAATATCATGTATAATGAAAAGGTACGTTGAGCTTTATTGTGTAAATCCAATAAATTTGACGAATAGTAACGCGAATGGAGAGATTAACTTGAAAAATTACGACAGCTCGCACATAAAGAACATAACGATAGCCGGTCATTCCGGCTCGGGTAAGACCTCTCTTTGCGAGGCTCTGCTGTATAAGGCGGGCGCGACTGAAAGGCTGGGAAAGACTGCGGACGGAAATACGGTTTCTGACTATACACCAATTGAAATTTCAAAGAAATGTTCAATATATACCTCGCTTTCATTTTACGAGAAGGATGGTATAAAGGTAAACATTCTCGACACTCCCGGGCTTTTTGACTATGCGGGAGGGATGATAGAGGGCGTTTATGCCGCCGACTGCGTTCTGATAACCGTTTCGGCAAAATCGGGAATACATGTCGGAACCAAGAAGGCGTACGACTGCGCCGTAGAGCATAAAACCCCGCACATGTTCGTAGTAACTAAGATAGACGATGAGAACGCAAACTTTTCAAACGTTCTTACAAAGCTCAAGACCGAGTTCGGCTCTACCGTTTGTCCGCTGGTCGTTCCGCTTATAAAGGACAGTAAGATAGTGTCGTATTACGACCTGCTTGCCAAGAAAAACTACAAGTACGGTCCTAAGGGCGAGCTTATCGACGCGGGAGAGCCCGAGCCTACATACCGCATAGACGGACTTATCGAGGCTATGGCGGAGGCTGTCGCGGAGACGGACGAGGAGCTGATGATGAAGTTCCTGGACGGCGAGAAGTTTACCCATGAGGAGCTGGTAAACGGCATACACAACGGAATAATCAACGGCATGATAACTCCCGTCACATGCGTGTCCGCAGCCAATCTCGACTGCGTGGATCTGCTCATCGGTCAGATAGCGTCGCTTCTGCCGGCGGCAAGCGATCAGCCCAATATAAAGGCTAAAAACGCGGCAGGGAACGACGTTTCCATCAAGTGCAGCGAAGACGAGCCGCTCGCGGCGTTTGTATTTAAGACCGTCGCCGACCCGTTTGTGGGCAAGATGTCGTTTATAAAGGTGATAAGCGGGAAAATAGAGAGCAACAAGGAAGTGCTCAACGCGACCACAAGCTCTACCGAAAAGGTCGGCAAGCTCCTGAATCTGATGGGAAAGAAGCAGATAGAGGTGCCATACGCTACCGCTGGTGACATAGTCGTCGCCACCAAGATGTCGGTAAATACAAACGACACCATCTGCGACCCGTCGAGGGTTGTGGCGTTTGACAAGCTGGCCTTCCCGAAGCCCTGTTACTCGGTATGCATAAAGGCAAAGTCGCAGGGGGACGAGTCGAAGATATCAGGCGCCATCCAAAGGCTTTTGGAGGAGGATCTGTGCCTGTCCTACAAGCAGGACGACACTACCTTTGAGCAGATACTTTCGGGTCTCGGGGAGCAGCATATAGAATCAACGCTTGCAAAACTCAAGAGCGGTTTCGGGGTAGACGTGGTAACCTCAGAGCCGAAGGTGGCCTATAAGGAGACTATACGCAAGAAGGTAAAGGTTCAGGGCAGGCATAAGAAGCAGTCCGGCGGACACGGACAGTTCGGCGACGTATGGATAGAGTTTGAGCCGTGCGACAGCGACGAGCTTGTGTTTGAAGAAAACGTGTTCGGAGGCGCAGTCCCCAAGAACTTCTTCCCAGCGGTCGAAAAGGGCCTGCAGGATTGCATGAAGAGGGGAACGCTGGCAGGCTTCCCGGTAGTAGGCTTAAAGGCAACCCTGGTGGACGGCTCGTATCATCCGGTAGACTCGTCCGAAATGTCATTTAAGCTTGCGGCCGCAGTTGCGTTCAAGGAGGGAATGAAGCAGGCAAGCCCCGTTCTTTTAGAGCCGATAGACAGCCTTGAGGTCACTATTCCGGATGAAAACACCGGAGATATGATGGGCGAGCTTAACAAGAGAAGAGGCAGGGTATTGGGCATGGCTCCCGCCGCAAAGAAAGGGCTTACGACCATTACCGCCGAGATACCCGAAAGCGAGACGCACGACTTTGCCATGGTGGTGCGTCAGATGACAAGGGGCATGGGAGAATTTACGCTTGAAAAGCTGCGTTACGATCAGGTGCCTCCGATGCTGGCTGCGGATATTGTTGCAAAATACCGTGTGAGCGAGGAATAGATGTAACAAAGAATACCGGCTGGTACTAGTACCAGCCGGTATTTTTGCATTAAGCTGATGCTTGTATCAGCTTAATGCTGGTATCAGCTGTCCAAATTTTCCTTCAGGAATTCATAAACTGTATCACCGATAAGGCAGTAGCCGCTGTCGTTAAAGTGAAGGTAGTCGTTCCACACCGACACATAGCCGTCGTTTAGCTTCTGCGGGTCGTTCGGGTCACACATAACGGACGCCAGGTCTATGTATCCGTCGTAGCCGGAGCCGTACGATACAATAAATTCATTTACGGTTACCCTTATTTGCTCGTGAAGCTCGGAGTAGTAGCCGTTGCCCTTAAACGGTGTGATGGTTGCGCCGTATATTTTTATGCCGTTTTCATGGCATCGCTCTATTATGGATTTGTAGTGGCTGATAAGCTCCTCTGAAATGTCGCTTTCCGCCCCTCCTATGTCGTTTACACCCATGAACAAAACGACGTATTTGACTCCCGGGACGCCTAAGATATCCCTGTCGGCGCGCACCGTTCCCGCGATATCGCCGCCGTAGCGGTACAGAGCCGTCGCCCCTATGCCCATATTCACCACCGCGAGGTTGTTTAGCTTATCGTCCTCGCGAAGCCTTCGTGAAAGCTGATCGGTGTATCTTGCAAACCCGTTTGTCGTCACGCTTGCGCCGTCGGTCAGGGAGTCGCCGAAGCACACTATTACCCCGCTGTCGCCGGATGCCATCACGTCAAGCTCGGTTATGAAGTACCACGCAGTCATCTCCTCATAGCTTTCAAAGCTCTCGTCGCATGCTCTTTCGCCGCTTACTATCCATGTAGAGCACCTTGAGGCGGTGTGGGAGGTAAGGGTAGATGGGATGCTTCCCAGCTCCATTGTGACCGCTATGTCGTCAAGCGGGTCAAAGGGAAAATCAAGCTCGTCTGTAGTTATTCGCTGTCCGGCAGGGACGACGAAAGAGCCTTCTCCGTTTAATGTGAGCCCGGCTATTGTCGAAACATCTATGGCGCTTGACGACGGGTCGCTTAGCTTTGCCACGGTTATTTTGTTTATTTCGAGATCCCTCTCTCCGTATTCGTTTGACAGAACCAGCCTTATCCTGTCCCCTCCGACGGATACTCTTATCTGCTGCCTTACCGTGCTGTCCTTTAGTCCCGGATTCATTGGGGTCTGCTCCATGCCCGCAGTAAGCATTGCCGTTCCCCAGGTAGCTATCCACTTTTCTTCCATTTGAGAATCACCTTTTTCTAAGTTTGAATTTTTTACAATTGCTAATACTACACATACGATTATAATCACAGCCAGTATAACAGCGGCTGCTTTGGATTTTTTTGCGGTGCTCATTCAAACGCCTCACTCTTCCTCGGAAGCTGCCAGCTCGGTCCAAAATTCTATCAGCCTGTTATACGCTTCCTCGGCCATGCGCTCATACCCCGCGACGCCCGGGTGCAAAAAGTCTCCCCACGAGCAGTTGTATTCGTCCTTCATCTGGGCGGGGTCGTCCTCGCGAGCTATGGAGGCGGAGAAGTCTATGTATCCATCAAACCCGGAATCGGGCGACATGACGAACTCGTTTACCGCCAGCCTTATCTTTTCGTGAAGCTCGGAGTAGTAGAAGTTGCCCTTTACCGGCGTGAGCGTTCCGGCGTATATTTCAATGCCGTTTTCGTGGCACGTATTGATAATTTCCTTGTAGTCTGCGATGATAGCCTCAGAAATATCCTCCTGCGCCCCGCCTATGTCGTTGATTCCTATGAGAAGTATGCAGTATTTCACTCCCGGGACGCTTAAAACATCGCGCTCAAGCCTGTTCTTAGCAGTTTCTCCCCATTCGCCGACCAGCGTGTTGCCGCTTATTCCCATATTTATAACAGATATGTTCGCGGTGTCGGGGTTTGATTTGAGCATTTCATCAAGCTGGCTGGGCCATGTGGTGTACTGGTTTGAGGTTGCCCCGACTCCGTCGGTGATGGAGTCGCCAAGCGCAACTACCGCCTTTGTTCCGGCCTCGGCCCAGGTGTCCGCTCCGACAAGGTAGTACCAGCTTCCCATTATCTTTACGCCGTTTAGGGTCTCGTCGGACACATGGTCGCCCTCGCACACCCATGCCGATGCGTAGGATTCCTTGTGGCAGGTGACAGAGCTTCCGATGTACTTGCCGAATTTCGTTGAGACTGCAAGAAGATCCAACGCCTCGAAGCTGAAATCTATTTCGTCCGAGGTAATGGTCGCTCCCGCCTCTACGGAAACGCTTGTCGAGCCGCCGTTAAAGGTTATGACAGTGTCGGTCGAGGTGTCGATCTCGGGGTTTCCCGCAGTTATGAGCTTTGCGATGTGCACGCTGTCAAGCTCCAGAGGTATGTTTCCGTATTGGTTTGAGAAGGTAAGGCGTATCTTATCCCCGCTTATGGACGCGCGTATAACCTGACGGCAGGTGTTTTCTTTAAGACCAGGATCTGTCGGAATCTGGTCCATGTCGGCAAGCTGAGCGGCGGTCGCCCATATTGAAACCCAGCCGTCCTGCTCAACCTCCTGCGGCTCTTCTCCGCTGCCGCAGGAGCACAGGAGAAGCACAAGAGTCGTGGCAGCCAAAATTGCCGAAATAAGTTTTTTTATCTTATAATACATGGTAGTTCAGCCCTTTCTTAAAAGCGGTGGTTGCATATTAAATAGTTATTTTTAAAAGTATAGCATTTTTTCATCTGCATGTAAAGAAGCTTCGGTCAACGCAGGTAAAAAATAATGTTTTCAGGAAAGTGCTACGCGCAGCTCGGTTGACTTGCCGTTTAAATGAGAGTATAATAACTTGGAATAAGCCGCCGCCGCGGAATAATGCACATTCGGCGCGCCATACTAATCGGAAGGTGAAGGATATTGGCTTTTTACAGGTATGAAACGCATCTGCACACCTCGCAGGGCTCTGCGTGCGCGTCCTGCTCCGGCGCGGAGCAGGTGGAGAATATGAAAAGATGCGGCTACAGCGGCTGCTTTGTCACGGATCACTTTTTTAACGGCAACACTGCCGTAGACACCAGACTCCCGTGGGAGGTAAAGGTGGAGCTTTTCTGCCAGGGGTACGATGATGCAAGGCGCCGTGGCGATGAAATAGGCGTGCAGGTGTTTTTCGGCTGGGAGTATGCATACGGCGAGACCGAGTTTCTGACCTACGGGCTGGACAAGCGGTTTCTTTTGGAGCACCCCGAAATAAACAGCATGAATCTTGCGGACTACGCCGCGCTTGTACACAGAAACGGCGGATTTGTCATTCATGCCCATCCCTTCAGGGAAGCGCCGTATATAAGGACGATAAGGCTTTTCCCCAGGATAGTCGACGGGATAGAGGCGGAAAACGCTTCTCATAGGGACGAGAGGTTTAACGAGCGCGCTAAAAGCTACGCTTTGTCCTACGGGCTGCCGATGACCGGAGGCTCAGACACTCACAATACCTGGGATTTTCCCGGCGGAGGCATTGAGGTGCCGGAAAAAATCAATTCGCCGCTCGATTATCTGAGAATGCTTAAAGCCGGCAGGATAGAAATACTCAAAAGAAGCGAGCGCTATTTTACCTCCGTTCCCGAAGGGCATATAAGACCGAAGCGCCCGGATCCGTCCCTTCTGCCCCAGGAGCTTAGGCGCAGAGCGGGGATAAGGTGAAAAGCCTGAGCTGCATAATAGTGAAAGGAGCTTTGCGGTGCTCTCAGTGGTAATACCGTCCTATAACGAGGAGGACAATATAAAAAATACCTCCCGCGTTATAGGCGAGGTTCTCGACTCGAACAAAATTGAATATGAGCTTATATTTGTGGATGACGGCTCAAAGGACAACAGCTGGGAGACGATAGTGTCCGAGCATGAAATTGACAGCCGCATAAGAGGGCTGCGCTTTTCGAGGAACTTCGGCAAGGAGGGCGCTATTTTCGCGGGGCTTGAGGCGTGCCGGGGAGACGCGGCGGTGGTAATAGACTGCGATTTGCAGCACCCGCCGGAGGTCATACCGAAGATGTATAAGCTTTGGCAGGAGGGCGCGCAGGTCGTCGAGGGGAAAAAATCCTCCCGCGGCAAGGAAAGTCTTATTTACCGCGCCCTGTCCGGAGTGTTTTACAGCCTGATACAGGCGTCTTCCAAAATAGATATGAAGGATTCCTCCGATTTCAAGCTTATCGACAGGAAGGTAATAGACGCGCTTATGGCGCTTCCCGAGAGGATAACCTTTTTCAGGGCGCTGTCCGGCTGGGTGGGCTTTGAAACAAAAACGGTTTATTACGACGTCGGAAAGCGCTTCAGCGGCAAAAGAAAATGGACCGCCGGAATGCTTATAGGCTACGCTGTGAGGAATTTGACCTCGTTTACTGGCGTTCCGCTCTATATTTCATCGTTTTTAGGGCTTATCGTGATGCTTGCGGCGGCGGTGCTTTTAATATTATGCATATGCGGGGTGCCGATGGGCTCGTTCAACGCGGCTGCGGCGGTCATTATGCTCATAGGCGGGGCGGTACTTGAATGCCTAGGCATAGGCTGCTACTATATTTCAAGGATTTATGAGGAGATAAAGCACCGCCCGAGATATATCATAGCAAAAACGACCGAAGACGAACCCTTTGACAGGCGTTCGACAAAGCAGTGAGGAGGCAAAGACAGTGCCGGAAAATTTAAACGCCCTTCATGGTGTAGCGGCTGCGGAGGAAAACGCAGCGTCTGCGGGCGAGAGCAGCCGCAAAGGGCGAATACTTGGCTTTTTTAAATCGCTTTTAAGCAATAATCCCGTGGGAAGATGGTGCTACAGGCACAGGTGGGGTCTTTTGATTTTCTTCCTGCCGGTGGCGATAATGTACCTTGTTTATTCCTTCTTCGGGGTGCATCCGTACGGCGACATGTCGGTTCTGGTGCTCGACCTGAACGGCCAGTATGTATCCTATTACGAAATGCTCAAGGATGCGATATTCGGGGAAAACTCGCTTATATACAGCTGGTCCAGAAACTTAAGCGGCGAAACGATGGGAATGTTCGGCTATTACATGGCGAGCCCGTTCATGTGGATAGTAATACTTCTTCCCAGAACCATGATGCTCGGCGCGCTTGAAATAATGGAGCTTGCCAAGGTGGGCTGCTGTGCGTTGGCGTTTGCGTATTATCTGAGAAAGCGCAGGGGCGCTTCCCACTACATGCAGGTAATATTCTCGGTGAGCTATGCACTTATGACCTACATTGTGGTAGAGCTTATGAACCCGATGTGGATAGACGGCATGATATGGCTTCCGGTAATACTTGTGGGTATTGAGGAGCTTGTGGATAACGGTAAAATGCTTAAGCTTATCCTGTCGCTCACTATCATGTTCATATCGCATTTTTATATCGGGTACATGATAGGCGTTTTCAGCGCCATATACTTTATATACTACATCTTCTCAAGACCGGGTTATATAGTTGCGCCGCACTTTATAAAGGCGGGGCTTAAGTTTGCCGCCTCTGCGGTGATATCGGTTCTTTCCTCTGCGATTATACTTATTCCGGTCTATTGCTCCCTCAGACTAGGCAAGCTCGACTTTTCAAACCCCGATTTTACGCCTGAAAACCAGTTCAGTATCTTTGATTTTCTGACCAAGCTGTTTACAAACAGCTACGATACCGTGCGTCCGGAGGGACTTCCGATGATAGCGTGCGGGACGATAGTCATAATGCTCATACCTCTTTTCTTCCTGAACACAAAAATCAGGGTGAAGGAAAAGGTGTCGCTTGGCGCGCTGATGTTCGTAATATTCGGAAGCATGTATCTGTCTACGGTGGATATAGCGTGGCACGGTTTCCAGGTGCCGAACTGGCTTCCATACAGGTACTCCTTCACATTCAGCTTTATAATGCTTATAATGGCGTATCGGGCTTTTGAGAACATAAGCGGCGTGTCTTATAAGGAGATATGTCTGACGGCGTTTGGCTGGATAGCACTGCTGGCGTTTTTGAACACTCAGGAGCACCCCGAGTTTTACCTTGCGGAAACAGTGTGGTTCTCGGTTCTTGCGATAGTAGTCTTTGCCGCGCTTATCTTCCTGTACAAAAAATACCGCAGCACGGCGATGAAGGTAGTCGTCGCAGTGTTCATCTGCATTGAAATATTTGAAAACTCGCTGTACACCATCTGGTCGATAGATATGGACGTAGTATACAGCACCTATTCATCGTATCAGGACTACTTTATCGACGGCAGGGACGTAGTAGACATGGTGGAAGAGCAGGACGACGGCCTGTACAGAATGGAAAAGACCTTCCACCGCACCGTAAACGATCCGATGGGCATGGGCTTTAAGGGAATATCCCATTCCAGCTCCACTATGAATACCCCTGTCCTCAATATGCTTAAGTCCCTGGGCTTCGGAATGCAGGGGCATTCCACAAAATACACCGGCGCTACGGTTTTGACCGATTCCCTTCTCGGGATAAAGTATCTTATGTATAAGCCGGACGAGCTTACCCCTGCGGTGGATGAAAGGGAGATAAACCGCCAGAACTATCAAAACTGGCTCAAGCTGCCCTATGAGGGCTACGAGGAGATAATGACCGCCGAGGACACCGGAACGGAAATATCGGTATATGAAAACCCGTATGCGCTTTCGATAGGGTATATGGCGAGTACGGATATACTTGAAACCACGCTCGACTCGAACGACCCGATAGAAAACCAGCAAAGGCTTCTTCAGGGACTTTTGGGGGACGGAAGCGTAAGAGTGTTCAACCGAAACTATTCCTATTATACAGATACCGTAAACTGCACCACTGCGACTACCGGCGACCATATCATGTATACCACTACCGTTTCGGACAGGGACAGCTACGTTGAGTTTACCATCAATGTCGATAGCAGCGACCCAATATACGCGTTCTTCCCGACGATATATCAAAGGCAGTGCAATATGTGGCTGAAGGCTGACTCGTGGGATATAACAAACTATGCGTTTGTTGATTACTTCTTCACCGGCGAGTACTACAGCATACTCGACCTGGGCACATATGAGCCGGGAGAGAGGCTTAAGCTCAGGATGACCCTTGCAAACGGAGAAGCCATTTTCAGCGACGTTTTGTTCTATCAACTCGATGTCGACGCCATGGAAAGCGCTATAGATCAGCTCAGTCAGGGCGAGTGGCAGATAACGGAGCACACTGACACATATCTGAGCGGAACAGTAACCGCGGGGGAGGATCAGGTGCTGTTTACGACGATACCCTATGAGCCGGGCTGGAACGTCACTGTTGACGGAGAGCCTGCTAACGTGGTAAAGGTCCTTGACTCGCTCATAGCAATAGAAGTGCCGGTGGGAGAGCACACCGTAACCATGAGCTTCTGGCCGGATTACCTGACGCTTGCGATAGTCGTATCGATTGTGGGCGTATCGCTTGTAGCCGTAGTCTTTGTGATAGAATACAAAAATGGCGCGATACTTAAAAGGATTCTTTCAAAAACAAAATAGCCCTTGACCTTTGAAATAAACAGTAGTAAACTTTACTTCAGAGCGTATCATTGTCAATTCGGAGGGATTATAATGAAAATTTTAGTTGAAACATCAGCGCGTCACGTTCATGTGACGGAAAAAGATCTTGAAACGCTTTTCGGCAAGGGCGCGACGCTTACAAAGAAAAAGGACCTTTCCCAGCCGGGGCAGTTTGCCTGTGAGGAAAGGGTAACGGTCGTGGGTCCTAAAAAGGAGCTTGCGAACGTGTCGATACTCGGTCCGTGCAGAAAGGCCACCCAGATAGAGCTTTCCGCGACCGACGCGAGATCCATAGGGATCAGCGCCCCGATAAGGGAGTCGGGAGATCTTGAGGGCAGCGCCCCCTGCAAGCTTATAGGTCCTTGCGGAGAGGTTGACGTGCCGCAGGGAGTTATAATCGCAAAGAGGCATATCCACCTCACTCCTGCCGACGCTGAGGAGCTCGGTGTAAAAGACAAGGACATAGTCTGGGTGAAGCTTGACACCGCCGAGAGAAAGGCAATTCTCGGAGATACCGTTTGCAGGGTAAGCCCTAATTATTCCGCCGCCATGCATATCGACACCGACGAGTCGAACGCTGTCGGCGCCGGTAAAGAGCTTTACGGTGAGATAGTTAAGATAGAAGAATAAGCATTACATATTTTTTCGCGTCGTACGTGTAATGTATATATGATATATATGACATATGTAATAAAAAAATCCCCGCAGCTCCGTAACGTAAGGAGTCTGCGGGGATTTTTTATAGTCTAAGGGGTTTATTTTGAGCATTGACCGCCGCTCTTTTTGCGACCGTCGTCATGCATAGGGCATCCCGAGCAGCCAGAGCAACCGCAGGATTTGCCGGATTTCTTGTCCCGCCTCACGACATATATCGCAGCGGCAGCTGCCGCTGCGATAACAAGTAGCACTATAATGCTGGGAAGCATTTTTATAAGCTCGTTCAATGCTTTCACCCTCTATTTTTTACTTTGGACCGATAGGGCTTTCTTACAAGCATGTAGATTATCAGTGCAGCCGCTAAAAACGCTGCGATTATTCCTACAAGATTTCCTTGACCCGACGCCATCATGCCGAACTGATATATCATCAGCGACACGATATAGGCAAATCCGCACTGATAGCCTATGGCGAAGAGCGTCCATTTTGCGCTGTTCATCTCGCGACGTATCGCGCCTATTGCGGCGACGCACGGCGCGCACAGGAGGTTAAACATCAGAAAGCTGTAGGCGGACAGCCTCGTCATGCCCTCTACGTCTAAAACGCCGAACACGCCTACAATCTCTTCTTTTGCAAGTATGCCCATCAGCGTGGCAATCGTCGCCTTGGCGCTTCCGAAGCCGAGAGGAGAGAACAGCCACGAAATAGCCGTTCCTATCGTGCCGAGTATGCTTGCCTCAAGCGCCATATCGGCGTCAAGTGCAAAGCTTCCTCCAACGAATCCAACGTGTGACAGCACCCATACGGCGATGGAAGCAAGCAAAATAATAGTGCCAGCTTTTTTGATGTATGAACTGCCGCGCTCCCACATCGAAAGCATGAGGTTTTTAAACGTCGGCATATGATAAGCGGGAAGCTCCATTACGAACGGCGACGGATCGCCGGAAAACAGCTTTGTCTTTTTAAGCATGATTCCCGATATTACTATTGCCGCTATTCCCATAAAGTATGCGGACGGAGCAACCCACCATGCGCCGTCGAACATTGTCGTTGCTATAAGTGAAATTACCGGCAGCTTTGCGCCGCATGGGATAAAGGTAGTGGTGGTTATCGTCATTCTGCGGTCGCTGTCGTTTTCTATGGTCCTGGATGCCATTATGCCAGGAACGCCGCAGCCTGTGCCTATGAGTATAGGGATAAACGACTTTCCGGAAAGCCCAAACTTGCGGAAAAACTTATCCATAAGAAATGCTATTCTCGACATATAGCCGCATGCCTCTAAGAACGCAAGCAGCAAAAACAGTACGAACATCTGAGGGACAAAGCCTAAAACTGCTCCTACGCCGCCTATAATTCCGTCGACTACGAGGCTTATAATCCAGTCCGCGCAGTTTATGCGCTCAAGGAGGTTTTGAACGGCTATCGGTATTCCAGTTACCCATATGCCGTAATCAGAGCTTTGAGGAGCACCCGCGAGCTTTGGCTCTACGGCGGAAACCACGTCAAAGCCTGCGGCGCTGAGAGCTTCGCCGTATGAACTATATGCGTCCATAAACTCGCCGTAGCTCTGAGAGTCTATAGCGTCGAGCATTTCCTTTGCTCCCGACTCGCCGGAGACCATTGCGGCTGTGAGTATGGTGTCAAGCTTCGAAGTCCAGATTTGATTCTGCGCATACTCTGTAACAGCCTCGTTATAATCGGCTGAGCCTATTCCGAACAGGTGCCAACCCTCTCCGAACAAGCCGTCGTTAGCCCAGTCAGTAGACCATGTTCCGACTGTACTGACCGATATAAAGTACACCAAAAACATAATTGCGGCAAAAATTGGAAGCGCGAGCCAGCGGTTTGTAACGATGCGGTCGATCTTATCGGAGGTTGAAAGGCTGTCTCCCTTTTTAATGTAGCAGTCGTTTATGATAGACTCTATGTAATTATATCTTTCATTAATGATAATACTTACCGAATCATCCCCAAGTTCCCGCTCGGCGTCTGCGATATCTTCTTCTATGTGAGAAAGCTGTTCATTTGTAAGCTTTAAATCAGACGTTACTTTTTCGTCCCTTTCAAACAGCTTTACGGAGTACCATCTCTGCTTTTCGGGCGCAAGACCGTGAATAGTCGCCTCTTCGATATGCGCAAGAGCGTGTTCCACGACTCCTGAAAACCTGTGAATCCTGGGCGGCTTGTCCTCCTTTGACGCCTGAGCAGCAAGAAGAGCGGCGTCAATAAGATTTTGCTCCTTTATTGCGGAAACCTCTATCACCTTGCAGCCGAAAGCCTTTGAAAGAACCTCGGTGTCTATCTTATCGCCGTTTTTTTCGACAATATCCATCATGTTTATAGCCATGACCATCGGTATGCCTATTTCTACAAGCTGGGTTGTCAGATAGAGATTTCTTTCAAGGTTTGTGCCGTCTATTATGTTGAGTATTGCGTCGGGACGCTCGTCCACAAGATATTTCCTTGCAACGATTTCCTCCGGAGTGTATGGAGAGAGCGAATATATTCCGGGCAGGTCCGTTACGATTATGTCGTTATATCCCTTTAGTTTGCCTTCTTTTTTCTCAACAGTTACGCCCGGCCAGTTGCCAACAAATTGGTTTGAACCGGTCAGAGCATTAAATATGGTTGTTTTTCCGCAGTTGGGGTTTCCCGCGAGAGCTATTTTTATATCCATTATCACCAAGTCCTTTTAAAGGTTTATAAAGCTGAGCATTTTTCAGTTGTCAAAGCTGCTCGACCTCGATAAGCTCTGCGTCCGACTTCCTCAAAGACAGCTCGTAGCCCCTTATGGTGAGTTCAAGAGGGTCCCCGAGAGGAGCAACCTTTCTTACAGTTATCTTTACGCCCTTGGTTATTCCCATGTCCATTATACGCCGCCTCAGCGCGCCTTCGCCGCCTACCCTGACGACTGTTGCGCTATGACCTACCTTTACGTCTTTTAGTGTCATATTTATCGTTCACGCTCCTGAAAAGCATAAAAAATTTTATTTCGCTGATGTAAATTTACTCATTTAATATAATACGCTTTTTTTGAAAATACGTCAATCGAGCCTGTATATTTTTGTAGACCTGCACCTTGGCCTGGTTTTCTGAAAATATTCGTTTGTATAAAGTGACATGACAAAGAGCTTAGCGATAATTCGCAAGCTGCGCCTTTGTTCAGCACAGACCATAAAATGACGCAGGCTGTACGCGCGCCGTCGTCGGCTATGTAGCTAAATATCAAAGCAGAAGGTATCCCAGCGCAAGGAGCAGCTTTATATCCGCATGGTTTTTATAAAGGACGAAAAGCAGCAATAAAATTATTATTCTGTCGCTGTCCAGTCCTGCCCCATCGCCTAAAAGCTGTCCTAAGATATCCTGTATCGGGTTGCTTTGGACGGGTTTGCTATCCGCTTTGGGACGCTCGGGTTCGCCGCGGCGTGGGCTTTGAGCTGGTGCAGCGCTTGTCGCTGCTGCGTTGCCCACTGCCGAGCGGGAGCGGCGCTGCATTTCGTGAAGCCTGTTAAGAGCCTCCTGCTGCATTCTTGTAAATTCCTCGGGGCTATATGATGCCAAGCAGATCGCCTCCGATAATACCGCTGTCCTTTATAAGCGGAAGAATGTTTAAAAGCCGCAGCACCTTTACCGCCCTGTCTACTCTTACGCGCTTTTCCTCTCCCAAAAGAGGTTTCAGTGCGATTAGAAACCGGATGTTGTCATCCTCCGGATTAAAGTTTCTCAGTTTTGAAGCAATGTTCATTAACGCTCCTACGTCGATGCCGCTGTCAGGTGTCTGCATGTCCTTTGGTGCCTGCGTGTTGCTAGCGTTTGAAAACGCTGATACCGGGCTTGAAGGCTCGGAAAAATCCTGCGCGCCGCTGCCTGCTGCGGACGAGCCGTCGGAAAGACCCAGCATAGCGGCAAGCTCGCTAAGCTGCTGCATGCTCTTTTCATCAGAAAGAATATTTTGCAGCTTTTGTGCCATGTCCTCCATTTAAACACCTCCGAAAGTTTAATTGAACAGCTTTTTCATAAGCTCTCTGGCTTGAGGGCTCGAGAGAAGCGCTTGTGCGGTCGCAGGGTTCGACAGCGCCGCCGTCAGCCTGTCGGAATCCGTTTTTGACATGCCTGCCATTAGCCTGTCGAACGTTCCCGCCTCGAGTTCCTTTCTAAGCTTATCCTCGCTCACTCCGAGCTTTTTTGAAGCGGTTCTTACAAGGGAGTCGATTTGATTCTTATTAAGATCCATACAGTTTACCTCCGTCTATTGAAATGAGTGTTGAAATGTGATATTATAATGGCAAATAAATAAGCGTTTAAATGGGGGAAGCGTATGCGCGTGATAGCCTTTTCCGATTCCCACGGCAGGCAGGGCGCTGTGGCAAGGCTGCTGTCAATGACCTGCAAAACCACCCAGCTTTATCTCTTTGCGGGAGACGGCCTTGGCGATGTGGAAGCCGTTTTAAAGGATTATCCCGATATAAGGCTTTTGTCGGTCAAGGGAAACTGCGATCTCGGCTCGCGGGCTGCTGAGGTTGCCGGCTGCAAGGTGGAAAATACCAGTATAATCGTCACGCACGGGCACAATCGCGGAGTAAAGTACGGGACTGACGGGCTGGAGCGTCTGGCGTATGAGAACAAGGCTCAGCTTGTCGTATACGGTCACACCCATTGCCGCGCCTGCGAGTACAAAAATGGGGTTTACTACGTAAATCCTGGCAGTCTTTCCTTGCCGAGGGACGGGCTTGGCGCGTCTTACGCCGCTATTGATATCATACCTGCCGGCGTTTTGGTGACGCTTGCAGACTTTGATAATCACTATAGTATATGAACTCATAAACGCAATGTTTACTATTAAAATATTGAAAGGAAGAACTGAATATGCTGGAAAAGCTTAAAAAGGAAGTTTACGAGGCAAACATGCTTCTGCCCAAATACGGTCTTATCACCTTTACATGGGGAAATGTATCCGGAATCGACCGCGAAAAGGGGCTTGTAGTCATTAAGCCGTCAGGCGTTGAGTACGACGTCATGAAGCCGGAGGATATGGTGATAGTAGACCTTGACGGCAAGGTTGTAGAGGGGGATTTGAACCCCTCGTCGGACACCCCCACCCACATCGAGTTTTACAAGGCGTTCCCAAATATCGGAGGAGTGACGCATACGCATTCCACCTGCGCGACCTCGTTTGCACAGGCGGGCAGACCCATCCCGGCGCTTGGAACCACGCATGGCGATTATTTCTACGGAGAGATACCCTGCACCCGAAAGATGACTCCCGAAGAGATTGCATCGGAATATGAAAAGAACACCGGACTTGTAATCATAGAGACGTTTAAGGACAAGGACCCCGACGCGATACCGGCTGTTCTGGTGCACTCGCACGGACCGTTCACATGGGGCAAGGACGCCGTAGATTCGGTCCATCACTCGGTAATACTTGAGGAGTGCGCAAAGATGGCTCTGAATGCATTTGCCCTGAACCCTTCGCTTGAGCCAATGCAAAAGGAGCTTCTTGACAAGCATTACCTGAGAAAGCACGGCGCAAACGCATATTACGGTCAGAAGAAGAAATAATGCATAAAAATCCCGACGGGAGAAAAATCACTTTCCCGTCGGGATTTATTTTTATGTATTTATGTATTAGTATCAGCCGTGATAGAGGTTGTTTGTCTGGTACACCGGCTCGCAGGTGACGTTTATACCCAGCTTTTTAAACGTCTTCATGTCGACCGATGACAATATGACGCTGGAATGGACCTCTGAGCCCGCGAGCTTTTTGAGCTGGTCGAGAGCTCGCTTTGCGGTTGGGTTTGTAGCCGCGCATATGCTCAGGGCAAGCAGCACCTCGTCTGTATGCAGCCTTGGGTTTGCGTTGCCCAGGTGCTGCACCTTAAGCTGCTGTATAGGCTCTATTACAACGGGGGAAATGAGAAGGATATCGTCCGCTATACCTGCAAGCTCCTTTAGCGAATTGAGCAGCAGCGCCGCCGATGCGCCCAAAAGGTCGGAGGTCTTACCGGTAAGTATCTTACCGTTCGTAAGCTCTATTGCGGCTGCAGGGCTCCCTGTCTTCCTTGCCTTTTCAAGCGCCGGCTCGACTACCTTCCTCTGGGTTTCGCTAAGACCCGCCTTTTTCATAATGAGGTCTATTTTCATAAGCTCCGATTCATCCGCCTCGCCTTTTTTGTAACGGCATCTTATGTCGTAGTATCTTCTTATTATTTCCTGCATTGATGCTCTGCGGCAGACATCGTCGTCAATAATGCAGAATCCCGCCATGTTTACGCCCATATCCGTCGGCGATTTATATGGTGACTTGCCAAGTATCATGTTGAACATGGCGTTCAGCACGGGGAATACCTCTATATCGCGGTTGTAGTTTACCGCCGCCGTTCCGTACGCTTCAAGATGGTAAGGGTCTATCATGTTTATATCGTTTAAATCCGCCGTAGCCGCCTCATACGCTTCGTTGACCGGATGATTAAGCGGAAGGTTCCATATCGGAAATGTTTCAAATTTTGCGTATCCGGCTTTTATTCCGCGCTTGTGGTCATGGTAAAGCTGAGAGAGGCAGGTCGCCATTTTCCCGCTTCCAGGACCGGGGGCCGTTACCACGATGAGTTCCCGCGAGGTTTCTATGTATTCGTTTTTGCCGTAACCGTCCTCGCTTATGACAAGGTCAAGGTCGTTTGGATAGCCCTCTATCGCATAGTGGCGGTATACCGTTATTCCGAGCGACTCAAGCTTCCTTTCAAACGCCTGTGCGGACGGCTGGGAGTTGTACATCGACAAAACCACGCTTCCCACATACAGCCCGGCTTTTCTGAAAGCGTCTATAAGCCTGAGAACATCATGGTCGTACGTTATGCCTATGTCGCCTCTGACCTTGCTCTGCTCAATGTCGGAGGCGTTTATTACTATTACTATTTCCGCCTGGTCCTTAAGCTGCAAAAGCATTTTAAGCTTGCTGTCCGGCTGGAAGCCGGGAAGAACCCTTGATGCGTGATAGTCGTCGAACAGCTTTCCGCCGAATTCAAGATACAGCTTCCCGCCGAATTTATTAATACGCTCCTTGATATGCTCGGACTGCAGGCTTAAATACTTTTCGTTGTCAAACCCTATTTCAAACAATCTACTTCCCTCCGAAAACAACGTATTCAACAATAAAAAATATTATACCATTATTTTCGCGCGCTTTCAATAAAAAGAGGAACAAAATTATCGAACTGCGGTTTGTGCAATATATCTTATATGCGTTTCGCATATGTGTCCCGAGCCGATGGCAATGGTACGCCGCCGCCCCGGTTTACATATATTAAGATATAAGCAGAACGATAAATAGTTCAGAACGATAAATAGTTCTGAGTACAAAAAATGTTACCGCATGGGAGGAAGCTGTTTAAGATGAAGGTAATTGTTTTTGGCGGCGATGCCCGTCAGATCTACTGCGCGGGGCGGCTTTCGCTCGAGCCGTCGATGGACGTGCGCAGGATAGCGCTTGGGGAGGACTCATGTCCTATGGGCGGCGTAGGGACGGCAGACATACTGGTTTTGCCGTATGTGTCGGTTAAGGACGGGTATTTGAACGCTCCGTATAGCAGTGAGAAGATAGAATTTGACCAGGCGTATGAATACGTAGGGCAGGGAACGCTCGTATTCTGCGGAGGGATTACAGAGGATATAAGGCTTGAGCTTGATAAGCGCGGAGCGAAAATATACGACTGGCTCGCTGATGAGGAGCTTACGTTAAAGAATGCCGCTCTCACCGCCGAGGGTGCGGCTCAGATAATAGTCAGCATGTCACGCAGCGCCGTAAGCGGGTCAAAAATACTTATCCTTGGCTGCGGACGAGTGGCAAAGGCATGCGCAAGACTGTTTCGTTCAATGGGCGCAAGGGTGTGCGTCAGCGCCAGAAAAGAATCAGACCGCGAGCTCTGCCGCAGGTCGGGAGTTACCGCGGCGGAGTTTATCGACCCGGGCGCGCTTAAAGAGGCGGACGTGATAGTAAACACCGTCCCTGAAAGGGTGCTGGATGAGAACAGGCTTCAGCTGATAAAGCCTGGGGGATGGATCTTAGAGCTTGCCTCAAAACCGTACGGCTTTGACTTCGAGCTTGCAAAGGCTCTTGGGGTAAGGGCTGTGCTTGGCTCAGGCCTTCCCGGAAAGTACACGCCGGAATCGGCCGGAGAGCTAATGGCTGAGGCGGTCATAAAGGCGGCGGAAAGCCTGAAAGAGACGGGAGGTGTCAGAAGCTATGGATAAAGTCAGGATAGGATATGCCCTTACCGGCTCGTTTTGCACCTTTAAGGCGTCTATAGAGGCTCTTAAAAGACTTATTGTAAGGGGCTACGACGTGACTCCTATTATGTCGTACAATGCCTATGAGCTGTCAACACGCTTCGGTACGGCGGAGGATAACCGCATTATTTTGCAGGAGCTGACCGGAAAGCCGATAATTCACACCATACAGGACGCGGAGCCCATAGGCCCGAAAAGGATGTTCGACATCCTTGTAGTCTCCCCGTGCACATCAAACACTCTTGCAAAGCTGAGCTGCGGGGTAAACGACACGCCGGTTACGATGGCTGTAAAAAGTCATGTGAGAAACCAGCGTCCGGTGGTAATAGCCGTTTCCACAAACGACGCGCTTGCAGCGGCGGCGGCAAACATAGGCGCTCTGGAGGCAGCAAAAAACTACTTTTTCGTTCCCTACCGTCAGGACGATTACATTTTAAAGCCGTTTTCGATGGTTGCAGACTTTTCGCTTGTGGAAAGGACGGTAGAGCTTGCGCTTTCCGGAGTGCAGCTCCAGCCGATGATAGCGGGCAGCGTCAGCAAGGAATAAAAAACCGCTCCTCAGTTTGTCACCGGGGAGCGGCAGCTTTTATAAATTTCAGAATCCGAGCTTTGCTTTGAAATCCGCGGAAAGCTTTTTGCTCAGGGCTTCGGCATCCTCGCGCTTAGCCGATATAGTGGTGTAGTACGCCTTTATCTTAGGCTCTGTGCCGGACGGGCGGATTATTACCGTGGCGTTGTTCTCGAGGGTATAGCAGATGACGTCGGACTTGGGCAGGGTAATCGGCGAAACCTCGCCGGTCGCAAGGTTTTTGACGGCAGAGGAAAGGTAATCCGCGACCTTTACCACCTTGAATCCGCCTATTTCAGCCGGAGCGCAGGCGTGCAGCCCGCTCATTATCCTCGCCATTTCCTCCATGCCGCTGGTGCCCTCGCATGTAAAGCTTTCAACGGTGTGCACATAGTTGCCGTACTTTTTATACATAGCCTCGCGTGCGTCGAGAAGAGATATTCCCTTAGAGCGGTAGAACGCAGCCATTTCGCAGATGAGCATCGAAGCAACTACCGCATCCTTATCCCTTACATAGCTTCCTGCAAGATAGCCGTAGCTTTCTTCAAATCCGAAGATAAACCTGTTTTCCTCATGTGCGGCTTCCAGGTATCCTATCTGCTCTCCAATGAACTTAAAGCCGGTGAGAACGTTTCTCATCTCAACGCCGTACTCGTCAGCTATTTCGTCCGCTATCGCGGTGGTTACTATCGACTTCACGGCTACAGGTCTTTCCGGCATAGTTTTAAGGGCTATTCTTTCCTTGCAGATGTATTCAAGGAGCATAGCACCCACCTCGTTGCCGCTGAACAGGACGTATCCGCCGTCTGCATCGGGAACGGCTATTCCGACGCGGTCGCAGTCGGGGTCTGTGGCCAAGAGAAGGTCGGGCTTAACCTTTTCGCAAAGCTCAAGACCGAGCTTAAGCGCCTCTTTTATTTCGGGGTTCGGGAACGGGCAGGTTGGGAAGTTACCGTCCGGCATTTCCTGCTCAGGGACTACGGTGACGTCGCTTATTCCTATTCTCTTAAGTATCACCCTTACAGGCTTGTTTCCCGTGCCGTTCAGCGGGGTATATACAACCCTGAGCCCGCTTGTGGGACAGATTTCGGGGTGTACCTGCTGCTTTTGCACCTCGTCGAGATACGCTGTGATAACGTCCTGCGATATGTATTCTATCATCCCGTCCTTCACGCCCTGCTCAAAATCGACGAGCTTTGCTCCGCCGAACATCGGGACGCTGTTGATCTTTGAAAGGACTATGTCGGCAGCCTCTATGGTCATCTGGCAGCCGTCCTCGCCGTATACCTTGTAGCCGTTGTATTTTGCGGGGTTGTGAGACGCGGTGCAGACAATTCCCGCCTTGCAGCCAAGCCTTCTTACAGCCCAGGACAGCATTGGCGTGGGCATAAGCTCGGGATAAATATACGCCTTTATGCCGTTGCCTGCAAGAACCCTTGCCGCTTCCTTTGCAAACAGGTCGGATTTTATCCTTGAATCGTACGCGATTGCTACCGACGCGCCCTTGCATTCGCCGTTTACATAGTCCGCAAGACCCTGCGTCGCGCGGCGGATGGTATAGATGTTAAGGCGGTAGCTTCCCGCGCCTATTACTCCCCGAAGACCCGCCGTTCCGAACTCAAGGTCACGGTAAAAGCGGTCCTTAATAGCCGCATCGTCGCCCTTGATATCCTCAAGCTCCCTGACAAGATCCGCATCCTCTGTGGCGTTTTTTAGCCAAAGCCTATAAAGATCCATTTCCTTCATTACAATATCCCCTTTCAAAAAAATTTTTATGAATCTGATTACGATCGGCATGGCACAACCATTGTTACTCTTTTAGTATACCGCTTTTTTGATATTTTGACAAGTACAAAATAAGTTTTTTGCATAATTTTTTGATTGGTTAGCGGCAAATTTATGTAAAATATAACTATATAACGCTTGATTATAATCTGAAATATGAGAAAAAAACAAATAAAATATTGAAAAACGCGCGCAAATATTGTAAACTTAATATGTTATATACAGGGGTGATAACATGTTTGCCGATATAAAGGGGATAGGGCTTTTCGGGATGAACGCCTTTAGCGTGGACGTAGAGGTGGAGATAAGCCGGGGGCTTGAGAAGCTTGAGATAGTCGGGCTTGCCGATGCGGCGGTGAAGGAGTCTAAGGAGAGGATATGCTCGGCTTTTCGCTCCTCGGGGCTGAAATTCCCGGCCGGAAGGGTGATAGTGAACCTTGCGCCCGCCGACGTAAAAAAGAGCGGCTCGTCGCACGATTTGTCCATAGCAGCTGCGATACTTGCCGCATGCGGATATTTTGAGCCGGAAAAAGCGGCGGACTGCGCGTTTATAGGGGAGCTTTCTCTCGGCGGGGACGTCAGGGCAGTAAACGGAGTCCTCCCGATGGCGGTGCGCGCGGGCGAGATGGGTATAAAAAGGCTGGTTGTGCCTGCGGACAACGCGACAGAGGCGTCTGTTATAGCAGGCGTGGAGGTATACGGAGTGAGGTCGCTGGGCGAGCTTGCGGGATTTTTATGCGGCAGGACCCGTCTTGAAAGGACGGAGACGTTTATGCCGTCCGACGAGCAGTACTTAAGTCAGCCGGACTTCTGCGACGTAAAAGGCCAGCAGTTTGCGAAAAAGGCGCTTGAGGTAGCGGCGTGCGGCGGTCATAACCTCATAATGATAGGCGCGCCGGGTTCGGGAAAGAGTATGCTTGCAAAGCGCCTGCCATCCATTTTGCCGAAGATGACCTTTGACGAGTCCATACAAACTACAAACGTTTATTCCATAGCGGGCATGATAGATAAAAAATCTCCGCTTTTGACCGCAAGACCGTTCAGAGCCCCGCACCATACCGTTTCAGCGGCGGGGCTTATAGGCGGAGGAGGCATACCGCGTCCGGGCGAGATATCGCTTGCCCACAACGGCGTTCTGTTTCTGGACGAGCTTGCGGAATTCGACCGCTCGGTGCTGGAGATACTACGTCAGCCGCTTGAGGACGGCGTTGTAACCATATCCCGAGCGGCGGGAACGGTCACTTATCCGTGCAGGATAATGCTGGTCGCCGCAATGAATCCCTGCCCCTGCGGCTACTTCGGTCACCCGAGAAAAAAGTGCACCTGTACGCAAAGGCAGGTGTCGCAGTATCTTTCAAAAATATCCGGACCGCTTATGGACAGATTTGATATGCACATAGAGGTCGCCCCTGTCGAATACAGCAGCATAGCTTCCGACAAAAAGGAAGAACCAAGCTCGGAAATAAGAGAACGCGTTCAGCGCGCCCGCGAGATACAGATAAAAAGGTTCAAGGGCACGGGGATTTCCTGCAACGCAGGTATTACGGCGGAGCTTTTGCACGAGGTCTGCCCGCTCACGGAGCAGGCGGGAAGCATGCTAAAGGACGTATTTGAAAGGATGGGGCTGTCGGCAAGGGCTTACGGCAGGATATTAAAGGTGAGCCGAACGATCGCTGACATGGACGGCGAAAAGGTAATAGACCGCAAGCATATTGCGCAGGCGGTCAAATACCGCAGCCTTGACAGAAGGTATCAGCAGTAATAACTGACGGCGCAAGAGCCGGAAAAAGAAACAGAGGGTGTTTGCTGTCCTCTGTTTCTTTATTTTCATATTGCGTTTTAAAGCGGGTATTCGCCGCTGTTAAGGTTTTCCCTGACGGCTTTGATTATCGCTCTTAACAGGCCGCGGCGATGCTTTGCTTCGCCTTTTACAGAGCCGTGCCTTGCTCTGTGGCCGGAACCGTTTTTTGATTTGGCGGCGGCTTCGTCAGCAAATTTTTCCGCCTGCTCCATCAAGAATTCCTGGCTGTCGAGCCTCGGCTCTGTGCGCTCTTTTTTGACATACACGCCCTCAGGCGTAAGAAGCCTCGCCTTTACGTTGTCGCACAGAACCACGTCCATAATGGCATGGATTTTAGCGCGGAGCTTTTCGTCGTAAACCGGGCACGCAACCTCCACTCTTCTTTCGGTGTTTCTTGTCATGAAATCGGCGGAGGAGATATACATTTTTTCGTCTGCGCCCGTTCCGAAGCAGTATATCCTCGAGTGCTCAAGGTATCTTCCTACTATGCTGCTTATTTCGATGTTTCCGGTCTTGTTCGGTATTCCGGGAAGCAGGCAGCATATTCCGCGTATTACCATCCGAACCTTTACGCCTGCGCAGGAGGCCTGAGACAGCTTATCGATTATTTCTGCGTCGGTAAGGGAGTTTATTTTTACGAATATCCGACCGTTTTCTCCCTTTTTGATTTCCTCGTCGATAAGGTTGAGTACAGTTGATTTCAGAGACACCGGCGATACAATAAGGTGGTTGTATTCGCCATAAAGATTTGAAATGGCCATGTTTTTAAAGAACTCCGCCGCATCGTGCCCTATTGGCTGGTTCGAGGTTATCATGGAGAGGTCGGTGTATAGCTTGGCAGTGTTTTCGTTGTAATTTCCCGTGCCGACCTGGGTAATATACTGAATGCCGTTTCTGCCCTTCATGGTTATAAGGCAGATTTTTGAGTGGACCTTGTAAAAATCAAAGCCGTAGGTCACGTTGCAGCCAGCCTCTTCAAGCCGCTCGGACCAGTTTATATTGTTCTGCTCGTCAAAACGCGCCCGCAGCTCTATAAGAACCGTGACTTCCTTGCCGTTTTCCGCCGCCGCGCAAAGATACTCCACAAGCTTTGTGTGGCTTGCAAGCCGGTATATCGTGATTTTTATCGATATTACGCGTGGGTCTCCGGAGGCCTCCTTTATCATCTGCAAAAACGGCTCCATGCTCTCAAAAGGATATGACAGCAGGACATCTTTTTTTTCAACCTGCTTTAATATGCTTTCGTCCTTAGAAATAGCTCCGGACCATACAGGAGTGAATTTTTTATATATTAGAAGCATCTGCTTTGATTCTGGTATCTTTGACGGAAGCTGATATACGTAGTCCATTTTCATAGGGGAATCGGTGATATAAATCTGCTTTTGGGACAACCCCAGCTTTTCCATAAAGTATGAACTGAACGCTTTGCTTATCTGGTTGGAAAGTTCCAAGCGGACCGGAGCCAGCCTCCTTCTTTGGCGCAGCACCTTTTTCATGCGGCTTCTGAAATCCGATTCGTCCGCAAACACCTCGTCGTCCGGGTTCACGTCGGCGTTTCTTGTGACCTTGAATATGACCTTTTCCGACACGGCGTAGGGCTCAAAAAGCTCCTGCGCGTGCTGGACGAGAATTTTTTCCGTCTGGATGTACCTTGTTTCGCTTCCGGGCAGGTAAAATACCGCCGGCAATGATTCCGGCATCGGTATAACGCCGAATACTTCGCGGTTTTTGTGCTTAAGGACTACCCCTATGTGTATAACGTTGTTTGCAAGATGGGGAAACGGGTGGTGTGTGTCTACTATTTGAGGGGAAAGTATCGGCAAAATGGATGCTTTATAGTACTGCCTGACGATTTTTTTCTCATTCTTTTCAAGCTCGTCATACGAAAGATTATATATATCGTGGACTCTGAGCTGGTTTTCAACATCTGCAAACAGCCTGTCTTTCTTAAGGCACAGAGGGCGCACAGCGTCGAAAATGCGGCTGAGCTGTTCCTGCGGCGTCATTCCGGACTTGCCGTCTATCATACTCTCGTTTACGCTCATGATGTCGAACAGGCTTCCGACGCGTATCATAAAGAACTCGTCAAGGTTGCTTGCAAATATCGAAATGAATTTCAGCCGTTCGAGCAGGGGAACGGACTCGTCCATCGCCTCGGACAGCACCCGATCATTAAAGCCAAGCCATGAAAGCTCCCTGTTTTGCGTAAAGCCCTTTGTAAATAAATCAACCACAGGTTTTTCCTCCGTCATTGAGGTGGTGCATAAGGTAGCCCTCGCGGACCCCCAGGTTGCTGGTGACAAAATTATCCGAGTCGTAGTGCTTGGCTATGGTGTAGAATGTGAGAAGTCCGGGAATAAGCGTGTGAATTCTGTCGGGGGATATGCAAAGAATGTTGTGAGTAAGCTCCTTGCGGTCGTCCTCTATTTCCGAAAGAAGCTTTTTAAGCTGGGAACGGGTATAGCTGTGCTCATCCCTGGAGGAATACCTTTCGCGCATAAGCTTCATGCTCGACCTTGCCGTGCCTCCGACGCAGTATATCGTTTTTTTGTGCATTTCCTTTCTGTCGGGAAGCTTTTCAAGATAGCCGCCTATTGCTTTCTTTATTTTGTCCGCTTCCTTCGCAGTGGGGAGTATGCCGTCGACATATGTTTTATACAGGTTCAGCGAACCAAGAGGGATAGATACCGCGCTTACTATTTTGCGGTCGTTGAAGAAGGTAAGCTCAGTGCTTCCGCCTCCTACGTCTACCAAAAGCCCGCTGTCGCCTATGCCCTCGAGCATGGCGCCGTAGTAGTCGAAAATAGCTTCCTCCTCGCCGGAGAGCACCCTTACGGACATTCCGCACCTTTCCTTTATCAGCGAGACTATCTCGTCCCCGTTCGCGCTGTTTCTCAGAGCGGCGGTCCCGAACGGAAGTATGCACTCGGGCCGGATGTATCTTAGTATGGTGTTGATGTCAGAAAGCACGTCGAGAAGTATGTTTATACCCTCCTGCTTTATTCTGTTTGCCTTGTCAAAGTAGCCCGCAAGTCCGACGGCGTATTTTTTATTAAGCATTGGACGCGGCTGTCCCTGGTCTACCGAATAAATAACCAGTCTGATGGTGTTAGATCCTATGTCTATAACTGCCCACATATACTGTTCTCCTTTTTGGCGGTCCCTGCCGCCTTTTCTTATTATATTACATTATCTATAATTAATTATATTTTATCAGATAAATATTAAATCCAAAAGCTTCCCAATGTAAAATCGCAGTAAAGAATTTACGCAACGAAAAAGCCGCCCGGCAGGGAGCGCCGCGGCGGCTGAAATACAACTGTTGTCAGATTACAAAGTTTCCGTTTTCAAATATCTTTACAGCCTGACCGTCGGAGGTGTAGCCGGTTATGGACATATCCTTCGAGCCTATCATAAAATCAACGTGGATCATTGAATCGTTTAAGCCCATTTCATCAAAGTCCTTGTCCTCAAGGCTTTCGTATCCTTCAACGCAGTCCCTAAAGCCCTTGCCCAGCGCTATGTGGCAGGACGCGTTTTCGTCAAAGAGCGTTTCGTAATAAAGAATGTTCTGATTGTTTATCGGGGAATCGTACTGTACGAGCGCAAGCTCTCCTATCATGGCCGCTCCCTCGTCCATCGTCACCATCTTTTCAAGAAGCTCTCGCCCTTTTTCCGCTCCGAAGTTTACAACCTTGCCGTCCTTAAACTCGAACCAGAAGTTTTCAATAAGCTGACCCTGATATGAAAGAGGCTTTGTAGATACTACCTTGCCTTCCGCGCGACCTTTTTGAGGGGAAGTGAATATCTCTATTGTTGGAAGGTTGGGGTTGAAATAATGACCGTTAAGGTCGAGCTCTCCTCCGCCGCACCAAAGGCTCTTTGGCATGAGCCAGCAGGTGAAGTCCGTTCCGTTTGAGGACTTGTATACCAGATGGTCAAAGCGATAGGAATTGAGCTTATCGCAGCGCTCCTTAAAGTCCGCGTTGACCTTGTTCCAAACCTCTATCGGGTCGTTGTCCTCCGTGACGTATACCGATTCGAGTATTGCCTGCCACAGCTTTTCAATAGCCGCGCTCTTGCGCAGACCGGGAAAGACCTTTTTTGCCCACGCTTCGCCGGGGACCGCCGCAATCGTCCACTGATGCCTGTTTTCCATCGCGTCGTTGTATTTCTTCAGCGTCTTGTATCTTGCCTGAGACGACTTCTGAAGCTTTTCCATGTTTATGCCCTTTAAACCGTCCGGGTCGTCCGAAACGATATGTATCACGCAGGGAAGCTCCTCGCTCATCCACTTCAGCTTTTCCTCCTGCCAGCTAAGAACGGTGGAAAGAGTTTTAAGCGTCTGGTGCCTGTAGCTAAGCTTTGTGAGCCGATCGCTCGACCAGTTTACCGTTACGTACTTGGCTCCCGCTTTGTACGCCTCGTCCGCCACCATCGCTACAAAGTCCGACTGGTCTACCCCCGCCGATATTACGACGGACTGCCCCTTCTGAACGTTTGCGCCTATCTTGACAATGAGCTTGGCATATTTTTTAATAACTGATTTCTTCATTTTAATGCATCCCTTTCTCAATTCGGCATACTCACGCCGTGCTGCCACGTAAAATATGCCTAATTTCCTGAAAAGTATACCATATCGGCTTCGTGAATACAAGCTCTGAGCAGCAGGTACTTGACAAATAAACATATAAAGTGTATCATATGAGACGAAAATTAATATTTATTTTTCAATTTGCTTATATTATTATTTCAAATAGCAGATATAATTACAAGCTGTATCAAGGAGGAAGGCGCTGTGAAAAGGGACGACGAGCTGCTTGTGCGTGCGCTGAGCCGTTCGTCGCTGTTCGATGGGGTGGCGGCGGATTTAAACTGGTTTATAAAGGAGTTTAAGCGCGGTGAGGATATCTCCGAGGTGCAAAACGGCGTGGAGTGCGTAGGAGTGATATTAAAGGGCAGCGCGCAGGTGTCTCCAAGCTGCCACGGCGCGGTTTCTCTTATGAGCACAGGCGGAGAGTTCGGAATATGCAATATCTTTGTCAGGGAGAAAATGCCTACCTCACTTACCGCAAAAACCTGCTGCAAGGCCGCGTTTATCCCAAAGGACACCTTTGCCGGAATGCTCTCGCGGGACAGCGTGCTCATGTACAGATACGTCAGGCTGTGCAACGAAAAGATGATTTATCTTGCTGACCGGCTGGCGCTGATGTCTATTTCGGGAAGCCAGGCGCGTCTGGCGTTTTGGCTTGACAAGAACAAAGGCGGCGGGCAGGTCCTTTCAAAGGACGACCTTGCAAAGCAGCTTGGAATGTCGCGTGCAAGCCTGTTCAGGGCAATTTCGGGTCTGGAAGCCAAGGGAATAATAAAAACCCTTGGCGGCAAAATAGTAATAACAGATCCGGATGCCGACGTCTTTAAATCCGTCAGGAGCGGGACGGCGGTATAAAACGTTTTACGTATACCAGCGGCTGCAAACGCACTGCTGTATAGAAAGGAAGCATTTTTATGAAAAAAATAATTGCATTGATGATGTCAGCACTTCTTTTGCTGACTGTTTTTGCCGGATGCGGCGACGTGGCGACGGACGATACGCCGGACGCTACCGGGTCTCAGACCGAGGCTGACGCGGCGGAGCCCGACGCCGGTGACGGCGAGGATGATAAGACGGAATTTGTCCCGGTAGATATAAATATCGCGTCTCTTAAAGGACCTACCACCATGGGAATGGTCAAGCTGATGGACGACAGCGACAACGGTCTTACCGAGGGCAGCTACAACGTAAGCATTTACGGTACTGCCGATGAAATAGTGCCGCTTATAGTGAGCGGAGAGGTCGACATCGCAAATATCCCCTGTAACCTGGCGTCTGTTCTTTACAACAGGCAGGAGCTGGGAATTTCCGTGCTCAATATAAACACCCTGGGCGTTTTGTATGTGCTTGAAACCTCCGATGAAATCAATTCCGTGGAGGATTTAAGGGGCAAGACTATCTATTCAACCGGCAAGGGAACAACCCCCGAATATGTTCTTAACTATATTCTTGAGAGCAACGGAATCGATCCGGCGGCAGACGTTACGATAGAGTATAAGTCTGAGGCGACTGAGGTCGCGGCAATGCTCGAAAGCGCCACCGACGCGATAGCGGTTCTTCCTCAGCCATATGTAACGGTTGCTATGAACAACAACGAAAATATCAGGATCGCTTTGGACCTCACCGAGGAGTGGGAGAAGATCGACGGCACTCAGCTTGTGACGGGCGTTACGATCGTAAGAAACGAGTTCCTTGAGGAAAACAGGGAAGCGGTGGAGAAGTTCCTTGCAGAATATGCTACTTCCGTAGAGTATGTCAATGCGGAAACAGATGCTGCGGCGGCCCTTGTCGGAAAGTATGATATAGTCGCGGAAGCGGTTGCAAAGAAAGCTTTGCCATACTGCAACATAGTTTTCATCACCGGCGAGGATATGAAGCAAAGCGTCGAGACCTATTTGAACGTGCTTTATAACAGCGATCCTGCTTCCGTAGGAGGACAGCTCCCCGATGAAGACTTCTATTACATCGAGAACTAAAAAAATAATTTATACAGCAGCCGCAATTGCCTTCTGGATCTTAGTCTGGGAGGCATTGGCTTTAAAGATAGGCAGCGACCTTATATTGGCGTCTCCCGTTCAGGTTTTAAAGGAGCTTTGGGCGATGCTTTTCGACCTGTCGGTATGGCGGTCGGTGGCGTTTTCCTTTGTGAGGATATCGCTGGGCTTTGTCTGCGCTCTCGTCCTGGGGTCGCTTGCTGCGGTGGTATCCTCCCGCGTGCAGGCGGTGAAAATACTTTTGGCGCCCATAACGTCGTTTATAAAATCGACGCCTGTCGCTTCGTTCATAATACTCGCCATAATCTGGTTCGGGAGCAGAAACCTCAGCGTGTTTATTTCGTTTTTAATGGTGTTCCCGATAATATACCTGAACCTGCTAGGCGGAATAGAGAGTGCAAGCGTGCAGCTTAAGGAAATGGCGGACGTATACGGGCTGAGCGTTGCAAAAAAGCTTATCTACGTATACCTGCCGCAGCTTATGCCGTTTGTGATTTCCGCCTGCTCGGTGGCCTTGGGGCTTTGCTGGAAATCCGGCGTGGCGGCGGAGGTGATCGGCATTTCCACCGGCTCGATAGGCGAGAGGCTGTACCGTGCGAAGCTTTACTTTGAGACGGGAAAGCTTCTTGCGTGGACGATAGTAATAATACTTATAAGCGTCCTGTTTGAAAAGCTTGTGCTTTTCGCGCTCAGGCGCATGAGCAAAATCCCGGCGGCGGGATTTTCAAGGGCTTCGCTCATAAAGGCGGGAAAGCTGACGTTAGGCGCCGCCAAGGCTAATGCTAAGACTGCATACATTTCTCAGCCGGACGGCTGTGCTCCCGAGGTCGCCCTTGACGGCGTAAGCAAAAGCTTTGACGGCGCGGCTGTTTTAGACGGTCTGTCATTAAAGATAAGCGGCGGCGAGCATGTCGCGGTTATGGGGCGCTCCGGAGCCGGGAAGACGACGCTGTCCCGCATTATAATGGGTTTTGAAAAGCCGGACTGCGGCAGCGTAAGTATAGACGCTTCTGCCGGCTTCGGAGTGGTGTTTCAGGAGGACAGGCTGATAGACTCCCTCAACGCAATAGCGAACATAGCAATAGCGGGGGGCGGCGTTCAGGAAGCTTATAATCTTATGCGCGAGTTTGGGTTTACCGACGAACTGACGTTTAAGCCCTGCCTTGAGCTCTCAGGCGGAGAAAGGCGGCGCGTGGCGATAGCAAGGGCGCTTTTATGCGGAGGCGGCATAATGATATTCGACGAGCCGTTCAAGGGCATAGACGATAAAACCCTGTTTAACTCAATAATGCCGATGGTTAAGACCCTTTCCGCCGGCAAAACCTTTATTCTCATAACTCACAGCGCCGAGGAAGCGGAAAGCCTTTGTCAAAGGACTGTGAATATAGATTGATCGGCATAAAAACAGCCTGCGCAACCGCAAAAGCGGACGCGTCGGCTGTTTTTTAAGGTATTATGATATATCGAGGTCCGGCGGCTTGTCTATATCCTGTCCGACATACCTGCCATCCTTTTTTCTCTGCCTGACGCATTCGGTGAGCAGATATTCTATCTGAGAATTAAGCGAGCGAAAGTCGTCCTCTGCCCATGCGGCAAGGGCATTGTATAGCTTTTCAGACACTCTTAGAGGTATCTGCTTTTTCTCCGACATTTTAATACAGACTTCCTGAATTGACTACAGGCTGAGCGTCGCGGTTGCCGCACAGCACGACGAGAAGATTTGAAACCATAGCCGCCTTTCTCTCTTCGTCGAGGGTTATCATGCCGCTGTCGTTCAGGCGCTCAAGAGCCATTTCAACCATTCCGACCGCTCCGTCAACTATCATCTTTCTCGCGTCTATAATAGCGGACGCCTGCTGGCGCTGAAGCATTACGGCGGCGATTTCCGGAGCGTACGCCAGATATGTTATCCTTGCCTCGATTATTTCAAGTCCCGCGTCCCTGACCCTTTTGTCTATCTCGTCCCGGATTCGCTGAGCTACGATTTCGCTCGAGCCGCGCAGGCTGCCCTCGTCTGCGACGCCGTCCCCGGTGGTGTCTACGTTTGGCGCTGCGTCATAGGGATAAATCTTTACAACTTCTCTCAGGGCAGAGTCGCACTGAAGCGAGAGATATTCCTTATAGTTGTCAACGTTAAACACCGCTTTTGCAGTGTCTACCACCCTCCACATGACCGCAATCCCTATTTCAATCGGATTGCCAAGACGGTCGTTTATTTTCTGACGGCTGTTGTTGAGCGTCATGATCTTAAGGGATATCTTGTTGCTTACCACATCGATCGACGCGCCGGACGTGCTTACCACAACGGGCGCAAGCTTTTGACCTCCGACGTCTCCTGATTGGCTCAGCTTTGTCTTTGCGGCCGGGTTAAAGGACGAGCAGAACGGATTTACAAAGTAAAAGCCCTCTTTTTTCAGAGTTCCTACATATTTTCCGAACAGCGTCAGCACCAGCGCCTCCTGCGGCTTTATTATTTTAAGTCCGCAGAACGGTATCCAGCCTATGCACAGCCAGATTATTCCCACTACAAGCAGCGGCACCCCGAGAAGATAGTTTTCTCCATCTATATAAAGTCCGCCGATAATGGTTATGCCGACTGCGGCCAGATAAAGGATCAGCGTAAGAAAGAGCGCTGAAAATCCTGTCTCCTTTTTATTCAGTATTTTTTCCTGTACGTTTTCCATATTTGATTCCTGCCTTTCTTAAATGTCGATATAGCAAAGATTTCAGAAGCATATACAAAACTTCTGATATCAAAATGATATCACAATGGACTTGATTTGTCAAGGCGGAAAGGCTTGATTTTATGTGTTGCAAACATGGGCAAAATATGCTATTATTTATATTAATTATTTGCGAGGGGGATACCCATGCAGCCTAAGGAGATTATTTATGCGTAAAATAACTGCTATTCTTACCGAAGCAGTGTCCGACGCCTTTGAGGCCTGCGGATACGACAGGTCCTTGGGAACGGTTTCCGTTTCGGACAGGATGGATTTATGTCAGTTTCAGTGCAACGGCGCCTTTGCGGGTGCAAAGCTTTATAAAAAAGCGCCGATGGTCATTGCCCAGGAGCTGGCTCAGGTAATGAAAAATAAGGCCGGATTTGTAAAGGCGGAGGCGGTTAAGCCGGGCTTTTTAAACCTTACCCTTACCGACGAATACCTTGTCAGCTATGTAAACGAGATAGTGGATGATGAGCACACGGGCGTTCCGCAGGCGGACGCTCCCGAGACAATCGTTATAGACTATGGCGCGCCGAACGTCGCGAAGCCTCTTCATATCGGGCACTTAAGGTCCGCGATTATAGGGGAGGCTCTAAAGAGGCTTGCAAGGGAGACCGGCAGGACTGTGTATGCGGACGTTCACCTCGGCGACTGGGGAACTCCAATGGGGCTTGTAATTGCGGAGTACAGCGAACGCCACCCGGAGTGGGCGTGCTTTAAGGAGGATTTTGACCCCCAAAAGGACAAAGTACCGGTTCTTGATCCGGACGAGCTGAACGAGGTGTATCCGTTTGCAAGCGCAAAGAGCAAGACTGACGAGGAGTTCAAGGAAAAGGCACACAGGATAACTCGCGAGCTTCAAAACCGGCGCCCCGGATATTATGCGCTTTGGAAAGAGATAGTAAAAGCGTCCATTTCGGATATAAAGAGCAATTTTGAAAAATTAAACGTCGATTTTGATTTGTGGTACGGCGAAAGCGACTCAGATGCATATATTCCCGAGCTTATTCAAAGACTAAACGACAAAGGACTGCTTCACGAGAGCGACGGAGCAATGGTCGTAGACGTTCAAGAGCCGGACGACAAAATAACGATTCCTCCTGTGATCATAAAAAAGTCGGATAATTCCAGCATTTACGCTACCACCGACCTTGCTACAATAATCCAGCGAGAGCATGATTTTAAGCCTCAGAGGATATGGTATATAGTAGATAAGAGGCAGTCGCTTCACTTTGTTCAGGTGTTCCGCTGCGCGAGGAAGGCGGAGCTTGTGCCGAAGGATACGGAGCTTAAGCACCTTGGCTTCGGTACCATGAACGGCTCGGACGGAAAACCGTTCAAAACCCGCGAGGGAGGGGTGATGCGTCTGAGTGAGCTTATAAAGACCGCCGCCGAGGGCGCGCTTGAAAAGCTGTCCTCCTCCGAGTACGTCGTGGGGGACAAGACCGGCGAGGCTCAAAAAATAGGCGTTGCTGCGATAAAGTTCGGAGACCTGTGCAACCAGCCCTCTAAGGACTATGTGTTCGACCTTAACAAATTCCTGTCCTTTGACGGCAAGACCGGCACATATCTTTTGTACACCGTTACAAGGATAAATTCCATTTTGAAAAAGGCGGGCATAGATTATTCCGAAAAGCTTAAGCTCAACGGAATTTACACCGACGCCGAGCGGGAGCTTGCTCTTCTGATAGCCCTGTCCGCAGAGACGTATTCCAAGGCGTTTGACGAAATGGCGCCCTGCGTATTGTGCGACAACGCGTATAACCTTGCGTCTGTATTCTCTCGTTTTTACCATGACAACAGGATACTCGGCGAGGAGGACGAGGCAAAGCGCTCAAGCTGGCTCGCTCTTTCGCTGCTGACAAGGCGCGTCATAACAAAGCAGCTCGACATACTGGCGATAGACTATGTCGAAAACATGTGATGATTTTGGATTTCTCAGACCGCGCTGTATATTATTAATGTGGCGTAGTTTCTAACATCTGTCACGCTTTTATCACAATGGGGAGGTAGAATTCCATTTATGTTATGGTGTACGACAGACGCCATGTAAGTTAGTGTTTAGATTTTTGTTATTGATTTGGAGATGTTTAAATGAAAAAATTTTTAAAAATAACCGCGCTTCTTATGGTGCTGATAATGAGCTTGTCAGTGCTCGGCGCCTGCGCGGACGGCGACGAAGATGAAGAAAACACAGACGGAAACGTTGCGGCGGACGGTGAAGACGGCGGGGACGAGGTTGCAGAGCCTGTGGAGCCGTCTCTTACCATAAACGGTGAAGAAATAGATATTTCTTCAAACCCTGTGATGTTTACGGTAAACGGCATCGATATTCCGTTTGATGAGTTCAGGTATATGTATGAGTACTTCGTCAATTATTACGGCATGGGCGAGGAATATTGGGAAGGCAACGAGGACCTGTTCCCTACCTTTATTCAGATACTCCGCGACAACCTGATAAACAACAACTTCGGGCTGATAATGGCGGACATGTACGACATCAGCCTTACGAAGGAGGACGAAGAGGCTATAGATGAGTATCTGGCTCAGGAAGTCGAGATGTTCGAGTCTCAGGAGGAGTACGAAGCGGCTCTCGAGCAGGCCGGAATTACCGAGGATCTGCTAAGAAGGCTTATTACTCAGAGCGTGACCAGCGAAAGGGTGTATCTTGACCTTTACGGCGGGGACAGCCCGAGGTTTATCGGTACTGACGACGAGATCAAGCAGGATATAAGTGAAAATTACGTAAGGGTATATCATCTGCTCATATCCTTTGACCACTTTGCCGACGACGAGGGTTATGAGGACTACACCGACGAGGAGCTTACCGCCGCTGCTGAGGAGCTTGCGAAAGAGCTTCTGGCACAGCTTCAGAGCGGCGAAGCGGATATCTACGAGCTTGCTCAGACCGAAGGCGACGATCCCGGAATGATTGACAACGAGGACGGTTATCTGTTTACCTACGGCGAGATGGTAGAGCCGTTTGAGGAGGCGTCGTTTGCGCTGGAGATAGGCGAGATGAGCGGTCTTGTCGAGACCGACTACGGCTGGCATATCATACTCAGGCTTGAGCAGGACGACTATGTAGATGAAAACTTTGACGCCGTCAAGGAGCAGTATATAAGCTATAAGTTCAACTCCCACGTCGATCAGGTTCTTGCTGACGCAGAGATTGTCTACGGCGAGTATTACGACCAGCTCACTCCGGACAGCATAAAGTAACCAAGCGCAGATTGCGAGGATTTTTAGCCGCCTGTGATTTCATGGGCGGCTTTTTGCATAATATCAGGAGTGGGAAGTGGTAAAATGAAATTGTTAATGGCGCTTAAGACTGTGTCTGCGTTGCTGGCTGCGCTGATCCTGTGCTCCTGCGCAAGGCCTGTGAGCGATAAGTATCCTTCTGATACCGGCGGTGCTTCCGGTACTGCGTCGTCTGTCTCATCGTCCAGGGTAGAAACGACTGAGGCTGCGCCGTCCGAAACGTCAAAAACAGAGCCTTCTCAGCCGCCGCAGCAGGACAACACAACGTCCCAGACATCGGCAGATGAAAGCGACTCTATAGACGCGCCTGCCCCGGAGAGCGAATTTTACCTTCCGGAGGAGTTTTTTGAGAGTCTCAATGAAATTTTTGATAAGTACTCGATCAACCAAAACTGCGACCCGGGTTCAGACCCCTGCGGCTGCGTTCCGGAATACGAGGAGATGGGTGAAGACGGAAGCGTCATAGTCCCGCGCGACAGGGTTGTGTCGATATATTTTCTAGACACGCAGAGCGGGTATGAGCTGAGCGTAAATCCAGGCGTGCACTTTCCGGTTGCAAGCACTGTTAAAATACCGTTCTGCGTTTACATATATCAGAAGCTGACGGACGGCGAAATAGATCCCAACATGATACTGACATACGAGAAAAGGCATTACTTCGGCGGAACGGGAGTAATAGTCAAAGGCGATTTTGGGCAGCAGTTCACTGTTTTGGAGCTTTTGAAGCTCTCGATAACAGAAAGCGACAATGTGGCTTATGAAATGCTTAAGGATCTTGTCCCGTGGGAGGAGTTCGAGGAGTTTTTGGCAGGCTCGGGCTGCACTCACCCGGAGGATATAAGAAGCCGTCAGCAGAAAATCTGCGCCGAATCCGCCGGAGCGTACGGACGGGTGCTGGCAGATTTTCTGACCGGGGACAGCCCGTATGTAGAGACCTTTAAGGCGGATCTTCTTGTGACAAAGAACAAGATGATAAAGTCAAGCTACCCTGTGTACAGAAAGTACGGCTGGACGCAGTTTGCCTTTCACGACATAGCGTATATAGACGCGCCGCACCCTTATGTTCTGGCTGTGCTTACAAACCTTGAGGGTGAGGATGATTCCGACTATGCCCTGTACAAGGAGATATCGTATCTTTTTGAGGAGTATTCTCAGGCGTTCTATGAAAATGCGGCTGCGGCTTGAAAACCGCCGGCGCATCTGTTATACTTTAATCAGTTAAAAGCTGGGATGGGGGAATTGACATGAGATCAAGCGGACTTCTTATGGGAATAGCGTCGCTTGCCGGGGATTACGGCATCGGCAAGCTCGGAAAAGAAGCGAGGGAGTTTGTCGATTTTTTAAGGGATTCAAGGCAAAAATTCTGGCAGATACTGCCGCTGTCCCCGACAAGCTATGGGGACTCACCGTATCAGTCCTATTCCTGCAATGCGGGAAATCCCTATTTTATAGATTTTGAGAAGCTTGAAGAGGAAGGGCTGTTAAAGCCGTCGGAATATAAGAACGTAGAATACGGCGATAATCCGTCCTACATAAACTATGGGATGCTGTATAACACGGTGTTTAAGACGCTGGAAAAAGCGTTTGAGAGATTTTCGCCGGACAGCGGTTATCGCGAATTCGTAAAGGAGAACGATTGGCTGGAGGATTACGCCGTTTATATGGCGTTAAAGGATGAAAACGGCGGAAAGCCGTGGTACGAGTGGGACGCGCCGCTTATGGCGGCTCAGACAAAGGCGCTTTCAGAAGCAAAATCGAGTCTTCGCAGGAAGATGGATTTTTACATCTTTATGCAGTACGAGTTTTATAAGCAGTGGTTTGCGCTTAAAAAGTATGCAAACGACAACGGCGTCGAGATAATAGGCGACATGCCGATATACTGCGCGTATGACAGCGTCGAGGTGTGGCTTCACCCGGAGCTTTTCGAGCTGGATGGGAATAAAAGACCCTTGTGCGTGGCGGGCTGCCCTCCCGACGAATATGCCGCCGAGGGTCAGCTTTGGGGGAATCCGCTATACGACTGGAGCAAAATGCGGCTGGACGGCTACAACTGGTGGGTTCGCAGAATAGCGTTTGCAACCGACATATTCGACGTTTTGAGAATAGACCACTTCAGGGGCTTCGCGGGGTATTTTTCAGTTGATGCGAGCGAGAAGACCGCCGTAAACGGCAGGTGGAGAAAAGGACCGGGGATGGAGCTTTTCAATTCCGTGAACTACTGGCTCGGCAAAAAGAGAATAGTCGCGGAGGACTTGGGCTTTGTAACCGAGGACGTTAAGAGGCTGCTTTGCGACGCGGGATATCCCGGGATGAAGGTTTTGCAGTTTGCGTTTGACCCTTCGGCGTCAAGCACGTATCTGCCCTGTAATTTTGAATCGTCAAATTGCGTCGTGTACACCTCCACTCACGACAGCGACACCGCGAGAGGCTGGGCTGACGGTCTCAGCGGCGAAAGCCTCGAGTTTTGCCTTAGATATATTGGAATAAAGGACAGGGAGGAGATACCCGACGGGCTTTTAAGGCTGGCGTGGTCGAGTGTGGCGGAGGTTGCGATAGCGCAGCCGCAGGATCTTTTGGGTTATGGCAACGAAACAAGGATAAACGTCCCCTCTACGGTCGGACTCAATTGGCGCTGGAGGATATCCAAAACAGATCTCAGTCCCGCTCTGTCAAAAAAGCTTAAGGAGCTTACCCTGACCTACAATAGGGCCGCTCCCGAGATTAAAAAAATTACCGCAGCAGGTGGATTGCTAAATGAAAAAGCCGGCGTGTAAAAGCCCGAGCCGGAGCAGTAAAAAAAGCCTCCCGGGGATATGCCCCGGGAGGCTTTTTAGCTTTTAGAGTATGTCGTAAAAATTTTTTATAACCATGTCGCATACGCTTAAGAATTTGCCTGCATCGCCGCTTCCATGCTCCTCAAGAACCCCGACGCAGTACATTTTCGCAGCCTTTGCTCCTACGCAGCCGAGGTATATGTCCTCAAACACCGCGCATTTTTCGGCGCGCGCACCCACCTTGTTGGCGGCGTGCAGGTATATGTCGGGACAGCCCTTTTTGCGATTTATTTCGCTTGTGGTGGAAAATCCGTCGAACAGCGTAAGAACGCCGTGGCGCTTAAGGCAGGGCAGATAAAGCTCAGGGCTGGAGGCTGTGGCAAGAGCTATTTTGACGCCGCTTTTCTTAAGGCACTGCAAAAATTCCTTCGCTCCGCCTATCATCGGGATTACGCTTGCGTATTCATGGCGCACCATTGCAAGCCACTCCTGTATTACCGACTCCTTTGAATCGGCGACACCGCACTCGCTTATCACATATTCCGCCGCCTGCGACAGGTTCATCGTGCTCACCTTATCGTAAAAATCATCAGGTATCAAAAGCCCTCTTTTCGCCATGAAAAGCTCGTCTACATGCCGCCAGGCTTCGTCGGACTTTATCAGGGTGCCATCAAGATCAAAAATCGCGCACTCTATGTCTTTGTAAAAATTCATATGTACAACCTTTCTCTGCGAGGGTATATTACAGCTAAAGTGTATACCGGTCAGAGCCGGTTGTCAATAAAGTTCTTGAAAAGACGGCGTTAGTTTCGTATAATATTTTCAATACATAGTTTCCGGAGGCGATATCATGGGTCTTGACCAGAGCGTAAAGTATCTTAAGGGCGTAGGCCCTAAACGCGCGGAGCTGTTTGAAAAGCTCGGCGTTTTTACCGTGCGTGACCTTGTTTATCACTTTCCGAGAAGCTATATAGACCTGAGCAAAACGGTGATGATATCGGATACGGCGCTTGACGAGATGAACGCCGTGCGGGTGCGCGTGGTAAAAAAGCGCCCTGCTGATATCATCAGAAAAAATATGAGGATATACCGCGTTGTGTGTACGGACGGAGTGTCCGACATGAACGTGATTATATATAATTCCGTCTATCTTTATAACCGGCTTCGCGAGGGGGAGGATTATATCCTTTACGGCAAGGTGACGGGAAACCTCACAAGCCGCGAGATTTCGTCGCCGATGGTACTCAGCGCGAATGCTCCAGACAGGATAATACCCGTTTACCCTCTCACCGCTGGGCTTAGCGCCGGAGTGCTCAGGGGCTGTGTAAAAAACGCGCTTGCTTTTCTCGACGGGGAAAGCTGTGAGGCGCTTCCGGCTGCCATGATAAAAGAACTCGGGTTTATGCCGTGCGATGAAGCGCTCAGACAGGTGCATTTCCCGCAATCTATGGGAAAAATGCAGTCCGCAAGAAAAAGGCTTGCCTTTGACGAGCTTTTAGACCTGCAGCTCGGGATGCTCAGCTTAAGGCGAAGAAACAGAAGTCTCACCGCCTATGCACTTAAGAGCAAGCCGCTGAGCGGTTACTACGGCGCGCTTCCCTTTGAGCTGACAGGGGCGCAAAAGCAGGCGATAGCGGAGTGCGTTAGGGATATGACACAAAGTGTGCCGATGAACAGGCTTATTTTAGGCGACGTTGGTTCGGGAAAAACGGCGGTTGCGGCGGCGTGCTGCTATTTTGCATATCTTAACGGCTGCCAGTCCTGCCTGATGGCTCCGACGGAGATACTCGCCGACCAGCACTATAAAACCCTGTGCGGCTTTTTAGAGCCGCTCGGCGTGAGGGTGGCGCTGCTGAAGGGCTCGCTTTCCGCAAGGGAAAAATCGGCTGTAAGGCAGGGGCTTGAGGCGGGGGAGTACGACGTTGCCGTCGGCACTCACGCCCTTATAGGGCAGTCTACCCGTTTTAAAAGGCTGGCTCTTGTCATAACGGACGAGCAGCATAGGTTTGGCGTCGGTCAGCGGGGGCTGCTTGCGGAAAAGGGCGAAAATCCGCACAGGCTTGTCATGAGCGCGACCCCGATACCGAGAACACTTGCTCTGATGATATACGGAGAGCTTGATATTTCAATATTGGGGGAGCTGCCTAAGGGAAGGCTGGCGGTGAAGACCTATGCTGTAACGGGAAAGCTCCGCGAGCGGGCGTACGGCTTTGTAGCGGGGCTTTTGAAACAGGGAAGGCAGGCGTATGTGGTTTGTCCCTCCATAGAGGACGAGGACGGCTCGGGCATAAAAAACGTGACCGGCTGCGCGCGCGAGCTGAAAAACGGTATGTTTAAGGAGTTTAGGCTTGCCGTTCTGCACGGGCAGATGCCGCCGCAGGAAAAAGAAAGCGTAATGCAGTCGTTTAAGGATGGAAGGATAGATCTTCTTGTCTCGACTACCGTTGTGGAGGTCGGAGTAGACGTTCCCAACGCGGCGATAATGCTTATAGAGGATGCGGACAGGTTCGGATTAAGCCAGCTCCATCAGCTTCGCGGGCGCGTTGGCAGAGGAAGCTTCCAGTCGTATTGTATACTTATAACAGACAGCAGGTCGGACGAGGCTAAAAAGCGCCTGAGAACGCTTGTGGATTTCCCCGATGGGTTCAAGATATCGGAGATGGACCTTCAGCTAAGAGGTCCGGGAAACTTTTTCGGAGAAGAGCAGCACGGCTTGCCGAAGCTTAAAATTGCGGACGCGGCGGATTCACATATGATTACTTCCGCAAGGGAAGAGGCAGAGCGGCTTTTCGAGTCGGGCTATCTCGGGTCTTCGCAGGGAGAAAGGCTTGCCCGACGCGTGAAAAGACTTTTTGACGAAAGCTCTTTGAATTAGCATATCGCGGAAATAAAAAGCGGAGGACATATATCCTCCGCTTTAGTGCGTATATATGTAAATTAAAGCACCGGTTACCTCAGCACTACCAGCTCGGTTTGAGCAAAGCCTCCCTCTATCGGGTCTTCTATCTCGATTTCCTCCTCATCGACGATTACCGTGTCGCCGGGGTCAGAGGGAGTTTCGGGTACTTCCGGCTCAGTCTGTGCGGGGTATGTTGTTACTCTGCCGGACTCATAGCCGCATACTGTGCATTCGTAATGACCGTAGCCGTTGAAGCTGTCGGTTGCGTATACGTCTACGACGAATACAAGGCTGTGGGATGTATAATCAAACATTGTATCGCAGTTTGCGCATGCATGCCAGTGACCGATTCCGTTAGATGTCCAATTTGTACTTATAACATGCTCGGCAAGCTCTGTTCCGGAGAAGGTCTGTGTTCCTGCCGCTCCGCATTCACAGGAGTAGTAGTATGACGCAGGAACGGTGCAGGAAGCCGCTGACGCAAGGTATTCGTCGCTCATAACCTGCTGGTCATAAACGTGGGTATGTTCGCTTATATGAGCATATGTCTTTCCGCCGAATAAAGAGCTCATAGCATCAGCGTCAAAGGTGATTTGAGAGCTGTAAGGAGAATCTTCAAAGCGTGTTGCTCCGGTTTCCCCGTTTTCCATGATTCCAACCTTTATATCAAGCATGCTTCCGCTTGCCGGAGATATTGTCATACCGTTTTTTGCGTCGATTCCGCCGATTCCTAATACGTCGGAATTGCCTTCGATTAAGATGGTATCAGTTGAATCGATTCCATAATAAACTACATATTCTCCACTGCAAGCCGCTTTTACCTTACTGTTGGAGATCCTCATAGATTCTTCGGCGTGCATTCCAAGCTTAGTGCATTCAACGTCCACGTTGCTGTTGTCTGATATATTTATTTCGCCATATGCAAAAATAGCATAATAAGGGTTAAAATCGCTTAGATCTTCGGCAAAAAGTGACTTTACCACTACTGTGGAGTTGATTATATTCAAGTTGCCATTTTCGACGTCAAGAAGTCTGTCGTTGACCTCGTTAGATGTTACCGTTAACGTGCAGTTGCTGATGGTAGTATCGCCGAATATCAGAATGCGTCCGCCGACACTTAATTGACCAGAGCCGTCGCTGCTCGTAATTGTAAGGGAGCGGCCGATGGGTAGGTAGATTCCGTAAGAAGTATTTCCGGTCAATGTAATGGTGTTGGCGCCGATTAGGTTTATAGTCAAGTCGCCGTTAGAATAAATACTGCCATTAACGTATTCATTATCAATTGTAGCGTTTTCTAATGTTAACGTGTTGCTTACAGAGTCATATACCGCCTTTCCATTTCCGCAGACCACGGTATTGCCTTCGGCATTGATAATATTTTCTCCGTTGACCATAAGTGTAGTCGGTTTATTTGGTTCGTCCGCATAGGCTGCCGCCGGCAAGAGACTGATTGTCATTACAATTGCCATCAAGCATGCAAAAATTTTTGATGTTTTCACCTTCATCATCCTTTCAATTTAATATACACAAATGTACGCAACAAAAAAGGCATACTATGCCTATTGTACAGATAGACAAAGTACGCTTTTAAAACTTGTGCAATTTTGCATTTGACAATTAAAATGAATCGGGCTAAGCTTGTTTGTTAAAGTTATGCTCGCCGCCGTAGTCATTATTGCCAAGCTCCTTTCAATGATTTCGTACAATTTTGCGTGTAATTATGTACTGATATCAGTTTAGCATATGATTTTTAAAAATGCAATAATTATTTGCCCCTACCCCCACAAGCTATTGTAAGGAGCCTTAAGCCTGGAAGCGATAAGTGAGATAAATTCGGCGTTGGTAGGCTTACCCTTCTTGTCGCTCACAGTGTGACCGAACAGTTCGTTTATAAAT
>DBFJJS010000013.1:0-126542 GCA_048393055.1 Candidatus Faeciplasma sp.
TTAAATTTTTTTTAATTTTATTTTTTCAACAATTTTTTCGGCTGGGCAGGTCTAAAATTTATTAAAAAGATGAGTAAGGGGGATCATCCTATGGCTGTTTACGTCAGCTCGGACAAGCAAGGCACTTTAACCGCCCGCATAACAGGCGAAATAGACCACCACTCCGCCACCTGGCTGCGCATGGACATCGACACAGCTATAAACGACAACCGTCCGCGTGTTTTAAAGCTTGATTTTTCCGGCGTCACGTTTATGGATAGCTCCGGAGTCGGTCTGGTAATGGGCAGATACAAGAACATGAAGCTTATAGGCGGGAAGGTGGAGCTTGTAAATCTTCCGGAGTATATAGAAAAGGTTATGCTGCTTGCCGGAATGGACAAGCTGGTCAGCATATCAAAGGAAGTGCGCTCGTAAAATTATGAAGAAAGGTGATAACATGGCACATAAACCCATAAACGAAATGAAGCTGAGATTTCCCTCTCTGTCGGTAAACGAAAAGTATGCCAGAACGGCAATAAGCGGATTCGTAGCTCTTTACGACCCGAGGATAGACGAGCTGAGCGACATAAAAACAGCAGTCAGCGAGGCAGTAACAAACTGCATAGTACATGCCTACCGACAGGGCGTAGGCGAAATAGAGCTTAGCGCAAAGGCCTTTTCCGACGGCCTTATCTACATAAAAATAAAAGATCGGGGCTGCGGCATCGAGAATGTGCAAAAAGCGATGGAACCGCTTTACACTACTCTTCCCGAAGAAGAGCGCTCAGGTCTTGGATTTTCGGTAATGGAGAGCTTCTGCGACAGCGTTAAGGTAAAAAGCCGTATAGGGTACGGCACTACCGTAACACTTACAAAGAGACTTAAAACAAAGATAATATAAGATGTTTACAAAAAACGATACCTATTTAGATTCAGACGAAGTAAGCGTCGAGGGCAACCTCGGACTTGTAAGGCTGTGCGCAGGGCGCTTCCGCGGCAAGGGCATAGAATATGAGGAGCTTTACAGTGCCGGCTGCGTAGGTCTTGTAAAGGCGGTAAAGGCGTTTGACAAAACCCGAGGTGTTAGATTTTCCACCTATGCCGTACCTGTAATATTAGGAGAAATACGCCGGCTGTTCCGCGACGGCGGAGCGCTTAAGGTGTCAAGAATCATAAAGGAACGCGCAATAATGATTTCCAAGCTTTCGGAAAAATTTGAGCGTGAAAACGGGCGTGCCATATCCATAAGCGAGATTTGCCTTGCGACGGGGCTCGAGCGCGTGGAGGTAATCGAGGCTCTTGGCGTCAGCCAGCCCGCGATAAGCCTCACACCGGCAGGCGACGAGCAGGACAGCCCTCAGATAGATTTGCCTGTGGACGCGCCCGATGTGGAAATTACCGATTCTTTGGCGCTGAAACAAGTAATTTCAGAGCTTGATGAGACCGACAGACGCCTGATATATTGCAGGTTCTTCCGTCTTATGACCCAGCAGGCCACGGCAAATGAACTTGGTCTGACGCAGGTTCAGGTCTCAAGAAAAGAAAAAAAGCTGCTTCTTTACCTTAGAAGCAGGCTTCAAAAATAGACCGTCCCGAAATATCGGGACGGTCTATTTACTAACTAAAACGCCTTTACTACATCCAACGATGTCTGATAACTTTCGCTCCTATCCTCCACTCTAGAATAATCGTATACAAATTCCACTGCATATGTTGAGGTATCGTACATCTCGATGTTTATGGAGTAGCTTCCGTTGCCCTGACACTCTGCCGAGTATATAAGGATGCCGTTTTCATAAACGTTGAATATCGTCACAGCGCTGGAACTTGAAGAATAGCTTGAAAAGGTGTAGGTGTAATACCCCGTTTCATCGACGGTAAAGCTGTCGGTAACTTCGCTGAAGCTGTCCTCCCCGTTCCACGTATCCGACCGGCTGTAGCTGATTACCACTCTTTCAAAGCTGAAATAATAGCATCCGGCTATGACTGCTATCGATATAATAACCGCTGCCGCTACGGCAATCCCTCGGCTGAGTTTAGAGCGTTTGGAGGATTCGAGCTTTTCGGGAAGCTGCAAAGCGTCCACACCGTTATGAAGAGCTATTATCTGGCGCATCTTTGAAGGACGGAGCAAAACCAGCGTAACTATCAGATACGGTAAAGCGGACACAAGCTGCTCCGGTGCGTAAGAGCTTATTGTTCCGGAAAGAGAGCCTCCCGAGAACACTCCCGCCGTAAACGCTCCGCAGAAGTTCACAAACGCATGAACGAATATCAGCACCCAAATATTGCGGCACCGGTAGTATATCGCCGTGAGAGCCATACCCATCATGCAGGCGCTGAACGTCTGCACCAGAACTCCGACGGGGTCAGAACCCAAAATATTTATAAGGTGCATCAGCCCGAATACAAATCCCGAGCCGATAACAGCGCACCATACCCCCGCAGGGTCGCTCCCGTGCTTGTCAAGGAACAGGTTTGATATTATCCCTCTGAAATATGTCTCCTCTGCAAAACCTATGAGCAAGATCGTCACCACAAACACAGCGATTTTCCAGGCAGGCTCTGTCTCGGGAAGCTGATCCTCCGACAAAAGCATAAGCCCGACGCTGAAAAGCGACAAAAACGACATCAGCAGGAAATACGCCGAGCAGTCAAGCCCTTTTGCAAATCCGGTCCCCTTTTCAGACCATATCTTCCCGTAACCAAACGCCGATACCAGAAGTATTGCAACCAGCGAGCCTACGCTTTCAACCGTTCCCTGAAGCAAAAAATCACCGTTGTTCAAAAAGAACGGATGCCCAAACAGCGACAACAGTACTGCGGGTATGTTTATCGACAGCATGAATATTATCGCAACGAATATGCCGCAAATAAGCGGATGCCTTCTTGAGAACCTGTTTTCAACTTGGTATTCCATAAGCCCACCCTTTCAGCTACATAGCCGCTATCGACTGCTCTATCTTTTCCAGCTTCTCCTTTGCCTTTTCCAGCTTGAGCTTCTCCGCCTCGATAAGCTGGGCGGGAGCTTTTGCCATAAACCCTTCGTTTGTAAGCTTGCCTGAAATTATCTGTATGTCCTTAAGGACGGAGGCCTTCTCCTTATTGAGCCTTGCCAGCTCCTTGTCCTTGTCTATAATCTCGCTCAGCGGGATAAACAGCCTTGCGCTGTCCGTAACGATAGTAACGGCGTCGCTAAGCTCGACCTTGCCGGAAATCTCAACTTTAGACGCGTATCCGAGCCTTTCAAAGAACATTATTCCCTTTTCAAACACATCCTGCTGCGCCGTCTCGATAAACAGCTCCGCCTTTCTTGACGGCGGCACGTTCATCTCGGCGCGGCGGTTTCTTATGCCCTTTATGGCAATTATAATCTTTTCAAAGTTCGCTTCGTCCTCCGCATACGAAAGCTTATCCTCATATACCGGGAATCTCTCGAGCATAAGCGGAGTCCCTCCCTTGAGCGCCTGCCATATCTCCTCTGTGATAAACGGCATAAACGGGTGCAAAAGCTTGAGTATCCTTATTATCGCCCAGACAAGCACCCTCTGAGCAGACAGCGCGGTCTTACCGCCCGCCTGTATGCGCGGCTTGGTAAGCTCTATATACCAGTCGCAGTAGATATCCCAGATAAAGTCGTAAAGCTTGGACACCGCAACGCCCAGCTCAAACTTTTCAAGGTTGTCGTTTACCTCTTTGGCAAGGGTGTTTAGCTTTGACACCAGCCACCTGTCCTCAAGCTCAAGCACATCGGGAAGCTCTCCCGTTACTTCCATATCCTCCGGCAGGTTCATCATGATAAACCTTGTGGCGTTCCAAAGCTTATTTGCAAAGTTTCTGGACGCCTTGACCTTTTCGTCGGAATATCTCATGTCGTTTCCGGGGGAGTTGCCTGAGGCGAGCATGAATCTGAGCGCATCAGCCCCGTATTTGTCAATTATCTCGAGAGGGTCTATGCCGTTTCCCAAAGACTTTGACATCTTCCTGCCCTGCGAGTCCCTTACAAGACCGTGAATAAGCACGGTGTCAAACGGCTTCTCACCCATATGCTCCATACCCGCGACTATCATCCTCGACACCCAGAAGGTTATGATATCATAGCCTGTTACAAGGGTTGAGGTGGGATAGAAGTATTCAAGGTCCCTGGTTTTTTCCGGCCAGCCGAGCGTTGAGAACGGCCAGAGCGCGGAGCTGAACCATGTGTCAAGCGTGTCGGGGTCCTGGCGCATAGGCTTGCCGCATTTCGGGCAGAGTGCGCCGTCCTCCTTGGTTACGACCATCTCGCCGCAGTCGTCGCAGTAAAACGCCGGTATCCTGTGCCCCCACCAGAGCTGACGGGATATGCACCAGTCGCGTATATCCTCCATCCAGTTGAAGTAGTTCTTTTCAAACCGCTCGGGCACAAATTTTATATCGCCGTTTCTGACTACGTCGATAGCGGGCTTTGCAAGATCGGCCATCTTAACAAACCACTGAAGCGACACCCTGGGCTCTATCGTAGTCCCGCAGCGGTAGCATGTGCCTACGTTGTGCTCGTGCTCCTCCACCTTTACAAGGTATCCGCCCGCCTCGAGGTCCTCGACTATCGCCTTTCTTGCGTCGAAGCGGTCCATTCCCGCATACTTTGGGTAATCGTCTACGATCTTCGCGTCGTCGGTCATGACATTTATAACCGGAAGATTGTGCCTTAAGCCGACCTCAAAGTCGTTGGGGTCGTGAGCAGGCGTAATCTTTACGACTCCAGTTCCGAATTCCATATCTACATATGAATCTGCGACAACCGGTATTTCGCGCCCCACAAGAGGAAGCGTGACCGTTTTTCCGACGTACTGCTTATATCTTTCATCCTTGGGATTGACCGCTACCGCGGTATCTCCCAAAAGCGTCTCAGGACGGGTCGTCGCAAGCTCAAGCCAGCCTGAGCCGTCGGTCAGCGGATATCTTAGGTGCCAGAAGTGACCCGCCTGATCCTCGTACTCCACCTCTGCGTTGGAAATAGAGGTGCGGCAATGCGGACACCAGTTGATTATCCTTTCGCCTCTGTATATAAGTCCTTTTTCATAGTATTTTACAAATACCTCTTTTACAGCCCTGGAGCACCCCTCGTCAAGAGTAAACCTCTCGCGCGACCAGTCGCAGGAAGAACCGAGCTTCTTAAGCTGGGATATAATCCTGCCGCCGTACTTTTCCTTCCACTCCCAAGCGCGCTTCAAGAAGCCATCTCTGCCGACATCCTCCTTGGTAAGGCCCTCCTTGCGCATGGCCTCGACGATTTTCGCCTCCGTCGCAATGGAGGCGTGATCCGTTCCGGGAAGCCAGAGCGCGCAATAGCCTGACATCCTCTTGTATCTTATGAGTATGTCCTGAAGAGTATTGTCCAAAGCGTGACCCATGTGAAGCTGACCGGTTATATTCGGAGGCGGGATCACAATAGTATACGGCTTTTTGTTCGGATCCGGCTCTGCCTTAAAGCAGTCGTTGTCGAGCCAATACTTATATATTTTATCCTCTACATCCTTAGGCTCGTAGAGCTTGCCGAGCTCTTTTCGCATTTATATCCTTCCTTTCTGATAAGACAAAATTTTATTATAAAACAAAAAGCGTCTCAAAGCCATGCTTTGAGACGAGAATTCCCGCGGTACCACTCAAATTGCGAATAATCACCACTTTAAATGCGCGTAACGCGCGCTCACGGGCGGGTTCTACTCGGACCTGCTTTCTTCCCGCCGGCTCGGAAGCTACAGGCAAACGCATACTGCCGGCGGTTTTCACCAAAGCACCGCCTCTCTGCACGGCAGACAACATCTCCACTCTTCGTCTTAGCCTTTTCCAGCTGTATTTTATCACAGTGCGCTTAAATTGTCAACTGTTTCGGAAATACATACAAAAAAGCAGGAAAAATTTTATTCCTGCGCGAATTATTCGGATGTCCACGCTAATAATAGCAGTAATGATTATCAGTAAACATAAGGAGTGATGCGAATGAGGTTTCTCAAGGGCTTTGCGCTTTTTTGCGCCGGCGGGCTTGGATATGGGCTTCTTGAGATTGCATGGAGAGGACAGACGCATATCTCGATGTTTTTTGTAGGAGGACTTTGCTTTTTCATAATAGGCGGGCTGGACGAATTTCATGCAAAACCATGCCTTTTACTTCAGGCGGTGGTTTCAAGCGCAGCCGTCACAGCTGTGGAGTTCATGTCCGGAGTGTATATCAACCTCATTCTGGGTCTGAGAGTGTGGGACTACTCCGACATGCCGCTTAACCTTATGGGACAGATATGCCTGCCGTTTTCCACCCTGTGGCTTATCGTGTCCGTGCCGGCAATATATTTCGAGGACTTTTTAAGGCACTGCCTCTTTAACGAGCCGCTGAAGCATCAGCGCATCCTGCCGTACTTTAAGCGGGCAGTCGAATAAATAAAAAAGCGCAGGACGATATCGCTCTGCGCCTTTTTAATTTGTCAGCTTTCAAGAGTTCCGCTTGAAAGCGCCTTTAAATAAGCGTTTATAAACCCGTCTAAATCTCCGTCCATTACCGCCTGGACATTTGCGGTTTCATAGCCGGTCCTGTGGTCCTTTACAAGAGTATACGGCATGAATACATATGAGCGTATCTGCGAGCCCCATGCAATCTCCTTCTGCACGCCTTTTATATCCTCTATCTTAGCCAGATGCTCCCTTTCCTTGATTTCAACGAGCTTTGAGATAAGCATCTTCATCGCATATTCCTTATTCTGCACCTGGCTTCTCTGTGTCTGGCACGCACATACGATACCGGTGGGTATATGCGTGATTCTTACCGCGGAGGACGTCTTATTAATATGCTGTCCTCCGGCGCCGCTTGCGCGGTAGGTGTCTATCTTAAGATCCTCAGGTCTTATATGCACGCTCAGGTCTTCCTCGATAACAGGGGTGACCTCCAGGGCTGAAAACGAAGTGTGTCGCGCGCCGGAAGCGTCAAACGGAGATATCCTCACCAGCCTGTGAACGCCCGCCTCGCTCTTCAGATACCCGTAGGCGTTCTCGCCTTCAACGATCACCGAGGCGCTCTTTATGCCCGCGTCCGCGCCGTCAAGCACGTCAAGCACAGAAACCTTATAGCCGTGCTGCTCGCCCCAGTGTATATACATCCTGAGCAGCATTTGAGTCCAGTCCTGGGCCTCTGTGCCGCCCGCTCCCGCGTGGAAATTCAAAATAGCGTTTGAGTGGTCGTATTCGCCGGTGAGCAGGGTTGAAATAGTCAGCTTATCTATCTTGCCGCAGAAATCCTCAAGCTCGCTTTTTATGTCCTCTATCAGGCTTTCGTCGTTTTCCTCGTTGTACATTTCTATCATTGTCGCGATGTCTTCGGCCTGAGAGTTAAGCCTTCTGTCGTTTTCAACGGCATTTTCAAGCGACTTTGTCCTTTGCAAAACCTTCTGTGATTTTTCGATATCGTCCCAAAAGCCCGGCTCGGCAGCCTTGTTGTGAAGCTGCTCGATTTCCTCACTGGCAGCCTCTATGTTCAAAACAGAATGCAGCTCCTCAAGCTTGGGACGGTATTCCGAAAGCTTCTGGTTTAGCTCGTCTATAAGCAGCATATATTCCTCCGTATAAAAAAGCATTGTAACTTTATTATTTTACCACAAGCCGTGCCGCAGTGCAATACCGCAATCAGCCGATGAATTTTATGGAATATAAATCGAAGTCGCAGCCTGGCAGGAAAACAAGCCTTACGTCCGCTTTTCCACATATCCTAGACAGCTTAAACCTTCTCGTCACAGGAGCGTCCGTTCCCTCAAACTCCACTATCTGATTGTCCTGACCGTCCGGAGTGACGAACCGAAGGTGAAGGGTGTCGTTTTTGTTTCTCGACATGCCGCGTATTTCCACCTCGCATACGCCCTCCTCGCCGAAATCGAAGCCGTTAAACTCGACAGTGACGTTGTTTCCGATGCGCTTTATGCAGCCGCCATCCTCGAACACAGTAAACGAATCGCCGTATATGCGGCTGTTTTCAGTCGCGGGGATGAGCTCGTTTACCCTGGTGCTCCGAATAAATTGAAAGCCCTGGAATGAAACCCGCATGTGGAATATAAATCTGAGATTTTTAGTGCCGCGAAGCTTCTTAGAAAGCTTATACGATTGGTACTGATAATGATTCCACCACGGCGGGAGATCAAAAACAAAGCTGCCTATAAGGTTTCCGCAGTCGTCCGTAATATCAAACGGTATACTTTCGGAGCTGTTAAGATACAATCCTACCCTTATTTCGTCCGAACCCGCGCCGCCGAAATCCACGTTATCAAACTCTACGACGCTGTCGCCGTCCGCAGGAGTAATTACTCCTCCCTCAAAGACGTTCTGAAGCGGGTGGCTTGCGCGCGTGTAAAGCGATGCATAGACCATTTTGCCGTATGGGTCAAAGGATGCCTGACCGAATCCGGAATTTGACATCTCCAGCTCGGATATTACCTCTTCGTATTCCGTCCCGTTTTTGCAGTATGCCCTGAGCCTGTAGCTTCCGTCCGCAACCGGTATCAGGACTGTTTTATCCGGTACAGTCTCTACTCTTGCGATATTAGTCTCGACTCCCGCCTCCGTTATCACCTTAAAGCCTACGTCGCCGGCGGTATAGGTAGAGCCAAGAGGAAGTATTTTTGCGCCTATAACGCATTCTCCCGATTCCGGCGTAAGATTTCTTTGCGGCACAGAAAGCTCGATTTTTCTTGCCGGCACTTCAAGACACGGCGCGCTGGGGGTATTTTCAAAGGAGCAGCACACCCCGCGGCGCTTTTCAGCCGGAACGGCCTCAAGCTCAAGCTCGCTGTCGCAAAGTCCGGCAGAGGACGCCCTTACGGTGATTTTTCCGGCATATTCCTTAGCCGCTATGACGGCGATGAGCTTGCCGCCGAAGAGCTTTCTCTGCGTTTGCTTGTACTGCCCGTAATCTGTGGAATCCCCGTTGTCAAGCCCTATCAGCCTGCCCGCGCCGTCAACCGAGATATTTACCCGCGAACGGTCGTTTTCAACAGGGTTTCCGTCACGGTCAAGCATGCTTACTTCTACAAATATCAAATCCTCACCGTCTGCCTTAAGCTCATGCTTGTCAGGAGTAAGGCATATCCTTGCGGCGTCGCCGAAGGAGCGTCGGGTCTGACGGCAAAGCTCGTTGCCGTTTTCGTCATATCCCACAGCCTGTATATACCCCTTGTGATACTCCGCCTGCCACCGTCCCGACAGCTTTCCGTCGCCAAAATGGTCGTGCTCAAAACAGCCAAGCGACTTTCCGTTCACAATCAGCTCGGTCTTTGCGCAGTTTGAGTATATAAATATATCTATAAGCTGACCTTCGTTGAAATCCCAATACGGGAACAGGTGCACGAACGGCTTCGCATCCTGACCCGCCCATTCCGCTTTATACGCATAAAAGCTGTCCTTTGGAAATCCTGCCGTGTCGATATGCCCGAAATACGAGTTTTTGGTCCAGTAGGGCGTGGGCTCTCCGATGTAATCCCACGCCGTCCAGATATACTGCCCTAAGCAAAAATCGCGTATGCGGTCCTGAATTATATTGTACTCAACGCTTGGCGAGCCCCAACCTGTCGCGCAGTTCATAAGAGAGGAGCACTGGTGGTCGTCGTGGGTGCTTGTCATCTTCGACGCGGGGAAATGATAAATGCCTCTCGACTGAACGGTAGAGCCGGTCTCGCTTCCGTATATTATCCACTCCGGATGGCTCGCATGGTGCGTGTCGTACAGCCTTTCGGCATAGTTGTAGCCTACTACATCCACGTGCTCCGCGCAGTTCTGAGCGCCCTGCCACTGCATGTAGTTTGAAGCAAGGGTTATCGGGTGAGCTGACCTGTAATCGTCTATCCTCACACACCTTTTCAGCTCCTCTATTATTTCTTCTCCCCTGCTTGAGGCGTGGGTATCGTATATTTCATTTCCTATGCTCCACATTATAATGCTGACATGGTTTCTGTCCCGCCTTATCCAGCTCCTGACGTCGCGCTCGTGCCACTGCGGGAAAAACCTCGCGTAGTCATATTCAGTCTTCTTCAGCTCCCACATATCGAAAATCTCGGAATCGACAAGAAGCCCCATTTCGTCAGCCAGATCCATAAGCTCCGGCGCAGGCGGGTTGTGTGAGGTCCTGACGGAGTTTATCCCCATCTCCTTCATTTTTTCAAGCTGCCGCCGGATGGCGTTTTTGTTGACAGCTGAGCCGAGAGCGCCCATGTCGTGGTGCATACACGCCCCGTGTATTTTAAGCGGTCTGCCGTTTAGGAAAAATCCGCGGTCGCATGTAAACTCAGCAGTCTTGAAGCCTACACTCTGGCTGACCTCATAAACGCTTTCGCCGCCGGATATCAGCTCTGTTTTTAAAGTATAAAGATACGGGTCGCTTACATCCCACAGATGTGGGTCCTCAATCAAAAGCTCCGCATGAGAAACCGCCGTCTCGCGGGAAAGAACGCAGTCTGTTCCACAGGAAACGCATACGTCTCCTTCAGCGTCGATAAACGTGTGAACTATCTTTGCCTCGCCCTCTCCCACTGCCTCGGCATCGATGTTTGCCCTCCAGCCGTCGTCCTCTTTAGCGCAGCTGAAATATACTCCGTCGGGAAGTATACGGCTTTTACCCGATTTTGTGATGTACACGTTTCTGAATATTCCCGCTCCCGAGTACCATCGGGTGTTGGGCGATTTATGGTGAACCGCTACCACAAGCTCGTTTTCTCCCTCGACGGCCTTGTCCAGAGAAACGTCAAAGCTTGTATAACCATACTTCCACTCAAAAATCTTTTCCCCGTTTAAAAAGATTTCGCTGTCCATGTACACGCCGTCAAACCTTACGATATAAACGCTGTCCTCAACATCTGATAAAAAGAATTTCTTCTTATAGAACCCGTCTCCGTCGCCGTAAAGATTTCGGGTGTCGTGGATAAGCCAGTCGTGCGGAATATCCACCGGGGCAAAATCACTCTCATGCGGCTTTTCGCCGATATTTTTCAGAGCAAAGCTCCATCCGTCATTAAATAATACCTTTTCCATAATCGCCTCCTGTATACAGCTAAAAATTCGCAACGCCGCAGCACATGCCTATATGCTGATTTCATTATATCAGATACTCTTTGTATATCAATGCATACCAATAAAAAATTGCTGTTCAATCATGAATTTTTGTGGGTTTTTAAGGTAATCTTAAACTATTATATAGCTTGTCTTTCTTGACAGAGGGATTTGAATGTTGTAAAATAATCTCGCATAGATTTTATGCATTACAGCTATAAGGAGTGAAAATTGTGGACGCCAACACGCCCCGAGGGAAAATCGCATATCGGGCTGCTGCCTGCTCAGCAAGCGTGATAAGTGCGCCCGATAAGATTATTTCCCTCTAATTTTAGAAAAATTGGAGGTTCATATGGAAAAAACAACAGTATTTGATATCATTATCAAGCTGTTAGAACAGCGTAAATTTGCCGAACTGAAGCTGATAATGAATCAGATGAATCCAACAGACATCGCTTCTATTTTTGACGAGGCCCAGCCAAAGGACATTCCCATCCTGTTCCGCCTTCTGCCAAAGGAGCTTGCCGCGGAAACATTTGCTTACCTTGATTCCGAGCAGCAGGAGCAGCTTATTCTCGCCTTCTCCGATAAGGAGATACGAGACATGATTGACGAGCTTTTCTTGGACGATACGGTAGATATCATCGAAGAAATGCCCGCAAATGTTGTGAGCAGGATACTTAAAAACACCGACGAGGCTACAAGGCGGCAGATAAACGAGCTGCTGGCATATCCGGACGACAGCGCAGGAAGCGTGATGACTCCTGAGTTTGTATATCTCAATAAGGATATGACCGTGGCTGAGGCGTTTGAAAAAATACGCAAGGTAGGCGTGGCAAAGGAGACGATTTACACCTGCTACGTCACCCAGGAGCGAAAGCTGATAGGCGTAGTATCGCTTCTGAAGCTCCTGACAGCCTCTGAGGACACCAGGGTCGAGCAAATAATGAACGAAAACGTCATAAGCGTAAGCACCAAAGAGGACAAGGAAACAGTTGCCGCCACCCTGGCAAAATATGACCTTTTGGCTCTTCCCGTTGTCGACGGGGAAAACCGGCTTGTCGGAATCGTAACTGTTGACGATGCTATAGACGTTTTGCAGGATGAAAACACCGAAGATATCGAAAAAATGGCCGCTATCGTGCCGACAGACAAGCCGTATTTTAAAATCGGTGTTTTTGAGACGTTTCTAAAGAGAATCCCGTGGCTTTTGTTCCTGATGATATCAGCCACGTTTACCGGAATGATAATAACTGGGTTTGAAGCAAAGCTTACGGCAAGCGTAGCGCTCACAGCGTTCATACCTATGCTCATGGATACCGGAGGAAACGCCGGAGGTCAGACCTCCGCAACAATAATCCGCAGCTTGTCCTTAGGGGACATAAGGCTTAAGGACATGCTTAAGGTGCTGTGGAAGGAAATGCGCGTTGCGGTGATCTGCGGCGTGGTGCTGGCGGCTGTAAACTTTGTAAAAATCCTGCTTGTAGACAGGCTCCTTCTCGGCAATACCGACATTACGGCAATGGTAGATCTCGTCGTTTGCCTGACGCTTGTTGTCGCGGTGTTCATTGCTAAGGTCATAGGCTGTGTATTGCCCATTGGCGCCAAAGCCATAGGATTTGACCCTGCGGTCATGGCAAGCCCGTTTTTAACAACAATTGTGGATGCTATTTCGCTTTTAGCGTACTTTTTGATAGCAACGGCACTTTTAAAAATTTAAAGGAGGTACATTAACATGAAGGAAGTATTCAGCTATGCAAAGTGCAACATCTGTGGGAACGTTGTAGAGGATGTGTTAGGAAACACAGACCGTCTCATCTGCTGCGGCAAAAAGATGGAGATTATGACTCCGAACACAACGGAGGCTGCGACTGAGAAGCACCTGCCTGTTGTAGAGGTTTCCGGCGACGAGCTTATCGTAAAGGTCGGCTCAGTGGAGCACCCTATGACCAAGGAGCACTACATAATGTGGATTTCTCAGGTTTGCGACAACGTTGAAACAAAGGTTGTTTTGTCCCCTGAGCAGGCTCCCACAGCTCGCTTCCCCTATAAGAAGGAGTGCAAGATCTACGCTTACTGCAATCTCCACGGTCTTTGGATGACCGAATTCAAGGCTTAATTGCAGCGCATATTGCCGGTTCGGGGCTCTTCTCCGAGCCGGCTTTTTGCACGTTGAATTGCGCAAAAAAATGTGCTACACTGCTTATAACGCTAAATTAAAACTATCAGCATTCAGGAGAATCAAATGATAAAGATAAATTTTAAAAAAGGCGGGGTATGCGCGTACTCGAACGCGCTCAGCACAGAAAGGATAGCTGCTCTTTTGACGGCAGCAGCGGCGGCGGTTGCGATAAGGCTGATTTTAGGCGGCGGGAGCAAGCATGGCAAAAAAGCCGGTTTGAGACTTCCCGTACTATATCGCGCTGCAAGGGCTGCAATCGGCAGGGCAGGAGTATACGGCATCAAAAAATCAGTTGAAGGACAAGTGGAATCATCCCGCGATAAGGACAGCTTCGGCATAGAGGTAATAAGCGCAATACCGGTGTCGTCGGAGGAAGAGGCGTATGAATACGTCAAATAAAGTGCCGTTCGGCTCAGGGGCGATACTGTCTCCTGTTCCGGCAGTGATAGTGAGCTGCGGGAGCGTAGATTGCCCAAACGCAATGACTGCCGCATGGACCGGCACGGTAAATACAAGCCCTCCTAAGCTGTACGTCTCCATCCGCAGGGAAAGATACTCCTATGATATCATAAGCCAAACGGGCGAGTTTGTAATCAACCTTGTGACAAGGGAGCTTACCGCCGCTGCAGATTACCTGGGCGTGCGTTCCGGCAGGAACGAGGACAAGCTTGCAAGGCTCGGTCTTGGCGTTTCAAAGTGCCAAAAGGTCACAGCTCCGATGCTTGACAAAAGTCCCGTGAGCATAGAATGCCGCGTTGACAGGGTGATACCGCTCGGCTCTCACGATATGTTTATAGCTGACATTGTCGCCGTAAACGTCAACCCGGAGCTTATAGATGAAAACGGACGTCTTTGCCTTGAAAAGGCCGGGCTTATAGCGTATTGCCACGGGCAATATTATTCTCTCGGTCAAAGGATAGGAAGCTTTGGATTTTCGGTCAGGAAAAAAACGAAGCGCCGCAAAAAAACGCAGACAAAGCATAAATAAACAGGGAGCCGTGCAGCCCCCTGTTTTTTCACCATTTTACGCTCCAGCGCTCGGAATATCCGCCCCCGACGCTTTTTTCAATGACCTGCCTGACCCGCGATTTTTTCATCATATCTTCCAAAAGCCTGTCAAACTCGTCTGCATCTATGGGCAGCCGCACCGGAACGTTACCCTTCCACTGCGACAGGTACGCGGCGTTCGATATCATAAGCTCGTTTATGCCCTCTTTTCCGTCAGCCACAAGCGGCTTCCCGCTTAAAATCGCGTCCGCAAACGCCTGGATAACCCCCTGATGAGCGGCTTCCATTTCATTTGGGACATACTCCGTGTATTCGCACTCGGGGTCATAAAAGCTGTCCCTCGCGCTTTGGCATATATCCCTCTCGGAGCGCTTTAAGCGCCACCATTTGAGCCTGCCGTCCTCTATCACGACCTTACCAAGCTCCCCGCAGACCTCAAAGCGGTTTGTGCCGGGGCACTCTCCGGTAGATGTGATAAAGACGCCGGTAGAGCCGTCCGGGTATTTTGCAAATATTGTCGCGGCGTCCTCCACCTCTATATCATGATACCTTGCGCTGTCGCAAAACGCCGTTATCTCGCACGGCATTCCGCAAATCCACTGCCATATGTCAAGATTATGCACGGCCTGATTCAAAAGCACTCCGCCGCCCTCGCCGCTCCATGTGGCGCGCCAGTCGCCGGAATCGTAATAATACTGCGTACGGTACCAGTTCGTCACTATCCATGCCGAGCTTTTAAGCCTGCCGAGCCGTCCTGCGCGAACAAGCTCCCTGAGCCTTTTAAAAAGCGGATTAGTCCTCTGATTGAACATTATTGCAAATATCCTCCCGCTTTTTTCAGCTACATCGTTAAGCTCCGCCGCACGGCTGACGGATATATCGACCGGCTTTTCGCACAAAACATCCAGCCCGTTAGCCAGCGCGTCCTTTGCTATCGCGGCGTGAAGCCTATGCGGAACGCTGACAAGCACCGCACTGCATTCGCCGCTGCAAATCAAATCGGCGCTGCTGTCAAACAGTTTTACGCCGCCGTAGTATTTTTGCGCGTAATCCAACCTGCCTGCGTCTATGTCGCACACCGCGGCAAGCTCCATCCCGCTGATTTTCCCGCTGTAAACAGTACCGGCGTGCGCTGTGCCTATATTCCCTAGCCCTATTATCCCAAGCCTTACCTTGTCCATACGAAATCATCCCCCGGCCGCAGTTTGCCAAACAGAGTCCGGCTTTAATATGTGCCCTCCGTGTCGGCAATTACCGACTCGAAGCCGGTCTTTCTCCTTGATGTTGCGACCCGCTTCATAAGCTCATCCTTGAAAAGCTGTTCGTCAAACGGCATTGTTATCTCCCTGCCCAAAAACGACGACAGGTGCATGGCATTTGAAAGCATAAGACCGTTTATGCCCTCTCTTCCGTCCGCGACGAGGGGCTCGCCTCTTAAAATAGCGCCGCCCCACGCGTTTATAACGCCGACGTGCTGCTCGTTTCTGCCGTCCAGCTCTACTTCAACCTGCGTAGCCTTCGGACAGCCGAACGGGGATTTATTTGTTCTTGAAAACTCCTGCTCCGCCATCTCAAGCTCCCACACTAAAAGCTTTCCGTGCTCGGCAATTATCTTCGCGCGATCAAGCTGTATCTCAAAGCGGTTTGTGCCGCAGGCGTCTCCCGTTGTGGTGATAAATACGCCGGTTGCGCCGTTTTCGTATTCGACATATGTGGTTACGTCGTCCTCGACCTCGATATCGTGCCACTTTCCGTAGTGCAGATGCGCTTCTACCGTTTTAGGCATGCCGCATATCCACTGCCAAAGGTCGAGCTGGTGCGGGCACTGGTTTAAAAGCACACCTCCGCCCTCGCCGCTCCATGTGGCGCGCCAGTTTCCAGAATCATAATACGCCTGCGGGCGATACCAGTCGGTTATTATCCAGTTGGTCCTTTTTATCCCGCCGTATATGCCGGACTGCACCAGCTCCCTCATCTTTCTGTAAACGCAGTTGGTGCGCTGGTTGAACATCATTGCAAATACTACCTCTGGATGCCTGTCTGCCTCCTCGTTCATCTGCCGCACCTGGAGAGTATACACTCCGGCGGGCTTTTCACACATTACATGTATTCCCCTTTTCATGCACTCTATCGCGTATTTGGGGTGGTCGTAATGCGGCACGCATATCATGCATGCGTCTATCAAGCCGGAATCGAGCATTTTTTCGGTGTCGTTAAAAAGCGCGACACCCTCTCCAAGCTCGTTTTTCGCCCATTCCAGCCTTGCGGGGTTTATATCCGCCACCGCCCTCAGCTCAAAATCCGGGCACTTCCCGCCGGTCACGCTCTTGGCATGACCCGAGCCCATATTTCCTATTCCTATTATTCCAAGTCTGATTTTATCCATATAAAAGCCTCCAGCAATATAAAGCGGTCAATTAAATCCCCTTGATACAAGGTAATCGTAGCTTCTTTTCAAGCAGTCAAAGGGGCTTTCGCCATAGCAGTCGTCCTGCTCTACGAGCATATACTCCGTTCCCGCCTCCTGCGCGCAGCGAAACACCCTGTCAAAGTTGATATTCCCCTCGCCTACTACAGCCATTTTCCTGCCGTAGGAGAAATCCTTAAGATGTATACATGGCACTCTTCCAGCAAGGTGTTCTATCCACCACGCCGGATCGCCACCCCCTGCGGTAATCCAGAACGTATCGAGAGTAAAGCCCATTTCCTCAGGCTTAAAGGACCTTGCCAGCCGCTCGAGTATCAGCTCGCCGCCATATTTTTGAAACTCCTGATCGTGATTATGGTACATAAAGTAGCAGCCGTTTTTACTGATTTCCCTTGCCGCGCCTATGTACTTTTCGTAAAACGCCTCGGGCGTGTCTCCGGATTTCAGGTCAAATGCATTCCAACCAAGCCCTATATACCTGCAGCCGTAGATTTTGTGATCGATCGCCGTTTGCCTCGGGTCTGAAAGTATCTTATCAGCCGGGGTATGCGTCAGGACACACTCAAGGCCGCACTTATGCAGCTCGTCGCGAAGCCACTCCGGCTCAAACTCACAGCTTCCTGACACCTGAACGTATTTGTAGCCTATGTCTGCAACCTTTTTTAAGGTCGCGGAAAAGTCCTCGAGGTTTTTGCAAAAATCCCGAACGGTATAAAGCTGAGCGCCTATTTTCATTCTTCAAGCTCCTTTACAAGCTTTTTAAACGCGACGCACGCGGCGTCAAACGCGGCGTCAGGGTCGGGGTAAACGTACTTATCGGAGGCCACGGAGCGCTCGCCGCTTCTTTCAAGCTCCTCAAGACCCTTGAACACGGTAAGGTGCGGCTCAATTGTAAAATCACGCCCTCCCATATCCAAAAAGCTTTTTATTATCTCTTTAAGATGACCCGCGCCGCAGCCGGCGGGAACAACACTGCCGTCCGCCATAGCGTCCTTAATATGCATATACTCTATGTATCCGCCAATCTCCTCCCACGCCTTAAGGGTATCAACTCCGCACTGAACGAAGTTCGCAGGGTCAAAAATACCTCTGATCTGAGGATATGTCTTAAGTATGTCAAGACATCTCTCCCAGTTGTCGCCGTATATTCCCTTTTCATTCTCGTGGCAGAGCGTCACGCCGTATGACGCAGCCATCTCAACCATTTTTCCCAGCCTATCCATTACCTCCTGACGGCAATCTGCGGGATCCTCATCCTTGGGAATGTAAAAAGAAAATATTCTTATATACTTTGTTCCAAAGACCCGGCACAACTCCAAAAGATTCTTAAGCTTTTCAAGCTGAGGGGCAAAATTATCCCTTACGCCTATTTTGCCTATAGGCGAACCGAGCGACCAAACTCCTATTTTGGAGTCGCGGAGCATCTTTCCGACATAACATGCCGCGACAAACGACAGATCCGCCACGTTGCCAAGCTCTGTTCCACGCAGCTCGACGCCGTCAAGGGCATTTCTTTTTGCAGCGGCTATCTGACCGTCCATACTCCGGCTTGCTTCATCCGTAAACGCATATAATCTGATATTTTCCATATCCGTCCCCCCGAATATATAATCTCAATTATATATTACTAAATATATTTGTGTTTTACAAGACAAATTAATAATTTTATGGGACAAAAAATAGTGTTTTTATTTTATAAAATTTTTACGGTTTTTTATTATGAATATGTACGCGGCGCAGGCAACAATTATAATAACGCTCACTATCTGAGAAGTAGATAAGACTCCGATTTCCCCGCGTTCGGCGTCGCCCCTGAAAAATTCAAGAGTAAACCTTATAACCGGATATACGAAGCAGTATGTGCACACCTGAACACCCTGCGCGCCTGGTTTTATGCAAATTGAAACGCACTGAACTGAAAATAATGCAACAAGAAGAGCCGCCTCCAGCAGCTGTATCGGAAACAGCGGCACTCCGAGCGGGGTCATGCCGGCGGTTGAAACATAAGTGCAGCTTATGGGACCATCGTACGGAAGCCCATAGCAGCAGCCAGCGAAAAAGCATCCGACCCTGCCCACAGCATGTCCCAAAGGAAGGGCAAATGCATATAAATCCAAAAACGGAAGCGCAGGAAGCTTAAACTGCCTGAGGTATATTATGAGCCCTGCCGCGCCTCCCAAAAGCCCTCCGTAAAAGACAAAGCCTCCCTTTATTACAGCCTCGAGCGGTATTTCAAGCTGTATTATCTGCCGTATGGAAACTGCGATAAATAAAAGCTTGGCGCCTATCATGGCGCCTATCATGGTATATACCGCCGAGCAGACGAGGTCAAATCTCTCTATTTTTTTCTTTGGGCAAATAAGCACAGCCGCTGCGGATGCGAGAAAAATCCCTGCGTAAAAGCATATGCCGTAAACCGGTATATCGCGGCCGAAAACCGATATATCGGGGCTTGAAATTATCATGTTTTATTATGCCTCCTTAATGTCTAAAAAATTGCCCGACAGGGAACGCCTGTCGGGCAGCTTTTCCGTGTGAAACACTAATATAGCGGCTTTTATCATGAAAAAGCAGCTAATCCCGCGGTGCAGATTGTGCATATGCCGCAGGTAAAGAAGGTTACAGCCGTGCATACCACCGCTATTATTCCTATTACAAGACCGGCGGTCGCAAGCCCGCTGGGTTCTCCGGCAGCCTTGCACTGCTTGCCTCCCACAACGCTCAGCACAAGGCCTACTACTGCAAGCGGCAATCCTGCTACCGCATATACCGGTATCCAGCCTACTATCAGAGAAAGTATCCCTAAAACAAGACCGGCTATCGCCTTTCCCTTTCCCTGGCCTTGTGTCTGTACAGTACCGTTTTCCATATTTTTTCCTCCTTACTCGTTTCTATCAAAAAAGCAATAACGCTTAATTGCCTCTTCGGCTACGCAAAATAAATGACGTGCCAAGCCACGCTGCGCACAATAAAACCGCGATGACCGCCAATGCTCTGAATTCCATTTCAATCCTTCTCCCTTTTTATTGCCGATTTTTTGAGTTCATCAAATACTGACAAAAATATTGTCCGTATTCGGGCTATAGTTATTATAGCCCAGATAAGGGCTATTGTCAATAGGCGGATAAGAAAATATCCTTTAAATTAAGAAATATCTATCCCTCAGGAGGACGTATATGATAGTATATGACAGGCTGTGGGAAACTCTTAAAAAAAGAGGTGTTTCACAGTACAGGCTTATAAACGAGTATCATATAAGCACAGGGCAGCTCGACCGCCTAAGAAAAAATTCAAACGTGAGCACTTTCACCCTGAACCAGCTATGCAGCATACTTGAGTGCAGATTAGAGGACATTGCCCAGTTTATACCGGACGAGAAAAAGGATGCATGAGCAATTTTGCGCCGAAACATAACGAGTTTTAGCCAACCTCTTGCATTAAGCAAAAATCTGTGGTAAACTAACTATGCTAAAATTATTATGACAATTGCCAATCCGAGATATAGGCGTGCGGGTCCTGTGCAACAAGGCGCTGTGAACCATGTCAGGCGGGGAACCGAGCAGCATTAAGCAGTTTGCCTTGTGTGACGCAGTCTCGCCTGCACGTCTATACGTCGGATTGGACTTTTTTAGGCGGAGGTGTAAATTAAATATGTATACGGCTTTGTACAGAAAATGGCGTCCCAAGACCTTTGACGACGTAATATCCCAGCCGCATATTACAACTACCCTCCAGCATCAGATAGCGGAAAATAAAACCGCCCACGCCTATCTTTTTACCGGCTCGAGGGGCACCGGAAAAACCACCTGCGCACGGATATTTGCCAAAGCGATTAACTGCCTGAATCCGCACGATGGCAAGCCCTGCCTTGAATGCGACATCTGCCGCGCCGCCGAAAACGGCACCTTAAACGACATAATCGAGATAGACGCCGCGTCCAACACCGGAGTGGACGATATAAGGGAGCTTCGCGAATCGGCGATTTACACTCCGGAGCTTTGCCGCTACAAGGTTTATATAATAGACGAGGTTCACATGCTTTCAAATCAGGCGTTCAACGCTCTCCTTAAAATCATGGAAGAGCCTCCCGAGCATGTGAAGTTCATACTCGCCACGACGGAAATATATAAAGTGCCGGCGACGATAATATCGCGCTGCCAGCGGTTCGACTTCAGGAGGATACGCCCTCGTGATATTTCCGACAGGCTTTTGTATATTGCGGACAAAGAAGGCGTGACTCTAAGTGAGGATGCCGCCGCCGCAATAGCGGAAATCTCAGACGGCGCGATGCGCGACGCGCTTTCCCTTTTAGACCAATGCATAGCGTATTCCGACAATATATCTGCCGATACCGTCTCCGACGCCGCAGGAATTGCCGGAAGGGAGTATCTGTTTGAGATACTCGACGCGATATCGGATAGTGACGCGGCGAAGGTACTGAAAATAATCGATTTTCTCTACTCCCGCTCAAAGGACATGGCAAGGCTGTGCGACGAGCTTGTTTTGCAGCTCAGAAACGTCATGCTTATAATCACAGCCCCGGAAAACGAAGAGCTCCTTAGCTGCCTGCCGTCTGAGAGGGACAGGCTTATAGGGCTTTCAAAAAAGCTTAGCCTTGACGACGTGCTAAAACAGCTTGAAATACTTCAGGCAGCCGGCGAGGCAATGCAGCGCGCGGTTTCAAAGCGCACGGAATTTGAAATGGCGGCAATAAAGCTTTGCCGCGGTTATGGCGCCGTACAAGACAGCAATGATACATCCGCAATTGAAAAGCGAATTTCAGCGCTGGAGAAAAGACTTGACGCATTGATAAAATCGGGGGCAGCTGTAAAAAGCTATTCTCAGAAAAATAATTCTCAGAGAAATGATTCTCATTCTCAGAGAAATGATTCTCATTCTCAGAAAGTCCCTTCACACGATGCCGGCGAGCCGAGCCATGCAGAATCCGTCGAAAAAGCAAAAAATCCCGCTGGTTCTCAGCAGCCATTGCCTGTAAACGACGAAACGCTTAAGCCCTTCGACAGGTGGGACGAGGTGTTAAAAAGGCTTACGGAGGTAAACCCCGGGTGCGCGGGCGCTCTCAAGGGCTCTAAGGGCAGGTGCTGCGGAAATACTCTGCTTATCGAGGTGCAGTCGGAATTCTTCCTGAACCTGTTTAAAAAACCGGAAAACGCTGCGTCTCTTCGGGACGTCGTAAAGGAAATTACAGGAGTAAGCTATTCTCTGAGGGCAAGATGCGTCAAGGAGAAAGAGAAGGAAAGCGAAACAAACGACAGGCTGTCGCAGCTTATTGAACAGGCTAAAAAGGCTGACATACCTTTCGACATAGACTAAAACTATTTAAAGGAGTTATCATATGAAGGCAAGAATACCACAGGGAATGGGCGGCGCCCAGAACATGAACCAGATGATACGTCAGGCGCAGAAAATGCAGGAGGAAATGGCGAGCTTCCAGTCTGAATTCGAGGAAAAGGAGTTCAAGGCTTCTGTCGGAGGCGGAGCAGTTGAAATAACCATGAACGGCAAGCGCGAGGTGACAGGCGTAACCATAAAGCCGGAGGTAGTAGACCCGGAGGACGTCGAGATGCTTCAGGACCTTGTTGCAAGCGCGGTAAACGAGGTTCTTTCAAACATTGAGGCTGAGTCCTCGGAGGGCATGCAGAAAATTACGGGCGGCATAAATATGCCGGGGCTGTTCTGATGGCGGAATCAAGCGCACTTCCGCTGACGCTTTTGGCGGAACAGTTTGCCAAGCTGCCCGGAATAGGCATGAAAACTGCGCAGAGGCTGGCGTACTTTGTGATGTCAATGTCAGACGAGGAGGCTGAGGCGTTTGCGAAGGCTATTGTACATGCCCACCGCACCGTTCACGCCTGTTCGGTGTGCCAAAACCTCACTGATAAAGAAATATGCCCTATATGCTCGGACGAAAAGCGCGACCACTCCACAATATGCGTAGTGGAAAGTCCGAAGGACATAGCCGCATTTGAGCGCACTCGCGAATACAACGGCGTTTACCATGTGCTTCACGGTCTTATCTCTCCGATTGACGGTGTGACGCCGGACAAGCTGAAAATAAACGAGCTTCTGAAAAGGATATCAAAAAGTGATGTTAAAGAAGTCATCATGGCGACAAACCCAACCCCGGAGGGAGAAGCTACAGCTATGTACGTCTCAAGGCTGCTAAAGCCGCTGGGCGTCAGGGTTACGCGTCTTGCTTTCGGTCTGCCTATGGGAGCAATACTTGAGTACGCGGACGAGATCACCCTCTATAAGGCTCTTGAAAACAGAAGCGAGATATAGCCATGCTGAGCGACGAGGAGTACATGCGCGAAGCGATAAGCCTTGCAAAAAAAGCGTACAGCATAGGCGAAGTTCCTGTGGGGGCTGTCGTGGTGTACAAGAAGACGGGCAAGATAATCGGCAGAGGGTATAATCTGCGTGAATCCGAAAAATCCCCTCTTGCTCACGCGGAGATCATCGCAATAAACGAGGCGAGCCGGACGCTCGGCGGCTGGAGGATAGTTGACAGCGTTCTCTATGTTACGCTCGAGCCGTGTCCGATGTGCGCGGGTGCAATAATCAATTCGCGTATAGACCGGCTTGTGTACGGCGCATATGATCCAAAAGCCGGCTCGGCAGGCTCTGTTGCGGATCTTTTCGCTCTGCCTTATAATCACAAGCCGGAGGTGGTTTCCGGCGTACTGAAAGAGGAATGCTCAAAGCTTTTAAGCTGCTTCTTTTCCCGCCTGCGTGAAATAGCAAAGGATAAAACAGAATCTAAATAATTCAGCCCCAGTACTCTATGCGTATTGGGGCTTCTGTTTTTATCCGCATAAAAAATCCGCCCCCGGAAAAAGCCGGAAGCGGATATTTTTATAGGTGCTTACCCGATTCAAAAATTAGAGAAGCTTGGTAACAACGCCTGAGCCAACCGTTCTGCCGCCCTCACGGATAGCGAAACGGAGTCCCTCCTCGATAGCGATAGGAGTGATAAGCTCTACAGAAATAGTAACGTTATCGCCGGGCATGCACATTTCCTTGCCCTCGGGAAGGGTGATAACGCCGGTAACATCGGTGGTTCTGAAGTAGAACTGAGGTCTGTAGTTGGTGAAGAAGGGAGTATGACGTCCGCCCTCTTCCTTCTTAAGAACGTAAACCTGACCCTCGAACTTGGTAAGAGGGTGAATGGATCCGGGCTTGCAAAGAACCTGTCCTCTCTCAATGTCCTTTCTCTGAACGCCGCGGAGGAGCGCACCAATGTTGTCGCCCGCCTCAGCATAATCAAGAGTCTTTCTGAACATCTCGATACCAGTAACAACAGTCTTAGCTCTCTCTTCGGTAAGACCGATGATCTCAACTTCATCGCCCACCTTAAGCTGGCCTCTCTCAACTCTACCGGTTGCAACGGTACCACGGCCGGTGATGGTCATAGTATCCTCAACAGGCATGAGGAAAGGAAGATCGGACTTGCGCTCGGGAGTAGGAATGTAGTTGTCTACAGCGTCCATGAGCTCAAGAATAGGAGCGTACTCGGGGGCGTTGATATCGGTTGAGGTAGACTCGAGTGCAGCAAGAGCTGAACCCTTGATTATCGGAACGTCATCGCCGGGGAACTCATACTTGGTGAGAAGGTCACGGATGTCCATCTCAACGAGCTCAAGAAGCTCAGGGTCGTCAACCTGGTCAACCTTGTTCATGAAAACAACGATTGCAGGAACGCCAACCTGACGAGCAAGAAGAATGTGCTCTCTGGTCTGTGCCATAGGTCCGTCAGAAGCTGCAACTACGAGGATAGCGCCGTCCATCTGAGCAGCACCGGTAATCATGTTCTTAACGTAGTCAGCATGGCCGGGGCAGTCAACGTGAGCATAGTGACGCTTGTCGGTCTCATACTCAACGTGAGCGGTGTTAATAGTAATACCACGCTCTCTCTCCTCAGGAGCCTTATCGATCATATCGTAAGCCTCAAACTTAGCCTGACCCTTCAAAGCCAAAACCTTGGTAATGGCTGCGGTAAGAGTGGTCTTTCCGTGGTCTACGTGTCCGATAGTACCGATATTAACGTGGGGCTTAGTTCTTTCGAATTTCTGCTTTGCCATAGGATTTTTCCTCCCTTAGTGTTATAATCAATAAATTTATAGTAACAGATTATCATATAAAATGCAAGCATTTAAGCGCACATTTTATTTATTAAAAGTATTGCGCAGTGAGCGAGAATTAATCCTCGCCGCGCTTCCTTGCCGACATGATGCCTTCTGCAACAGACTTCGGCACCTCAGTATAGCTGTGAGGCTCCATTGTGTACTGTCCGCGTCCCTGGGTCTTGGATCTCAGGTCGTTCGAGTAACCGAACATCTCGGAAAGAGGAACAAGCGCGTCAACCTGAGCTACGCCGTTGTTTACCTCCTGACCGAGTATCTGCCCTCTTCTTGAGTTGAGGTCGCCGATAGCGGTTCCCATAAACTCTTCGGGTACGATACATGCAACCTTCATAATAGGCTCGAGTATAACGGGATCAGCCTTCTTCATGGCTTCCTTGAACGCCATAGAACCGGCGATGCTGAACGCCATTTCAGAGGAGTCAACTTCGTGGTAAGATCCGTCGTAAAGTGTGACCTTGACGTCCACAACAGGGTATCCTGCCAAGACGCCTGCCTTCATAGCTCCCTGAATACCCTTGTCAACAGCGGGAATGTACTCCTTGGGGATAGCGCCGCCGACAATGGCGTTGATAAACTCGTATCCCTTTCCAGACTCGTTTGGCTCAAGCTTGATCTTAACGTGACCGTACTGACCCTTACCGCCTGACTGACGGGCGTACTTGTGATCGACGTCCGCTGTCTTTCTGACAGTCTCCTTATACGCAACCTGAGGAGCACCGACATTTGCCTCGACCTTAAACTCACGGAGCATTCTGTCAACTATGATCTCAAGGTGAAGCTCGCCCATACCGGCGATAATGGTCTGACCTGTTTCCTCGTCGGTCCATGTCTTGAAGGTGGGATCCTCCTCGGCGAGCTTGGAAAGAGCGATAGCCATCTTTTCCTGACCTGCCTTGGTCTTGGGCTCAATAGCGAGCTGGATAACGGGATCCGGAAATTCCATTGATTCAAGAATAATTGGATGCTTGGGATCACAAAGAGTGTCGCCCGTGGTAGTGTTCTTTACGCCGACAACCGCATAGATATCACCGGCATAACAGGTCTCGATATCCTTACGGTGGTTGGAGTGCATTTGAAGGATACGTCCCATTCTTTCGTTGACGTCCTTGGTGCAGTTGAGAACTGTGTCTCCGGCGTTGATTGTTCCCGAATACACCCTGAAGAAGCACAGCTTTCCGACAAACGGGTCGGTAGCAATCTTAAATGCAAGGGCCGCAAACGGCGCGTTGTCGTCGGAAGGTCTCGAATCCTCCTCGCCCGTCTCTGGGTTGATGCCTTTGATGTCCTCTATATCGGTAGGAGCAGGCATGTAGTCCACAATTGCGTCCAAAAGCTTCTGTACGCCCTTGTTCTTATATGATGTTCCGCAGGTGATTGGAACCATCTTTCCGGCGATGGTAGCGCTTCTTATTCCCGCCTTGAGCTCCTCTATAGTAAGCTCTCCGCCGTCCAGGTATTTTTCCATAAGCTCGTCGTTCAACTCAGCCACTGACTCAACAAGCTGCGAGTGATAAAGCTCCGCATCCTCGACCATATCCTCGGGGATGTCCTCTACTCTGATGTCCTTTCCGAGATCATCATAGTATACATACGCCTTCATCTCAAGAAGATCGATTATTCCCTTGAAGAAGGTCTCGCTTCCGATAGGAAGCTGAATCGGAACGGCGTTTGCCTTGAGACGCTGATGGATCATCTTCAAAACACGGTAGAAGTCCGCGCCCATTATGTCCATCTTGTTGACATAAATCATGCGGGGTACCTTATATTTATCTGCCTGTCTCCATACAGTCTCGGTCTGAGGCTCAACGCCGCCCTTTGCACATAAAACCGTTACCGCGCCGTCGAGAACTCTTAAGGATCTCTCAACCTCAACGGTAAAGTCAACGTGACCGGGGGTGTCAATGATATTGATTCTGTGGCCTTTCCAGTATGCAGTGGTGGCAGCAGAGGTAATTGTAATACCTCTTTCCTGCTCCTGCTCCATCCAGTCCATTGTTGCCGAACCGTCATGAGTTTCACCCATCTTGTGGTTGATACCCGTGTAGAAAAGAATACGCTCAGTTGTCGTAGTCTTTCCGGCATCAATGTGAGCCATGATACCAATATTACGTGTCATTGACAAAGATACGTCTCTTGCCATATAAATCTCCTTAGTATCAATATCCGCCGCCTGGCGCTATTACCAGCGGAAGTGTGCAAACGCCTTGTTGGCATCAGCCATCTTGTGAGTGTCCTCACGCTTCTTGCAAGCTCCGCCCACTCCGTTAAGAGCGTCCAAAATCTCGCCTGCAAGCCTTTCCTTCATCGTCTTCTCGTTTCTTTCACGAGAATACTTGGTTATCCATCTAAGCCCTAAGGTCTCACGTCTCGCTGGACGTACTTCCATAGGCACCTGATAGGTGGCGCCGCCTACACGGCGAGCCTTTACCTCCAAGTTAGGCATTACGTTTTCCATAGCCTGCTCGAAAGCCTCGAGCGCCGGCTTGCCCGACTTGGCTTCAACTATTTCGAATGCACCGTATACAATCTTCTGAGCCACGCCCTTCTTACCGTCCTGCATGATGCTGTTGATAAGACGCGTAACCAGCTTGGAATTGTAGATAGGATCCTGCAAAACATCACGCTTTGCAACATTACCTCTTCTTGGCACTTCGCTTCCCTCCTTCACATAATGATATCATGGGTACTCGTTTTCAATCAGACCTTTACGAATCGCCAAGCATTTCCTGCGGTTACCGCTAAGGTTACCGCTGCGGTTGACCGCTAAGGTTACCGCTGCGGATGCCGCCTGAATAAAAAGGTTTGTCCGACTCTCAGCCTGATGACCCCGTCAGTCCAATAGAGGCAACATTTATTTTTATATGTTAACCCCACTTGGCTGTGGTAGATTGAGTGCTTATTGGTTTTGCCCGATTTTTCGGGACCAGCAGCCTGAATTACTTCTTAGCCGCCTTCGGCTTCTTTGCGCCGTACTTTGATCTTGCCTGCATCCTCTTGGCAACACCCTGAGCGTCAAGCGTGCCTCTTATGATGTGGTAACGCACACCGGGGAGGTCCTTAACTCTTCCGCCCCTGATAAGAACAACGCTGTGCTCCTGAAGGTTATGCCCGATTCCGGGGATGTATGCTGTAACCTCAGTGCCGTTTGTAAGACGTACTCTTGCGATCTTTCTCATTGCTGAGTTAGGCTTCTTGGGGGTAGCGGTCTTTACAGACGTGCAGACGCCTCTCTTCTGCGGGCAGGACTGGTCGATAACGGTCTTCTTCTTTGAGTTGTAGCTCTTCTGAAGAGCGGGGGCGCCGGTCTTGTCAACAGTGATGTCCCTTCCCTTGCGGACTAACTGGTTAAAGGTTGGCATATTTTCTCTCCTTTCCACAATAATAAATACGTTAAACTATAGTCGTCCCATAGTTTCACATACTATTCAATTATACTTACAGTCTGCCCTATTGTCAAGAAAAAACATATATAAAATATGCCGAAATTTTGCCTGACGGCAGCCGCTCAATTGCTGTATCTTATAAATTGCCGCTCACACATCCTTATAAAGCCTGTGCCCCGGCAGGTTGACACAGGCTGAATACCTGCTATAATTTAACTACGCGCTTCAATATAACGCTTTGAACGGAGGAATCGTGATGGACAGGTTTTCTTTTAAAAATATAATAAACAGCCTTTCCATCGGACGCGCCGTCTGCCGTCTGATAACATCCTGGCTGATTTTTTCTCTTATAAACGAAGCTCGCGGGGAAAAGCCGTTTCAGCTGTCGTTTTCGCAGGATATGTCTGTCGCTGCGGCAATCCTCTGTATTTTGGGTCTGTTTTTGCTCCTGACCGCACTTGCGTCGGTTATCCCGAGATTTAACAGCGACTCATGGGCGCTCGCCGCATCGGGGCTGCTGTGCTCGATAGGATGGCTTTCGGCATACCGTGAAACGCAAAACCGCATATATTTTGTGCTTGCAAACATTGTGATGCTGCTTTTGATACTTGTCTACTTCTGCCGCGAGAACCGCGCGATCATTGACGCTGCGTCATGGCGAGTGATGTCCTGGCTCGCAGAAAAAAACAGGGCAGCGATAATATGGGCAGCCGTCTGCGGGACTGTAATGTTCTTTGTAATATCGTGGGTGACTGTGCTTAGATACCTGAGTTTTTACTCGCCGAACTTCGACTTCGGGCTGTTTGTAAACATGTTTCATAACATGAGCGAGACCGGTCTGCCGCTTGTCACCAGCGAGCGCGATATGCTGCTTTCGCACTTTGCCGTACACATTTCCCCGATATATTACCTGCTCCTGCCGTTTTACATGCTGCTTCCCTACCCCATCACCCTTCAGATGGGTCAGGCGGCGGCTTTAGCGCTGGGAGTAATCCCAGTTTACCTGCTTTGCAGGCACTATAAGCTCGGCACAGGCGCGACAATGGCGGTGACGGCGCTTTACGCCTTTTTACCCGCGCTGAACACCGGCTGTTTCTACGACCTTCATGAAAACTGCTTTCTGCCGGTGCTGCTGCTGTTTACGTTTTACTTTTTCGAGCGGGAAAAATACCTGCCGATGTATATATTCGCGGTTCTTGTGCTGTGCGTCAAGGAGGACGCGGCGGTATATCTTATAATTTTTGCCGTTTACGCGGTTATTTCAAGAAAAAAGGTTTTCCACGGCGCGGCTCTGGCAATAGCGTCGTGTGCATACTTCGCGTTTTGCATTTATGCCCTTAACGCACAGGGACAGGGCGTGATGTCGTGGAGATACGGCAATTTTATATTTGATCAGTCGGACGGTCTTGCCGGAGCGGTAAAGACGCTTATTGTAAATCCCGGGTACGTCCTTACTCAGGCGCTTTCCACCTCCGACGGCACGGCCCAAAAGCTCATATACCTGATTATGATACTTCTTCCGATGGGGCTGATACCGTTTTTAACGAAAAAGTGCTCGAGATGGATTCTCGCACTGCCTATTTTAATGAATATACTTACAATGTACACATATCAGTACAATATAAACTTCCAATACAGCTTCGGTGTATCCGCGTTTTTGATTTATGCGCTTATTCAAAACCTGCCGGAGCTTGATAAATCGTATTTAAAAAAAGCGGCGGCAGTGGCGGCGGTTTCCTGCCTGTGCATGTACGCGGCTTTTGTAGTTCAGCCCGCCTCGTCATATGCCATGCGCTACAATAAAAACAAACAGAATTACACGAAGATGGAGGAAACCCTCGACCTCATACCGTCGGACGCCTCTTTGAGTGCATCTTCAATGCTGGTGGCGCATGTTGCCGACCGCGACGTAATATACGAAGTGGAAAGCCACGGAGTGGTTGCCGATGTGGAGTATGTAGCTCTGGACATGCGGTACGACAACGAGCAGTACCTGAACGACTACCTCAGCATGGGCTACACCGTATACGCCGGCAGCACGCAGCTTATAACGGTGCTGAAAGCGCCGTAAGACCGGCTTTCATAAGGCATAAGGATATCAAACGCGAGAGGGGATCAGAGTGAAGAAAGTCAGGAAAATACTGTTTTTAATTTATATAATAGCAATAACCGTATTTGCCGTTGATTGGACCGTGATTGGGATATTGCTTCTTCGCGGGAACTACGAAATCACAGCCGGCGCATACGTAGGGCTTGTATGCCTTATAATCATGTTTGCGTATCTTATCTACAGAGTTCTAAGCAACAGGTGTCCGTACTGCAAAAAATACACTCCGTCGGACGGCAGGTACTGCCCGCACTGCGGCAGGGAAATTAAAAATAGCATACGATAGCATGTATATAACCCAAAAGCGGCGTCCGCAAAATCGGACGCCGCTTTTCGTTCGTTCAAGGCGCAGTTTGCAAAAGGCAGAGACTCATATGAAGCGCTATGGATTAATTAGCAGCACAGTTAAATAACATTTGCACCAAAGTAATAAAGCATTAATCGTACATGCAGACAAAACAACAACCATAAGCACATCATACTGTACTTATGGCTGTTTGGTGCCGGTGACCGGGGTCGAACCGGTACGGTATCACTACCACAGGATTTTGAGTCCAGCACGTCTGCCAATTCCATCACACCGGCGAATTACAGACTGTCTAATTAACTTCACAAGTATACCAGACAAGAGCCGTCTTGTCAAGCGTTATCTTTTGAATCTCGTTCGGAACGCATTTCCGATAAGCACGCACAAAAGCGATGCAACGCCGATAAGCGGCACGTATATCCATGCTGTCGTGTTAAAGAAAATATACAGGCACGGCACAAAGATCAGTGCGGATTCTAAGCTTATAAGCCAGTCTGTGCCGCGGTTTTTACCGAAAAAGAACCCCGCGGCCATCGCTACGCACATATCTACCGCGGGAAGTGCGTTATATATTGCAGCCGGAGCGGTTACAGCCGCGCATATAAGCGGTCCTGCGTAGAAAAGTATTATCTGCACTATCAGATACGCCATCGTATTTTCAAACCGTTTTTTCATAATACATTTTCCCTTCCGACGCCTATTTCTTTCTCAGCGCGTTTACCGCGTCGTCGTCTACAGTGACGTAAAGCGTCCTGTTGTTTGTAAATATCACCATTCCGGGCTTTGCGCCGGACGGCTTCTTCACATATTTTACAAGCGTATAATCCACAGGCACGCTTGACGAGCCCCTGGCGGAAGAATGATAAGCCGCGATCATCGCCGCATCCTCTATGGTAGACATCGGGACCTGCCTGCCCTCGGCCGCTATTATGACATGCGCGCCGGTAATATTCTGAACATGAAGCCATATGTCGGATTTATCGGCGGTTTTTAAGGTCATCGTATCGTTTTGGCGGTTGTTGCGACCCGCATATATTCTGTAGCCGTCGCCTGAAACATACTCTACCGGCGGCAGGGACCTGGGAAGCTTGTTTTTTGACTTCGGAGGTTTCACATACCCCTCGCCGGCAAGCTCCAGCCTTATGTCGCTCAGCTCGCTTTCCGTAGACGCGCGGCTCAGCGAATCGAAAACTGAATCGATGTACCTTATCTCCTCCTCGCCCTCCGCTATAAGCTGAGTGAGCTTTTTTTCGGCGGTATCAGCCTTGCGGTATTCCTGATAATACCTTTGGGCGTTCTGTGCGGGAGTGAGCCTTGGATCAAGCTCTATCTCCATAAGCTTTCCGCCGTCGTAATAGTTTTCAACAGACGCGGCCGTCATTCCCTTCTCAAGCCGGTACAAATTCGACATTATCAAATCGCCCTTTAATCTGAGGATATCCCTGCTTTGGCACTGGGAAAGCTCTATTTTCTGCGCCGAAACGCGCCTTTGCGTCCTCTCGCTTAGGCTTATAAGCAGCTTGAACAGGTCGTTTGCACGCTGTCTTGTCTGCGCGATGACGTCCCGCTCGGCATAAAAGTAATCCAAAAGCGCGCCCGGCGACTCAAACTCCTTAGTTGTCATAAGCGAGCCATACTGCCTTATGTCTACAAAGCAAAAGTCCTTCATAAGTCCCGTCTTATCCTTGAGCAGGACATATTTATTTTTTCCTTCCCTTATTTGAGCGGCAGAGTTTTCAAGATAAAACGCCAGCCTGTCAAGCTCGTCGTGACTGAACTCCTGAGCGGGCTTATCCTCTCCGCGGCAGGCGTAAAAAACCGCTTCCCGCGCAAATACCGGCGATATCCCCTCTATAAGCCCAACGAGCGCCTTTGACGGATCTCTTTTGCTTGAACCTAAAAAGCCCTCCGAAAGCCTGGCGCGGTCTATTCCAAATAAGCTCATTCTCCTGTCGCGCGGGGGGAGAGCGTAGTTTATTCCGGGCAGCACAAGCCTTACGCTCGACATCCCCTCGCCCACTCTTTTGATTGCGTCTATTACCCTGCCGTCGTCTCCTATGAGTATGATATTTGAATACTTGCCCATTATTTCGGCAGCAACGGTAAGCACGACCTTATCGCCGAGCTCGTTTACCGTCTCAAAATCAAAATTAAGTATGCGCTCGAAGCCGTCCTGCCTTATCGCAATCAGCCTTGCCGACGACAGGTGCTTTCTCATGAGCATGCAGAACATCGGCGGCGACTTGGGGTTTTCCAGCTCCGCCTGAGTTAAATGCACTCTGGCAGTTCCCGCCGAGGAGGAAAAGAACAGCTTCTTCGTTCCGCTTGAGAGGGTTCTTAAAGATATTATCAAATTGTCCTTGGAGGGCTGATGGATCTTATCCACCCTTGCTCCTATGATGATCCCCTCCAGCTCACGCCTTACAAGGCTTAAATACACACCGTCAAGCGCCATTTTTACTCCTTTTGCTAAACAGTTTTTATCGTAGTGCCCAGTCCCGACAGGATAAATTCCACGTCGGTAAATTCCTTCTTCAGCAGGTCTTTTAAATACTGCATTGCGATTATTTCCGTTTCATAGTGACCGGCGTCGATAAGCGTGACGCCTATGCGCTCCGCTTCCAGAAACTCGTGATGCTTCACCTCGGCGGTAATAAAAGCGTCAAGCCCTAACCTTACGGCCTCAAAAATGCCGCTTCCGCCCGCGCCCGATATCATTCCGACGCGCCTTATATCCCGCTTGCCCGCGACGTACTTAAGTGCCGTGCAGCCAAAGCGCTCCCTGCACAGAGCGGCAAGCTCTGAAGGAGACATATTTTCACACTCCGCCACCGCGCCGTAGCCCACGCTTCTGCCGCTGATGTCGTCAAACCTGTTTATCTCGACAAGCTCACGGCAGTTTTTAAAGCCGAGCCTATGCGCCATCATATCGCTGATTCCGTATTCCGCGCTGTCGAGGTTCGTGTGCGCGCATATGCACGCTATGCCGTATTTTACAAGCCGTCCAGCCGGGTCAAGCTCGCACACCGACCTGAGCGGGTTAAAAATCACCGGATGATGGGTAAGTATAAGCTCGCAGCCCAGCTCTTTTGCCTCGTCTATGACGCGGTTCTCCGCATCCAGCGCCAAAAGGGCGCGCGTCACGCTGTCCCGCGGCAGTCCGATAAGAAGCCCAGAATTGTCCCAGCTGTCCTGCGTCCGAAACGGCGCTATGCCGTCTATAAATTTATATATCTGTAAAACCGTCCTCATTGGTGCTTTCCTCCCGTAATTTTCCCGTCAATTTCAATTTTTTGCGACAGCTCGCCGCACAGCGCCTCAAGCCTTTCCGACTCGCCCGTCATGCCGGGACTGCGTCTCATTCCGACAGCCGCGCGCGAAAGCTTATTTATCTGGCGGCGTATGTATTTTACCGACTCCCTGTCGCTGGGGTCAAGTCTCCCCAGTATGCTTTCGGCGTCCGAGAGCTCCCGCTTTTTCCCACAGTATTTTGCGTTTAAAACAAGATAGACATGTTTTCCGTCCTCGCACGCCCTCGAACGGGTGATTTCATAGCCGTTTTCATACAGCCACCTCACCAGCTCCCGCTCGCGCGTGTTGGGCTGCAGAACAAAATTAATATTTTGCGCACAGACGCCGGAAAGTATCTGCGCTATAAGCTCGCCGCCCATCCCGGCGATAACTATATCGCTCACGCCCTCGAGCGGCACTTCACGAAGCCCGTCCGACTGCACCAGTCTTATGCTTTTGGAAAGACCTGCTCGCTCGACGTTTTCCCTCGCGCATTCCAGCGGACCTTCCGCTATGTCGCATGCATACGCCGTTTTGCATACGCCGCTCTGCACAAGGTATATGGGCAGGTAGGCGTGGTCAGTTCCGACGTCGCAGACGATCCCGCCTCCCCCGACGTACTCCGCGCACGCCGCAAGCCGTTTTGTAAGCACAACTGAACCTCCGCTTCAAAAAGCTTGGGCAGCCCGCAAAGGCTGCCCGCAGTCAACCGGTTATTATTGTCCGAAATACTCCTTGAGCTTTTTGACAAGCTCGTCCGGGTCGGCGCCGTGCACCATGCACGCCTGCTCTATGGTTTCTCCCCTGGCTGAGGGACAGCCCAGGCAATGCATACCCATCTCCAAAAACAGCGGGGCACAGCCGGAATCAATATCTAAAACATCTCCGATGACTGAATCTTTTGTGATATTCATGGTTTAGCCTCCTTTACAAAGCTTTCCGATTGAATTATATACTAATTCAGAAGCAATTGCAATACCCTAAATATCCCCCTACAGGACAAAAAAATACGGCGCAGGTTCAAATCCACGCCGTATTTTCAGTAAAACAAAAATCAGTTTTCTTCCTTCAGCTTGGCAAAGCATTCGCTGCAGTATACGGGACGGTCGTCATGGGGTTTGAACGGCACCCTCGCTTCCTTGCCGCATGCCGCGCAGGTTGCGGTGTAGTACTGTCTGCCCTCTTCCTTCTTGCTCTTTCTGCATTCCCTGCACATCTTGGGCTCGTTTTCAAAGCCCTTTTCAGCGTAGAACTCCTGCTCGCCGGCTGTGAAAACGAATTCCTTTCCGCAATTACGGCATACCAATGTTTTGTCTTCGTACATAATTTTCCCTCGCTTTTTAGTTTTGCCAAGCGGATTAAACCCTTCAACTTTGAATAATAATAAAAAACTAATAAACATCGCCCGGAATTAAGCTGCATGGCTCCAAGTTATATTTATAAAAACCCTGCGGACCGCTTTTCGTTCCGCGCCTCCGCACACGGCTTTTACCATAAGTTACTGCGAAGCTTTTTTCTCACCCTGAGCAGCGCGTTGTCAACAGACTTAGGCGAAATCCCGAGCTTTTTTGCTATGCCCGCATAGGACAAGCCCGACATATACCCTTCAAACACGCTTTTTTCAGTCTTGCTAAGACCGCTTTCCATCCAGGAAAACGCCTTTGAGAGCTTTTCTCGGTCCATGACTATGCTCTCCGGAGAGCTCCCGTCGCCAAGACTGACGCTGTCAAGATTTTCTTCACAGTTGATTATCCGGCTCGACTTCTTCAGCGCAGTGATAATACGATTATGAATACAGGCATATGCATAAGTGGAAAACGCTGCGCCCTTAGAGCCGTCATAACTCTTGACGGCATTCATAAGCCCTATTATCCCCTCTGACACCAAATCGTCGCAGTCGGAAAGATTGTATGAATACACATGAACCAGGCGCCTTACCATACCGACATACCTTGAAATAAGCTCAGAATATGCGGCTTCGTCAGACCCTGCGAGCCTGCACAGCTCGCTGTCCTCCATAGCCTTGTATTCTATCTGCGGCAAGTGCACCACCTCATGACTTCATCACAGCATAAATATACCATCACATTTTGCCGATGTCAAGCAAAATAAAAAATATTTGATTCTTTTTGTCAGTGTTCACAATAATATGCCCGGCAATAAGTGAAAACGGCACAGAAACACTTATCTGTGCCGCTGTATAATCAATCGCGCTTGAACAGATCGTTCCAGAGCCCGTCATAGAAGCTTGTAGAGCTTGTCTCCTGAGCAGCCTGCTCCTGTTCCGCTTCTTCCTCCGAAGCGGGGGCGTTATATGCGTCAAAGTCGGAAGCAATAACGATAACGTCGATAGTATCCGACAGATCCTCCTTGAAATCTGCACCGAAGATGAGCTCTACGTCCTCGGCGGCAGCCTTTGTAATAGTATCTGTCAGCTCGGCAATATCTCCCGCGACGATATCCTCGGACATGGTGATATTGATAAGCAGCCTCTTAGCTCCCTTAATAGACGTCTCAAGCAGCGGGCTGGATATAACCTGCTGAACAGCGTCCGCGACCTTGTCCTTTCCTTCGCCGTGGCCGATAGCCATATGTGCGTATCCCGCGTTGCTCATTATCGTCTTTACGTCCGCAAAGTCTACGTTTATCTCGCCGTGACGCAGTATCAGCTCGGTAACGCTTAGCACGGCTGTCTTAAGTATATCGTCCGCCAGAGCAAACGACTGCCTCATCGTCAGGTTTTCTTTGCCGGTAAGAAGCTTCTGGTTGGGGATAACAACCAAAGAGTCGACGTTCTTTATAAGCGCGTCGATTCCGCGCTCCGCCTGAGCAAGCTTTCTCGAGCCCTCGAATGCGAACGGCTTTGTCACAACGGCAACGGTCAGTATTCCCATATCCCTTGCTATTTCAGCGACAACAGGAGCTGCGCCCGTTCCTGTTCCGCCGCCCATTCCGGCAGTAATGAATATCATATCCGCGCCCTTTAAGGCGTCCTGTATCTCATCCTTCGATTCCTGCGCGGCGCCCTCGCCAATTTCAGGCTTTCCGCCGGCGCCGAGACCGTGGGTAAGCTTCTGACCTATTTGAATCTTTGTCGTCGCCTTGGAGTTCTTAAGAGCCTGAGCGTCTGTATTAACAGATATGTATTCAACATTCTGAATTCCGGTCGCAACAATACAGTTAAGCGCGTTTCCGCCGCCTCCGCCAACACCGACCACTTTAATTTTGGCGAGATCTATCCCTTCGTTTTCCATTATAAAGCCCATTTTCCTATCCTCCAATATATACTTCTAAGGCGCATGTATGCATCTAAATACAGTACTATAGTATCATAAAAAAAACCGCTTGGCAATAGTTTTAAGCCACAAATTAAAGATAATTTATTCCATTTTACCATCTTTTAATCGCCACCGTCCTGATTTTCGCCGCCGTCCGGCACATTTTCGCCGTCCTGGGCGTTCTGCTGGTTCTGAGCCTCCTGCTGACTCTGAGCCTGCTCCTCGCGCTGAGCCATCTCCTGCTCCATCTGAGCAAGATCCTCGCTTGTGATAAACGACACTCCAGCCGCCGCGCTGTGATATATTATCCTGCCAGTGGCGCCGGGCTCAAGGTTATTTTCAACTATTGCGCTGATGTACCGAAGCTTGTACTCATAATCAAGAGAGCTTCCGAACTCTATATCTATCCTGCCGTCGTAGCCCATTGTAATGTCCGTTCTGTCGGTCATATCTATATAGCTTATTTTTCCGGGACAGATTTCGTCTATCGCGTCAAGAAGCTGCATGAGTATGGTTATTTTGTTTTCGTCGGTCGAGCTTATCTGACCTCCGCGCTCGACGCCTGTAAGCTCAAGGCCGTATATCTGCATTATACCCTCGGTTGGCGACGCCTGCTCAGTTTGAAGATACCTTCCGCTTCTTGTGATGACAGCGTACCTTGAGTCCTCGTACTGACAGCAGGCAAACTCCTCTGCCTCCGTCACCGTTACCATCATCTTGTCCGGAAGCTTTCTCTCAACGCTCACGCTCTCGATATAGATAAGCTCCTCCATTATTTTTTTCTCCGCCTCTTCGGTGTCTATTCCGTACATGTTTTTGCCGGTTTTAAGGTTCGCAGCGTTAAGAATCTCCTCCGCCGAATACCTTTCATTCCCGGTGACTATGTACTCGTTTACCCTGAAAAGAAGCGTCCTTGACAAAATAAAGAGAATAAATCCGCAAATGAGGAATATCATTAAGTAGTACAGCGAAAGGTTTCTTCTCCGCCTTTTGCGCCTCCTGGGCGCAGCGCTTCCCTGCTGACCCGCGCGCCGCTGTCCGTCAGGCATGGATTTAACAACATCCCTCATGTGCACACCTCTTTTCTAAATCCTTTTTATATCAGCGCCTACCGACGACAGAACGCTTTCGATGCTTTCATACCCTCTGTCTATAAAATGGACGTTTGAAATAGTAGTGGTTCCCTGGGCGCCGAGCGCCGCAACGACAAGCGCCGCCCCCGCCCGCAGATCAGCCGCCCTTACCTGTGCGCCGGACAAGGAGCTGACGCCTTCTATAACAGCCACCCTGCCCTCCGCCTTTATGTTTGCTCCCATTCTGACAAGCTCGTCTACAGCCATGAACCGGTTTTCAAATATATTTTCCACTATCATGCTTGTGCCGCTTGCACGGCAAAGAGCAGCCATCACTATCGGCTGACAGTCGGTGGGAAAGCCCGGATACGGCATCGTCCTTATCGTTCTGACCGCCTTAAGCGGCTTTTTGACATTTACAAATATCTTATCCGTATAAGGATAAACACCGCAGCCCATCTCGGAAAATACCGACATGCAGGAATACATATCCTGCGGACAAACCCCGGAAAGAATAAGCTCTCCTCCGGTAGCGGCAGCAGCTCCCATGTAAGTAGCCGCGACAATCCTGTCCGGCATGACCGAATATTCGCAGCCGTGCAGGGAACTCACACCGTTTATTGTCACCGTAGACGTGCCGCTGCCGCGTATATCCGCTCCGCACTTGTTAAGATAAGCCGCAAGATCCGCTATTTCCGGCTCTCTCGCCGCGTTGTATATTACAACCTCTCCGCTTCCCATCGCCGAGTACAGCATAATATTTTCGGTTGCGCCGACCGACGGAAGCGACAGGGTTATATCGCATTTAAGCGGGCGCTGCCCGGCTGTGCAATCAAGCATTCCGTGATCCTCTATTATCCTTACGCCCAGCTTTTTGAGCGACTCAAGGTGTATATCTATCGGTCTTGGACCAAGCTCGCAGCCTCCCGGGAAGGAGAGCCTGCACCTCTTGCTTCTGCCCAAAATCGCGCCGAGGAACACTATCGACGATCGCATTTCCCGCATAAGCCCGTCGCTGACGCTGAAGCCGTCGGCAGTGGAGGAGTCCACCGTCACCGACCCGCCCTCGCGCCTGCACTTACAGCCAAGCGAGCTGAGTATCCTGCACGCGGCGAAAGCGTCTGAAAGCGCAGGGCAGTTATGTATAACGCTTGTTCCGCCAGACAAAAACGAAGCGGCAAGCAGGGGCAGCGAGCTGTTTTTTGCGCCCTGGACTTTTATTTCGCCCTCTATCCTCCTACCGCCTTCAATGATAAGCTTACTTTCGAGCATCTTAATTCTCCTTTGTAACATATTCTGCGCAAATACCTATAAGCATAATATGTCAAAGGGAATAAAGGTGCTACTTTTATCCCTCCAGCACCTCTTTTATGACACCTGCAATCCTGTCAGGAGTATCCTTGATATAAAGTCTCGCCGCGTTTTCGGACAATCTTTCAAGCCTTTCGGGATCGTTTATAAGCTCGCCGACAGTATCGATAAGCCACTCGCTCGTAAGATCCTTCTGCTCTATGAGTATCGCAGCTCCGGCGTTTTTTAACACCATTCCATTATGGTACTGATGGTTTTCAGCGACAATAGGGGACGGCACGAGTATCGAGCCGCAGCCGACTGCTTCTATTTCAGTGAGCGCTCCCGCTCCGCAGCGGCTTATTATCAGATCGGCAGCCTCCATGCAAACCGGCATATCGTCTATATACTCTTTTACAATAAAGTTAGGGTGCTCCTCAAGCTCAACACCGTTAGCCTTAAGCATGGCTGCGAAGCTTCCTCTGCCGTTTTTGCCGTATGAATGTATATGGTTTATCTTTATTCCCTCGCGGCAGTACCAGGCGAGAAGATCAGCTACCGTTTCGTTTATCCTGCCCGCCCCAAGGCTTCCGCCGGTGGAAAGTATGCACAGCCCGTCGCAAATGCCGAGCTTTTGCCGTGCCTGCTCTTTTGTGAGCCTTCCCTTCAAAAAGCCCGACCTCACCGGAAGGCCTGTGACCACGCATTTATCCTTTTGCGGTATATATTCCTGCGCCTTTTCAACCGTAAGCATAACCCGGTCTACGGTTTTGGCAAGGAGCTTTGTCGTTATTCCGGGAAAAGCGTTCTGCTCATGGATCACCGTCTTTATTCCCATTTTTGACGCTGTCCTCACGATAGGTCCGCAGACATATCCCCCCGTGCCTATGACAATATCCGGCTTAAAACTGTTTATTATCTCCTTCGCGCGCTTTCCAGAGTGCAGAAGATAATTAGCAGCGGTGATATTTCTTTTCAGGTTCTTAAACGACGGCTTGCGCTGAAAACCGGCGACGTTCATCGGCGCAAATTCTATCCCCGCCTTTTCGACAAGGTCCTTTTCTATGCCGCCCGGCGTGCCGACATATAAAAACCGGACGTCACGGTACTGCTCCCTTATTATCTCCGCTATCGCAAGCGCGGGGTTGACGTGTCCGGCGGTTCCCCCGCCGGAAAGTATGACCTTAAGCATTATATCACCTGTCCTACTAAATGTTTTTGCAGCGCCGCGACACCGCAAGTATTACTCCCATCTCCGCAAGCTGTATGATAAGCGCGGAACCTCCCGAGCTGAAAAACGGAAGCGACACGCCGGTATTCGGGAAAGCATTGCAGGCAACGCCTATATTAAGTATCGCCTGTATTCCTATCTGGAACGTAATTCCGCTGGTTATGAGCATTCCAAACTTATCCGGCGCCTTGCTCGCAATATGGAATCCCCTGTACACAAGCAGCCCAAACAGCACCAAAACCGTTATTCCTCCGATGTATCCGAGCTCCTCTACTATTATCGATATTATGAAGTCGTTCTGAGACTCAGGCAGCCACAGATATTTCTGCCTCGACTCTCCGAACCCAAGCCCGAACCAGCCGCCCGAGCCTATCGCTATGAGCGACTGGGCGGTCTGCCAGGTTTCATCGTTTATCTCGCCCTCTTCGATGCTGTCCATACTCGAAACGCGGTCAAATATGTAAGAAAGTCCTCCGCCCCTTGCGACAGAGTAAACAAGAGCCGCTCCGACCGCGCACACAAGAACCACCGAGCCGAGCTTTATCATATCGCGCCACGGCATTCCGCTTACAACTACTACGCACGCAAAAAGCGAGCACATGATAAGCAGTCCTGAAATATGCCGCTGTAAAACCATGTTTAAGCACACCGGAAGCATCGCTATGAGCAAAGGAAGCATCCTTTTATGCGCTGGAACGTCTTTATTTTGCTGCTTTATTATCAAAAACGACAGAAATACTATTAAAACCGGCTTCATCGCCTCAGAGGGCTGGAATGAAAACGAGCCAAGCTCTATCCATCTTCTCGCCCCGTGGACCTCGTCGCCGAAAAACGACGTGTAGGTCAAAAGCGCCAAAGCCCCCAAATAGCCTATGATAACTATGTTTGAATTCATAAGTATATGATAGTCAAAGAACGAAATGAACAGCATGAGTATCACGCCCATTATCGCGGCTATTCCCTGCGTTCTGACATACATATAGCCGTCTCCATGCTCTAAAAGCCCTTCCATATAGCTTGCCGAAAACATCATAACAAGCCCGTATATGAGAAGGACTATTATTATTACGAAAAAGAGCATATCCATGCTTCCGTCAACTATTCTTAAGGACGGCTCTTTTGTTTTTTTCCTCCGCCTGCCGTCTCGCGCGGTGTCTGCCGGAAGAGACTGTGCCTCAAAAGCGCCGCCGGACGCAGCTTTTGTATTTGTGCTTACGCTTATATTGTGGTTTATTCTCTTTTTCGTCACAAAAGCACCTCCCCCGGCTAAAGCTTTTTAGGCTAATCCGCAGCGTATATCCACGCGGCAAGTATTCCAAGTATGCCTGCGGCAAGCGTTACAGCAGAAAAAACGTAAAGTATTTTGTATTCGCTCCATCCGCACAGCTCAAAATGATGGTGTATGGGAGCCATTTTGAAAACCCTCTTTTTTCTGAGCTTAAAGCTCAGTATCTGTATAACGTCGCTGAGAGCCTCGACAATATATATTATTCCTACAAGCGGTATCAGGAGCTCCAGCCCGCTCGCTATGCCCATGGCGACTACACAGCCGCCTAAAAACATCGAGCCTGTGTCCCCCATAAACACCTTCGCGGGGTGCAGGTTCCACACAAGAAAGCCCATGCATCCACCTGCCACCGCCATTGCAAAAGCAGAAAATTCCCAGTTGTCCAAAATAACGAATATAAGCGCAAATGCGACCGAGTATACCACCGTGACAGAGCCCAAAAGACCGTCTATGCCGTCGGTGAAATTTACCGCATTTACTACGCCGTATATAGCAATGCCCATTATCGGGTAATAGAGCCAGCCAAAATCCACATCCCCTATAATCGGGAACTCGACGACGGTAGACCCATAAAGAAAGTAATATGCGACAAGGTACCCTATAATTATCAGTATCTGAAAAACAGTCTTTGCCTTTACGCTAAAGCCCATATTCCGCTTTTTAACTACCTTGATATAGTCGTCGCAGAAGCCGACCAGCATGAAAAGCAATGAAACAACCACTGCCAGCACAAGCTTAAGACCGGCATTTTCCGGCGTTTCCATCATGTGCGCGTTTCGGTACATCCTTATCAGAAGCCAGCCCACCCACGTCGCTACCGGCACGGACAAAATAAACATAAACCCGCCCATCAGGGGCGTGCCCTCCTTGGACTTGTGCCAGTTCGGTCCTATGTCAAGTATATGAGAACCGGCTTTGAGCTTTCTCAAATACGGAATCAGTATATATCCGAAAAGCGCCGCAACTGCAAGCGACAAAAACCCTGCTATCAGATTAATCCAAAAGGGCATTTATTTATCCTCCGATTTTTATTTATCAAGCGCCCTGAGCGCCTCTGCGACAACCTCACGCTCGTCAAAGTGTATCTTTTCCCCGCCGGAAAGTATTTGGTAATCCTCATGCCCCTTGCCGGCAAGCACGATCACATCGTCCTTTTTTGCGTTTTTGACCGCCCAGAATATCGCGTCGCGGCGGTTGTCTATTTCAATATATTCGCAGTTTCGCCCGTCAAGACCTGAAATTATCTCCTTGATTATCTGGTGCGGATCTTCGTCCCTTGGGTTGTCGGAGGTTATTACAAGAAAATCGGCGTTGTCTGCCGCGGCCTGTGCCATAAGAGGGCGTTTTCGCGCGTCGCGGTTTCCTCCGCAGCCGAACAGGCACACCACCCGCCCTTTTGCAAACTCCCTCACGTTTTTAAGTATATTTACAAGTGCGTCGGGAGTGTGGGCATAATCTAAAATAACGGAAAAATCCCTGCCGGTCTCGACTAACTCGCATCTGCCGCGAACGCCCTGTATGTTTTCGATTGCAGGCACGGTTTTATCGGGAGTAATTCCACACAGCTCCAGCACGCAGAGCGCGGCGAGGCTGTTTGACACGTTATAGCTGCCGGGAAGCCTGATACTTACTTTAAAAGCTTTCTCAGGACCTGTATACCAATAGCTTGAGCCGTAGCTGTGAAGCTTTATAAATTCCGCGTGAAAATCCGCTCCGCTTTCCGAGATGGAAAAGCTGTATTTTTTGCAGCCGATCTCTTCAAAAAGCCTTCTTCCGTACTCGTCGTCTATGTTTACGGCTGCCGCGCCGCAGCGGGAAAACAGCAGCTTTTTCGCCTGATAATAGTTTTCCATGCTGCCGTGAACGTCAAGATGATCCTGCGTCAGATTTGTAAACGCCGCCGCTTCAAACCATACGTCCCCCAGCCTTTGCTGGCTCAGCCCCTGCGAGGAAACCTCCATAACAACATACTCGCAACCGCTGTCTGCCATATTTTTGAGCAGTGCGAAGAATTCGTCCGGCTCCGGCGTGGTCCTCTCAGCGTGAAGGACAGCATTGCCTATCTCGTTTTGACATGTCCCGATAAGCCCCGCCTTATATCCCAGGCTGTCCAAAAGCCTTTTTATAAGGGTGGTAGTAGTGGTTTTTCCGTTCGTGCCGGTAACGCCTATAAACTTCATTCTGCGCTCGGGGTTGCCGTACCAGTTTGCCCAGAGCCTCGAAAGCGCAAGCCTTGTGTCGCCTACGATTATCTGATTTTTTACTCCGCAGTCGCGCTCGGTAACAAATACTCCGACGCCTTTCTCAGTAAGCTGACGCACAAAGTTATGAGCGTCAAAGTTTGCGCCCTTAAGGCAGACGAACAGCGTCCCGCTGTCCGCGGCGTTTCTTGTATCAGAGGATATATTGGTTATTTCAATGTCGTCTAGCGGGGTAGACGCTACCCCCCTGAGCAGCTCGTAAAGCTTCATTCATTACGCCCTCTTTACTGTTTTCTTATATCAGCCCGTTTCATCGTTTATAAGGAAGTATGCCTCTATTATCGTTCCCTTCGGAACGTAGCACTCCCTGTAGTTCATAACTCCCGAGCATTTCGCGCCAGCCTTTTGCGCTGCTCCTCCGAGGGGACGAAGATTAAGCCCGAGCTCCGCAAGCTCCTCATTTGCCTCCTCGAGTGTGTAATCCGTCAGATCCGGCACATAAACCATTTCATCCTCTGTTCCCTGCTCGGTGTACAGAAGCACCGTGCATCCCTTAGGCATCTGGTTTCCGTGCGACGGCACCTGCCTTACAACGCTGTCCCCGTCTCCTACTACCTCGACGTTAAGGCCAAGCGTCTCTATCGTAGCCTTTGCGCTTGAGAGTCCCGCTCCGACAACATCCGGCACCGTTACCTCAAGGCTTTCAAGCTCCTCCTCCGTGTACTCGGCGTAGTAGCCAAGATACGGAAGTATCTCCGTAAACACCTCCGAAACCACCGGGGCGGCAACGGCAGAGCCGTAGTAAAGACCATTTGTAGGCTCGTCAACCATAACCAGCATTATGATTTCAGGGTCGTCCGCAGGATAGAACGCGCAATATGACGAAACATAGGTGTTTCCCTCGGGGTTTTCGTCCAGCTTCTGAGACGTTCCGGATTTTCCGCCGATGTTATAGCCCTTTATATATACGTTGCTTCCGGAGTTTACCGTAACAACCGTTTCAAGCGTCTGACGCATTATCTCAGAGGTTTCCTCGGATATTACCTGCCTCTTGATAGTGGGCGTGAACTGCTTGACTATGTTGCCGTCGCTGTCGACGATTTTGTCAACAACATAGGGAGTCACGAGATTTCCGCCGTTGACGACCGCCGCATACGCGCAGATCATCTGAATCGGCGTTATCTTGTTGGTCTGACCGAACGAGCTCGACGCAAGCGATACAGGAGTCATATTCTCGTACGGCACATAAAGGCTCACAGCCTCAGCAGGCAGGTCTATGCCGGTTTTCTGCGTCAGCCCAAAAGCGTCGAAATACTGGCAGAAGAGCTTCGCTCCAAGCTTTTGACCTATAGATACAAACGCAGGGTTGCAGGAGTTTGTCATCGCCTGGACAAAATTCTGCGTGCCGTGCCCGCCGTGAGTAGTCCAGCAGTGGAACTGCACTCCCTGAACGTCGGTAACGCCGTTGCAGTAAAACGTATCGGACAGGCTTATTGCGTTTTCCTCAAGCGCAGCAGAGCCGGTCACGACCTTGAATACAGATCCCGGGAAGTAAAGAGACGATATAGCCTTGTTGGTCCACTGCTCGTTCCATGCAAGGGAACGCTGAGCATTATATTCCTCTATGTCTCCGGCGTCCGCAAGCCCGGCAAGCAAAAGCGCCTTCTGCTCGTCATATATTACCGAAGGCTCGTTCGGATTGTAGTCGGTTTCAGTCGCCATGGCGTATATAGCCCCGGTTTTGCAGTTCATAACTATAGCGCAGGCCTTGTTCTTAGGCGCGTTTGCCTTGACCGCGCTCTCAAGTGCCTTTTCGGTGTAGTATTGTATCGTTGTATCGATGTTGGTGTAGAGCGAAGCTCCGTCCTGCGCCTCATAGCTCTGCTTATATTTATACTGGAACTCTGCGCCCAAGGCGTCTCTTGCGCTGATTATCTTACCGTCAATGCCTGTAAGATAATCGTCGTAATACGCCTCAAGACCGTAAATTCCGTAGCCGTCGTAGTGAAGGTGTCCTATGACATTTGCCGCAAGGTCGTTTTGCGGATAGTATCTCTTTGCGGTCGGAGTAGCCCCGACGGAGGTTATTCCCTCGTCCGCCATGGCGTTAATAATATCGGTAGCGACGGATTTTTCCACTTCCTTCGCAACCACCTGATAGGCGTTGTTTTCGTACAGCTTATCCCTTACCTCCTCGGCGTCTACGCCAAGCTTTGAGGACAGGGTATATACTATGACGTCCTCCTTTTCGGTGTCTCTTTCGGCATACGTCTGCGGATCTACGTACACCGTGTACACCGTTACGCTCTGAGCGAGCACCTGACCGTTCTGGTCATATATTGTGCCTCTGTTCGCCTTTACAGTCGTAGTGCGGAACTGCTGGCTGCTTGCAAGCGCCTGATACTTGTCGCTCTCCTGCACCGCGACGTTATACATCTGAAACGCAACGTAGACCATTGCGGCGAGCATTGCCAAAAAAATCAGAAGATTAAGCCTTCTTTTCATTACCGATGTCGTTTTTTCCGTTACAGCCATCTTTTTCCTTTCTCCAAAATATGCTTTATGACGCAAGAAAGCTAAGTTTATCCTTCGGTATTCGAGAAGGCAAAACTTAACTTTCCCCTTGATATATTAATTTCTATTTAATTACAGTCCAAGATATTCATAGAGATTTGCAAACCAGTTTTTAATAGTCACGAATATGTTCTTGCTTTCCGAATCAACCACCTCTATTACAGTGTCTCCCTCAAATTCAACATATTCAATTTGAGATTTATCGAGCTTTTGAAGTCCAAGAGTTTCCTGGGCGTACTGCTCTACGTTTTTAAGAGAAGTCCTTGAATCGTACTCCGCCGCAAGAGCTACGTTTTCCGACTCGAGAGTCCGCAGCTGCTGCTCCAGCGCCGTCGCTTCGCCGAAAAGGCGGTTTGTCTCCACCTTGCCGTAAAGCATGGCGAACATCAGGGCAAGAACGGCTGCCGCGCTTATCAGTATCTTGACCGCACTCTGGCTTTTAACAACTGTATTCTTCTTTACTTCTATCCTTGGCTGTCTTTGCCTGACAGGTTCCCGTACCTTAGGCTCATAAACAGAAATATCATAAGCCAGATTGCCGTTTTGATACGCCATTGCCGTCTCCCTTTCTTAATCCTTTATTTTTTCGATTATCCTCAGCTTTGCCGAGTGTGCGCGGTTATTAGAAGCTATCTCCGCCTGAGACGGCTCTATCGGTTTTTTTGTTATAAGCTTTGCACGCGGAGTCTTTCCGCATACGCACACCGGAAACTCCGGCGGGCAGGTACAGCCCCTTGCATAGTCGGCAAAGCGCTGCTTTACCATCCTGTCCTCAAGCGAATGGAAGGTAATAACAGCCAGCCTTCCGCCGATGTTAAGTATATTAAACGCCTTGTCAAGCGCGCGTGAAAGCCCTCCCAGCTCGTCGTTTACCTCCATGCGTATTGCCTGGAAGCTCTTTTTGCAGGGATTCTTTTCGCGACGAGCCCTCTGCGGAACTGACATTTTTATGATTTCAGCCAGCTCCGAGGTGGATTCGATCGGTTTGGATTCACGCAATTTCACTATATTTGAGGCGATGCTTTTAGAGTATTTTTCTTCGCCGTATTCAAACAGAATGCGGCAAAGCTTTTCGTAGGAATATGTGTTTACAACGTCCCGCGCGCTCAGCCCCTCGCGGCTCATCCGCATGTCCAGCTCCGCGTCGGAGTGATAGGAAAAACCGCGCTCGGCATTGTCGAACTGATAGGACGAAACGCCGAGGTCAAGAAGCATACCGTCGATTTTTGATATGCCAAGGTCTTTAAGTATCACGTCGACGTCGGCAAAATTTCCGCGCACGACGGTAGCGTTATAGCCGTACAGGCGCTCAGAAGCAATCTTTACGGCGTCCGGATCCCGGTCGATTGCGACAAGCCTGCCGGTGACAAGCCTTTTCGCTATCTGAAGCGAATGGCCGGCTCCACCAGCCGTCCCGTCTACATAAACGCCGTCCGGCTTGATATTAAGACCCTCGATGCATTCATCGAGAAGCACAGGTATATGCTTGAATTCCATGCCCTAAGATAAATATGCCATCGCAGCATAAAGCTCCTGCGGATCTATCGACTGGGTAAACGACTCATAGGTCGCTTTATCCCATATCTCCACAGTGTCTATAGCTCCGACTACGTATACGTCCTTAAGCAGTCCGGCATATTCCCTTAACGCCTGCGGAACAAGTATTCTTCCCAGCTTGTCCGCCTCGACGGGTATCGCGCCCTTTATGTATATCTGCTTGAGGATTTCCTTTTCCTTGCCGGGACGCATCTGGGATATCTTCTCCAGAAGCCCGTTCCACTTTTCCTCCGAATACGCGACAAGGCGGCGGTCCGCGCCCCTTGTCAAAATGAACCGGTCGCCTATTACCTCCCTGAAGCGCTGGGGAAAGCTCATTCTTCCCTTTGCGTCGATCGTATATGGCAGCTCGCCGCTCATATTCTCGATTAAAGGCACCCGATTCACCCCTTTGCGCCATTGTTGCACGCTTAAATACCACTAAAGTGTACTAAATTCCACTTTGTACACCAATTATATCATTCACCCGGCTAAAATGCAAGAGTGAATATTCCCCAGCTCTTTGAAACTTTCAGAGAAATTTATGCTTGAAATTTGTACAGTTTGCATATACGCATATCGTCAAAAACCGCCCAAATGCTTAATCGGTTAAAAAAACCCGCAAGAACATAAGCCTTGCGGGAACAATTCGACGATTAATTGTATATTTATTTTTCATGAGCTGTTTGAGAGGCTTTCAGCTGCGCGTTTTCATGCTTTTTGGTATATATAATCCACTTGACATAGCCGTAGCAGGTGTTTATAAGCATGGCGGCGACGGTTATAAGCATTATGTAAGCTCCTCCGGCAATATACAGCACAGTATATAGTATAAGCGTTATGAACCAGGCGTACCACTGCTCCGTATAGCGCAGAAGAAGAAGTATTCCGTTGGCCATTCCACAGCCGGCGGCCAGCGCGTCGAGATACGAATCAGATGCCTCCGGGATAAGTCTTATCAGAGAGCCGACTATAACCGAAAACGCTATTATGGCGATGACCACAAGCACGTCCTGAAGAGGGGTGAGGTGCTTTACCACCGTAAGCTCGTCCTTTTCCTCATCAAGATTTTTAACCCATTTCCTATAGCTTATTATGTCTATCGGTATCCAGAAAGCAAGCGTGACAACCGCTATTGCATACCAGCCGTTCCACAGGCAGATTATAAACTCGGGTATTTCTATAAAGAAAATATCCACAAGGAAATTGAGCCTGCTCTGCTTCGATATCAAAAGCTCGCATATGGGATTTGCCAAAACCGCTATTACCGAGCAGACAAGCACAAACGTGCTCGACCGATCCTCAAGCATCTGGTCGGGAAATATTATTACAAACGCAATGGTAATCACAAAAACCGCGACAAGATATATGATCTGATACGGCGTAAACGATTTTATAAAGCTCGCGGCTTTTTCACCAAAGCTCTTTTTTGTATTCAAGCTGCTATTACTCATATTGTACTCCTTTTTTATTTATGTATGTAGTAGCAAAGCCGCGGGAATGCCTTGAGCGCGTTGTTGAAGCAGATGTCCTCGTAAGTGCTTTCCGGGAACATCCTCTCAAGGCTGTAATCGTATTCGTCAAGCTGACCCAGGGCTATCGGCGGGCAAAAATCCGTGCCGTAAAGCATCTGCGCACAGCACTCGGGATGGCGGTCTGTCGCATGCTTGAAAAGCGCGATGGCGTTGTCGACGTCCGCCCCGTACTCCGTTCCCGTCTCATAAGCGCCGGAAATGTCGGTATAAATATTTTTATGCGAGGCTACGATGTCCATGCAGCGGTCGAAATGAGGGTCGTCCATATGCGCGGCAATGAAATTAACCTCCGGATATTTTTCGGCGGCGTTTGCTATGTAAACTGCCGACGAGCCCTCGAGGTCATTGTCTGACGGAAGCACCAAAGAGCAAAGCCCTGTATGGAACGTGACCGACAGGCGGTGCTTTGCAGCGAAATCATACGCCGGATAGAGCTTTTCATCATCAGCCCTTCCCCTCTGATAGCTCAGGTACACCTTAAGCCCCACTATTTTGTGGCTTTCAATAAGCGGCTCAAGCTGCCTTAAGCGCTCCGGTATAGAGCTTTTCAGGTCTATATATGGGCACAGAAACAGCCTGTCATCACTCAAAACCGTCTTTACGCAGTCGGGGTTGCTCATTATCGACTCTGGGAGCTGCATGACAAGCGCGTAGTTATCCACCCTATCAAAATACTCGCGTCGGATTTCTTCGTTTACAATATGAGTGTGACAGTCTATTTTTTTTAATTTAATCATTTAGCGTTCTCCTCCTAAAATACTATTTAATCGGAAGCAGGACGCTACGGAGCGTTTGCTACATAAAAAACAGCGGCAGCAATTATAAAATCGAGCCACATACTGAATTCTCCTTGCCTATATTTGTCGAACAACCAGTAAATTATATCATCGGCCGTTTATTATGTCAACTTGACCGTCTGCACCGCCATAAAAAAATAAATCCCCCGGCAATTAGCCGAGGGATAATGCCGCGCTACATCTTCGCCTGCGCGACACGCCCGTCGCTCCCCGAAAACGCGGTCATTCTCCATGTATTGCTCAGGCGGTTTCTGCACCCGCATTCCTCAAACCCGCAAAGCGACTTGTTAAGGCATTCGCAGCTGCTCTGACCGTCGTCGTTGTAACAGCTCTCGAAAACCACATTCCTTCCCAAAAGTGTGCAGTACCTGACGCTTGTAAATTTAAACTTGCTCATAAGCTCCTCCCTCTCCGCTTGAAATAAATGCAGTATTTGAACATGCGCAGCAGTTATAGCTGCCAGCTATAACTGCTAGCCATAGCTGCTACTGAAGATAGCAGCCACAACTGCTGCTGATAATATAAATTATTGTGTGTATTAATTATATGCATATTTGTAATTTATAAGCATGTTCATAAATATTTTATTACTAAGTAAGACAAGGAGGCATAGAGCAAGCTATGAAAATACATAACGCGCTAAACAGGCTAATAAACGAAAAAACTCAAAACAGACTTTATAAGCTCAAGATAAGCGGCATAGAGGAGGAGCTGAAAACAGTAACCGACGCAATGGCAGCGTCCGACAGCTGCTTTGACGAGGTTTTAGACCCGAGCCTTACCGACGCGCTGATATACGAACGAGCGGCGCTTGAATCAAGGTACAGCTTTTTAATGGGAGAGCTTCGCCGCCTGACAAAAAAGAAAAGCCGTGACCCATGAAAGCGCCGGTCACGGCTTTATATCATTTTATTCTTATCTCAGGTTACAACGTCGCCGCCATTACCGCCTTGATTGTATGCATACGGTTTTCAGCCTCGTCAAAGACTATCGAGCGGTCGCTTTCAAATACCTCGTCTGTGACCTCCATGCAGCTAAGACCGTACTTTTGGCATATCTCGCGCCCTATTGCGGTCTTTGTATCGTGATACGCCGGCAGGCAATGCATAAACAGCGCCTTGCTTCCCGCCGCGTCCATCAGCGCGGAATTCACCTGATACGGGCTTAGGTCGTTTATTCTTTCGCGCCAGACCTCGTCAGGCTCGCCCATCGACACCCACACGTCGGTGTAGATTATATCCGCGCCCCTGACAGCCTCCGCCGGGTTTTCCGAGAAGCTGAGCCTGGCGCCGCTCTCCTGCGCGATTTCTTCGCATACGCCGACAAGCCTGCTGTCGGGGAAGTACTTTTTGGGAGCGCAAGCGGTAAAGCTCATGCCCATCTTGGCGCAGCCAACCATAAGGGAATTGCCCATGTTATACCTTGCGTCGCCCATATACACAAGCTTTTTGCCCTCAAGACCGCCAAGATGCTCTATTATCGTCAAAAAGTCGGCAAGTATCTGAGTGGGGTGAAACTCGTTGGTAAGACCGTTCCAAACCGGCACGTCGGAATATTTAGCCAGTTCCTCTACGATATCCTGGCCAAAACCGCGGTATTCTATGCCGTCGTAGATCCTTGAAAGAACCCTTGCGGTGTCAGCGATGGTCTCCTTCTTGCCTATCTGCGAGCCAGAGGGGTCAAGATATGTAGTGCTTATGCCAAGATCGTGGGCCGCGACCTCAAACGAGCAGCGGGTGCGCGTGCTTGTCTTTTCAAATATCAGGGCCACGTTCTTTCCCTCGTGGTATCTATGCGTAACGCCTGCCTTTTTGTGCGATTTGAGCACGGCGGCAAGCTCCAAAAGCTCGCTTATTTCCTGCGAAGTAAAGTCGAGCAGCTTTAAAAAATCTCTTCCCTTTAAATTCATGTTATTACCTGCCTTTCACTTTTCTCAGTTATCTGAGCTGCCGCCAAGAGCAGCTCTGACGGCTTCTATCTGCGCCTCCACCGACCTTGCGGAGGTGCCGCCCTCGCTTATCCTCTTTTCGACGCAGTTCTCAAGGCTTATTTCCCGATACAGATCCTCCTCGAAAAGCTCGCTGTACTCTTTATACTCCTCAAGCGGCAGGTTTTCAAGCACCCTGCCGGTCTCAATACATCTTGCAACTATCTGACCGCATATTTTGTAAGCAGTCCTGAACGCCATTCCCTTGCGAACAAGGTAATCAGCCAGGTCGGTGGCGTTTATAAAGCCCTTCTTTGCGGCGCTTTGCATGTTTTCAGGTATCGCCTTAAAGCTCTTTATCATTCCGTCGAACACCTCAAGGCACATTTTAACGGTATCGCAGGCGTCGAACACGCCTTCCTTATCCTCCTGCATATCCTTGTTATATGCAAGCGGGAGACCCTTTAAAACAGTGAGCAGCGATATAAGGTCGCCGTAAACCCTGCCGGTCTTTCCCCTTACCAGCTCCGCCATATCGGGGTTTTTCTTTTGCGGCATTATCGACGAGCCGGTAGTAAAGCTGTCCGACAGCTCTATGAACTTAAACTCCCAGCTCGACCACAGTATTATTTCCTCCGAGAACCTTGAAAGATGCATCATGATAATTGATATCACTCCAAGAAGCTCGACGCAGAAATCCCTGTCCGACACCCCGTCTATGCTGTTAAGGCATATGCCGTCGAACCCGAGGCTTTCAGCCTCGAACCGCCTGTCGGTAGGATAAGTTGTCCCCGCGAGCGCGCAGCACCCTATCGGGCAGACGTTAAGCCTCTTCCTGCAGTCCTCAAGCCTGCCCAAATCCCTTAAAAGCATCATCGAATACGCCATCAGGTGATGACCGAAGGTTATCGGCTGCGCTCTCTGAAGATGGGTGTATCCCGGCATTACGCAGCTCTTATACTGCTCCGCCCTGTCGGTAACGCTCGATATAAGCTCCCTGACAAGAGCCGAAACAGCGTCTATTTCATCGCGCAGGTACATTCTCGTGTCCAGCGCGACCTGATCGTTGCGGCTTCTCGCGGTATGCAGCTTTTTACCAAGCTCGCCTATACGCTCGGTCAAAACCTGCTCGACAAACATATGTATGTCCTCGCACTCGTAGTTGATTTTCAGCTTGCCGCTGTCCAAATCGTTTAAAATCCCTTCAAGACCTGCGCAAAGCCCGTCCGCTTCATCGCGGGTGATAATGCCGCATTTGCCCAGCATCTGAGCATGAGCCATGCTCCCCCTGATATCCTGACTGTACATCCTCGAATCAAAGCGTATGGAGGAGTTGAAATCATCAGCCAAAGCGTCGGTAGCGCCGCTGGTCCTTCCTGCCCACATTTTTTCCATAATATAATCTCCCTTATCTGCACCAATAGGTATGTTTAAAAATCAAAGTATCCCCCGTTTTGAGCAACGGGGGATGACCGCCCCGCCGCCATGGCGGAACGCATTTATATACCCTTATTTAAGACCGTTTTTCTCCTTCATCTTCGCGTAAACCTTTGTGGGAAGACCATAAAGATTGATAAATCCCGAAGCGTCGGCCTGATTATAGACCTCGTCTTCGTCAAAGGTGGCGATTTCGGAATCGTAAAGCGAATACGGAGAGGTGACGCCCGCGTTAATCATATTGCCCTTGTAGAGCTTAAGGGTGACGTCTCCGGTGACGGTCTTTTGAGTTGTCTTTACAAAGCTCAAAATGGCTTCGGTAAGAGGCGTGAACCACTGTGCGTTGTAAACAAGCTCCGCAAGCTTCTGCGCTACATGCGCCTTAAAGTGAGCGGTCTCCTTGTCAAGGCAGATGGTTTCAAGAACCCTGTGCGCCTTGTAAAGGATAGCTCCGCCTGGGGTCTCGTATACGCCGCGGCACTTCATTCCGACAAGGCGGTTCTCAACGATATCCAAAAGCCCTATTCCGTTCTCTCCGCCGAGCTTATTAAGAGTAGAAACCAGCTCCACCGAGCCCATTTCCCTGCCGTCTACCGCGGTAGGCACGCCCTGCTCAAAGTGTATCTTAACATAGGTGGGCTTATCGGGAGCCATCTCGGGCGAAACGCCCATTTCAAGGAAACCGGGCTTGTTGTACTGCGGCTCGTTTGCGGGGTCTTCAAGGTCGAGACCCTCGTGAGACAGATGCCAGATGTTTTTGTCCTTTGAGTAGTTTGTCTCGCGGCTTATTTTAAGAGGTACGTTGTGCGCCTCGGCATAGTCTATCTCCTCGTCGCGCGACCTTATATCCCATTCCCTCCAGGGAGCGATTATCGGCATATCGGGGGCAAAAGCTTTGATAGCAAGCTCGAACCTTACCTGGTCGTTGCCCTTGCCTGTGCAGCCGTGGCAGATAGCGTCCGCCCCCTCGGCAAGCGCTATTTCAGCTATCCTCTTCGCAATCGGAGGACGGGCAAAGGCAGTTCCGAGCATGTACTCCTCGTACAAAGCGTCCGCCTGAACGCAGGGAAAAACATACTCCTCCAAAAACTCCTTGGTGAGATCCTCTATATAAATTTTCGACGCCCCGGTCTTGAGCGCCTTTTCCTCAAGACCCTCAAGCTCGCTCGCCTGACCTACGTTTCCCGATACCGCAATGATCTCCGGGTTGTTGTAGTTTTCCTTGAGCCACGGGATGATTATTGAGGTATCAAGCCCTCCGGAATACGCAAGCACAACTTTTTTTATATTCTCTTTCTTCATGCTAAGTACCTGCCTTTCTCAGTCCAAAATTAATAATTATGCATTTTGTCGTTAAAAATATAGCATACACTGAATAAATATTCAATGGATTCATGGTAAATACTTTATTTTTGTATACATATACAAAACCCGCAAAAATATTTCGACGGTATTGGCAAGATTGCCGTCTTAAAACGCACGTCCTTTCCCTAAGGTAGCCGGAGCAAGATCCGCCCCATGCGAGACGGATCTGCGCAAACATTACTTAAAGTACTTAACGGCGGCCTCGAACATCCTGATATTATAGTTGCCCTCGACGTTCTTGTAAAGCCCCGAACCAACTCTTTCGCTGTGTCCCATTTTTCCGAACACCCTTCCGTCGGGAGAGGTTATTCCCTCTATGGCGTATGCCGAGTCGTTGGGGTTAAAGTGTATGTCGCCGGTGGCTCTGCCGTCAAGGTCCACATACTGGGTGGCTATCTGACCGTTTTGAGCAAGTTCTCTTATAAGCTCCTCGCTTGCCAAGAACCTTCCCTCGCCGTGTGAAATCGGGACGTTTACAATGTCGCCTACGTTCATAAGACTGAGCCACGGGGATATATTCGAGGCTATGCGAGTCCTTACTATTCTCGACTGGTGGCGTCCTATCGTGTTGAAGGTAAGCGTAGGACAGCTTTCATCGGTGTCTATTATCTTTCCGTACGGGACAAGACCCAGCTTGATAAGCGCCTGGAAGCCGTTGCATATTCCGCACATAAGTCCGTCCCTGCGCTCCAGAAGCTCGGTTACGCCCTCCTTGACGGCGGCGTTTCTGAAGAAAGCGGTGATAAACTTTCCGCTGCCGTCAGGCTCGTCTCCTCCTGAGAAGCCGCCCGGGATAAATACCATCTGAGCGTCCTTAAGCATGGCTGCAAAGGCGTCTACGCTTCTTGAAATGCCCTGCGCGCTGAGGTTGTTTATAACCAGTATCTCAGGCTCTGCGCCTGCGTCCCTGACGGCCTTTGCGCTGTCGTATTCGCAGTTTGTTCCGGGGAACGCGGGAATAAGCACCTTGGGACGCGCGCACTTTATGGCTGCGCTCTTATGGGTATCCGCGCTGTAAGAGAAGTTTTCAAACTTTGTTCCGCTGTTTTTGATGTTGCAGCTGTATACGCTTTCGAGCTTGTCCTCATAAAGCTTTAACAGCTCGCCTATCGAAACCGATTCGCCGCCGCGGCTGATCAGCCCGTCGCCGGTGGTAAATCCGAGCGTTTCGCCGCCGATATCCTCAACCGTTTCAAGTATAAAGCAGCCGTAGCTGTATCCGAACAGCTCCTGCACGGATGCATTTTCATCGTACTTAAAGCCTATGCCGTTGCCAAGGCTCATCTTCATAACCGCTTCGGCAATTCCGCCCATGCCGGGAGTATAGCAGGAAACAGCCTTTTTGTCTCTTAACAGCCCGCTCACCCTGTTCATAAGCGCAATCAAAGAATCGGTTACGGGCAGACCGTTTCCGTCAAGCTCGGGGCGGAGAACTACCACCCTGTGCCCCTCTCCCTTAAACTCAGGAGAAACTATGTTTTCGACCTTGTCGGTTGTGACCGCAAAGGAAACAAGCGTCGGAGGAACGTCCAGATCCTCAAACGTGCCGCTCATCGAGTCCTTGCCGCCTATAGAGCCTACGCCCAGCTCAAGCTGAGCCTTGAACGCGCCCAAAAGCGCCGCCAGCGGCTTGCCCCAGCGCCTGCCGTCGCGGTTGGGATGCTCGAAGTACTCCTGAAAGGTAAGATATACATCCTCAAAGCTCGCGCCGGTAGCGATAAGCTTGCAGATAGACTCCACAACAGCAAGATACGCGCCGTGATACGGGCTTTTCTCTGTGATAAACGGGTTATAGCCGAACGACATCAGCGAGCAGTCGTCGGTGTGCTTTTTCTCCACCGATATCTTCTGCACCATCGCCTGAATCGGGGTGAGCTGGTTCTTTCCGCCGAACGGCATGAGCACCGTTCCCGCTCCTATCGTCGAGTCGAAGCGCTCGGAAAGCCCTCTTTTCGAGCAGATGTTGAGGTCCTGAGCCATCTCCCTGTAGTTTTCGATAAATCCGCCCGACACCGTCTTTGAAATGTCGCCGGGCGCGGCGGGAGTTACGTCTATATGCTTTTCAGCGCCGTTTGAGTTCAAAAACTCGCGGCTTATGTTTACTATGGTCTTGCCGTTCCAGTTCATCTTCAGCCTCGGCTCTTCCTTAACCACTGCAACAGGGCACGCCTGAAGATTTTCGGCCTCGGCAAGCTCTAAAAATTTCTGAACATTGTGCGGCTCTACTACGACCGCCATTCTCTCCTGCGACTCGCTTATAGCAAGCTCCGTGCCGTCAAGACCCTCGTACTTCTTGGGAACTGCGTTAAGGTCTATCTCAAGACCGTCCGCAAGCTCGCCGATAGCGACCGACACGCCCCCCGCACCGAAATCGTTGCAGCGCTTTATCATAAGGCAGGCTTCCTTATTTCTGAACAGCCTCTGGAGCTTTCTCTCCTCGGGCGCGTTGCCCTTTTGGACCTCCGCGCCGCAGGTTTCGAGCGATTTTGAGGTGTGCGACTTTGACGAGCCGGTAGCTCCTCCGCAGCCGTCGCGTCCGGTGCTTCCGCCGAGCAAAATTACAACGTCCCCCGGCGCAGGCACCTCTCTTCTTACGTTTTCGGCGGGAGTAGCCGCTATTACCGCGCCTATCTCCATTCTCTTCGCGGCGTATCCCGGGTGATAGATCTCGTCCACTATGCCGGTGGCAAGACCTATCTGGTTGCCGTAGGACGAGTAGCCCGCCGCGGCGGTTGTGACTATCTTTCTCTGAGGAAGCTTGCCCTTTATGGTCTCGCTTATCGGCTTGAGCGGGTCTGCCGCGCCGGTTACGCGCATAGCTCCGTAGACGTACGACCTTCCCGAAAGCGGGTCTCTTATAGCTCCGCCTATGCAGGTGGCTGCTCCTCCGAACGGCTCTATCTCGGTAGGGTGGTTGTGCGTCTCGTTCTTAAACAGCAAAAGCCACGGCTCTTTAACGCCGTCCACCTCCACATCGATTTTAACGGTGCAGGCGTTTATCTCCTCCGACTCGTCGAGCTTGTCAAGCTTGCCCTGAGACTTAAGATACTTCGCGGCAAGCGTTGCGATATCCATAAGGCATATCGGCTTTGTCCTTCCCAAGGCCTTTCTGACGCTCAGATACTCCTCGTATGCGTCCTGCAAAAGCTTGTCCTCAAAGCTGACGCTGTCTATAATCGTCAAAAACGTGGTATGACGGCAGTGGTCCGACCAGTAGGTGTCTATCATCCTGATTTCCGTTATCGTCGGGTCGCGTCTCTCCGACTTGAAATACTCCTGGCAGAACGCGATATCGTCTATATCCATTGCCAGCCCGTATTCGGCTACGAACGCCTCAAGACCGCTGCGGTCAAGCTTTGTAAATCCGTCGAGCGTCTTTACGGTCGTGGGGATATCGTATTTAAGATTTAAGGTTTTAGGCTTCTCTAATGACGCCTGCCTTGCCTCGACAGGGTTTATAACGTATTTTTTAATCTGAGCGATCTCATCATCACTGAGATTGCCGTAAAGCGCATACAGCTTTGCGGTGCGGATAAGCGGCCTTTCGCCCTGAGAAATTATCTGTATGCACTGCGCGGCCGAGTCTGCGCGCTGGTCGAACTGACCCGGAAGGTACTCGACGGCAAACACGTACGCCCCGTCGGTATTAGGCTCATCGCAGACAATGTCAAGCTGAGGCTCCGAAAAGACGGTCTTTTTCGCGTATTCAAAAAGCTCCTCGGAGATATTCTCAGCGTCATATCTGTTGATAATCCTTACATCCTTAAGCGCGGAAATCCCTAAAAAAGCATGGGCGTCTGACAAAAGGGTCTTTGCCTCGTGCGCAAGCTCCTTTTTCTTTTCAACATAAACTCTGTATACCATTTATACATCCATACCTTTCCGTGCAATGCCCATAGCATCGCATTACTTGTCTATTTTACAGCTTCAAGCGCCCTTTTGCCTATATCTCGGCGGTAAAACGCGTTGTCAAAGTGGATTTTTGAAACCATGTCATAAGCCGCCTTTACCGCCTCACCAAGGCTTTCTCTAACGGCCGTCACGCCCAGAACGCGTCCGCCGCTTGTGACAAGCTCGCCGTCCTTAAGCTCCGCTCCGGCTACGTATACGTTTTCGGACAGCTCAGGCTGGATGGAAATCTTATATCCCTTTTTATAAGATACGGGATACCCCTCCGACGCCATTACCACGCAGCAGGCGCTTTCGTGCGAAAATTCGACCTTGATATCGGAAAGCGTTCCGTTTGTGACCGCCTGCATAACCGTCAGAAGATCGGTTTTAAGAAGAGGAAGCACCACCTGGGTTTCGGGGTCTCCGAAGCGGCAGTTGTATTCTATCACCTTCGGACCGTCCTTTGTTATCATAAGTCCGAAGTAAAGGCAGCCCTTAAAGGTCCTTCCCTCGCTGTTCATGGCGTTTATGGTGGGAAGGAATATTTCGCTCATGCACCTTTCGGCTATTTCCTCCGTATAGTACGGATTCGGGGCTACAGTTCCCATTCCTCCGGTGTTAAGTCCCTTATCTCCGTCAAGGGCGCGCTTGTGGTCCATCGACGACACCATCGGAACTACGGTCTTGCCGTCGGTAAACGCAAGGACGGAAACCTCCGGTCCTTCCAGGAACTCCTCTACGACAATATGCTCGCCGCTTGCGCCGAACTTTTTATCCTGCATTATCTCCTTTACGGCAAGGACAGCCTCTTCATGCGTATAAGCGATTATAACTCCCTTGCCCAGGGCGAGCCCGTCCGCCTTGATAACTGACGGCATGGGCGCGTCCTCAAGATACTCCAGCGCCCTTTCGGCGTTGTCAAACACCTCGTACTTAGCCGTCGGTATGCCGTATTTTTTCATCAGGTTCTTTGAAAAGACCTTGCTGCCCTCGATGACAGCGGCATTTTTGTTCGGCCCGAAGCAGGGTATCCCTTTTGCCTCGAGCGCGTCCACGCAGCCCAGCACCAAAGGGTCGTCCGGCGCTACCACAGCGTAATCTATGCCGTTTTGCACGGCAAATTCGACTATCCCGCCGATATCCTTAGCGCCTATATTTACACAGGTCGCGTCGGCGGCTATGCCGCCGTTTCCGGGAAGAGCGTAAATAGCTTCGACCTGCTTATTTTCCTTTATTTTTTTTATTATGGCGTGCTCTCTTCCTCCGCCGCCCACGACAAGTATCTTCATGGCTTTTTATCAATGGTGGAACAGGCGCATGCCGGTAAACGCCATTACCATGCCGTACTTATTGCAGCGCTCGATGCAGACATCGTCCCTTATCGAGCCTCCCGGCTCCGCAACATACATAACGCCGCTGCGGTGCGCTCTTTCGATGTTGTCATCGAACGGGAAGAATGCGTCCGACCCGAGCGAAACGCCGGTGATGGTGTCAAGATACGCTCTTGCCTCCTCATCGGTAAGCGGCTCCGGCTGCCTTGTGAAGTACTTCTGCCAAACGCCGTCCGCGCAGACGTCCTCCTCGTTCTTGTTGATGTATCCGTCTATTACGTTATCACGGTCCGGTCTGCCTATGCCGTCCTTGAAGGGAAGGTTTAAGACCTTGTCGCACTGGCGCAAAAACCATGTGTCCGCCTTCGAGCCTGCAAGGCGGGTGCAGTGGATTCTCGACTGCTGTCCCGCGCCTACGCCGATGGCCTGTCCGTCGTATGCAAAGCAGACGGAGTTGGACTGTGTATACTTAAGGGTTATAAGCGAGATGATAAGGTCTCTTGCCGCGTCATCGGGGAGATTTTTGTTCTCGGTGACTATGTTGTTCAAAAGCGAGCGGTCTATCTTAAAGTTGTTCCTGCCCTGCTCGAAGGTCACGCCGTACACCTGCTTGCGCTCGATGGGATCGGGAACAAAGCTCGGGTCAATCTTTACTATGTTGTAGCTGCCCTTGCGCTTCGACTTGAGTATTTCAAGAGCCTCCGGCTCGTATCCGGGGGCTATAACGCCGTCGGAAACCTCTCTTTTAAGAAGCTTTGCAGTGGTGACGTCGCAGACGTCCGAAAGCGCCACCCAGTCGCCGAAAGAGCACATTCTGTCCGTTCCCCTTGCCCTTGCATAAGCGCAGGCGAGCGGCGAATCGTCAAGCTCGGAAATATCGTCTACAAAGCACGCCTTCTTAAGCTTTTCCGAAAGCCTGATTCCCACAGCCGCGGAGGTCGGACTTACATGCTTAAACGACGTGGCGCAGGGAAGCCCCGTCGCCTCCTTAAGCTCCTTTACAAGCTGCCAGCTGTTGAACGCGTCAAGGAAGTTGATGTATCCGGGTCTGCCGCAAAGGATCTCTATCGGAAGGTCGCTTCCGTCCGACATAAAAATCTTTGCGGGCTTCTGATTTGGATTGCAGCCGTACTTTAACTCAAACTCTTTCATTTTTTCTCACCGTGCCTATGCTTTTTCGCAGGGGCTCCTTTCTTTAATTAAATATGTTGAACTATAAACGTATGAACGCCGGTTTGCCGCTTATTTGTTCTTATTGATTATCCTCGTTGTCTCCTCGCCGGTTTCAAGGCTTGTGTAGCTTACGTAAAGCGAAATCTTGTTGTCCGCGTTGAGAGCGTCCCACAGCTCGTTTGTAAACTCGTCTATATCGTTTGGTATCTCCACTCTTTCGGGCTCGCCCTGGAAGGTTGGTATCGGATTACCGTCGCAGACGTAGGTGTGGATAAAGTGTCCCAGACCGTTTAAGGGGGTATACTCGAAGCTGTAGCGGTTGCACGCCGTTCCCTCGGCGTCCGCGCTCTTGAGTATGCTCATCTCATAGCTGAAATCCCCGCCGTCAAAGCTCAGCATACCGCTTATTCTGGGGGTAAAGTTGGGCTTGTCCGGCTCGAACTCCCTTGTGCGCAGAGCCTCGGAAAAGCTTTTTCCCTCCTTTATGCCGTCGTAAATGGTATCGGTCTGATCGCCGTTGGTAACAATAAGCCTGTTGTCAAGCTTTCTTACCGCGGCGTAGATTATAAGGCTTGGGTCTTCAACCTTGGAAGCGTCAAACGGCTCTGTATAAACCGCGCCGTCCCTGCACGCAAACACCCTGTTGCGGCTGTTTGCACTCCTGCCCATGATAAAATAAGCCGATACGGCGTTTTTGCCGTCCTGTGACTTTCCTATCACTATTCCCCTGCCGACGTAGGTATTGTCCCTTATAAGCTCGGCAATGTTGTTTATCCTGTAGATATCCATTGTTTTTTCCTGCCTTTCTTTTTAGATGAGCCGTTCGTTTTATTTTCTTTCTGACACTATGCCTGCGCAGACCTTTTCCGCCGCCCGGGGAAGTATCTTCCACTCGGCAAGACGCATGACCCTCTTCTGGAGGGACTCCGGCGTATCTGTGTCCAAAATATTAACTGCCTTCTGCATTATGATCTCGCCGCCGTCCGGTATTTCGTTTACAAAGTGCACAGTAGCCCCCGTGACCTTTACGCCCCTAGCAAGCGCCGCCTCATGCACCTTAAGGCCGTAAAAACCCTGCCCGCAGAACGACGGTATCAGCGATGGATGTACGTTTATTATCCTCCTGGGATAATGCGATGTAAATCTCTCGGAAAGTATGCTCATAAACCCTGCGAGAATGATAAGGTCTATGCCCTCCGAGTCGAGAATATCCATTATCCTTGACTCGAACGCCTCCTGCGAGCCAAGCTCGCTTTTTATGACCGTCTCGGTGCGGATTCCGGCGTTTTCCGCCCTTGTAAGCGCATAGGCGTCGCCGTGGTTTGATATCACAAGCTCTATCCTGCCGCTTTTCAGCTCGCCGCGCTTTTCGGAATTTATAAGCGCCTGCAAATTTGTTCCCCCGCCGGAGACCAGCACCGCTATCTTAGCTGTTTGTCCCATTCTCATGCCTCCGTCAGATAAGGCTTATCTTTGTATCGGACTTTACTATTTTTCCGATTACATATGCGTCCTCGCCGCTCGCCTTAAGCACCTCAAGCGCCCTGCCGGCGTCCTTGTCAGAAACGACTATGCTCATTCCGACTCCCATGTTAAAGGTATTGTACATGTCGCGCTCGCTTATGCCGCCTCTCCTGGCTATAAGCTCGAAAATCGGAAGCACCTTAACGTCGCTCATCTTAATCTCGGCGCCCAGACCATCCGGAATGCTCCTTGGGATGTTTTCATAGAAGCCGCCGCCGGTTATATGGGATATCCCCTTCACCTTAACGCTTTCAATAAGCTTAAGGACGGGTTTTACATATATTTTTGTCGGGGTCAGAAGCACCTCGCCTATCGACCTTCCGCCAAGCTCCTCCACCGGTGACTTGATGTCCTCATGCTCAACGTCGAACACCTTTCTCACAAGCGAGAAGCCGTTGGAATGGACGCCGCTCGACGGCAGCGCAATGATAACGTCGCCCTCGCACATACTCCTGTTGTCGATTATCTTTGACTTGTCCACAACTCCCACTGAAAATCCCGCAAGATCGTACTCATCCTCGGGATAGAATCCGGGCATCTCAGCCGTTTCGCCGCCGATAAGAGCAGCCCCCGACTGCACGCAGCCGTCGCACACTCCTTTTACTATATCGGCTATCTTTTCGGGATAGTTCTTGCCGCATGCAATATAATCAAGGAAGAAAAGGGGTTTTGCGCCGCAGCATATAATATCGTTTACGCACATTGCGACGCAGTCTATTCCCACTGTGTCGTGCTTGTCCATAAGAAACGCTATTTTCAGCTTCGTTCCCACGCCGTCCGTGCCGCTGACAAGAACCGGCTTTGAAATTCCCTCGAGGTTGAGCTCGAAAAGTCCGCCGAACCCTCCGACGTCCGAGCATACCCCCTCGGTAACAGTCTTTGCGATATGCTTTTTCATAAGCTCTACCGCCTTATAGCCCGCGGTAATATCCACGCCCGCCGCCGCGTAGCTGTCAGATCTTGAAATATCGTTCATAGTCATATTTCCTTTACTTTTTATTTTATCCGCTTTATTCTCTGCCGTTCCAGCAGTAGGTGCACAGCTTGCACGGCTCTACGCCTATCGCCTTGCACAATCCGTCCAGCGTCTGGAATTCAAGGGAGGCAAAATGAAGCTTTTCGCATATCGCCTGCCTCATCGCCTTTCCTCTTTCGGTCGTTGGGTCGCTGTACTCGTCAAGGTGATTAAGACCGTCCTCACCCTCAAGCTCTATTATTGTGGAGATAGTAATAAGGTCGCGGTCGCTTGTCGAACGTGAAAAGCCCAAATACTTGCAGCCGTACATTATAGGCGGACAGGCGGAGCGCATGTGAACGCTCTTAGCTCCGTTTTCGGACAGGAACTCCACCGTCTCCCTCAGCTGCGTTCCCCTGACTATCGAATCGTCTATAAACAAAAGGTTCTTGTCCCTTATCAGCTCGTGGACGGGTATCTGCTTCATCTTGGCGACCTTGTTCCTGTCCGACTGATTTGTGGGCATAAAGCTGCGGGGCCATGTGGGCGTATATTTTATAAACGGCCTTGCAAACGGTATGTGGCTCTTATTTGCGTAGCCTATGGCATGGGGAGTGCCGGAATCGGGAACGCCCCCAACATAGTCTATATCGGGGAGCTTGCCGCTTTCCATGTCGTTTTGAGCCATTATTTCTCCGTTGCGGTAGCGCATCACCTCGACGTTTTCCCCCTCATAGGTGGACGTCGGATAGCCGTAATACGACCACAGAAACGCGCATATCCGCATTTCACGCTTCGGGGGCTGCAAAACCTCTATTCCGTCGGCAGTGATCTCGACTATTTCAGCAGGACCGAGCTCCCTTACAAACTGGTAGCCGAGCTTGGCGTAGGCAAACGACTCGAAGGAAACACAGTATCCGCCGTCAGCTGCGCCTATCGACACCGGTATCCTTCCCATGTTGTCCCTCGCGGCGATGATATGCCCGTTCTCCTTGAGTATCAGTATCGAGGCCGTTCCCTCGACTATCTCCTGAACAAACCTTATTCCCTCCACAAAGCTTGATTTCTGGTTTATAATCGCGGCTACAAGCTCGGCGGAATTTATTTTTCCGCCGGTCATGGCGTTAAAGTGTCCGCTCGTGAGAGAAAAATATTTGTCAAGTATCTCGTCCGTGTTGTTTATGATTCCAACTATGCATATGGCATACGTTCCGAGCGCCGAGCGTATAAGAAGCGGCTGAGGGTCGGTATCGTTGATGCAGCCGATAGCGGCCGTTCCCTTCATCTGCTCGAAAATGTGCTCGAATTTTGTCCTGAACGGAGAGTTGGAAATATTGTGAATGTTGCGCTGCAAGCCTATTTCACAGTCATAGGCTGCGACGCCTCCGCTCCTTGTTCCAAGGTGTGAATGGTAGTCCGTGCCGAAAAAGACGTCCGAAATTACGTCCTTTTTACCGACCGCTCCGAAAAATCCTCCCATATTTATCTGCCTTTCCGCAAAAAATTTATCCGATGCGCCCCTTACGCGTTAAACTGCTGCGAGATTGCCGCGTCCTTTTTAAGGACGCTCGCAGCGTCGTCAGCCCTCTTTTTTGAAAGCTTCGCGCTAAGCTCGGAGTCTGAAACCGCAAGTATTTGCGCCGCAAGCAAAGCGGCGTTTGCCCCGCCGTTGATGGCGACGGTCGCAACAGGTATCCCTGACGGCATCTGCACGGTAGACAAAAGCGCGTCGATACCGTCAAGCGTCTGAGACTTGCAGGGTATCCCTATAACGGGGAGCACCGTATTCGCAGCGACCGCTCCCGCCAGATGCGCGGCCATTCCCGCCGCACAAATAATCGCTCCGAAGCCGTTTTCAGCCGCGCCGCGGGCAAAATCCCTCGCCTCGTCCGGCGTTCTGTGCGCAGAGTAAACATGCACCTCAAACAGAATGCCGAACGCCTTCAGTGTGTCAACAGCTTTTTGAATAACAGGCAAATCACTGTCGCTTCCCATAACGATTCCTACTTTTTTCATAGTACTCCTCCTTCTCAAATACAAAAGGGCGCACTTGAAAAACCAACAAGTGCGCCCAGACGGCCGGCTGACAGGAACTGCTCCCGACAAAGTTCCTTGTTCCTCTGCGGTGCTCCGCAAATATCCGTCAGTCACAAGAAACGCTATTTTCCCGATTAAATCGGGTCTTTAACTACCGGCTACAGCGCCGTTATTTTACTATAGTACAAGTATATCAAACAATCCCTTTTTCGTCAAGGCGCGAGACTGTTCGTCACTGATTTTGTCGCGTTTCACAATAAACGCAGCGGTAAATGTTGTTTTCTTTGTCTGCAAGCCTAAACGCCTGCGGCAGCTCCGGCTCTACGGAGGTTATGCACCTCGGGTTGCGGCACTTATAAACGCCGTTGACTATGACCTCTTCCCTGGGTCTGCTCTCAAAATACGGGACATCGTTCTCTATAAGACCGAGCAGCTTCATGATAAGCGCCATTCTTATATATTTGCCGTAGTGAGCCTGCTTGAAGTAGCACGCTCTCGGATCGCTGTCGACTGCTACCTCTATCTCGTTTACCCTCGGCAGAGGGTGCATTACGCACATGTCCGGCTTTGCAAGCTTCATCTTATCCGCGGTAAGTATACAGCTGTCCTTTATCGCAAGATATTCGTCCTCGCTTACAAATCTCTCGCGCTGTATCCTTGTCATGTACAGTATGTCCAGATCTCCTATTACATCCTCAATGGAACTGCATTCGACATAGGGCAGCCCCTTGCTGGTTATATATTCGTGCTTGACAAATCCGGGCAGCTTAAGAGCCTCGGGCGAGATAAGGACGAATTTCACGCCGCTGTACCTTGCCATCGCGCCGATAAGAGAGTGGACCGTCCTGCCGAACTTCAAGTCGCCGCAAAGACCTATCGTAAGGTCGTTGAACCTTCCCTTCTCGTGGCGTATGGTCATAAGGTCGGTGAGCGTCTGAGTCGGGTGGTAATGACCGCCGTCGCCCGCATTTATCACCGGCACGGTCGAATGCGCCGCCGCGACTATCGGAGCGCCCTCCTTTGGATGGCGCATCGCTATAATGTCCGCATATCCTGACACCATTTCAATGGTATCCGCAACGCTTTCGCCCTTTGAGGCAGAGCTTGAATTTGCCTCCGAAAAGCCCAAAACGTTCCCGCCAAGTGAAAGCATCGCAGACTCAAAGCTCAGCCTTGTGCGGGTGGACGGCTCGTAAAACAGTGTCGCGAGTATTTTGTGCCTGCACACCTCGTTGTACTTATCCGGGTTTGCCATGATATCGTCCGCAGCGTCTATAAGCCTGCCTATTTCCTCAACCGATAAATCCAAAATATTTATAAGATTTCTCATATACCGAAGCCTCTTTAAAATTTAAAATAAATACTTTTATCCCGCAAGCTGAAATATCAGCGGCTGCGCCAGCTCTCGTCGGACGGATTGTCCCTGAACGCTATAAGCCTTTTTATATCCTCTGGGCTGATATAGCCCTCCTCAGCGGCGACCTGGGCTATGCAGTCAAAATCTGTGAGGCTTACGTTTTTGACGTTGGCAGCCGCAAGCCTTTCAAGGCCCTTTTTCATGCCGTATGTAAATATGCTGGCGATTCCCAAAACGTCCGCGCCGGCGTTTCTTAACACCTCGACCACCTCTAAAACGCTTCCGCCGGTGGAAATAAGGTCCTCTACGACTACCACCTTCTGACCCTTTTCAATCCGTCCCTCTATCTGATTCTGCCTGCCGTGGTCCTTAGCTCCCGAGCGGACGTATCCCATCGGCAGACCCATTATATGACCGGTTATGGCGGCGTGGGCGATTCCGGCTGTGGATGTTCCCATAAGCACCTCAACGTCGGGATAGTTTTCCCTTATTATCCCGGCGAGACCGTTTTCGACGTCGTTTCTTACCTCCGGCGCGGTAAGAGTAAGCCTGTTGTCGCAGTAAACAGGGCTCTTAATTCCGCTTGCCCATGTAAAAGGCTCGTCCGGTCTGAAAAATACCGCTTTTATCTTCAAAAGATCCTTTGCTATAAGCCTTTTTGTGTCTGTCATTTTATCAAGTCCTTTCAGATTTTATCAATTGACAAATTCCCTTACGCATCTTTCGTATGCAGCAACGGGGTCCTGGGCAGCTGTTATCGGTCTGCCGACAACTATGTAATCCGAGCCCGCTTTTTTTGCAGCCTCAGGGGTCATGACGCGCTTCTGGTCACCGATATCGCCGTCGGCAAACCTCACTCCCGGCGTTACGGTCAAAAAGCCGCTTCCGCACACCGAGTGAACCTTTTCGGCCTCAAGAGGCGAGCAAACTACCCCGTCAAGTCCGCAGTCCTTCGCGTTTTTGGCATAGTGCATTACCACATCGGCCATATCCTCTTTTATAAGCAGGTCCTCCTCCATAGCCTGCTGGTCGGTGGAGGTGAGCATTGTCACAGCTATAAGTATGGGTCTTGTGCCGTCGGCGCGGGTAAGCCCCTCCAGCGCCGCCTCCATCATTCGCTTCGTTCCCGCGGCGTGAAGGTTGCACATGTCTACGTCCAGCCCCGAAAGGACGCTCATCGCCTTTTTAACCGTGTTTGGGATATCGTGAAGCTTCAGATCCAGAAAAATCTTATGGCCTCTTCCCTTGATGTCCCTCACTATCTGAGGTCCTTCGGCGTAGAAAAGCTCCATTCCTATCTTTACGAACGGTTTTCTTCCCCTGCCTTCAAACCTGTCCAAAAACTCCAGCGCCTGCTCCTTTGATGAAAAATCGCACGCTACGATAACATCCTTACCCATTATGCACCCCTCCTATTATGTCTTTAAGATTTTTTATTTTGTATCTGTCCATAGCCTTTGGAAGCTCTTCTATGATCCATTTGCATATCATGGGCTCGACCAGGTTCATCGCGCCAATCTCCACGGCGGACGCTCCCGCTAGCATCATCTCGATAACGTCGCTTGCGCAGGCTACTCCGCCCATGCCCACTACCGGTATTCTGACGGCGTCGTACACCTGGTACACCATCCTCAGTGCGACGGGGAACACCGCAGGTCCGGAAAAGCCTCCCATGGTGTTGGCTATTACCGGCTTTTTCGTTCTCAGATCTATTCTCATGCCCAAAAGCGTATTTATAAGGCTTATGCCGTCCGCTCCCGCATCCTCGCACGCCTTGGCTATTGACGTTATATCGGTGACGTTCGGCGAAAGCTTGATTATAACCGGCTTTTTTGTCACAGCCTTTACCGCCCTTGTCACTGCGGCAGCGGAAGCCGGGTCTGTCCCGAAGCTCATACCGCCGCCGTGGACGTTCGGACAGCTTATGTTTACCTCCAGCCATCCGACCTCCTCGCATTCGCCGAGCCTGCGGCAGGTATATGCGTAGTCGTCGACGGAAAAGCCGCTTACGTTCGCCATTACCTTTTTTGCAAACACCTTTTTCATCTTTGGCAGCTCTTCTGATATGACCCTATCCACTCCGGGATTCTGAAGCCCTACCGCGTTTATCATTCCGGCGGTGCAGTCGGCTATTCTCGGGGTAGGGTTGCCGAAGCGCGGGTCTTTAGTCGTTCCCTTAAAGGAAAACGTGCCCAAAATATTTATATCGTAAAGTTCGGCAAACTCATACCCGTAGCCGAACGTGCCGCTCGCGGGTATTACGGGGTTGTCAAGCTCTATCCCGCACAGGTTTACGCTTAATCTATCCATGTTTACTCTCCTGCCTGCAGCCTTTATTGCCTCTGCCGCTTCCAAATTATTTCGCCGCTGTCCATTACCGGTCCTTCGCGGCATATTCTTTTGTTTCCCGTGAGCGTTTTGCACGAGCAGCCCATGCACGCTCCGAAGCCGCAGCCCATCCTCTCCTCAAAGCTGTACTGACCCTCCGTCTTTACAGCCCGGCTCAGCGCCCTGAACATCGGCTCAGGTCCGCAGGTATAGAAAAAGCTGTAGTCAATCCCCGCCATCGCGTCGGTGACAAAGCCCTTCACGCCGCAGGAGCCGTCCGCTGTGGCGATTATCGTCCTTACTCCGAGCGCCTTGAACTCCTCCTCGTAAAATACGTCGGCGGCGCTGTTGAAGCCTAAAACTGCGCTCACGTCCTTTTTCTGTGCTATCAGCCTTTTGGCAAGACCGTACAGCGGAGGAACTCCCACGCCTCCTCCGATAAGAAGGGGCTTGTCCCCGCTTTTTGACATATCATAACCGTTTCCGAGTCCCGAAAGCGCGTCCAGCTTATCGCCCTCGCCGAGCCTTGACATCGCGTCCGTCCCCGCGCCTACCACCTTATATATCAGGGTAAGGCTGCCGCAGCCCCAGTCACACACCGATATCGGGCGTCTGAGATACAGCCCGTCCAGCTTAAGGTTCACAAACTGCCCCGGAGCAGTAATTGCGCTCGTATCTCCCGAAAGCAGCATTTCATACACGTCCTGCGCTATTTTTTTATTTGACCTTACAGTATAAATTACCTGTTTCATGCCTCAGCCGCATCCTTTTCAAACTATTTTAAATCCTTATAGACTACTCTGCCGCCGTATACGCAAAGAACGCACCTGCCGTACACAGTGTCGCCGGCAAACGGCGTAGCCCTGCCCATCGACAAAAATTCCTCCGGGTCTACGGCATACGGTCTTGAGACCTCGAACACCGCAAAATCCCCCGCCGCGTCCAATGGAATATTAAACCTTTTTCTCGGGTTAGCGCTCATAAGCTCTGCAAGCCTCTCGACGGTTATCACGCCCTCCATTACAAGTCCTGTGTAAAGCTCTGCAAACGCCGTCTCAAGCCCGACTATTCCCATCAGGCTGTCTTTAAGCCCGCGGGACTTCTCCTGCGCGCTGTGAGGAGCATGGTCTGTCGCTATCATATCTATGGTGCCGTCTAAAATCCCCTCTATCAGCGCCTGCCTGTCGCTTTTTGACCTCAGCGGCGGGTTCATCTTAAAGCGTCCGTCCTCCTTAAGGTCGTCCTCGCACAAGAGTAGGTAGTGCGGTCCTGTCTCGCAGGTGATGTTTACCCCTTCCCTTTTTGCACGCCGTATCAGCTCGACGCTCTCCTTTGCAGATATGTGGCACACATGGTATGCGCAGCCGGTTTCCTTCGCAAGACGAAGATCCCGCTCTATCTGCTCGTATTCGCTTGCGCTGCATATGCCCTTGTGACCGTGGGCGGCGGCGTATTCTCCGTCATGGATATATCCGCCGTTTAAAAGCGAGTTGACCTCGCAGTGCGCCGCGATTATTTTATCAAGCCGCCTGGCCTCATTCATCGCCTGGCGCATCACGAACTCGTCCTGAACTCCCCTGCCGTCGTCCGAAAACGCGCAGACGCTTTTGCTCATGCCCTCCATATCGGAAAGCGCCTCGCCCTTTTCCCCGATTGTTATCGAGCCGTACGGCAAAACCTTTACCAGCGCATCCCGCCTTATTATCTCAAGCTCGGCGTTAAGGTGACTGACGCTGTCCGGAACGGGACTGAGGTTAGGCATTGCGCACACCGCGGTATACCCGCCGCGCGCGGCGGACATCGAGCCTGTTTTTATCGTCTCCTTATAAGAAAAGCCCGGCTCTCTGAAATGCACATGAACATCGCAAAGTCCGGGCGTAATTACATATTTGCAAGAATTATTAAGTGAAATGCCGTTCCGGGACAGAAAGTCAAGCGCAGCCTCTCTTCCGGCGTCACTACTTACCTCTTTGACGTTTGAAAACTGCATAGCCACACCCTCCGTTTCGATATGATAACAAGCCATGGATGCGAAGCGCAAAAGAAAAGACCCTGCCGTTTTAAGCAGGGTAGCAGTTAATTTCAAGCGCGGCAGCGCTCCCGTCCGCCACGCATATATTAAGCTTTTATCCTGCTTTTGTCAGGCTTTAAACATCTGCTGCTCATTATTTGATGCTTCTTACAGCGTAAGTATATCAGATTATTTACATATTGTCAACATAAAGCTGCGCGTTTAGCCTACGCATGTATGAGCGCATCAAACGCCATGAAATGCCATGAAAAAGCGCGCCGGTGCAGTTCCCGGCGCGCTTAATATGCAATTATTCGTAATCCACAACGTCAACCCACGAACGCAGGAACTCCTTCTCGTGCTCGTTGCCCTTTACGGACTGAGAAGCCGCTACGATAGGCATCCACTTCTGAACATACTGCCTTGCAGTATCGCTCTTTTTGCAGAAGAGGTCAAGATACTTTTTCGCGGTATCTTCATCGCCGTTAAGGCAGAAAAGAAGGTATGTTCTCGCGGCGTCGGCGGAGGCGTTGCCCTGAGTGGCATGCGCCCAGTCGATAACGTATGGTGTGCCGTCGCTTGTGATTATGATGTTGGACGGGTTAAAATCGCCATGGCATAGCTTGTCGTGCTTAGGCATGCCGTCCAGCCTTGTGTCAAGCTCATAGCGGGTAGTGGCGTCAAATTCGGTGAGGCTTATCTTGCGCTTCATCTTATCTCTGAGCTTGGTAAGAAGAGGACATTTCTTTGACTGAACCTCAAGCTGGAGGTCTACAAACTGCTCAAGATACCTATCCTTGTTGTCAGGATCCTCTTCCATAAGCTGCGCCAACGTCTTGCCCTCGATAAAGTCTGTGACAATAGCCCATTTTCCGCCGTCTATGGTCATAATGCTCTTGATCTTGGGGATGTTTAAGCCCGTTTCCTCAACTCTCGCCTGATTGAGCGCTTCGTTGAGTATGTCAGCCTTAGAATAATTTTCGTCGAATACCTTGTAGCAAAGATCGCCGTCGCGGTAGACGGTCTTGTCCTTGCGCTTGGCAATTACATTATTGAGATTCATAATAACCCTCCTCTTTTACTTACTTGGTCTTCTTAGCCTTGGACTTGTTCAAAACCTGCTTGCTGGGATCTGCGTCCGAGCTGAGAACTCCGTCGTCGACATAGGGAAGCTTCTTCTCAACAAAGTGCCTTCCATAATATGCGTTGAGGTACATCTGCTTGATCTCGCTCATGAGCGGGTATCTCGGGTTAGCGCCTGTGCACTGATCGTCGAACGCCTGCTCGGTCATTTCGTCGAGCCTGTCGAGGAAGTCCTTTTCGTCTATGCCGTAGTCGCGGATTGTCTTCTTGATTCCGACCCTCTCCTTGAGAGCGTTTACAGCTGCGATAAGAGCCTCAAGCTTCTCCTCGTCGGTGTTGCCGCCGAGCCCGAGAGCAGTCGCAACCTCCGCATAGCGGGCAAGGGTGTGCGGGTGATCGTACTGCGGGAAGGTTCCCATCTTGGTAGGAACTTCGGCAGAGTTGAATCTGAGAACCTCTTCGATCATCAGCGCGTTGGCGACACCGTGCGCAATGTGGTGGAATGCGCCGAGCTTATGAGCCATAGAGTGGCATACGCCGAGAAACGCGTTTGCAAACGCCATACCTGCCATTGTAGCGGCGTTAGCCATCTTCTCTCTTGCGATAACGTCTGTCTGGCCGTTGTCGTATGCGTCGGGAAGATACTTGAATATTGTTTTAAGAGCCTGGATTGCAAGACCGTCGGTATAATCTGTAGCCATGACGGAAGCGTATGCCTCCAGAGCGTGTGTAACCGCGTCTATACCGGAAGCCGCGGTAAGACCCTTGGGGGCGGTCATGTGGAAGTCGGTATCGACAATAGCCATGTTGGGCAGAAGCTGATAATCTGCAAGAGGATATTTAATGCCGGACTTCTCGTCTGTGATAACGGCGAAGGGAGTTACCTCAGAGCCTGTACCTGCCGAAGTCGGGATTGCAACAAAGTATGCCTTTTCGCCCATCTTCGGGAAGGTGTATACCCTCTTACGGATATCCATAAACCTCATTGCCATATCCATGAAGTCAGCCTCGGGATGCTCATAGAGAACCCACATGATCTTGCCGGCGTCCATTGCGCTTCCGCCGCCGAGAGCTATAATGCAGTCGGGCTTGAAGGATCTCATCTGCTCTGCGCCGGCCTTTGCGCTCGCAAGCGTCGGGTCGGGAGCTACGTCGAAGAAGGTGGTGTGTACTATTCCCATCTCGTCGAGCTTGTCGGTTATTGGCTTGGTGTAGCCGCTCTGATAGAGGAAGCTGTCGGTCACGATAAACGCGCGCTTCTTGTTCATTACGGTCTTGAGCTCATCGAGCGCTACGGGCAGGCAGCCCTTCTTGATGTAAACCTTCTCGGGTGCTCTGAACCAAAGCATATTCTCTCTCCTTTCGGCGACTGTCTTTATGTTGATAAGGTGCTTTACTCCAACGTTCTCGCTTACAGAGTTGCCGCCCCATGAGCCGCAGCCGAGTGTAAGGGAGGGAGTAAGCTTGAAGTTGTACAGATCGCCTATGCCGCCCTGTGAGGAAGGTGTGTTGATAAGCACTCTGCAGGTCTTCATTCTCTCGTAGAACTTTTCTATCTTGTCCTGGCAGGTAGCTGTGTTGAGGTAAATGGAGGAAGTATGTCCATAACCTCCGTCCGCTACAAGGCGCTCAGCCTTTGAAAGGGCATCCTCAAAATCAGCCGCATGGTACATGGCAAGTACCGGTGAAAGCTTTTCATGAGCGAACTCCTCGCTTATGTCAACGCTCTCAACCTCGCCGATAAGTATCTTCGTTCCCTCGGGGACACTCACGCCCGCAAGCTCAGCAATCTTAGCCGCCGGCTGACCTACGATCTTTGCGTTTACAGAGCCGTTGATGATAATGGTCTTTCTTACCTTGTCTATCTCGTCGCCCTGAAGGAAGTAGCAGCCTCTGTATGCAAACTCCCTCTTAACAGCCTCGTATACGCTGTCCAGAACGATTACCGACTGCTCCGAAGCGCAGATCATACCATTATCAAAGGTCTTTGAATGTATAATTGAGTTTACTGCAAGAATAACGTCCGCAGTGTCGTCTATAATAGCGGGGGTATTGCCTGCGCCTACGCCGAGGGCGGGCTTTCCTGACGAATAAGCCGCCTTAACCATTCCGGGGCCGCCGGTTGCAAGGATTATGTCCGCTTCCTTCATAAGAAGGTTTGTCATGTCGAGCGACGGAACGTCTATCCAGTCGATGATTCCCTCCGGCGCTCCCGCTGCAACCGCCGCCTCAAGCACTATTCTTGCCGCCTCAGCAGTGCATTTCTTTGCCCTTGGGTGGGGGCTGATGATTATTGCATTTCTGGTCTTAAGCGCTATAAGGCACTTGAAAATCGCCGTTGACGTGGGGTTGGTGGTGGGAATTACCGCAGCGATAAGTCCTATCGGCTCGGCAACCTTCTTTATCCCGTACTCCTTGTCCTCCTCTATAACGCCGCAGGTCTTTGTGTTCTTATACGCGTTATAGATGTATTCGGACGCGTAGTTGTTCTTTATAACCTTATCCTCTACTACGCCCATTCCGGTTTCTTCAACCGCAAACTTAGCAAGCGGAATCCTCTGCTTGTTTGCAGCTGATGCAGCAGCCAGGAATATCTTGTCCACCTGCTCCTGCGTGTAGGTTGAAAACACCTTCTGCGCTTCCCTTGCCTTCGCGATTATTTCCTCCAGCATCTCTACGCTCTCTACACTCTTACGTTCGCCGTTCATGTTAACCTCCAAAAAGAAAAATTTAACACTTTAATTCGTTCTGACCTTTATAGATAAGTGTCTTATCTATTTTAGCTGTAATTAATGCCGCAGGCAAAATATGCCTGTGACAATCATTGTCCCAGCTATTTGAGTTTATTATAACACATCCAAGCCAGAAAAAGCTACACAAAAATAAAAAAACTCGCGATATCACTGTACATTTTTGCCGAGATTTCTTTGCGATATATATGCATTGTGCCTAAATTTTCGCAATTTCAGTCAGAGTCCCACCGATCTTGCTGTTGCGCTTGCGTCGGCATACAGAGAAAGGGCCCTGACGTATTGAATACGTCAGGGCCCGAATCGTGCCGGAGGCATCATGCCATCACAACATTTTTATATCTGAGCTTGATTTTATCTACTATCAGAGCTATAAACTCTGAATTGGTTGGCTTGCCCTTGCCGGTGTTGACGGTATATCCGAAAAATGAATTTAAAGTGTCAACGTCACCGCGATCCCATGCTATTTCAATCGCGTGGCGTATAGCGCGCTCTACCCTTGAAGGAGTAGTGTTAAACTCCTTTGCCACTGTCGGATACATCATCTTTGTGACGTTTTCAAGCATCTGAGAATCCTTTATTGAATGGATTATAGCGTTTCTCAAATAATGGTAGCCTTTTATATGAGCGGGCACGCCCAATTGATGTATCATCTCAGTTACAATCACCTCCATGTCGGGGACTGATTTTGAATGAACTGCCAGCGCCGGCTCCTCAAAAATATCGTATCCCATTATCTGATTTATCCTGTCTCCGAGCATTCTGAAATCAAACGGCTTGACAATATAATAAGCCGCTCCCTCCTGCATTACCTGTCTTAGTGCAAACTCGTTTTCGCATGGAGCTGTGATAATAAAAGCCGGTCTTACCGAGCCTGACTTGTTCACTCTTTTCATAAGCTCTATCGCATCCAGCTTTGGCATCCACAGGTCCGCCACAACTACATCCGGGACTTCGTCCGTTATAGCCTCTAAAATCACTTCCCCGTCCTTTGGTCTGAGTATGCAGAAAAATCCCATGCCCCTAAGTTCCTGCGCACATCTCTGTCCGTATTCCTCGCTGTCGTCACCTATTAAAACCTTTAGCTTCTTTGTCATCTTCATTCTCCTTTATAGTATGTAACGTATTCAAAGGCGGTTTATTTTGATATTTTGTAAGCCTTTTCCATATATTAACATAATAATTATCTATAATCAAGCAAAAATATTACTTTTGTATATGTATACAAAAATGTTGAATTATTTTTTTATTTTGCATGTCGAATGAAGTAAAATTATTAAAGTCAAATATAAAAACAGACCTTCAACGTGTGAAAGCCTGTTTTGTCAAAGCAATTAATTTTTAAGGCTGTGAAGGGGAGCCGGTATCTGCCCGCCTCGGTTTATAAACTTTGACGGAGACTTTGTATTCACCCTCATTACCGGTCCGCAGCCAAACAGCCCTCCCCAGTCAAGCTCTTCGCCGACATCTTTGCCGATGGCTGGAATTATCCTTACGGCAGTGGTCTTTGAATTGACCATGCCTATTGCCGCCTCATCCGCAATGATGGCGGCGATGGTGTCGGCTGTTGTGTCGCCTGGGATTACTATCATGTCAAGACCGACAGAGCAGACGGCGGTCATGGCCTCCAGCTTTTCTATTGTAAGCGAACCGCTTTTCGCTGCCGCTATCATCCCGGAATCCTCCGATACCGGTATGAACGCTCCCGAAAGCCCTCCTACCGACGAACAGGCCATAACTCCGCCCTTTTTGACGGCGTCGTTAAGAAGCGCGAGCGTGGCGGTGGTGCCTGGCGCTCCGCACTGCTCAAGACCTATTTCCTCAAGAATATGCGCGACGCTGTCGCCCACCTGCGGCGTAGGTGCGAGGGACAGATCAACTATTCCGAACGGCACGCCCAATCTTTCCGAAGCGGTAACTCCTACGAGCTGTCCCACTCTTGTTATCTTATACGCGGTAGTCTTTATTATGTTTGATACCTCGTTGATGTCTGCGTTCGGGTTTTTGGCAAGCGCGGACCTTACGACTCCAGGTCCTGATACTCCGACGTTTATAATACAGTCAGGCTCACCAACGCCGTGGTACGCTCCGGCCATAAACGGGTTATCGTCAACCGAGTTGCAAAATACAACGAGCTTTGCGGCGCCGAAGCACGCGCTTCCTGCGGTAGCCTCTGCGGTTTCGCGGACGATCCTGCCCATGAGCTTGCAGGCGTCGAGATTGATTCCCGCCTTTGTAGAGCCGATATTTACAGAGGAGCAGACCCTGTTCGTAATTTTAAGAGCCTCGGGTATCGATTCAATAAGCTCCCTGTCCCCGGCGGCAAATCCCTTTTGCACCAGCGCGGAATATCCACCTATCAGATTTACGCCAACAGCCTGCGCCGCCTTGTCCATCGTCACGGCAAACTTGACCGGGCTTTGTCCGCACGCCGCGCTTATCATAGCTATAGGCGTTACGGATATGCGTTTATTTATAATAGGTATGCCGTATTCCTTTTCAATCTCATTTCCTACTTTTACAAGATCTCTGGCGCAGCGGGTTATCTTATCGTAAACCTTTTGGCACGCCCTGTCTATATCCGAATCAATGCAGTCAAGAAGCGATATTCCCATCGTAATGGTTCGTATATCCAGACATTCGTCCTGTATCATTCGGATAGTTTCCAAAATGTCACTGAGATTTATCATAATACCCGCTCCTTAAATATGATGCATGGTGTTGAAGATGTCCTCATGCATGACATAGATGGATAAACCCATCGACCTGCCAAGCTCTGACATCCTGTCCGACAGCTCGCTGAGCGGGATACTCAGCCCTGTTATATCTACAAGCATGACCATTGCAAAAACGTCCTGCAAAACGGACTGAGTGACCTCCGTGACATTTGCGTTATACTGCGCGCACATTGCCGATACCTTTGCAAGAATGCCTACCGCGTCCTTGCCGATAACACTTATTACAGCTTTCATTTTACAACCATCCTTCCGGGTTATCCTTTAGTCTCAGCTGCTTCAGATTATATCAAACTGCAGCGGAGCATCAGAGGTATTGTAGCACAGTTTTTTCGTTTTGCCAAGTAAGACAATTCTACTGAGCATATTTAAGCAAAAGCTCCGCAAGGCTCATTCCAACAAGCCTGCCGCTGTAAAGCGCCTCCTCAAGAGAATTAGAGCTTGAACCCATCTCTAAAAGAATAGACGCAGGAGTAAGCTCCTGGTTGTAGTTCCTCTCGGCAAAAAGAATCGGTCTTGTGAGATTTGGGTAGTCAGTCTCAAGCTTTGACTGAAGCTTTGTCGCGAACCTTAAGTTGTACCTGTACTGCGGGACGTTCATACATCCGCATATTATCATAACCTGCGCCGCCTGTTCACCGTCTACCTCGCAGACCGGCGCGTATCTCACTCCGTCCGCCTCAATGGCGTCTCGGTGGACGTCTAGCACCACCTTTATGGACGGATACTGCTCCAAAAGCTCCTCGACCCTGTCGGAGCTGCGGTCATACGCCCCGGTGTACTTTGGATAATCATGTACTGTCGTATCGTGTATTACCCCGATTCCCGCGGCCTCAAGCTGCTTGGCTATTTCCTCGCCTACTGCCACGACGCTCTTATCAAGGTCTGTAGTCCTGGAAGAAAATTCGCTGTCATACCTGTCGCGGCTGTACGGCTCATAGCATTCGGTGGTATGCGTGTGCATTATAAGCACCTGAGGACTGCCGTCGGTCTCTATCGTCAGATACGGTTCTATTTCCGCCTGCTCCAAAAGATAATCGGTATCTATGTCCGTGCTGTTTCGAAGCATTCCCCCGCCCGGCAAGTCCACAAAGGTAGACGATGGACTATAGGAATAGGTCCTGCGTATTATCTGACCGCCGTCGTCGTTAAGTTCATCCGGATAAGGAAGCTCGCTTACCGGAACTTCATTTTCGTCCTCAGGCTCCTCCGTTTCCTCGGGAGCCTCCTCTATTCCCCATCCGAGCCCTCCGGACAGCTCCATGAGCTTATCTGAAATATGTGCAGAATCACTGTCGGATCCAGTCTGATGTACAACATTTCCTTCTTCATACCCTAACACCTCGTCGCTTTGCACCGGAATTTCTCCTGCCGACAGCGACGTCAGCCGCTCAATAAAACCGGAAGCGCTGTCTGCACCTACTATAAATACTATAAGTCCGAATATGCAGAACGTTGCAAATGCAAACAGACCGCCCGCTAAAAACTCCGTCATGCTTTTTCTGAATCCTGAGTTATCCAATGATGATCATCCTTTCTGTAATCCATATGTAAGCGTTTTGTAATATATGAATTGTAGACATTCGCGCGGCTTTGTGCTAAAATGTGATTGGCAAAAATATTATATAAAGAGGTTACATATGAAGCTTAAAATTACACTTGCCGCCCTGCTGCTTGTATACGTGCTGCTGCTCGCAGGCTGCGGCTTTGATAAAATGAATAACGGCAGCCAAGGCGTAAGCTCGGGGACCGTGACCGAACCTGTGACAGAACCTGTAACAGAGCTTGTGACGGAACCTGTGAAAGAACCTGCAGCTGAAACTGTGACGGAGCCTATGACGGAACCTGTGACAGGATCTGCGACTGAACCTGCAACAGAGCCTGTGACGGAACCCGCAACAAAGCCCGCTGTAGAACCCGTAGAAAGCGAAACTACTGTGACCGAAAACACAGAAGAAAGCGAGGTCGAACCAGTGGACAGCGACTACTTCTTCCAAAACGAGGACGACTATTTCTTTATAGTAAACAAAGAAATATTCCTGCCGGAGGACTACGAAATAGAAACTGATTATGTCCAAGGCAGCTATGAGCTAGAGAAAACCGCCGCATACTATTGCAGACAGATGATAGACGCCGCGGCTGAGGACGGTATCTATCTCAAGGTCCTTTCAGCATACAGGACGGTGTCATACCAACAGAAACTGTTTGACAGAAATGTACAGTCGAGAATGGACGATTACGGCATGAGCTATGAGGAGGCGTATTACGACACCTCGATCAACATCGCGCCTCCCGGAGGCAGCGAGCACAACGCGGGTCTTGCAGTCGACATTGTCACTGAGGACGACTGGGATACCTACATAGGCTTTGAGGATACCGAGGAGTTCGCGTGGCTTCAGGAGCATGCGGCGGAATACGGCTTTATCCTGAGATATCTCAAGGGCAAGGAGGACATTACAGGCTATATTTATGAGCCGTGGCATTACAGATATGTAGGAGTTAAATACGCGGCTGACGTTGCAAACAGCGGTCTTTGCCTTGAGGAATACTTTGAAAAATACGTTTGGGGCGCTTAGGACAGTTCCGAAAGCTGAATCATAATAAGGAGTCTGACATGAACATAGCATTTTTTCTCACCCTTAAAAAAGATGTAGCATATCTTTACGACGACTACACTATACGCCAGTCTCTTGAGAAAATGAGATACCACGGATATTCCTCAATACCGGTAATATCCCGCACCGGAGAATACATATCTACTGTAACCGAGGGGGATTTTTTGTGGTATATGCTGGACGAAAGCATAAGGGATACCGACGGGGTTTCAATTTATGATGCAGAGGATTTAAGGCTTCGCGATATTCTGCATAAAAACAGGGCGACTGCGGTAAGGATAACCGCCACTATGGATGAGCTTTATGAGCTGGCTATGAATCAGAACTTCGTTCCCGTAACGGACGACAAAGGAATATTTATAGGCATAGTCACAAGAAAAAACATCATAAAATACTTTGTCGCAAGCAGGACAGGAGAAAGCTTCCCTTCTCTCAGGAAAAAGTATAGCGCTGTAAGAATGCAAAAGCAGTCGGAAAAGGATGTACATTAATTTCACATAAATTTTATGTTTGGCACGGTTTATTGATTGTGTTTTATCAGTATTTTTAACAAAAATTATCTCAAATTAATGTGCATAAGTTACAATGTTAGCCACCGATTAGGAATAATTCATTGACAACGGTTTAGCATAGAGTTATAATTGTTTTACTATTCGATTGGATGATCGTATTCGATTGGATAATCGACTAAATAATTATTCGGGGGATTAATCAAAATGAAAAGATTTGTTTCTTTGGCACTTGTGCTTGCTATTGTACTAGTTTCATTTGTCGCATGCGGTATTGTTATTCCTGTCGGAACATACGCCGACAGCACCGGAACCTCTATTATTGAGGTTGGTGAGTACGATGAGAGCGCAAAGTCCGGCACGATGAGGATTACCAATACTATTAACACCGACCTTGTTTACGAAGGTACCTACACCCTTTCAAAGAACGAAGCTGACGTGTCCAGCATTGTGACATTCACAACGACTGACGGTCAGGTCATGGAGTTTGTTTATGACATTACTCTTGACGTTATGCAGGATCTTGATTCGCTCATTGCTTACTATGGTCCTAACTACGTTGAGACAACTGTCGAGGTAACAACAAATGCTCCTGAGGATACTGACGCTCCAGAAGAAACTGAGGCTCCCGAGGAGACCGGCGTTGCTGATGGCGCCGACGCTACTGAAGAGACCGACGCTGAGTAATCTTTACAGCGCTAATAATTATTAATACCGACCGCTTGATGCGGTCGGTATTTTTTTCATAAATTAAGAGAGATTTAAAAACAAATTTCCGTATGTTGCGCATACAAAAGCCCTGCGCGCGGGTTTGTGCCTGTGCGCAGGGCTTTGACGCTTAAAGCTTTGCGCGGTCTTTTGCGCGCTGCACGTTTGAAAGCGTCTTTTTCCTGAGCCTTATGGATTTTGGAGTTACCTCGACAAGCTCGTCATCGGCAATAAATTCAAGACTGTCCTCAAGGCTGAGTATCCTGGGAGGTATTAGCCTGAGAGCGTCGTCGCTTCCGCTGGCGCGTGTGTTGGTAAGGTGTTTTTTCTTGCAGACGTTTACCACAATATCTCCCGCCTTCGGCGACGCGCCGACTATCATTCCCTCATAAACCTGCACGCCCGGACCGATAAACAGTGTTCCTCTTTCCTGGGCGTTGTACAGCCCGTATGTCACAGCCTCGCCGGTCTCAAACGCCACCAAAGAGCCGTTGGAACGCCTCGGGATATCACCCTTATACTGCTCGTAGGCATAGAACACCGAGCTCATTATGCCCTCGCCCTTGGTGTCGGTCAAAAATTCGTTTCTGTATCCGAAAAGACCCCTTGAGGGAACGTGGAACACCACCCTCATTCTCGAACCGAAGGGAGTCATTGAAACCATTTCGGCCTTGCGTGAGCCCATCTTCTCTATAACCGCTCCGACGCAGCCCTCAGGCACGTCTACCACAAGCTCCTCAATAGGCTCGCACAGAACCCCGTCTATCTCCTTATAAAGCACCCTCGGAGTAGAAACGCCAAGCTCATAGCCCTCACGGCGCATGTTTTCAATAAGTATCGAAAGGTGCATTTCTCCCCTGCCAGCGACCTTGAAGGAGTCGGTAGAATCGGTTTCCGAGACCCTTAAGGACACATCCTTGAGAAGCTCCCTGAAGAGCCTCTCTCTTATATGCCTTGAGGTGACGAACTTGCCCTCTCTTCCCGCAAACGGCGAGTCGTTTACCGAGAATGTCATCTCGACCGTAGGCTCGCTTATTTTAACAAACGGCAGCGGCTCGTACTTTGATATATCGCATATCGTATCGCCTATGGTTATATTCTCTATTCCGCTTATGCACACTATATCGCCGACAGTAGCTGTTTCTGCGGGTACTCTCTCAAGCCCCGATATCTGATAAAGCGTCACTATCTTGCCGCGGTACTCCTTTTTAGAGCCGTGATAGTCGCCGATTATCACTTCCTCGTTTACCCTTATCGAGCCTCTTTCTATCTTTCCTATGGCGATCCTTCCGATATATTCGTTATAGTCTATCGAAGAAACCAGCATCTGAAGCGGCTCGTCCGGCTCGCCCTCCGGCGCGGGGATATACTCTATTATTTTATCAAACAGCGGGACAAGATCCGTGCCCGGCTCGTCCTGAGAATAGGACGCCGTTCCGTCGCGTCCCGAGCAGAAAAGAATCGGGGAGTCAAGCTGCTCGTCGGAGGCGTTTAAATCCATCAGAAGCTCGTAGCACTCGTCTATTACCTCGTTTACCCTCGCGTCCGGACGATCTATCTTGTTTATTACTATTATTACCCTGTGCCCGAGCTCCAGCGCGTGCTGCAAAACAAACCTTGTCTGAGGCATGGGACCCTCCGCGGCGTCTACAAGCAGTATTACGCCGTCTACCATCTTCAAAATTCTTTCGACCTCTCCGCCGAAGTCGGCGTGACCCGGGGTGTCTACTATGTTTATCTTTATGTCCTTATAGATAACCGAGGTGTTTTTCGCGAGGATAGTTATTCCCCTTTCCCTCTCTATGGCGTTTGAATCCATTACCCTCTCGTTTACCGTCTGATTCTCACGGAATGTTCCGCTCTGCTTAAGCATTGCATCCACAAGGGTGGTCTTGCCATGGTCGACGTGTGCGATTATAGCTACGTTTCTTAAGTCGTTGCGTACCAAAATACTTCCTCTTTTCTGTTTAACTGTCCAAATTTTCAGTCGCGTTTTTGTGCATATATACAAATTTTTACCCACTATGTATTATATACTGACCGATGCCCAAAATCAATAGCCATTTCATCCAACTTAAATCCGCCGTTTTTCCGTTAAGATATTTAAATAGACGATATTGTGCGCTTAAATTTACACATATGCTCTGCCGCCGGCTATATCCTTTATTATTTCTGCGGCCATTATTATTCCCATGGCGCTGGGTGCGAACGCAACGGACGCAGGTATATGCCTTCCAAAAGCGTTTTCATCGATATCTCCCAAAGGCTTTAACGGCTCTTCCTTTGAATACACCACCTTGAGCGACTCTATCCCGCGCTTTCTGAGCTCACTTCTCATGCGCCTTGCCAGCGGGCATATGGAGGTTTTGTAAATATCGCTGACCTCAAAGCGCGTCGGGTCGAGCTTGTTTCCCGCGCCCATCGCGCTTATTATAGGAACGCCCGCTGCCTTTGCTCTTATGATAAGCTCGATCTTCGAGGACAGGGTATCTATACAGTCCGCAATGTAATCGTATTTTCCAAGGTTAACGCTGTCCGCATTCTCGGGCGTATAAAACAAATTGACAGCCTCCACCTGCGCATTTGGATTGATGTCCAGAATCCTGTTTTTCATGACCTCGGTCTTATACATGCCGGTGGTGCTTTCAAGGGCTATTATCTGGCGGTTGCGGTTTGTTATGCTGACGACGTCGCTGTCGTAAAGAGCTATCCTGCCTACGCCGCTTCTTGCAAGCATCTCGGCGACATATCCGCCCACCCCTCCTACTCCGAAAACAGCTACGCAGGCTCTGTTAAGACGCTGCATTGCCTCGGCGCCGAGCAGCATTTCCGTTCTTGAAAATATATCCATTAAGTTCCTCCGTTAACTTCAGTTGTTTTATCCTAAATCATTCGCACAGCAGATTAAATTTTGCCTAAAGCCTTTTAGCAAAGCATATTATTCTGCCCGCTTCCCTGAAATTTGCCGCCATATGGAATTTAAAGCTGTCGGCATTGTCTATTTCACAGTCGCTGGCAAACTCTTTACATCCGTTCTCTTTAGCCCACGCCTCGCACGCCGACAACAATTCCCTTGCGTACCCTCTTCTGCGAAAATCCTCTTTGACAAATATGCCTTCCAGATATCCTACCGGAGCGGTTTCGGTTCCCTCTACGTAATCATATCTGAGCTGGCACTGCGCAAATCCAACGGGCTCGCCTTGCTCGCATTTTATGAAAAACTGAGCCTTTCCATTTGACAGGTATTCTGAAAACTCCTTTTCAAGCTCCTGTACACAATGATCGGGCCAAAGTATCGCCACCAAATTTGCCGCCGTGCCTATGTCCTGCGCTCCTGCTTTACGAACCATATCTGTATCCTCCCTGCTTTTAATGCCTGCCGCTTTTTTATTTTCAGCTCTTCCCGACGCGCTTGCTTCTGATGCTTACACTACTATACCATGCGCAGCGCTATATTTCAATGCGCCAAACGCTTTCCGGCAGCAAAACGGCTTCCGGAGAAATCCCCGGAAGCCAAAGGAAAATTATTCTTCGTTATCAGGCATTAAACCGCCTGATAAAAGCCGTTCACGTTCATGAAGGCGTACAGCTTTTCACCGTGCTGCTGTTCCTCCGCCTGAATGTGGTTAAGCACCCTTCTGGCGGCTGGGTCGCCAAACTCGAACACGCTGGTGTCATACATGGAGGAAACGTGCTTTTCGGTGGCGAGAGTGTCCGATAGAAGGAACTTGTCGATGTTTTTGGACCTCTCATCGGAGTAGTTTACCTTTTTGCACATATTGTTGTTTTGGCCGCTGAGCCCGCTCGGCACAGATGGGATAGTTCCGGACAGCATGGCGTTTACGGTGTCGAAATGCTTCTGCTCGCACTGTGCGATTTCTCCAAACAGGCTCTTAAGCTCCTGAGAGCACGCCTCCTGAGAATACTTTGTATACTTTTCCCAGCAAAGCTTTTCCTGCTCCTTCAAATCCTTTAAAAGTCCTGTTTCCTTTTGTGTAAGAGTCATAATAACATCTCCTTTTCATAAGATGTCACTATTATTCCATCGCTCGAAGCAATTATACCTTGACCTGACTCTTTTGCACGCCGTCAGCTTATTTTTGCAACGTCGTAAGGCGTCGTCTGATATACAAAGTAATTGAGCCAGTTTGAGTACAGAAGATTCGCGTGCGCCCTCCAGCTCACAACCGGGGTTTTCGTATCGTCGTCGTCAGGAAAATAATTTACCGGCACGGCTATATCCAGCCCCTTGGCCTTATCCCTGAAATACTCCTTTGCCAGGGTGTCGCGGTCGTACTCCGAGTGTCCGGTTATAAATATCTGCTTACCCTCGTTTGTCATGCACGCGTATACTCCAGCCTCCCTGCTTGTAGCGAGTATTTTAAGCTCCGAAACTGCTTCGACGTCCTTTATATCAACCGTAGAATTTCTTGAGTGCGGAGCTAAGAACACATCGTCAAAGCCCCTGAAAAGTATCGGGTTTTTGTAATCGACGGTATGCTCGAACACGCCGAAGAGCTTTTTGGGCAAAAGCTTTTTCTTTATTCCGAAGTGATAGTAAAGCCCCGCCTGAGCTCCCCAGCAGATGTGAAATGTGGAGTGGACATGGGTCTTGCTCCACTCAAAAATCTCGCACAGCTCGTCCCAATACTCCACATCCTCGAACTCAAGGTGCTCCACCGGCGCGCCGGTCACTATCATTCCGTCAAACCGCTGGTCTTTAATATCCTCAAAGGTCTTGTAAAACGCAAACAAATGCTCGGCGGAGGTGTTCTTTGAAAGATGGCTGACAGTGTGCATAAGCTCCATCTCCACCTGAAGAGGGGTGTTTCCCAAAAGCCTTGCAAGCTGCGTCTCAGTCTCCACCTTGGTAGGCATAAGGTTTAGTATCAGTATTCTCAACGGACGTATATCCTGCGTCATAGCGCGCGTTTCGGTCATCACGAAGATGTTTTCAGAGGCGAGCGTCTTGGCCGCCGGAAGCGAGTTTGGTATTTTAATCGGCATTGACCGTTTTCCTTTCTTTACAGTATGCAGCGCCGCGTTGGATATCTGCCGTCAAACAGACTCGAGCGCCTGTTTTAAATCTTCGATAAGGTCCTGCGCGTTTTCAATTCCGCATGACAGCCTTACAAGGTCTCCCGAAACCCCGGCAGCCTTAAGCTCCTCGTCGTTCATCTGTCTGTGGGTGGCGCTTGCGGGATGCAGGCAGCAGGTTCTGGCGTCCGCAACGTGCGTTTCTATCGCGCAGAGCCTAAGGCGCTTCATAAAGTCTTCGGCAGCCTTTCTCCCGCCCTTTACGCCGAAGCTGACTACCCCGCATGAGCCGTTCGGAAGATACTTGCGGCACAGCTCGTGGTCTATATTGCCCTCGAGATCGGGATAGAACACCCAGCTCACCTTATCGCTTGACTCAAGGAATTTCGCGACCGCCATGGCGTTCTCACAGTGGCGCGCCATTCTTACATGAAGGCTTTCAAGACCGATATTGAGAAGATACGCGCTGAACGGCGATTGTGCAGACCCGAAATCCCTCATAAGCTGAGCCGTTGCCTTCGTTATATACGCGCCCTCGCTGCCGAATCGCTCGGCATAGGTTATGCCGTGATAGCTTTCGTCAGGGGTTGTAAGACCGGGGAATTTGTCCGCATGAGCCATCCAGTCAAACTTTCCGGAGTCTACAATGCACCCGCCGACGCATGAGCCGTGACCGTCCATATATTTTGTAGTAGAGTGGGTGACAATGTCCGCTCCCCACTCGAACGGGCGGCAGTTTACAGGCGTTGCGAAAGTGTTGTCAACGATAAGCGGAACTCCGTGGCGATGAGCGGCTGAGGCAAATTTTTCTATATCGAGCACTCTGAGCGCAGGGTTCGCAATAGTCTCTCCGAAAACAGCCTTTGTATTCGGCTTAAACGCCGCGTCCAGCTCCTCGGGAGTGCAGTCGGGGGCTACGAATGTAAAATCAATGCCCATCTTCTTCATCGTAACGGCAAAGAGATTGAATGTCCCGCCATATATAGAAGCCTCCGCAACGACGTGGTCGCCGCAGTTCGCAATGTTAAACACCGCAAAGAAGTTTGCCGCCTGTCCAGAGGAGGTGAGCATGGCAGCTGTTCCGCCCTCCAGCTCGCATATCTTCTTTGCAACCATATCGCAGGTCGGGTTTTGAAGCCGCGAATAAAAATATCCCGAGGCTTCAAGGTCAAAAAGCCTGCCCATATCCTCGCTGGTATCGTATTTAAATGTTGTGGACTGAATAATCGGTATCTGCCTCGGCTCGCCGTTTGAGGGGGTATATCCCCCCTGAACGCATTTTGTTTCAATTCTGCTCATATATCATGCAAGGTCCGGCAGGAACAACCAAACGGGAATTCGCGCCGGACCGTTTCCTTTCTTTAATTTTGTCAATCGGTTTTAAGCTTATACAGTCTGTCTCCAGCCCATCGTGTCCGGGCGCTTGCCCCACTGGATTCCGGTCAGCTCGTCGTAAAGCCTTTGAGTAAGCTCGCCTATTTTGCCTTCGCCTATAACGAACACCTCATTCTTGTAGCGAAGCTTTCCGACGGGAGAAACAACCGCCGCAGTTCCGGTTCCGAACACCTCTTCGAGTGTACCGTTGTGCGCGGCTTCTATAAGCTCGTCTACCGAAACCTTCCTCTCCTCTACGTCATAGCCCCACTTTCTGCAAAGGGCAAGCACAGAGTCCCTTGTGATCCCGGGGAGAATAGAGCCGTTGAGCATCGGGGTTACTACCTTGCCGGCAATTTTAAACACTATGTTCATCGCGCCGACCTCTTCAATGTACTTTCTTTCGACGCCGTCCAGCCACAGCACCTGAGAATAGCCGTCGTCATGCGCCTTTACCTGCGCCGCAAGCGACGCGGCATAGTTTCCGCCGGTCTTGGCAAAGCCGATTCCTCCCCTGACCGCTCTTACATACTCGTCCTCTATCCATATGCCAACCGGGGCAAGGCCGCTCTCATAATAAGCGCCGGAGGGAGAAAGTATAATCATGAACAGATAGCTCTTAGAGGGGGCTACGCCTAAGTGCTCGTCTGTCGCAATGACAAACGGTCTTATGTAAAGCGAAGTTCCCGGCTCGTCCGGTATCCAGTCCCTGTCTACGTCCACTACCGCCTTGACAGCCTGAACAAAATCGTCCTCAGGTATCCTGGGTATGCAAAGCCTGTCGTTGGAATTGTTGGCGCGCTTTGCGTTCATGTCGGGTCTGAAAAGATATACCTCGCCGTTATCTCCCTTATACGCCTTTAGGCCCTCGAACATTGTCTGCCCGTAGTGGAAAACCATTGCGGCGGGTGAAAGAGAAATGTTCTGGAACGGCACTATTCTCGCATCGTGCCAGCCCTGTCCCTCGTCATAGTTCATGATGAACATGTGGTCGGTAAATATGTGACCGAACCCGAGCTTTTCTCCCTTTTGGGGCTTTGTTTTGGGATTTTGAGTCTTTTCTATCCTGATATTAAGCATGTTAATCAACTCCTACCGATTATTTGTCGTAGCGATAGCCTGTCTCAAGCGCGGAAAGATTCAGCTTAAGCATGTCTGCATGTTTAGCGGAAACAACCTTCTCAAGCGCCTTTTCCACATCCTCAAAACTTACGACGTTGGTCTCTCTTATTATTTTACCCATCATTATCATATTTGCAAGAGTAGGAATTCCCGAATCAGAGGCAAGCCTTGTCGCAGGGATGTAATAGGTGGCAACGTCCTGCCTTGCGACCTTCCTGTCGATAAGCGCGGAATCGACAAATATTTTTGCCCCGCTGACTGCGTCATTTTCGTACTTGTCAAGCGACGGAAGATTCATTACGGCAAGTATGTCCGGGTTGGAAACTATCGGAGAGCCTACCGGAGTGTCCGAAATAATTACTGAGCAGTTGGCGGTGCCGCCTCTCATCTCCGGACCGTACGACGGAAGCCAGCTTATCTCCCTGCCCTCGAGCAGCCCCTTATACGCCAAAAACTTTCCCGCAAACAGTATTCCCTGTCCGCCGAAGCCGGCTATGAGTATCTGTGTATATGCCATATCATCTATCCTCCTTGCCGGCCGACCTGTCCTTGTAAACGCCGAGCGGGTAGTATGGGATCATATTTGTCTCGACCCATTCCATCGCCTTAGACGGCGTCATGCCCCAGTTTGTCGGGCAGGTGGACAGTACCTCCACAAGTGAGAAGCCCCTGCCGTTTATCTGGTTCTCAAAAGCCTTTTTGATAGCCTTTTTCGCTGTCATGACGTTTTTAACGTTATTTACCGCTACTCTCTGGATAAATTCCGGACCATCCAGCGCGGAAAGCAGCTCGCTCACCTTTATCGGGTATCCCACGGTTTTTACATCTCTGCCGTAGGGAGAGGTCTGTGTGACCTGACCGGGAAGAGAGGTCGGAGCCATCTGCCCGCCGGTCATGCCGTATATCGCGTTGTTTATAAAAATAACCGTTATATTTTCGTTTCTTGTAGCCGCATGAACGGTTTCAGCCATACCTATCGAGGCGAGGTCGCCGTCGCCCTGATAAGTGAAAACAATGTTCTGTGGCATCGCCCTTTTAAGTCCCGTTGCGACCGCAGGCGCTCTTCCGTGAGCAGCCTCGACCATGTCGCAGGAGAAATAGTTATATGCCATTACCGCGCAGCCCACGGGAGCTACTCCGACGGTGTCCCCCAATATTCCAAGCTCGTCTATAGCCTCAGCCACAAGACGGTGAACAATGCCGTGCGTACAGCCCGGGCAGTAGTGGAGCGGCGCGTCGGTAAGCGCCTTCGGCTTTTCAAAAACTACCATCAGTTTTCGCCTCCCATCAAATCGTCAAGCGTTTTAAGTATCTCGCCCGGGTCGGGGATCATTCCGCCCACTCTCGAGCACAGCGCTACCGGCTTCCTGCATTCCTCCGAAAGCCTTATATCCTCTATCATCTGCCCCATCGACAGCTCCACCGAAATAAACGCCTTGACCCTGTCCGCGGCGGACGCTATCGCCTTCTTGGGGAAGGGCCACAGCGTAATCGGTCTTATCATGCCTATTTTTATACCCCTTGCGCGGGCCGCTGTGATAGCGTTCTTCGCAACGCGCGCTGCTATTCCGAACGCAACGACGCAATACTCGGCGTCGTCCATGAGATACTCCTCGTACATTACCTCGTTTTCCTCTACGAGCTTGTATCTTTCATATCTCTCGAGGTTTTTCCTTTCAAGCTCCTCAGGCACAAGATACAGCGAGTTTACGATATTGTGCTCGCGCCTGCCCTTTGTTCCTGTTACCGCCCACGGCTTTTCCACGACGGACTCAGTAGGCTCGGGCAAAACTACCGGCTCCATCATCTGACCCATCGTTCCGTCTGCAAGTATCATCGCGGGGATGCGGTATTTATCCGAAAGATTAAACGCCTTAGCGGTAAAATCAGCCATTTCCTGAACCGACGCCGGAGCTAATACTATCAGATGATAGTCTCCATGCCCGCCGCCCTTTGTCGCCTGGAAATAATCCGACTGAGAGGGCTGAATGCCTCCGAGCCCCGGACCGCCTCTTTGCACGTTTACAATGAGCGCAGGAAGGTCCGAGCCGGCAAGATAGGATATTCCCTCCTGCTTGAGCGAAACTCCGGGGCTTGAGGATGAGGTCATAGCCCTCAGGCCCGCGCTCGAAACACCGTAAATCATATTTATCGCAGCTATTTCGCTTTCCGCCTGCAAAAACGTTCCGCCTATCTTGGGCATTCTCTTCGCCATATATGCCGCCACCTCTGTCTGAGGCGTTATAGGGTATCCGAAATAATGGCGGCAGCCCGCTCTTATGGCAGCCTCCGCTATCGCTTCGTTGCCCTTCATAAGTACCTTTTCAGCCATATCATCCCGTCCTTTCAAAGCTATTTTTCAACTGTTATAACGCAGTCGGGGCACATTGTAGCGCAGAACGCGCAGCCTATGCACTTGGACTGGTCGGTTATCTGTGCAGGAGAATGGCCCTTTTTATTGAGCTTATCCTTGGCGATTGCGATAATTTTCTTTGGACATGCGTCTACGCAAAGACCGCAGCCCTTGCACAGGTCCTCTTTAAAAGTTACCTTCGGCATTAAAACATCTCCTTAATTTATATCAAAATATCTTTTCTGAAGCGTAAGGGGGAAAACATCCGTCATCTTAAGGCGGCTCGCGACCTGTCTCTCCACAGATGTAAAAAGTATGGGCAGCCCCGAAAGCTCTGAAAGCATCTGCGCCTCGTGACGGCTGTTTAAAACCGTTTCGACCGTAGTCTCCCGCCCGAGGTTTGTATTATTTACAACGGCTGTAAACGGCAATCCCGCCGCAGGCTCTATTTCGCGCATGACCTCGAGCGCCTCCCCTGCAGTTCGGGTAAGCGGACGGCAGAAATTCGCCACGAATATCATCTCGTAATCGTTTTCCTCTAAAATATACGGTGCGAACCTCCCAAGGGCATACGCTCCCCTGTCGTCTCCGCCTATGTCCAGAACGGCGTGCCTTGAGCGGTTCTGAACTACTCCGTACAGCTCGGACGGCAGCGCCGGAAGGTCTACGTTTGAGTTCGCAAACTCGGGCGAAATAATGTCTATTCCGAGCTTTGACATCTCACGCGCGCTGTCCTTTGTCCTGAAATACGGATTTACAATGTCAAGGTCTGCTATCACCACATCCCTGCCCTCGCGCTTAAGATACGCGGCGTAATTGACTGCTATATTGGTTTTTCCGCTTCCGTAATGACCTGCAAGAAGCGTCACTCTCTTTACTCTCATTTACTGCGGATTTCTCCTCAATCTCCATTATGCAAATCCGCCCCAAAGACGCAATATCCTCGAGGCGGAAAATTCTCCAAAGCACCGTATGACTGCACCGCGCCGCCCGACCTGTACGGGTCCGCGGCAATTTGTATAGATAGATAATACCGATACGGACAGTTTCCGTCTATGCTTTTATACTTTACAGTGGTATTTTAGCACACCCCGTCTTAAATGTCAACAATTTCGACGTGTTAAATTTGTACAAATTGCCTTACAGCTCGTTGCGCTTAATCTTTCCGCTGATGGTCTTGGGAAGCTCGTCGCGGAATTCGATAATTCTGGGATACTTATAAGGAGCAGTGTGGCTTTTTACATAAGCCTGTATCTCCTTTTTCAGCTCCTCGCTGGGCGTTGTTCCCTTTGTAAGGACTATTGCAGCCTTAACCACCTGACCTCTTATCTCGTCGGGCGCTCCGCATACTCCGCATTCCAAAATATACGGCAGCTCCATGAGCACGCTTTCAATCTCAAACGGACCTATCCTGTAGCCTGACGACTTGATAACATCGTCGATTCTCGAAACATAGTAGAAGTAGCCGTCCTCATCGCGCCATGCCGTGTCGCAGGTGTGATACATTCCGTCGTGCCATACCTCAGAGGTTTTTTCAGGGTCGTTATAGTACTCCTTGAACAGCCCGCACGGCACTCCCTTATCTGTGCGGATGACTATTTCTCCTACCTCGCCCGCGCCGCAGGACCTTCCCTCGCTGTCAACGATATCGACGTCGAACTGCGGGGTGGGCTTGCCCATCGAGCCGAGCTTCGGAGCCGTTCCGTTGAGGTTGGCGATGATAAGGGTGGTCTCCGTCTGACCGAAGCCCTCCATGATCTCAAGCCCTGTGCTCTCGGCAAACTGCTTTGAAACCTCCGGGTTTAAAGCCTCTCCGGCGGTAGTCATATTTTTTATGGAGGACAAATCGTACTTTGAAAGGTCCTCTTTAATCATCATTCTGAGCATTGTGGGAGGCGCGCAGAAGGTGGTTATATTGTACTTTGCAAACATGGGAAGGATATCGTGAGCGTCGAATTTATCAAAATCGTATACAAATACCGCGCCCTCGCAAAGCCACTGACCATAGAGCTTGCCCCACAGCGACTTTCCCCAGCCTGTATCGGAAATCGTAAGGTGAAGCCCGTCCCTCTGGCAGCAGTGCCAGTACTTCGCGGTCACATAATGACCCAGCGCATAGGTGTGCGCATGCTCCGCCATCTTGGGATTTCCGGTTGTTCCCGAGGTGAAGAACATCAGCGCGGCGTCCGAGCCGCAGGAGCAGTCGCCGGGACGCTCAAACTTACCCGTAAAGAGCGAATACTCGCTGTTAAAATCATGCCAGCCCTCGCGAGCCCCGTTCACCATTATAAGCTGCTTTACGCTCGGGCACTTTTTCGCCGCCCTTTGCGCAATTTCGGCAGTATCTCCGTCCGCTGTGCAGACCAGCGCGGAAACTCCGGCGGCGTTGAAGCGGTATTCAAAGTCATGCTCCTTGAGCTGATTTGTTGCGGGGATGGCAATTGCCCCGAGCTTGTGAAGCGCTATCATGCAGAACCAGAACTGATAATGCCTCTTTAAAACGAGCATTACGCGGTCGCCCTTCTTTATGCCGAGCGATTTAAAATAATTAGCCGTCTGATTGGACGCGCGCTTTATATCCTTAAAGGTAAATCTTCTTTCCTCATGGTTTTTGCTGATATGAAGCATAGCCAGCTTGTCGGGGTATTTGTCCGCGATGGCGTCTACAATGTCAAACCCGAAATTAAAGGTCTCGGTATTTTTAAAATGGATTTTCTTGAGATGACCGTGCTCATCCTCGACCGCGTCTATAAACTTTTCGCAGCATATGAGCTTTTCGGACCTGCCCGCCTGTATAACGTTTTCACGGACTACCTCCTCCTTGGTCTCCTCGCCTGGAAGCACTACGGCAACAAAGGTGCAGTCCGTTCCGTCTACAGCTATCATGCCGTGAGGAGTAGCTGAATTGTAGTAAATGCTGTCACCCTCGTGCAGAACCTCAGTGTGCTCGCCGACCTGAACCTTCAGGCTTCCGCTTATGACAAGGTCAAATTCCTGCCCGCTGTGCGTTGTAAGGTGGATAGGCTGGTTCTGCTGCGCCGCCGAATACTCGTATTTGACCCAGTACGGCTCCGCAATCTTGCCCTTAAACTTGGGCGCAAGGTTGGAGATGTCTATTCCCTGCTCCTTCGCCGTCTTTTGACCCATTCCCTTTCTGGTCACTGTATATGAGGTTAGCCTTTGCTCGTTGTTTCCCTCGATAAGGTCGGTAAGGTCTATGTCGAACGCGAGCGCGCATTTATGTATGAACGTAAACGGCAGGTCTGCCTCGGCAGCCTCGTATTTAAGATACTCCTGCTCGCTCACCTCTGTTTTTTCCGCCATCTGCCTGGGCGTCCAGCCCATGATCTCGCGCATGCCCCTGATACGGGTCGCAATATCAACCAGTCTTGTCTGCGAATTTGTCGCCATGGTGCATCTTCCTTTCAAATATCACATAAAATCGCAACAAAAAGGCCCGTCTCAAATCCAAACGCCTGTGTTGCGTTCAAATACTTGAGACGAGCCGAATATTTTGACCCGCGGTACCACTCAAATTGCGCTAAAAAGCGCCGCTCAGACTCTAACAAGCCTTATACATTAACGCAGTAATCACGTAAGACGCCTACCCGCCCGAGGGCGATCGGATCTTATGCTCGGAAGTGATGGGATTATCTTAACATCTGCCGGCTTCCACCATTTCCGGCTCGCTGAAAAATGCCGCTCAAGATTCTCCGTCTTCGTCATCGCATTTATTGTTCACAATTATAGCATTGTGTTTTTTGATTGTCAAGCCGTCGTTTGCAACAATAATTTAGCGAGTTAGTACGGCAGTGCTGTGCAGTTTTCACGCTGCTCCAATCCCAGCCTGAATATCCTGTTTGCATTTTTAAAAAATATAAGCTCCAGCTCTTCCTCCGTCAGGCCAAGGCTGCGAACCCTTTCGATCTCTTTGACGGGATTCCACATCGGAAAGTCCGTGCCGAAAAGCACACGCCCCGCGCCGTAGCTGCGGATTATCTCGACGGCCCTTTGAGGCGCCATTGCATACAGGCTTGAAGAGCAGTCCACATAAAAATTGTCATACCCGCAAAGGCGGCTGCACGCCTCGTCCCACACCGAATATCCGCCAAGGTGCGCACCTATGACAGTAAGGTTCTTAAATATCTCCACCACAGGCTGAAGGCGGTTGGGGTTTGACATATCAAACCTTGAATCGCCAGCGTGCACAAGGACAGGCAGACCGTTTTGCTCACACAACTCATATATTTTAAGGCAGCGGTAATCGTCAAGCTTAAAGCCCTGTATGTCCGGGTGGAGCTTTACCCCCTTGAGCCCAAGCTCAATAAGGCGGCTCACATCGCCCCGTATGTCCGGGCTGTTTGGATGAAGCGTGCCCAGCCCCGCGAAAAAACCGCTGTCCGATTCTGCGGTAGAGGCGATAAACTCGTTTATCGAGCTTGTCTGAGACGGCTTTGTGGCGACGGAAAATATAATCGCTTTCGTTATTCCCGCCTGAGATGCAAGAGTTTTTACCGTACTCACCCTTCCGTCGTACCTGACCGGCATATTATAAAATCTGCTTATGCCGTCGGACGCCTTTTGGGCTATGCTGTCAGGGTACACATGGCAGTGACAGTCGACAATAATGCTTTTCATATGGTTTTGCGCCTTCAATCGTTTACAATGAGCCACGGAGCGTCCTTTTGCACAGGCTCTCCCATGAAGCTGTCGTATGTCGGCTTGGGACCGATAAGAGACGGCTCGAGCTTAAGGCTTGAATCCATGATTACAAGCTTTTGCACCACCGCGTTCTGGTCCATGCCCCACAGCCTGAGGGTATGGCAGCCCTTTGAAAGGCTCAGCGTTGTCTGCGCGCGCCTGCCGCCCTGCTCGATTGTCGCGTACCAGCTTCCGCTGACGCCGGAAATATATCCCTCGCCCTGAACGTTGAGCGCGTCTATTTCCCCACCGTCGAGCTGCACGCCGACGTTCAGGTGAGTTCCGTTGTCAAAGGAGACATTGTTGCCCTGACCGACGTACAAAATAAGATTGTAATCGCCGTCCTTCGGGATTACCATATTGTAATCCACCCACGGTCCTTTTCCCGCTTTAAAAGGCTCGGTGCAGGTTTTGAGCATCTTAAGAGAAGCCCTTGATTTGCCGTAGCCCTCGAGGACTGTCCAGCTTACGCCGCAGCTTTCCGATTTGGCGGCATATCCGTCCGCCCGTACACACATTATGCCGTTTGACATAAAGTGAGCTTTGTCCCTGCCGGCAGCGTGAACGTCAACAAGCTTGACGTTAAACCTGATGTCCACCCGTTTGTCTGACGAACGCACTATAATAGTGCCGGATGTGTTCTCCCTGACGCGGCTCCAGTCTATTTTTACCGCAAAGCTCTTCGCGGCAAGGCACTCGCCCTTCGTTTCGCCGTCTATTATAACAAAGTCCTCGAACGCCTCGACGGTATACTCAAACGGCTTATCCGAGCCGTTGGTTATGTTTACGACATACGCCTGCTTTTCGCTCGACTCAAAGTCGGGAAGTAAAACCTCTCCGTCCAAAACGCCTTCCGCAATCCCCGGCACATCGACGATAAGCCTTGGGTTCTTACACGGCTCGATGCGCTTTGGCACAAGCTTTATTGCGGACTGACCGTTCCAGCTCGAATAGTTCATATGCGCCTGGGCGGTGACTCGACCGAGTATCGGGTCGGTATACTGCTTGCAGTAGTCTGGCGACGCGATCATCATGCCGTACCACTTGTTCACGCCGTTTAAGCTTTCACCCATGGCGTTATACCTGTCGGTAAGCTCTTCGTCGAGCGCCAGATACCGCTCCACAAGCCCGGCATAGGTGTTTGCAAGGACAGAGCCTCTTTGAGCGTAAAGCTCGTTAAGACCAAACATTATCTGTATCCTTACGACGTTAGCGGAAGCCACCGCCGGGTAATATACAAGCTGATAAAACTGCTCGTACCGGCAGGAGTTCTCGCCTATTTTTTCTGCAATTGCGTCGCAGCGGGAAATTATGCTTTCACAGAGCTTCAGGCGGTCCGCCGCGTCATCGTAGTTTAAAATGCTGTAGCTGCAGTCGCCGGAGCTTTTAAGCGTTTCCGGCTTGCATACTCCGTTGAGCCAGGTGTAATCGTCCAAAATCGAGCATATTGCGTCCATATCGGAATCATCAAGCTTAGATTCCGCGCCGAACTGGCTTCTCACCCATTCACTCACGTACTTTTCGGTGTTATTGGGATTTGAAATTCCGTATTTCTCAAAATCATAGGCAAGGTCCATAAAGTAACTGAGCGGCAGCTCCATCGGTCTTAGGTCTCCGACGTTTACTATCCACGCGTCGTCAACGCCGTACTCATAAGCCTGCGTAAGATTCTCCCATGAGCGCTGAAGCGGCATGGTGTTTATCCACATCGAGGTCTTCGGGCTTCCAACGTAGTCAAAGTGATAATAAAGTCCCCAGTTGTACTCGTTTTGCTGACCGAGCTCCGGCAGCGTGCGCAAATAGCCGTTGTTGTCCTCGCAGAGCATTACTATCCTGTTTGTCTGAGCGCCCAAAAGCCCCGCGACCTCCGGGTCGTCCCTGAGGCCGTTGCCCTTCGCCGCCTCGGGGTTTGCCCTTGAACCTCCGTACCAGCAGTTTTCAACCTCCTTGTACACAGCCAGAAGAAGCGGAGTGTCCTCAAGCCCGTGCTCGCCCAAAATCCTGTACTGCGTCCTTAAAACCGCCTTCAAAAGCTCGATATTGTCCTTAGTATCAAGGCTTTTGCCCTTTGCGTCTATAAGGACGGAGTCGTTCTCGCCCCTCATTCCTATTGTCAGAAGGTTATTAAAGCCCCCGTTGCGGTACACGGCGTCGCTCCAGAATGCCTCGATATTATTCGGATTTAAAAGGTAATTCCACAGCTTCTGACCCTCGTCTGTTGGTATGGACGGGTCTCGGTAGGTTATTTTATCGCTCCAATAGCCCTGGAGCATTCCCCATTCGCCGCCGCTTCTTGCCATAGGCTCATGGTGGGAAGCGCCGACCGTTATGCCGTATCTGTCCGCCAAAACCGCATTGGCAAGCGTCATCGGATATTCCCCCGGCTTTAAATAGCCGGTTTTGTTCCCTTTGCCGTCGGTAACCGGCACATCTATCGGAGCGTTTTCATTTCCGGGCTGATCGCGGTACATAAGTCCGCCGAGCTTATAGTGATATTTTTTCTCAAGCTCGCAGAACCTGTCCGAATCTCCCACTCCCTCCATGCCGTCGCAGCTGAAGTTGTTCGACCACATCGCGGGCCACATATAGTTTCCCTTCAGCCTGAGTATCAGCTTGAATATCTCGTCGTAGAACATATAATTGAGTCCGCCGAAATGGCTGTCGGCAAAGCCGTTTAAGCAGGGGTTCTCGTCGTTCATGAAGAAGCCTCTGAAGTTTACCGACGGTCTTTTAGAAACGCATTCCAGCTCGCTTATGCCCGCCTCGAGCTTATCGGTTTTTTTCGGCTTGATATCAGCCCACCATATCCAGGGGCTGACGCCGAATATGTCCTGAGTTATATGGAAAAGTCCATAATATACTCCCCTTTTATCAGAGCCGGCAACAATGACCTTGGTCCTTTTCCCGTCATGCCTGACCTTTATCTCATATCTTTCCCACTGCTCCGATTTAAACGAGCCGTTGCTTGGCCATATCTGCCAATCAAGTCCCTCGTCCGCTATCGCCTTGTCGTCCACTACACCCGCCATTATATAAACGCCGAAGTCCGGCTCCTTTGTCACTACCTCTGGTCTTGCGCCGGTAAGAGCCTCTATATCGTCGCATATCGCCTCTGTGACAAGGCATAATCCGTCGTAGGCGGAGCCGCTTTTATCTATGTATATCGGCGCGGCTTCCTTAGACGTCGCAAAAACAATTTTCATATCACTGTTACCTGCCATCTGCATATTTCCTGCCTCCTGCTGTCATATTAGCGGCATCAACCCGCCTTTTAAGTGTATTATAGACTATACAGCCGTTGTTTACAAGGACAAAGCTTTAAAAACCCTCGCCGTTATCAGAAATAACGGCTGTATTTAATATATAAGAACAAAGCTTTAGAGCACTTGCCGTTATTCTAGAAATAACGGATGTATTTAAATACATAACGAAAAAGCGCGGCTAAGCGCCGCGCCCGATTGACATATTCATTAAAATCACTGAACTACGTTAGTTCCCTCGCTCTGCTCACTGCTGCGATTTTCATAGAAGCTTGCCGAAACAAGTCCTAAGAATATCTGAGAAAGAGCAAGATACAAAAGCACAAACGCAAAAAGAATAATGCTGAACAGAATTCCTATATATGGGATTGACGCAAAAAGTCCCAAAACAAACACGCATACGGCAAAGCCGATATAAACGAACACGTCCGCCCAGAACATTCTGCCCTTAATGCCGTTTGTCATCTTCATGGACTCCTTGATGGCGTCTGTAGCGCCGATCTCGGGTCTTGTCATAAGAATAAAGGGAGCAAACCTGTAGGAGTATGCCTTAATAATGGCAAAAACGATTCCAACTATCGGTATAAGACCCCAGATAAATATCCAAAGATACATCCATGCCATTCCTCCGGCGACATGCTTAAAGTTGTTGAAGCCAGTGAAAAGATCCTTCGAGCTTACCTCATTGCCCCTTAAGCCCTTGAGATACAGCATATACAAGCTCGCTTCAAGGGTAAACGTAAGCGGCAGGCTGATTATCGGTATCGCACCGAATATAGTTGCCAAAGCAATCAACAGGTTGCTCAAAAGCGACAATCCCCAAAGCAAAACGGGCTTTTTAGACAAAACAGCCATCGCAGCCTTATAATTTGATGTAATTGTATTCATAGCTTTTCCCCCTAAACGAATAATTATTTAGTCGGCCGATTATTTTTAGCCGTATCTATTATATCATTTGAACGAATATGTGTCAATATAAGCTAAAGCAATAAAGCGATTATCATTTACAAATAAGATCGTCTGTGGTATACTTATGCCTGATGGAAACGTTATATTTAAAGGCGGTGCAAAAAATGAATTACAAAATATCGGATAAATTCGTAAACATGAAGCCTTCCGCTATAAGGGAGATCTTTAAGAGCCTCGGAAAGCCGGGCTGCATAAGCTTCGCGGCAGGAAACCCCAGTCCGGAGTCGTTCCCGATCGCCGAGATCAAAAATATTGCCGAGGACATTCTTACAAACGACCCGGTGACCGCGCTTCAGTACGGCGTGACGGAGGGCTATCAGCCTCTGAGGGAGCTGGTAAAGGCCCGTCTTAAAAGGGTATATAACATAGGCGGGGAGGACGATGAGACCATAATAGTAACCGGCGGACAGCAGGGAATCGAGCTCACCTGCAAGGTGCTGTGTAACGAGGGCGACGTGGTAATAAGCGAAAACCCGAGTTTTATAGGAGCCCTGAACGCCTTCCGCTCGCTTGGGGCAAGGCTTGTCGGTGTGCCGCTTAAGACTGACGGCATGAACACTGCGGCACTTGAGAACGCGCTTAAGAATAACACGAGGGCAAAGATAATCTACACTATACCTTCATTCCAGAATCCCGCTGGAATCACCTCGACGCTTGAAAACAGAAAAGCCGTATATGAGCTTGCAAGAAAATACGACGTCGTGATTATTGAGGACAATCCCTATGGCGACCTGAGATTCTCGGGAGAGGACGTACCGACCTATAAGAGCTTTGACAGCGACGGCAGGGTGGTATACTGCGGCTCGTTCTCGAAAATACTGTCAGCGGGAATACGCATAGGAACTCTTACTGCGAACAAGGAGCTTGTAAGCAAAATAGTTGTTGCAAAGCAGGTGGAGGACGTGCACACCAATGTGTTCTTCCAGATGGTCTGCGCAAAATACATGAGCGAATACGACCTTGAAGCGCATATATCAAAAATCAGAGAGCTTTACCGTCACAAGGCGGGGCTTATGATTTCCGCTCTTGAAAAATACATGCCGGACGACGTTGAGTTTACCCGTCCGGACGGCGGCATATTCCTCTGGTGCAGCCTGCCCGAGGGCTATGATCTCTCTGAATTTATAAGACGCTGCACCGAAAAGAACGTGTTTGTAGTGCCTGGGACGGCGTTCCTGCCGGACGAAAGCGAGCCGACGCGTTCCTTCAGGCTAAACTACTCCATGCCCTCCGACGAGGAAATAACAAGAGGAATAAAGCTTCTTGCGGACGTTGTCTGTGAAATGAGGTAAAAAATTAAAACCGGCATTGCGCGCAATACCGGTTTTAATTTTGGACTATTTTGGTGACCGCCGCCGCACCGTCAGGGCTGACCTTAAAGCTTACCGAAAGGCGTCCGTAGTCAAACGTATATTCCCTGTCCGGGTCATGCTGATATCCCGGGCGGGGATCGCTTTTTATTATGCCCGTTATCTCTTCGATGTCCTCGGCCGAAAGCCCCGCCGCAAGCGCGTCGGGCAGCTCAACCCGCAAAAAATAGCCGCTGTACCTGTCGGAAAAGCTGCACCGGGCGTCCGGATGCGAATCTGTGTACTTTATATACGGCTTTATATCAAAAATCGGAGTGCCGTTCATCAGATCCGCGCCGGCGACCTCGAGGACCTTGCCGTACTCGCACGTTTGCTTAACAGCAATCAGCTTAACGGAAGACAGACCGAGCGAGTTCGGTCTGAACGGCGAGCGCGTCGCATATACCCCCACGCGCGCGTTGCCCCCAAGCCTCGGCGGACGGACCATAGGCTTATATTCATCACGTAGCGACTCGGAAAACTGCCATATAAGCCATAGATGCGAATACTCCTCTATTCCTCTGAGCGCCTGCTCGTTCCTGAACTGCGGTTCGAATATTATCTGAGAGCGCGCCTTGTCCAGCATACAGCTCTGACGGGGTATGCCAAACTTTGAGGTAAATTTATTTTTTATATGCGCTATCGGTCTTATTTCAAATACGTCTGCCATAAGTGCCGCCACCTCTAATTAAATTTACATGTCCAAGTATACCAGCGGTGCACATCAATTTCAAGCATTACTCTTACCTGCTGCATATAATGGGCGTAAGAGGTGATTTAATGTCTACTGTCGTTATGGCGCTTATCGCCACGATATGCACGTGGCTCAGCACGGCGTTAGGCGCTTTAACTGTGATATTCTTTAAGGCTGCAAGTCAAAAGCTGATGAATCTGATGCTCGGCTTTGCCGCCGGCGTGATGATAGCGGCGAGCTTCTGGTCGCTTTTGCAGCCCGCGATAGAAAGAGCTGACATATATCTTGAAGCGCCGGCGTGGCTTGTGGCGTCGACGGGATTTTTGTGCGGCGCGGTGTTCCTTTGGGCGTCAGACAAGATAGTAAGCTATGCCCAGCGCCGCGCAAAGGCGCCCGCTTCTCTCTCCCCCTGCGAAAGCAGAAACCGGACCGCCCTTCTTGTTCTCTCCATAACGCTTCACAACATTCCGGAGGGTCTTGCGGTCGGCGTTGCTTTCGGCGCGATAGGGCAAGGCGGCGATGCAGAGTCGGTAATGGGCGCGATAGTAATCGCAATGGGAATCGCTTTGCAAAACTTCCCGGAGGGCGCGGCGGTATCGCTGCCGCTGCGCAGAGAAGGTTTGTCCCGGGCGAAGAGCTTTTTTATCGGTCAGGCGTCCGCAATCGTAGAGCCGATAGCGGGAGTAATAGGCGCGGCGGCCGTCTCGCAGATACAGACTATGCTGCCGTTTGCGCTCGCGTTCGCGGCCGGTGCCATGATACTTGTAGCGGTACATGAGCTTATTCCGGAATGCCAGAAGGGGCAGCCCTCTAACCCATATACAGCTACCGCAGGAATAGTATCAGGCTTTACCCTTATGATGCTTTTGGATGTTGCGTTCGGCTGATAAAGAAGCGTAAAAAACGGCTGCAATAATTTTGCAGCCGTTTTGCCGTTTTAAAGTATAAAGTAAATCGCCAGACATATAAATGAAAGCAGCAAAAATCCAAGACCGACAAACAGCCACTCTTTCTGCCACGGCCGTCTGTCCTCCGCCTTGCGAAGCTTAAACTCATAAAACGATTCATACTCCGAGCGTCTCGAGGTGAACGGCTTTATAAGGCTGTCCACGCCATAGCTCAAAATATCATATGCGCCTTTTGAATTTGCCCAGCTGAGCGCGCCTATTCCGGCAATCACCGCTCCGGACACCGCAAAGCAGTCCGAAAGCTTGCCAAACACCTGTTCCGGGCTTTCCTGCCCAAGCAGCTCGCCCGCATATGCGCACACTACAAACAGCGCTGCGCCGACAACAAGTGCGGCGATATACCTGTATACCCTGACCTGCTTTTTCATGGCGCATTACTTGAGTATCTTGAGATACTTTTCGTACTCCGCCTGATTGCACTGCACGAAATGACCGGGCTTTATCTCCCTGAAGGAAGGCTTATCAACCGAGTAATCGTGCTCTGCAAGCGGGTTATAGGTTATTCTCTTTCTTTTCTTCTCGTAAATCGGGTCGGGGAGAGGAATAGCCGAAAGAAGCGATCTTGTATACGGATGCAGAGGGTTCAAAAACAGCTCGTCAGACGGAGCAAGCTCAACCATCTTACCGTAATACATTACGCCTATCCTGTCAGAAAAGTATTTGACTACGGACAAGTCGTGCGCTATGAACATAATGGTAAGTCCAAAGCGGTCCCTCAAATCGTTGAGCAGGTTTATAACCTGCGCCTGGATTGAAACATCAAGCGCTGAAACCGGCTCGTCCGCGATAATCAAATCGGGGTTCATTATAATGGATCTCGCCACGCCGATACGCTGGCGTTGTCCGCCCGAAAACTCGTGCGGATAACGGCTCGCGTGCTCAGGGACAAGTCCTACAAGCTCCAACATTTCATAAACCTTTTCGTTTATTACCTGCTTATTTCTTTCGCCCTGGATGATAAGCCCCTCCGAGATTATCTCTCTTACCGTCATTCTCGGGTCAAGGGAGGCAATCGGGTCCTGGAATATCATCTGAATCTGAGTTACAAGCTTTGTGCGCTTCGCCTTTCTCAGCTCGTTTCTGTACTCTGCGCTGAGCTTCGCCCTTTCAGCGCCGGTAGCCTTGGCTATCAGTGGCTGATATTTTTTGTTGACAGCTTCAACCAGCTTTTCGGAGTACTCCTTATCGCAGTTTTTCTGATCGTACCTGGCAGACCTGATATTTGCCTTCTGCTCGGCTATGAATTTCGCGCAGTCCGCCTTTATCCTGGCTGCTTCCTCGCCTGACGCGCTCTTGAGCTTTTCTGCGCATTCCTCACGTGCCTTCTTTATGGCGTCCTTATAGGAGCGTGTGCCCGCGCATATCCTTACACCTTTGAATATAACGTCTCCCGAGGTGATATTGTACAGCTTGATTATTGAACGACCGGTGGTGGTCTTTCCGCAGCCGGACTCGCCTACAAGACCGAATACCTCGCCCTTTTTGATGTCAAAGCTGACGTCGTCTACCGCCTTAAGCTCGCCTTGCCCCATCTTGAAGTACTGGCAGAGGTGGTTTACTCTGAGAAGAACGTCCGATTCAAGCTCAACGTCCACCTTGTTCTTCAGGCTGTCATTGCTCATCGCTTTCACCCCTCTTTTCCTGCATTCTCTTTATTCTGTCCAGAATAATCTTGGGAGGGTCGACCTTCGGCGCGTCGGGATGCAGAAGCCATGTAGCCGCGTAGTGCGTATCCGATATCTTAAACATCGGCGGCTGACGCTCAAAGTCGATTTTCATGGCATACTTGTTTCTCGGCGCAAACGCATCGCCCTTCGGCGGATAGATCATATTCGGAGGCGTCCCAGGTATAGCTTCAAGCCTCTCGTTTGTGTCAAGGTCGGGCATCGAGGACAGCAGCGCCCATGTATATGGATGAGCGGCGTGATAGAATATATCCTCGGAGGTGCCGTATTCAACTATCTTACCCGCGTACATGACCGCAATTCTGTCAGCCATGTTGGCAACAACGCCCAAATCGTGCGTAATAAAAATGACCGAGAGCTTTCTTTCCTCCTTAAGCTTGTTGATAAGCTCAAGTATCTGCGACTGAATGGTAACGTCCAAAGCCGTCGTAGGCTCGTCGCATATAAGTATATCCGGGTCGGCGGCAAGTGCTATCGCGATAACGATTCTCTGGCGCATACCTCCAGAGAACTCGAACGGATACTGGTTGTATCTCTTTCTCGGATCTGCGATTCCGACCTCCTCCATAAGCTTTATCGCTTTGGCCTTGGCAATCTTTTTGGTGACCTTGTTGACAACGCCGGAAGCGCACGCCTTGAGATGATCTATGGCGTCCACGGTCTCAGCGCCGTAGTCCCTTGACCCGGCGTTTGCAAGCGACTGCTCATAGTGCTTTATAAGCCTTTCTACCTGATAACAAATATTCTTCTTTGCCAAATCAAGGTCGGTAACGTTAGGAGCGGGCACGGTGTAGTCGGGCTTTTTGCCTCTTGCTGCAAGCCTGTCGTACTTGGCTTTGGCCTTATCGTATTTTTTCTGCTCGACCTTGTTCTTAACGATACCGTTGAAGTATACGTCCAAATCGCCCTTGAGTCCCGAGCCGAAGGTATAGGTAAGGCTGTCCTTGACTATTTCAAGAGGGTTAATGCACTGCTTAACCTTATCCCACAGCTTTTTTGCGGTCTCATAGCATTCCTTTTTGTCAAGATGCTCGCGCTCAAAGACCGGAAGCTCCTCCGAAAGAAGCTTTATTGCCTCCTCCTTGCAATCGTACGACCGCTTTGCAGCCAGCTCGATTCCCTTTTTGGCGTTTGCTATGAAATCAAGCATGAAATCGTCGTCGAGATATTCCCGCAGGAACTTGTTAAGCTCGGCGACCGGCATCTTTGGCAGTGGGTTCTTTGAGTATGTTACATAATAGCCCATGGCGAAGAAGTTCGGCATTTCATACGCCGCAGCCTCCGAAAGTATTTCCCTGATCTCGCCGAGCGTCTTTATAACGGGGGTGAAATCGCCGTTTTTCCTGCACGCCATCGCCCTTGACGGAAGCCCCTTTATCAGCTCCTCAAGCCTTGGCGCCTTATCGTTTACCACATATTCCTGAATGGAGGTGCGGCAGTTGTTGACCAGCTCCTTCATTCTGAACGGCATATCCTTTACCGACTTTTTCTCCATCTCGAACATCAGCTCGCCTATGTCCTCTATCGCTTCCTTTGCAGCCTCGTGCGCGACGTTATAGGCGGACTCGAGCTCAAGATGCTTATACTCGAACTTGTCAAAATTGCGGCACTTTGTGTCGATTTCGTCCTGCTTTGACTTGTCACTGCCGGCAATGGCGGCCTTCATGCTTTCGTCAAGATTCTTAAGATAGGTGTTAAAGGTGTTTCTGCTCTCCCTCTGGCGAGCCTTTCCCTTAAGTATCATCGCCTCGGTAAGCTGCCTGCCTATTTTGACTATGGGGTTGAGGCTCGACATGGGATCCTGGAATATCATTGCTATTTTATCGCCGCGGATCTTGTGGAACTCGTCCTCCGATATCTTAAGCAGGTCCTTGCCGTCGTAGATTATTTCGCCGCCTTCTATAATGGCGTTTCCGGCAAGTATGCCGAGTATCGCCTTTGAGGTAACGCTCTTTCCCGAGCCGGACTCGCCGACTATTGACAGAGTTTCGCTTTTGGCAAGGTCAAAGCTGATGTTTCTTACCGCCTGTACTTTTCCGTTCGTCGTGCGGAAGGATATGGTAAGGTCTTTTACATGAAGCTTGTTTTCCATATTAGTCCTCCACTCCTCTCGTTGACGGGTTAAACGCATCTCTTAAGCCGTTGCCGAACAGGTTGAAGGCAATAAGCAACAGCGCGAAGTAAATCGCTGGGAAGAACATCGCGTGAGGAGAGCTTGTCATAGAGGTCTGTCCCTGCGACATGAGCGTACCTATACTGGTTCCGGCAAAGTCGGATATGTTTATAATTCCGAGATAGGTAAGCGATGTTTCCGAATTTATAACGCTTGGTATGATAAGCGCGCAGCTTGTAACTATAGTTCCGAGCGAGTTCGGGAAAATGTGCTTAAACATAAGCCGCCAGTCGGAAGCGCCGAGCGTTCTCGCTGCCATGACGAATTCCTGTCCCTTAAACCGGTAGAACTGCTTTCTTGTCAGAGCGGCCATGCCGATCCATCCCGTAAGAACAAATGCAAACAGGAACGCCGGTATAATACCGACCTTTTGCGCTAGGTGCAGCTGGAACAGTACCGCTACTACCATGAACGGGACTCCCGAAAGGATATCGCTTATTCTGTCCATGATAAGGTCGATTACCCCTCCATAGTAGCCCTGGATCGCACCGTAAACTGCGCCTATGGAAAGGTTGATTACGGATACTAAAATCGCAAATATGATGGAGAACCTCGAGCCTACGCCTATTGCAAGGAACAGATCCATGCCGAGCGAGTTTGTTCCGAAGATGTAAAAAGGCTCGTGACCGTTAACGTACTGGTAGTAATTATAGTAGCACAGACGCACCTGAACAGCTCCTGACTTCCTGATGCTGTAAATGTAGCTGCCGTCGTCGCCCTCTATCCTGAGCGAGTCATAAGGCGCGCCCTCCATCGACTTATTGGTGCAGTACGCCGGTATGAAGTTTCCGTCCTCGTCGTAAACAGGCGTTCCTCTGGAGTCGCTTACCTGATACCAGATATTAGGTCTGTCGCTGATGTCCTGAATATCCGCCGGATTAACATAAGGATATATTACCTGTATTCCGGTTTCATTCTGCCACTGCTGGATAGCCTCGAACTCCTCGTAGGAAAGCACCCTGTACATTATGCCGTATTCGTAGTACTTGTTGGTCTCTATCTTATATGTATAGCTTACCCTTTCCTGACCGCGGTACATTGAGGTTGTTTCGTAGGTCTCGAGGATACGCAGGACAGGATCCATTCCGGTTTCCTGCGCGATTCCCTTCCAATACGCCATGGAAAGGTCGTTCTGAGAGGTCTTTGTAACCGCTCCGTCAAAGATACCGATTCCCATATCGGCAATCTCCCTTATAAAGGGTGGGGCGCTGGTGTAGAACGAATCCTTGTCGTTAATGGTATATGGAGACACAATGGGAGAAATAAATGAAAACAGAAGCAGCGCAAGAATTATCCACGCGCCGGCAACCGCAGCCTTGCTCTTTTTAAACCGTATAAGAGCATCTGCGAAATATCCCCTTGCCTTGGTTTCAAATTTTGTATCGTGTATTTTAGCATCCACCTGGGCAAACTCAAACTGCTCCTTTGGGATGTGCTCATATTCTACGTTATTCGTCATTTCTTCGACCCCATTCTTATACGAGGATCAATAAAGCCGTAGCTGATATCGACCACAATGTTTGCAATAAGACCTATGGATGTGTAGAAAATCGTATCAAGCATAAACATCGGATAATCCAGCCCGTTAATGGCGTTTATGTAGAGCTGTCCCACGCCGGGAACTCCGAACAGGCGCTCAAGGATTACCGAGCCGCTCAAAATGCCTATGAATTCTCCGAAGATCGAAGGAACGATGACGACCATACAGTTCCTGAACGCATGCCGCACCGTTGCCTGAAGCTTTGTAAGCCCCTTTGTCCTTGCCAAAAGCATGAACTCGCTCGTCAAAACCTCGGTGAGTTCCGCCCTTGTGGTACGGGTAAAGCCCGCGATAACGGCAAGTGAAAGCGAAAGTATGCACGGTATCATGCTCCAGAACATCGGCCACGACAGCCAGTCGGTACCCTGCTTTACGAGGAATGGGAACCAGCCAAGCTTATAAGAAAATACATATTGTATAATAAACGCATACACAAAGCTCGGAACCGAAATCAGAGCCATTGTAACGGTTGAAATTACATTATCTATCCATGTGTTCTTTTTGAGCGCGGCAATAATTCCGAAACCTATGCCTAACGGTATGCTCAGAATAATCGAATAAAGGTTAACTACTATTGTCGCGGGGAGCTTTTCCATAAATATGTCTATTACGTCCTGCCCAAAGTACAAAACGTCCGATACTCCAAAATCAAATTCGGTAAATATGCCCTTAAGATAGATACCGAACTGAACAAGATAAGGCTTATTGTAGCCCATCGCTTCACGGCGCGCCTCAACTATGTCTGTGTGCGGGTCTCCCGGAGGGAGCGGCGCCGGCGGAAGCATTCTTATGAGTACAAAACATATTAATACTATGACAAACAGGGTCATCAGCATTAAAAGCAGTCTTTGCACAACATATTTTACCATGTGACAACCTCCAAAAGCAATTCTTTGGTTACAACCGTATCAAAAGACCCGCCGCACCTAAAATGCACTAAAGATGTGCTGTGTCCAAAACACGCTGTATCCTTGGTTAATGAGCTGCGTTCACCGCTGCTTTAAAGACCGCGGCCGTCTTTGTGCATGTGAATGGATTAAACCTCGATAATTCTCAAAAGCAGCGCAACGCTTTTAATGTTATAAATACGTCACGCTTCGCATTCTTTAGACAAGTATCGCTTTTAACCAATAAAGTTTTTAATAAAATATGAAAAGCAGGTGCGGGACATTTCTTGCCCCGCACCTGAGCAATTCAACAACTATGAAATTTGCGATTGAATACTCACTCCCGCAACGAGAATTAGTATCTGAGCTCGCCGCCCTGCTCGGCAACGTAGTCAGTCCACTCAGTCTCGCTGTAGTTATACTTCATGTAAGCGATACCGCCGCGTCCCATAACAGGATTGTACTCGTCAACTACGTAGTAAACCTGCTGAGAAAGAAGCGCCATCGAACCGTCCTGAAGCATCGGGAGGTAGTCGTAGGTCTCAAGGATTGCAACCTCGAAAGCAGCGAGTATGTCAAGCCTTGTCTCGATATCAGCCATACCGTCGCCGAAATTGTAATCAACGCCGTCTACGGTAACAGTCGCACCGTTGAGGCAGTCAGACCACTGAGCAACTGACATCGTGATATCTGTGCCGTCGATATTAACGGTCATGTCCTTGGTTGTAGGATCGAACCACTCTGCGTCATACGCATTGCTTGGGTTGACATAAACGTCTGTGAGTGAGAACGGATTGAGGACAGAACCATTCCATCCGCCGAGAACCGTATCGGAAAGACCTTCTCTGAGTCTGTTAGACCAATCGTTTCCGAATGGAGCGGACTTAATGAACTTAACCTTGCCCTCGAAGGGAGTGCCGGCGGTAGCCTCGGCAACCTTCTCGTTGAGGTAGTCGATAGTCTGGGTTATAAAGTCGCTGTCGGTTGAAAGCGTGTAGGAAATCTGAACGGTCTGATCGCTGATTCCGTCGCCGTCGTTATCGGTGATGTAGCCGGCTTCGATAGCGTCGTTAAACGCAAGAGTGAAGAACTCCTTAGCGGCAACAGGGTCGTAACCGGTGATGGATGCGGCAGCCTCGTCGAGTGAATCGTAATCGTCAACGTTTACGGAGTAGAACTCGCAAAGAGCTTCCTTAGCCTGATCAGTATCGCGGTATCTTGCACCGGTCTCAGGATCGTAAATATAAGCGTCGCCGATAAGTCCGTAGGCTCCGGATCTCGAAGGAGAAATCGTCGAAGCGAAGAGCTCTCTATCGAAGGAAACCGCCATGGCCTTTCTGAAGTTGAGAAGGGTCATTGTCTGAAGATCATACTGAGTTGTATCAAAGTCCGGAGCAGCCTCACGGTTATTGATGGATTCCATATGACCGTTAAGGATGAGGAAGAAGATAGTCTCAGCGGGTGTTGCATAGCAGTAATCGGAGTTTCTGTAGGACTCATAGTCCTCAGACTGAAGACCATAAGTCATAAGTTCGCCTCTGAGGAACATGAGCTTTCTTGTAGAAGCCTCGGGAACGAACTGAGTGTCGATCTCGGTGGTCATGTACATCGGGTAGGTCAAACCGTCAACGGGATCTACATATACATGCTTGCCGTCGGTGTAGCCGTACCATGTGTCGTTTCTCTCAAAGTGCATGTTCTTGTCGGCCTGATAGCTGGTAAGCTTGTAAGGACCGTAAGACATGGTGGTCTCAACGCTGGTGTTATAAGTAGAGGTCCATACGCCGTTTGTCTCGGTAAGGCAGGACTCGTAAAGATCCTCGTAAACTATCCAGTTTGAAGTGAGGTTGTAAATAAGGTTGAAGCCCGCAAGAGCCTTTGAAAGCACCAGGGTGATCTGGTAGTCGCCGGACTTATAAAGGCCAACGGTTCCGTCGTATTCAACAACGGGATAATCAGTACCTATTACAAAGTAATTGTAAACGTCGTCAGCCGTCTCGCCCCATGCCTCGGTAGCAACTACGGGAGTGAACAGGGCAAGGTTATCATCGGTAAGCGGGATAGCTCCGTTTGAATCCATCATGCCAACGAGGGTTTCCCAGTTGGTTACATCAAAGTACTCAGTTCCATATGCATCGACATAGTCCTTAAGAGTGTCTCCGCCGGTCCACTCAAGCGCAACGTCAAGACCTATGTACATCTTAGCGCCGTCTGCGTTTACATACTGACCGTCCTCGTTAAGAGTGAGGTCTGCAAGAGTGTATGCGCCGGCCGCGTCGGTATAGGAGGTACGTCCTCCGTTGGCGTAAGCCTCAGCGCCTGCGATGCTGAAATCTGATGAATAGTAGTCTGTAGCTCTGTAGTTGAGAAGCTCGGGAGCAAGCAGCCTCTTCATTGAATATACGTAAGTATCCGCGTTAATAGGCGTGCCGTCTTCCCAAACAGCGTCGGGATTGAGGTCGATGGTGTATGCGTATCCGGATGTTGCAGACTCAGGAATGCCAAACTCCGGATGCTCCTCCTTGACGGTCTCTGTCACGTCAACGGGAAGGCTTGCAGCCATCTCGGGAACGATCACATAGCCCTCATAGGCTTCCTTACCCTCAACGGGATTGAGCTCATCGTTGAAGAAGAAGTCATAAAGACCGACTCTGATGAACGAAGTAAGATAATCGTCATCAGTAGTCTGATATGTGTGAGGATTCCAGTTAGTGGCCATCTGGACTACGGCATCCTTGTATACATATGAAGCGTCCGGGTCAAACTCGACGACTTCCTTCTCCTGCTCTTCCTGCTCTGTATCGCCCTGATTGTCACCGCTGTTGGTGGATTCGGGGTCGTTGTCATTCGCGTTATCGCCGCACGCGGCAAAGCACGAAACAACCATGAGAACAGCTAAGAGCAACGCAAGTAGCTTTTTCATGTTTACTTACCTCCAAATTAAATCGTGTGCTCAAATCACACTGTTTTAATATACCCCCTTGGTATATCCCCGCAAGGTCAAACCTTAATCAATACTTAACTCAAGATTAACCTTTACGATGGTTTTATTATAAAACCATGTGTTCAAAATGTCAAGCAAATTGAAATTTTATAGCACTATTTATAAAAACTCGGTGAAAAGTCGCGCTGTTTTATGATTATTTGCATTGAATGCGCCTTTTCAGACGCGTTTTCACCCACAAGCCGCGATTTAGTGCAATTTTGCAGCAAAGCGTCAAAGCGCTGAATAGGCTTCGTCGTCAACAGGTTCGAGCCACTCGTTCGAGGTACTCTCGCCCGGCACTTCGACCGCAATGTGCGAAAACCAGCTGTCGGCCTTTGCTCCGTGCCAGTGCTTGACCTCGGGAGGAATCACTATTACCGTTCCGGCGCTGAGACTTACCGCCTCCTTTCCCTCCTCCTGATACCAGCCCTCGCCGGCAGTGCATATCAAAATCTGTCCGCCGCCCTTACTTGCGTGGTGGATGTGCCAATTGTTGCGGCAGCCCGGCTCGAAGGTGACGTTTGCAAGCCCCACTGCGCTCTGACCCGCCGAGGTGAGCGGATTAAGGTAGGAATTTCCGATAAAATACATGGCGTACGCGGTGTTTGCCTGTCCGAGGCCAAAGACGTTTTCCTTGTCAAATGCAGCCTTGTCCATAATTTTCATTTTAATCTCTCCCTTTGATACTATTTTATAAATATGATTTTAATAGCATGATACCACAACAGCCTGCTTAAATCAATACTCCGCCGCCGGACAAAGCGCCCGATTACATTGATTTTACAAGCTTTTAACCTCATGCCGGTGTAACAAAGACATGGCGGTCTGATATAATTTTTTATGGATACGCCGCAAAGGAGGATTTACCATGAGCAGTATTATTATTTACGGCAGCAGATACGGCTGCGCGGAGTTTTACGCTTCTGAGCTTTCCAGGCTTACCGGCATAACGGCTTACGATTATCACGGATCGCCGCGGCTTGACGGCGTAAATACCGCGGTTTATGTCGGTTCGGTGTACGCGGGCAGCGTGACGGGGCTTTCCCGCTCCTTCCGCAGGTTTGCGCCGCCGCATGACTTTAAGCTGATCGTCGCGGCGGTAGGGCTTTGCGACCCATGCGACGCCGAGGTCCGCAGCAGCATACAGAGCTCGGTCAAAAGGCAGCTCCCCAAACCCGTGTTCGAGCGCACAAAGCTGTTTTTGCTGCGCGGAAGAATAGACTTTGGCAGCCTTAAAGCCTCTCACCGGCTGCTGATATCGGCTTTGAGCAGGATGATGAAGAACGTCGAAAAAGATAAGCTTACTCCGCAGGACAAAATGATTTTAGAAATCTGCGAAAAAACCCTGGATTACACCGACGTTTCCTCTCTTCGCCCAATTTGCCGCGAGCTTGAGCGCAGCTGAAAAGATTTTTTGCAAAGCGGTTATGTCTCGTCGGGCTTTGATATTTAAGATGCCGTACTTTACGGCGGCCGATAAAATAAAAAACAAAACAGTAAAAAGCGTTCCGGCAAAAACTGCCGAAACGCTTTCATTTTTCCTACATGCCCGCTCAGACAAGATTGCCGGCAGCGCCGAAGATGCGGTTAAGCTCCTCCATAGCCGCCTCGTCCGCAAACGCCAGAACATACTGCCCCGCCCTTATAACCGTCTCGCCGTGAGGGATTATCATAGCGTCGTCCTCGTACACCGCAATAAGAAGCGCGTGCGCCGGAAGCTTTATCTGCGCTATCGCCTTGTTCGCGTTGGGAGAGTGGTAATCGACGTGTATCCTTACTATCGAGTATTCGCCCTTTGCAAGCCGCATAAGCGTCATTATGGACTGATAGTTCATCTCGTCCGCGATCATATGACCTATAAGGTCCGCCTGATTTATCTTTACGTCTACGCCCATTCCGGAGTTAAACAGCCACGCGTTCCTCGGATTGTTTACCCTTGCGATGACCTTGGGCACGTCGTATTCGAATTTAGCCATCATGGCCGCCGCAAGGTTGGTTTCATCGCTTCCGGTGGCGCAGACAAGCGCGTTGCAGCTCCTTACGCCCGCCTTTTCAAGAAGTGTGGCGTCGGTGCCGTCTCCGACGAGTATGCACTCCTGCGGAAGACCGTTGTGCCGCAGCGCCTCCAGCGCTTTTTCCCTGTTTTCTATGACAACCGCGCTGTTCCCGTTTTCTATAAGCAGACCCGCAATATATCCGCCGACCTGTCCGCCTCCGATAATAATTACCTTCATGTCCGTTCCCCCTTTCGACTACAGCCTGAGCTCGTCTCTTGCCTGCGCGGCGTAATCCGCCCTCACGCACAGGTAAAGCGCGTCGTTAAACTCACAGACGGCGTCCTTATCGGGTATCACGGAAGCGCCGCGGCGCTCTATTGCGCATACGCTGAGCTTTCCTTCCCGCTCGATATCCGCAATCGGCGTCCCCACAAGGCTCGCCGGAATCCTCGCCCTCACAAGGACAAGGTCAGAGCCGATTTTATATAGCTGCTGCCAGTTTTTGTTGCCCTCGAGGTACTCTATGACGTTGTTGAGCCCCAGACGGGTTATGGAAACGGTATAGATGCCCATCGATTCAAACATCCTAGCACGTATCGGGTCGTACATTCGCGCGATCACAGTCGGGACGTGGAACACGTTTTTGGCGACGTTTGCGACGACAGCGTTAAGCGAATCGCTGCTGGTGCAGCCTATAAGCACGTCGGCTGAGGCTATGCCCGCCTGCCTGAGCACGTCTCTGTCGTATCCCACGCCGCATATTGTCTCGCCTGTAAACTCCTCGCTTAAGGCGTGAAACGCCTCCGGGTCTTTGTCAACTACCACTACCTGATGGTTTTTCTTGCTGAGATATTCCGAGACCCTTACCCCGAATTTTCCGCAGCCGATAATTAGTACTTTCATTGCATCTTACCTCTTTTCTGACGGGATTTTCTGAGCAGCTTCTTCCTGAGCTCCTCTACGCCGAACACAATAAACGGTATGCATATAAGATACAGCCACTCTACAATGGTAATGGGAGCGGTATTGAATATGCCGTTCAGGAAGGGAATGTACATTATAGCCAGAAGTATCAGCACCTCTATCACTATGCCGACGTTGATATATTTATTTGTGAACAGCCCGCGCTTTACAACCGACTCGCAATCGGTTCGGTTGTTCATCGCCATGCCTATCTGCGAGAACACAACACCCGCAAGCATCATCGTGGTCGCTTGGGCGTATGCGGCTGTTCCCTCAGCCGCAAGCGCAACGCCAGGCCAGCCGTTTAAGAAGTTTGCAAGGAAGTATCCGCCGACTGCAAACAGCGTGCCCAGAAGTCCGTACCACAAAAAGCCTATCAGAAGCACATTTGAGTTTAAAAGCCTTTCCTTGGACGAGCGCGGCGGCTTTTGCATTACGTCCGCCTCCGCCATTTCCGCTCCGAGCCCAAGGGCAGGCACCATGTCTGTGCCTATATCTATAGTAAGAATCTGCAAAACGGTCAGCGGAACGGGTATTCTTCCGCCGGACAGAAGATACAGCGTCGGCGCTGCGGCCTCGGGGGTGTTGCTGTCGAAGATGTAGCGAAGGAACTTGCGTATATTGTTGTAAACGCTCCTGCCCTCTTCTATTGCGCGGACTATGGTGGCGAAATTGTCGTCGCTTAAAATCATATCCGCCGCTTCCTTGGCGACGTCTGTTCCGGTAATGCCCATGGCAATGCCTATGTCGGCCTTCTTGAGCGCGGGGGAATCGTTTACGCCGTCTCCCGTGACGGCTACGATATTGCCCATTTCCTGAAGCGCGCTCACTATCCTGTACTTCTGCTCGGGAGCCATTCTCGCGAACACCACTTCTCCCTCAAGCGCCTTTTTAAGGGAGGCATCGTCCATCTCTGCAAGCTCCGCTCCGGATATCACCCTGGCGTCCGGGCTTTGGATTATTCCTATTTTCCGCGCTATGCTCTCGGCGGTAAGACCGTAGTCTCCGGTTATCATGATTATCTTTATTCCCGCGCTGCGGCACAGGCTTACCGCGTCCTTTACCTCGCTTCGCGGCGGGTCCTGCATTGCGACAAGCCCTACAAATGTAAGATCCCTTTCAATATTTTCTGGGGTATATTCGCGTATTGACAGCGGCAGGCTCTCGTCGTCCTTTCTGAGCGGACGGTACGCCACGGCAAGCACCCTGAGGCCGTCCCTGGCGTAGGCGTCGTTAGCATACATTATCCTGTCGCGGTCCTCCTGAGTGATGGGACGCGATGAAGATCCGTCGTAGCAGCGCCCGCACAGCTCCATTACCTCCTTCGGAGAACCCTTTACGAACGCGATACGGTTGCTTCCCTCAAACCTTCCGCTGAGCTGATGGACGGTGGCCATCCTCTTTCTTCTCGAATCGAACGGCAGCTCCATTATCCTCGGGTAATCGCGGTTTAAATCCTCAAGGCTCATGCCGCCCTTCTGAGCTGCAACTCCCAGACACGCCTCCGTCGGATCGCCTAAGACCGTATAGCGGTCCTTGCCGCTTTTTTCGTCGGGAGGGATAAGCTTTGCGTTAGAGCAAAGCGCCGCTCCGCCGAGCAAAAGCTTGAGCGCGCTGCTGTTATTTGCGGTTACAACGGTGTCGCCGTCGCGTATTTGACCTATTGGGGCGTAGCCCTCCCCGCTTACGGTCAACTCCGCGCGCATCTCCCACAGATGGTTTACCGTCATTTCGTTCTGAGTGAGCGTTCCCGTCTTGTCCGAGCATATGACGTTTGTGCAGCCCAGCGTTTCCACTGCTGAGAGCTTTTTAACAAGCGCGTGCTCCTTCGCCATCTTCTGAACCGCAAGAGCCAGTGAAAGCGTCACCGCCGGAAGAAGCCCCTCCGGGATAAACGCCACTATCATTCCAAGAGCAAACAGGAACGAATCCATCCACGGATCTTTTACAAACAAAACCGCAACGAGGAAGAATATCAGCCCTATGCTGAACGCTATGAGAGCTATCTGCTTTGTAAGTATGTTAAGCTCCTTTTGCAAAGGAGACAGCGCCTTTTCTGTGCTTTGGGTCAGCTTTGATATTTTTCCGAACTCGCTGTTCATGCCGGTGGATACGACGACCGCGCGGCATGTTCCGGCTGCGGCGGAGGTTCCCGAGAACACCATGTTCTCCGCCTCGAGATAGCCGCGCTCCTCGCTCAGCGGATCGCCGCTCTTTCTTATCGGGTCGCTCTCTCCGGTGAGGGTGGACTGGTCTGCGCGGAAATCGTTATTTTGAAGTATCCTCGCATCCGCGCTTATTTTGTCGCCCTCCTCCAATATCATTATATCGCCCGGGACAATGTCCGAAGCCGGTATTTTTTCCTCTTTTCCGTCGCGAACGACTCTGGCATAGGTCGGAAGCATTTTTTGCAGCGCGCTTGTCGCCTTTTCCGCCTTGAACTCCTGGAAGAAGGAAAACAGACCGTTTATCAGATTTACGCAGAATATCGAAATCCCAAGCTCCGGCGCTCCCGAAAGAAACGCCATTATGCCTCCCGCCCACAGCAAAAGCGCCATCAGGCTTGTAAAGTTGGCAAGGAGCTTTTTTGTCATGCTGGTTTTCTTCTTTTGGGCTATTTCGTTTTTGCCGTATTGGCTGAGCCTCTTTTCGGCTTCCTCCTGCGTAAGCCCGCGCATTCCCGAGTCCATCAGGCGGCACGCCTCTATCGGGCTTGCGCGCAGTATCTGTTTTTTAAGCTCTTCCGTTTTTTCGTCTACACTTACCTTATCCATAGAATTTCCTCTGTAACGTAACATAAAATCGCGGCGGTATGCGCTACCATGCAAAAACACCGCATTATGCCGTACCGCGCCGTAAGCGCGGCATAAAACCGGCTTTTAAATTTATTGTATAATCGCCGTACTGAAAAGTCAATTAATAAGCCCCAATATTTGCAATTTCTTAGCCGCATGCACGAGTCATGCACTTTGTTTTCAACAATTTTTCAATGTTCGACGTTATAATAATGCCAAAAAGGAGGTATTCGTATGCGGGTTCTGCTTGTAGAGGACGAAAAAAGGATGGCTCAGGCTCTGTGCGAAATACTACGGCGGGAAAATTACGACGTAGATTGCTTCTATGACGGTCTGGACGGATTGTACGCCCTCGAGACGGGAACATACGATTTGGCGGTGCTGGACGTTATGCTTCCGCGCAAAAACGGCTTTGAAATAGCGTCGCAGGCGCGAAAGCAGGGCGTCAAAACGCCTATTATAATGCTCACGGCAAAAAGCGAGCTTGATGACAAGGTCACGGGTCTTGACTGCGGCGCAGACGATTACCTTACAAAGCCGTTTATGACAAGGGAGCTTCTTGCGCGCCTGAGAGCGCTTGAGCGAAGGACAAGGAATATAAATCCCGCGGACGGGTCTTTGAAATTCGGGGACATTTCCCTCGACCGGATGGCTTCAACCCTTTATTGCGGGGAAAGCAGCGTAAGGCTGAGCGAAAAGGAATGCAGGCTTTTGGAGTACCTTATTTCCAACCAGGGTCAGATACTCACAAGAGAACAGCTCGCGGTAAAGATATGGGGATACGACAACGAGTCCGAATACAACAACGTCGAGGTGTATATGTCCTTCACAAGGAAAAAGCTCGTCTACGTCAAATCAAAAACGGAGATAAAGGCTGTGCGGGGAATAGGCTACGAGCTGAGGTATACAGATGTTTAAAAAAACAAAGCGCAAAATCGTCGTCGCGATACTATTTTCCCTTATCTTTCTGCTGTTCGGCACGATACTTGTCATCTATCTTGCCAGCTATGCCAAGGTGACACAGGATAACCGCAGGCTTTTGGATCAGTATGCGGAGAGTTATACCCTGCTCGGCGGCGCTAAGCCGGATACCTCAGGCAAGGAGCACCCGAATGATTCGCCGTACCGTCCTCCGAGGCTTGAGCTGTCTACATTTTACTCAGTCGCGCTTTCCGACAGCGGCGAGGTGCTCAAGATTGACAACGCCGACATTTCCAGCCTTGACGAATCCGCCCTGATAGAGCTGGCGGCCGGCATCTTTGAAAGCGGCAGCAGCAATGGAGTGCAGCGCAACCTTATATACAGGTCGGAAAAAAAGGACGGCTACACTCTGGTCGCGTTTTTGGACAACACGGTGACGATGGAAAGCGCGGGGACGCTGATAAGCTACACTCTTATTTTCGGCTCTGCTGCGCTTGTTATCCTGTTTTTCTTCTCTGTGTTCATTGCGGGAAGAATTGTCCGCCCTCTTGAGGAAAGCTACAAAAAGCAGAAACAGTTTATCTCAGACGCAGGTCACGAGCTTAAAACGCCTGTAGCGGTGGTAAATGCAAATATAGAGCTTCTGTCGCGGGAATTTCCGAACAATCAGTGGCTGCAAAACATACAATACGAAAACGAGCGCATGAGCGCGCTCATCTCCCAGCTTTTAGACCTTGCGCATGCTGAAAGCGCCTGCGCGCCCATGCAGCCCTTAGACCTCGGCCGCCTTGTGTACGGCGAGGCGCTGCCGTTTGAGACGGTAGCGTATGAAAGCGGGCTCAGGCTCAGCTTTGATATCGCGCAGGATATTGTCGTGTGCGGCAATGGTGTACAGCTGAAGCAGCTCGTCTCGATACTTTTAGACAACGCGATAAGCCACGGCACGGATGGAACGCAGGTCATCATAAGCCTGCGGGAGGAAAAGGGCTCGGCTGTTTTATCCGTCCTGAACAGCTCACAGGAAATACCGCCGGAGCTGCGCGAACTCCTGTTCGAAAGGTTCTACCGCCTGGACGAGGCAAGAAGCGGCGAAACAGGGCATTACGGTCTCGGTCTTGCGATTGCAAAGGCAATAACACAGTCGCATAAAGGGACTATAGGAGTGAGCTGCGAGGGCAATAGAGTTGAGTTTACCGTAAGGCTGCCCATTCACTCGAAAAAGGAAAGAAAAGAAAAGGACTGATTTTCAATCATTTTTCAATCTTAATCCCGCATAATTCAATCATAAAATGCAGGAGGTGTTTTAAATGGCGTTTCAAACTGTATTTAAACGCTACGAGCTGAAATATTTATTGACGGCAGTCCAAAAGGAGTGCGTCCTTGCGGCGATGAAGCCGTATATGACGCCCGACGAATACGGAAAATGCGTAATACGCAATATTTACTTTGACACCGACAGCTATCTGCTGGTGCGGCGCTCGATTGAAAACCCCATATACAAGGAAAAGCTCAGGATAAGAAGCTATTGCCGGGCAGAGCCCTGGAGCACTGTATTTGTAGAGCTCAAGAGAAAATACAACAAGGTGGTTTACAAGCGGAGGATAGCCATGCCCGAAAAGACGGCGATAAGCTGGGTAGCAGGCGAAAGCGGCTGCTGCATGGACACTCAAATTTCAGGTGAAATAAGCTATTTTCTGGACTATTATCATGGACTCAGACCGGCGGTATTCCTCTCGTACGAACGGGAAGCGTTTTTCGCAAAGGAACAGCCTGATTTCAGGGTGACCTTTGACAGCTCAATCCTATGCCGGACGGAAAATATATCTCTTGAAGAAGAGCCTTACGGCTCGCCGCTCATTCCCGCCGATATGACCCTGATGGAAATCAAATGCTCGGGCGGGATGCCGCTGTGGATGGCTCACACGCTGTCCGAAAACCATATTTACAAGACCTCGTTTTCAAAATACGGCTCCGCATATAAAACCATGATATATCCTCTGTGCAAAAGGGAGGAGGCTCGCCGTGCTTGACAATATATTCCGCGGACTGTTTGACTCGGATTACGTCGCGGTCATCAGCGTTTCCGATTTCCTTTTGTGCATGGGCTGTTCCCTGGCTCTTGGACTTGTGATGGCGCTGTCGTATATGTGGCGCTCAAGATATACAAAAAGCTTTGTAATCACGCTGGCTCTGCTTCCTGCCGTAGTTTGCGTGGTTATTATGCTGGTGAATGGAAACGTCGGCACCGGGGTTGCTGTCGCGGGGGCGTTCAGCCTGGTGCGGTTTCGCTCAGTGCCCGGGACAGCAAAGGAGATATGCGCGCTGTTTCTCGCAATGGGCGCAGGACTGATAGCGGGAATGGGGTACTTAGGCTATGCGGCGCTGTTTACAATTGTCATGTGCGCGGCTTATATCATATACAGCCTGCTTGACTTCGGCACAAAAAGAAACGCAGAGCTGTATAAGGCACTGTCCGTCACCATACCCGAGGACATAGACTATACAAATGTGTTCGACGACATTTTCAAAAAGTATACCGGTTCGTATGAGCTTGTCCACGTCAAGACCACAAATATGGGCAGCATGTTCAAGCTGACATACCACGTTACCCTTATTGACCCTGCAAAGGAAAAAGAAATGATAGATGAACTCAGATGCAGGAACGGCAATTTGGAGATAACCGTTTCAAGGCAGGAAACAATGTCTTTGGAGCTGTAATCGAAAGCTTCCGTCCCCTGCATCGGCAGGAACGGCAACCTTGAAATAACCGTTTCAAGGCAGGAAATAATATCAGCTGTAAAGATTATCAGGAAGGCAGCTCTGAACTATAAAAGAGGTGTATTATGAATAGATTACTTTCAATAATTTCAGCGGCGGCAATTCTGGCGGCGTCCGTTCTGCTCGGCGGCTGTCAGGACTCGGAAAAAGACGTTTTGGGCTCTTCAAACCCCGCCGCCTCGGAGAATGGGGACGAAAGCGTCTCTCAGGCGGGCGCTTTGAGCGCGGAACAGAATGTTCTTGCCGAAGAGGACGTATTTTCCGACCGGGACTACGAGGATGGCTTTGATGAAAGCTCAAGCGTTTTCATCAGCCTTGAAGGCGGCAGTGCACAGGCAAGCTCCGACAGTGTGCAGATTGTAAACTCTACCGTCACGATAACTCAGGAGGGCACATATATCATATCCGGTACGCTGGACGACGGAATGATAGTTGTAAACGCAGACGATACCTCAAAGCTGCAGCTGGTGCTGAACGGCGCAAACATAAATTCCGAAACCAGCGCTGCCATATACGTCCTGGAAGCAGATAAGGTTTTCATCACTCTTGCCGACGGAACGCAGAACAGTCTCTCAAACGGAGGTACGTTTACGGGGATAGACGACAATAATATTGACGGCGCGCTCTTCTCAAAGCAGGACCTTACGCTCAACGGCTCCGGTTCTCTTACCGTCAAAAGTCCGTCCGGTCACGGAATAGTCTGTAAGGACGACCTTGTGATAACAGACGGAAGCTATTCGATAATCTGTGCGTCGCACGGGCTTGACGCGAACGACAGCATAAGCATAACCGGAAGTGCGTCAATTGAAATCGACGCCGGTAAGGACGGGATTCACGCCGAAAACAGCGACGACGTCTCTCTGGGCTACATATACATTTCGGGAGGAACGTTTGACATAGACGCACAGGGCGACGGCATAAGCGCGGGCAGCTACATGCAGATATCAAGCGGGGAGTTTTCAATCCTCGCCGGAGGCGGCAGCGAAAACGGCACTAAGGCATCCTCCGATTCGTGGGGAGGCTTCCCGGGCGGGCGCGGTTTCGACCGCGGGATGGAGCAGACGTATGCAGAAAGTGAATCCGGCACCAGCATGAAAGGGCTTAAGGCATCCGGCAGCCTGATTATTTCCGGCGGCAGCTTTATAATAGATTCCGCGGACGACTCGGTGCACTCTAACGACAGTATCACCGTTTTGGGCGGAAGCTTTGAAATTGCTTCCGGAGACGACGCGTTCCACGCCGACAATACTCTCACGGTAGAATCCGGCGCAATAAACATCTCGGAAAGCTATGAAGGGCTTGAAGCACTCAATCTTATTATTTCAGGCGGAGAAATTTCCCTTGTCGCCTCTGACGACGGTCTTAACGCCGCAGGAGGAACAGATTCAAGCGGCACGACCGGCAAACGCGACGGAATGTTCGGCACAGGAATGGGAGGAAGAGGAGGACCTGGCGGCGGAGGATTCTCTTCATCCAACGGAAGCATAGTCATTTCGGGAGGAACGCTGTATATAAACGCCTCAGGAGACGGAATAGACGCAAACGGCTCGGTAGAAATATCGGGAGGCAATATTACGGTCGTCGGGCCGGCTTACGGAGACACCGCAACGCTTGACTACGACACGACAGCCACCATCACCGGCGGAACATTTATAGGCATGGGAGCAAGCGGCATGGCGCAGACGTTTGGCAGCTCCTCACAGGGCGTTATATCGGTAAATGCAGGAAAACAGGCGGCCGGCGTTCAGGTGATAATTGAGGACTCCGAAGGTAACATCCTGCTTGAGACCTGCTCAGAATTGTCTTTCAGCGTAATCATATACAGCAGCCCTAACGTAGTCTCGGGAGAGGAATATACCGTTTACGCCGGAGATGTTTCCGGGGTCATAACGGCAGAATAAAAATAAGCCGGGAAAATCCCGGCTTATTTTTATTTATTAGCTACTTATGATGCTTTATAAGGCCCAAAAGCTTTGAAAGCTCCATTACCACAATGGGGACAAGTATCAGACCCAGGCCTACAAGATAAAGCCACACGGGCAGTACCGTAAGACCGAAAATCGATCTCAGCGGGGTAAACATGACGAGTGCGACCATAAGCGTCGAGGCAAGAGCCGCCCAGTTGAGCTTATGGTTTTTAAACGGACCTATCTTAAACAGCGAATGTTCGCTTCTCATATTGAACGCCTGAACCACCTGTGAAAGCGCAAGTATCATAAAAGCGAGCGTCTGTCCGCCCTCGGGCGTTCCTGTGACGTTTTCGGCAAGCTTAAAGCCTATAAGAGTGAGGACTGCAAACATTAGTCCCTGAAGTACCACCCTTATTCCCAGACCATGGGCAAATATCCCTTCGTTTTTAGGCTTTGGCATACGATCCATAACGTCAGGCTCGACTGCCTCCATGCCCAAAGCTATCGCGGGAAGCGAGTCTGTGACAAGATTTATCCAAAGAAGCTGCATGGAAAGCAGCGGGCTCTTGTGCCACAAAAGCATTGCAGCAAACACGGTTATAACCTCGCCGATATTTGTTCCCAAAAGGAAGCCCACTACCTTTTTGATATTGGCGTAAATACCGCGTCCCTCGCGGACAGCGTCTACTATCGTGGCAAAATTGTCGTCGGTAAGCGTCATGTCGGCCGCTCCCTTTGCGACGTCCGTACCGGTAATACCCATCGCGCAGCCGATATCCGCAGCCTTTAGCGCGGGCGCGTCGTTTACACCGTCTCCCGTCATTGAGACGACCTGACCCTTGCGCTGCCATGCCTTTACTATACGTATCTTGTTTTCGGGGGAAACCCTTGCGTAAACCGCTATGCTCTCGACCTGGCTGTCAAGCTCCGTATCGGTCATGGCGTCAAGCTCCGCTCCGGTTACGGCGCGGTCACCGTCTGCAAGTATTCCAAGCTCCCTCGCAATTGCGGAGGCTGTAACCACATGGTCGCCCGTTATCATTACCGGCTTTATTCCGGCGCGGCGACAAACGGCGACCGCTTCCTTAGCCTCCGGTCTGGGCGGGTCTATCATTCCGACAAGTCCCATAAAGGTAAGCCCGTTTTCAAGCTCGTCAGGCGTGGGATTCTCAGAAATCTCGCCTATCTCCTTACATGCCACAGCAAGCACGCGCAGGGCACCCTCGCTCATTTCATCGCAGATTTTTCTTGCGGTCTCCAGATCGCCCGACACGCAGAGCGGCTTCATCATGTCAAACGCGCCCTTTACTATAGCTACGTTCTTGCCGTCTATACGGTTTACGGTAGTCATAAGCTTTCTGTCGGAATCAAACGGTATCTCTGCAAGCCGCGGATATTTTTCGTTTAACTCCTCCTTTGGCATCCCGTTTTTATACGCGGCAAGAATTATCGCCGTCTCGGTGGGGTCTCCTATATGGCGCTCCTCGCCGTTTTCAAAGACTACCGAGCCGTCGCAGCACAGAGCGCCGTACATCAAAAGCCTCTTTACTCTTTCGGAATTATCGGAGCTGATATTTTCAGGCTCTGCTTCCCCGTCAGCATACGCCTTAGTAAGGGTCATGCGGTTCTGGGT
>DBFJJS010000014.1:0-67622 GCA_048393055.1 Candidatus Faeciplasma sp.
GTTGGCAACCGCATTTTCGCAGCAACGCCGACAGAGCGTATAACACACTACACTTTGCAAGCAAAGTCGTGTGCCAAAGGGTGCCCCTTTGGAAACCCCGGACAACAAAACAGGCTGAACACCTCGCACTTTCCTGTGCTTGATGTTCAGCCTTTATTTGTTGTCAGCAGCCCGTTTCACGGTCTGCCTTTTGTGTCCTTGTCCATAGTGTTTCGGCAAAGCTGCCGCAGGTACGCATGACGCCTATCACAAAAAACAACACTAAAAGCGCCAGACCAATGGCTCGCACCGCATCGTGGATGTTGACAATGACGCCCCAGATGGAACCGCCCTTAAACTGCTCCGGGCTCTGGGTAATGAGCTGCCAGATTTCAGACAGGTACTTGTTCCAGGTGTCGAGGGCATTTTGCAAGTTTTGTACAACCCAGTTATCGGACATTCAACAACCTCCTTTCCGGCAACGGTAAGGGGCAGGCCGCCACGGACCTGCCCCCGCACTGTCGTTATTAGAATCAGCCGGTAATCAGGGTCAAAATCTCTTTTGCAAACGTAATGACAACGCCGCCGGCAAGGGTGAGAAAACCGTTGGCACGCTGGCTGGGGTCATGGGATTTCAGCGACAATCCGATCTGCACGATGCCGAAGCCCAGCAGAATCATACCCACGGCGCGGATCAGGCCGAAAATAAACTCGCTGAGGTTGTTGATGACCGTCAGAGGGTCGCCGGTGGCAAAGGCCGTGGTGGTGCAGCAGCAGAGCATAAGGACCAGGGCCGTGTAAACGGCAAAGGCGCTCCGGCTCTTTTTGCCCATGGGCAGGCTGCGGGTTTCCTTCTTCTTGCTTTCCTTCTTAAACAGTTTCATTTTGGGTGTCCTCCTTAAATTGAAAGATATTCTCCATGTCCTCATCGGACAGAAGTTCGAAAAGGGTTTCCGGCTCCTTCACGCTGGCGAGGTCGCCAGGGGCAAGGCGGGTCAGCGTCATATCCGCCACAGCGTTTTCGGTGCCGCCGTGTACATAAGTGGGAGCGCCTCCATCGGTGGTGTACTTGACGTTGGGATGTTTCAAAAGGTCATACTTCTCATCCATCAGGGGAGCTTCCCCGCGAATAAAAAGCAGAGCCAGGTTGTTATCCAGCATACGGACCTCATCAGGAGTCATCAGTTCCCGGCCCGTAAGCTGGTTGTTGGTGGAATAGCTGCCGGAATGCCCGGTGCTTTTGCCGTAGGTGTCCAGCCAGAGGGTGCTTTTTCCCAGGTAGTTCTCGGAGATCAGCTTGTGGGTGCTGGTTTCGTTGCCTCCCAGGTACAGAAATTCATCGCAGTTGCCGATGATGGATTCCCATTGCTTTTCAAACAGCGCCTTGAGCTGGGCGATGTTCTGGATGATGATGGACACCGAGATATTGCGGGAACGCATGGTTGCCAGCAGCTTGTCGAAATCATCCGGCAGGCTCACGTTGGCGAACTCGTCCATGAGGAAATGCACCGGTGTGGGCAGGCTCCCGCCGTGTACCCGGTCGGCAGAATAAAAAAGTTCCTGAAAGGTGCTGGCATACAGCAGACTTACCAGGAAGTTGAAGCTGGCGTCGTTGTCCGGGATGAGGGCAAAGAGCGCTACCTTCTTTTCTCCCATGCTGGACAAGTCCAGCTCATCCGTTGTCGTGAGGGCCGCCACCGAGGAGAGGTTGAACTTCTCCAGGCGGGACGCCAGAGTGATCTGGATGGATTTTAGTGTCTTGGCCGAACCGGAACGGTAGTCCTTGTAATACTTCACGGCGATGTGGTCCGGGGAGCGCATTTCCAGCCGGTCAAACAACTCGTCCAGGGGGGATTGGTAGGAGTCATCATCCTCCCGCACCTCGCCGGCCCGGAGCATTTCCATGACCATGGGGAAGTTTTTTTCATCCTCCGGCGCTTCGTACCACAGGTAAAACACCAGAGCCATCAGAAGCATGGAAGCTGCCGTGTCCCAGAAGGGGTCGTTTGATTGGCTCCCCTTCGGGGTAGTAGCTTTGAACAGGTTCGTCACCATCTTCTGCACGTCGTTGTCCGATTTCAGATAGGAAAAGGGATTGTAGCAATGGCTTTTCTCCATGTTCAGAAGATCTACCACCCGGATTTCGTACCCTCGTTTTTCCAGCAGGCCGCCGCAGTCCCGCAGCAGTTCTCCTTTGCAGTCCAGAATGAAATAGGATGTGTTGGCTTGGCACAGGTTGACTTTGGCATAGAACCGGCTTTTTCCCGCGCCGCTGCCGCCCACCACCAGGGTATTCAGGTTACGGCGGTGTTTCCGGCCGTCCAGCCCCATGCGGACGTGCTGGGTGAAGATGCGGTTTTGAAACGGGTCTTTCGCCCGGTACTTCTTATTCACGGCCCGCGGATCGCCCCATTTGGCGGAACCGTGTTCTTCGCCTCGTCTGTAATTGCGCCGGGATGAGAGATAAATCCCGATCCCCAGCCCATAGGCGGCAATAAAAAGGAGGACAGTTTTTACACTGTCCTCGCACCACACGATTTGGAATGGATGGTTCATTGCCGTAGGCAGGGCGCTGACGATTTCCGAAAGTCCCCCGGAAACAGCAGGCGCAATCAGCAGGGCAAACCAGATGACCGGGACCAGCCCCAGGGCGTAAAGCCAGGGGCCGCCCGCCTTGTTATCTGGCTTCATCCCGGCGCTTCACTTTCTTGTCTTTTTGCGCGGGGGCGTCAATGGTTTTCAGCAGCACATCCTCCACCGGGCCGGGGTCGCGCTGTTCCTCCAGCATATCGTTGCGCAGCTCATTGAGGGCGCGGATCATAATTCCATGCTCATAGCTGTCCAGGGTGAGGACAACCTTGTCCTGTCGTTCCATTTTTCAAAACCTCCTTTACCGTTCCGGTTCCTTCTGCTTGCTGTCACGGGTGAGGCCCATGGCCCTGGCCATGCGGCCATTCAGGGATTTGAACGCATCCCGCATATCGGTGAGGGCGGCGGGAATGTCCTCCCTGGGGACCTGCCCCTGGAACACGCCGTCCAGCTTGGAAATCTCATATTCCTGGGCATCCACGCCATACCGCCTGCAGAGCATATAGCTGACCGCATAGGCTTTATACCCGTCTGTCTCTCTGGAATAGCTGTCCATGCTTTGGGCAAGCTGCACGTTGGCGATCTCCAGGGAGACACACCGGAAGATGTCCGGGGCGTCCATGCCCTTTTTCACCAGGATGGCGTTCTTCTCTGCCGAAAACATGGCCCCACGGCCCTGGGGCAGTTCCTCCACAGCCCGGATGGGGACCGGGGAACTGGCAATCAGGCCCTTTATGAGCAGGCGCTCATCGTAGCTCACCTGGGGCTGAACCTGATCCCGCGCCGTGGTCTGGGAAATGTCATAGACCTCTTTTGCGTAAAAGTTCTGGCCCACGCTGCCATCCTCGCGGCGGTATGCCTTGCCCGGTTCCAGGATAATGATGGGCAGGCGCTTCTCGTCCTCCAGAATTTCGATCCCATGGGAATGCCACTCCTTATAGCCGCCCACGCGCTGTGCCTGGGGGCATTGGTTCCCGATCAGCAGGGCGTTGCGGGCGGAGTGGAAGGGGAACCGGCTCTGCACATCCAGATAGGCTTCCATGCTGGCTGTGCCCTGGGAGAACTCTCCGAAAATCCGGTCCAGGGTGGCGTAGGCTTCTTTTCGCTGCTTTTCCTCCTTCACCTGCCACCATTGGCGCTTGGGACGCTCTTTCCGGCTTTCCTGCTTTTCGGGGGCGGGCTCTGTCCTGGGCTGCTGTTCAAACAGATCGTCAAAGTGATTCATTACTGTTTACCTCTCTTTCGATTTGGGTTTCTTTTTGGGTTTGGGCGGCTGGTGCCGGGTGGTTTTCTGGGCAGCCTTCTTCTGGGGCGCAGCCGGCTCCTCGGCCCTGGCAGTTTCCGTCTCCTGTTTCCTTCTGGCCTGGATGTCCCGCAGCTCCTGACGGACCGACGGTTTCTCAGCCCCATCAGAAGTACCCCTTGCGGACTTGCTGCTGTTCTCGGAGATAGGCGCGGACGGATGGGATTTTTCCGCCGCCGGGGTAAAAGAATCGGTTTTCTCCGCTGCCGGGTGTTCCGGCTGGGCCCTTTCCTTTTGGACAGGCTTCTCCATCAGTTCATCCACAAGCCGGTCATCCTCGCTCTTTTCCGGGGCGGCCTTCTCCGGGGCCGCCGGTTCCTCGCCACGCTGTTCACGGGATTTCTCGATGTCCTCCTTGATGGACGCCGTATCCACCACCGTGAGTTTGAATTTCTCCACGATCCGGTTGGCTCTGGCGGCGTCATCCTCGAACACCAGAATGTCGATGGTGTCGTCGCCTTTCTTCACCGGAATGGGCGCGTAGAGGATTCCGTAGCCCTTGGCCTGTCTGGCAAACTCCGGGCAGTCCTCTTTTTTGATGGTGTAGACCTTCATGGGGCGCTTCTCCCGCAGCATGGTTTCAATACGGGCTTTGCCCTTGGTCTTTTTCTGATCTTTCAAAACCGTGTAAAGGGCGGCGGCAAGATTTTTGGCGGCGGAGCCCGTGATCTTGAGGGCAAATTCAGCGCCCTCCAGGCTCATCCGCACCACTTGTTCCGCCGCGTCGCCTGAGTTATACATCAAAAATCATCTCCTTCCTGGGGGAGCCTTCTGTTCTGGTTCCTGGCGGGCTTTTTCCTCCTTGCCGGACATTTCTTCGCGGGCGGAGCGAATCTTCTCCTTGATGGAAGTGGAGCGCAGGGCAATGTCCTCGCACAGCTTCACCTCCCGGCGCAGCTCCTTCAGCCGCGCAGAACGCGCGGAAATCTCCGCCCGGATCGTTTCCTGCCGGGCCGGGTCGGCCAGCACCGCCTTGGTGCGCAGTTGCCGGTACAGGCTTTTGCGCTGTTCCGTCAGCTCCCCGATCTCTGTTTCCACCGCTGTCCGGTGGCTGGTGAGTTGTTCCAGGGTGTCGATGCGGTGGCGGGAGAGAAGGCGGGCTTCATCGGTCAGCTCCTGCGCCCGGATTAAGTCCTCCCGCAGCGCATGGGGAACACGCCTGGGCGGCCGGTTCTGCTTTTGCGGAAATACCCCCAGCAGATAGCAGTAGTGGAAGTAGAGGGCGCGGAACCCCGTCACCTTTTTTGCCTGCTTCCAATCCCCGTGGAGCCTGCACCGCATCGGCTGTGTCCTGTACTCCCGCTGGGGGCGGCGCTGCTCCAAAATCCTTTTGCGGATGTTCTCCAGGGAATAGTCCTCGCCAAAGTTACGCATGAGCTTGCGTCCCCGTGGATAATTCAGCGGACGAACCGTAATATCCTTGCCCACCTTGATGTCGTATCCCATCTGCCGCAGGTGATAAAAAAACTGCCGCTCCGTCATGGATTGGCGGATGGCAGTATCTACATCGGCTTTGATCAGGGAGAGATAGGTGGGGCGTCCTTCCTGCTCGGCCCGCCATTCCCCGTACTGCTTGGACTTCCCACGCTGGGGGTTTTCAATGACGGAAAGCCCGTACTCCCGGCACAGCCGGTCGGATTCCCGCTGCATATCGAAATAATCCTGTTCCGTACGGTGATATTTGATCCCGTCGATGAACGAAACCGTGTTCACCACAAAGTGGTTGTGCAAATGGCTCTCCCTGTCCAAATGGGTGGCAACCAGCACCTGGTATTTTTCGCCCCACAGCTTTTTCGCCAGGGCAAGGCCGATCTCATGGGCCAGCTCCGGCGTGGCCTCGCCGGGGGCAAAGCTCTGATAGCCGTGGTAAGCAACCGTTCCGTCCTCCTTTCCAAACCGCTTTTTCACAGCCATCATCTCATCGCGGGCAGTAGAGGGGCTGCAATTCACCCCGGAAACAAACTGCCGCAGGACCGTTTCGCCTTCGCTTTCCACCGCCTTGCTGGTTTTGCTCTGTTGAACGGCATACTCGATCACATCCGCAAGGCCCTGAGCCTCCTTGCCATCCATGTCCTGCTTTTCAAAGAAATCTGGGTTTTCGGTCTTGTCTGGATTTTCGATATAGATGAGGACCTTGCCCAGCCAGCCGTTCACCCGCCAGATAGACGTAGTGGCCACGTCACACCATGGCACGGGGCAGGATCACCGCTTTGGTGATGTCCCGGACGAGCTGGTCGAGCTTGCGCATTTCCTCGTCGTAGCGGCGCTCATCTATGACCCCCAGCACATGAGCTTTCTGGGCGATCTGATTGAGGTTGCCGCCAATCCGGTGCAGCTCCCGCATGAAGTCAAAGTAGTCCGGCGGCGGCGCGTCCTGGGGAACCAGACCGTTCACCAGATGGCGCAGGTATGCTTCGCGGGAAAGGCCGCTGCGCTTCACTTTTTTATTCAAGGCTTCCGCCTCTTTTTTGTCCAGCCAAAACTGGACGTGTACGTTGCGTTTTCTCATTCTTCCGAGTCCTCCTTCCTGCTGATACGGTTGATTTGAAGCAGGCACATAATCAGCACGCCGAGCACACCGCCCAGCAGAAATCCAATGGCGAAAAACAATCCTTCCATGAAAACCTCCATTCTGAATAAAAGGGGTATTAGGGGGCGTTCCCCCTAACAAGCGGCCTTTGTGGTATCACAAAGGCGATGCTTGCTGGTACAGCTACATTCCATTCCCCTGCGGGGAATCCGGGACGGACGAAAAAAAGAACATCACCGGTCGCCCCGGTCACGGTTTTGTCCCCTGGCCTTAAAATTCACACCCGTGAAGTGGTCGGCGTCCAGGATATAATCGCCTTTCTTCCACTGCTCATTGACAAGCTGCTCGGCCTCCATCCGACTTGCAGCGTTCACTGTGACAGTCATCTCCAAGGTTTCCGTGATGGTCACATCGTAATCCTTCATCGCTCATGCTCCTTTCCCTGGCTGCCCCGAATGGGAATCCCCAGCCGGTGGCACAGAAAATCATTCACATCCTTTCCGCGGGGCGGCGGTTTGTTCTCCACCCGGTAGCCCTCCGGCATGACAGCCATGATCGCCTTGGCCGCCAGCCTGCCGGCGGTATCGTTGTCCAGGTGGAGATACACGGTTTTCACATGAGGGTGATCCTCCAGGAACCGGGTGAGCGCCACCGGCAGCTTGCTTTCCTCGATCTTTTTCTTTGGCTGGTACACTCCGGCCAGGGACAGCAGGTTGTGCCGCCGCCAGTCGATCCCGTCCAGCTTGCAGAGCGTGGCGTAGGACATGACGTCAATGGCGCACTCGCACAGATGGACCGCCGGATTCTCCACACAGGCGGGCAGGGCAAAGGAAAAGTGCTTATCGCTGCCGCTCAAATCCCCGTGGAACCGGGCTTGGCCGATTCCCCGCAGGCAGCCGAACCGTGCCTTGCCCTCCTTATCGAAGCCGACAAACACCACGTTGCCATGACCTTTGTTCCGGCTCTCATAAATCCGCCCGGTCTGAACGCAGTAGTCGATCACCTCCTGGTCAATGCCACGGCCCCTGAGATAAGCCGCCATCGCCCGGTTATCAGGGGCAGGCTGGGGCAGAAGCAGGTTCTTGGGCTTTTCCTCTTTGGGTGCCGGCACAAAAGAAGGCGGCGGGATGGCCGCCCTGCCGGAGATGGTTTCCATGGCTTCCAGAAAGGAATAGCCGTTGACCTTGATGAGATAGTCCAGCGCACTGGCCCCGCCGATTCCGCGGGAGAACCAGCACCACTTGCCATTGGAAATCCGCAGGCTGTCATGGGTTTTGGTGCAGTAGACGTTGCCGGAGACGTGGACCAGCTCCTGGGGTTCGCAGGTCCGCAGGTAGGTGAGAAGGTCCACCTGCCTTGCCCGCTCAATGGTTTCTGAATCATAAAAAGGCATAAAAATCCCCCTTTCCATAGTCTTGGATTTGCCGCCCATAGGGGCAGCGGACTATGTACAGAGTCCCTGATGCTGGCTATGAAAAAAGCCGGCTGGATTTGTTCCAACCGGCAGTTTCTGCATATATTTTTCTGCTTTATATGCAGATACCAGCGAAGAATGTGCAGATTCTCCGCTGGTATCTAATTTTTTTATTTTGTCAAGCCCTTGCGGGCTGCCGCGCCTCGATATAGAGATCGATGTCCTCCACGATATAATTGGCCCCGGTGGTGTGCAGGGCTTCAAAGCAGGAATACACATAGTCCCACACGCGGTAACGGGTAAAGAGATCCGCCACTTGCTTGCCCGTCAAGTGCTTGGCGTTTTTGTAGGTTTCCACACAATAAATGAGAAAATCACCTTGCCTGCTCATATTCATACCTCCTCCGGTATCTCAAAGTTTCCTGTCTTTTTTTCCTCATCATACATATTAAATAGGGTAAGCGGGCTGAAATGCCACAGCTTTGTATCCTCCTGCTCCAGTAAAGAATACACCTTGGACTCATAGAATTCTCTGGATGCAGCCATTTCATCCACAGGGTAGTTCTCACAAATCAACTGGACAACCTGGGGAACCAGTATAGTCAAAATCGCTTCAAATTTTTTATCTGCCATCAAAATTCCTCCTCCGGCACAGTGCCGACAAACCGCAGATAGGACAGAGCCTTTTCCGTTGTCAGCACCAACTGATTATATAGCTTCTTGATTTTGAGCTGCTCCAGGGTCTGTTCCTTGGTCAACACGCCAGCGGTATAGAGGGTAAACGTGCGGTACACATCATCATTGGCAACCGGCCCAAAGATAAAATCATAGGCTTCACCCTCATAATTGCCAGATCGGTTATCTGATACAAAATCCAGCCACGCTTCTCCCGGCTCATCAAAACGCAGGATAGAGCACTCTGAAAAAGCGACATTCTCGTCGATCTCATAAATGCTGACTGCCCTTTGGCCGTTTTTCCGGCGCTTCGTCACTTTATCGGCAAAGCTGATTGCTTGAGCCTTATTGGTTGTGGTATAAAAACCAAATCCAAAATCTAAAAAGCGATTCTGCTGGATCAGCTTTGGTTCCGATACGACCAAATTACTGCCATGATATAAGATCATAATTGCCCCTCCAATGCTTTTTCGGCAATCGCACGTTCCTCCTGCAAAGACCGGATCATCGTTTCGATATGCCTGCGTTTTTCTACTTGTTCCCGCACTGTTTCTACATCTTTTTGCGGAATATACTTGGAGATCACCTTTTTGCCATCACGATATTTCAAGTAAAAGTAGGTAGATTGCTTGACCTTTTTTTCAGAAACAGTACCTTTCGGAAGTGCCCCTAATTCCTCTTGGTATTTCGCCAGCATACGATCAATGCGTTCTTTCTCCTGCAAAATAGTATTCAAGATCAGATTCAACTTTATCACCCACTTCTATTATACACAACAAAATCAATAAAATCAATCTTTGGTTGTGTAATTAAGAGCTGAGCTTTTTTTGAGTATGTAAAAACGGCGCGGATTGCTCCGCACCGTTCCATGGGACTATTCTGTGTTGAAAGCGCCGATCTTCTTCAAATAGGCAAATCCATCTGCATGGCCCCGGAAGTAGATGTGTTCCCGCTCCATATTGTCGGCCCGCAGATACAGCCGGATAAATTCCTTTAAGGACTCATGTTCTTCCGCCGAAAAGGAAAGTTGACCGTTGCCCTCCAGCAGAGCGCCAATCACAGGATTCTGGCGCTTCAGTTCTTCCATCCGGGCTTTCACCTCAGTATATTCCGGGTTGCTATCGGCTAAATCCATCACAATGTCGCTGTCAATTTCAGAAAACTGCTCGGAAATGCGCTCCGGAAGCAAGCAGTAACTGTCGTCCATTTATCATCACTCCTCACAACGATTTTGATTCTACTATAACCATCCCATAGCGCATCGGCAAATGTGCAATTACTTTTCCTTCTGTATCCTGGATTTCTGCATTACTTCGGTGGCCCTTACCTGTCCCTGCGTAGCGTCCCGCACCATATCCATATAGGAGATAATTGGCTTCTTTTTTTGCTGAGCATACCGTAGTGTTGTGGCTGCCCCACCCCAATCATGGCTCACATAGGCTACAACCACATCAGCAGTTTCGACCATCCAACGGTTTCTATGAGAAATCGCAAAACGGCGCGGCACAGTTTCCAGCGGCGGATACACAGTGTTGTCATATCCAGAAGTATCCCGCCCAGTATTGAGATAGGCCAGAACAAGAATCAGCTCAATCTGAGGATGCTGCTTCCTTTGCTCCCGCAAAACGGATGCAGCCAAATGATCAAAATCCCCATAACCGCCCAAGAAAAAAGTAGTCGCTCCTTGTTCAATCAGATGATGTGTTACTGCATATAACCATTCCTTTACTTGTTCTCCTTGAGAGAGTTGTGCATGGCCACAGAAGGTCACAATCATAAATCCTCACCTCTGCTTTATCATAGCGCAAATTGCCGCGTTAGTACAGGCACAGGGACTAATTTTTACGAACCTGACCATATAATATGTTTAGTACAGGGGCAGGGACGGTGAGGATGATTGAAGCTGAATCAGGCGGTCAGTAAACGTCTATCAGAATTGCTGGCTGAGCGAAAGATGACGCAGTATCAGCTGTACATGAAAAGCGGCGTTCCTAAGTCCACCATAGGCAATATCATCAACTGTTCTTACGATTCCGTAAAGCTGCGGATCATCCATGAGATGTGCCAAGGGCTTGGAATTGGAATAGACACTTTTTTCGCCTCTCCGCTTTTCAAAGAAGATAATTTGGAACCGTAAAACCTCCGACGAGTTTTTCGCCGGAGGTTTTCTCATAAGTGGAACACTTGCTCCATCCGCAAATCTTCACAAGGCCGCCGGCGGCCTATCATCAATCCTTGCAAAGGTTTTGTCTCTACTATGCCCATCCCGCGGCGCAATGGCAACTGTGCAATCATCACCGTTCCATCTGTGCCTTGGATTTCTGCTTGACTTCGGCGGCCCTGGCCTGTTCCTGCACGGTGTCCCAGATATTTTCCATGTGGGAGGTTTCCTTATCTTCCCACCGCTCAAAAATCTGCTTCAACGGCTTGCCGGATTTCAGCAGCGCTCTGGCCTGGCTATCCTCCAGATCGTTATATTCCAGAGACACCAGGATGTCCTCCCGTACCGTGTACTCATAGGCATGGTTCAGAACTTCAGCCGGCGGCTGAGAAAGCAGCCAATCCCGGAACTGTTCCTGTTCCGCAAACATTTTCTCATAGAGCTTGGTATTTAATTCTTCGTTGGTCATGGGAACCTCCTTTACCGTTCCAGGCCTACCATTTTCCGGGCAGGCGCTTCGTCGCCCTCATCAGGGACGTCATCCATCAGTGTCTTGTCTTTCTCATCCATGTTAAGCAGGATATTGAGTTCCTGCAAACGGGCCGTTTTCTCTGCCAGTTCCTCCTCGCGAGCGAAGGGGGCAGCCAGTTCGGTGCGGGCGTTTTCAAGCTGGGCTTTGGTTTCCTCCAGCTTGGCCCGTTCCGATTCCAGCGCCTTCGGCAGATTCTCCAGCGCATTGTCCAGACGGGTGATGTTGCCGAACACATCCGCCCCCAGCGTCACCGTGTGGGACAGCGTACCTTTCAGCGTGATGCGGTACTCGTTGCTCATCCCGTCATAGGCCAGCACCATGGAGAAGCCCCGGTACTGCCCCAAAAGAACAGCATCGGAGCCGGTCATCCGGGTGCAGACATCAATAATAGCCTTGCCGGCAGCCTCTTTTTCGGTGTAGTGCCTGCCCTCCACCTCCATGCCGCAGAATCCTTCCTGGGGCCTGGGGTGAGCCGCCGCCAGCGCCGCATCCTGCTCATACCCTTCGATCCGTTCCGTCAGCCGGGTGATCTCAGCCGGATATTTGCGGTACACCAGCTCTTCCAGCGCATACACCTGATTCAGATGGCTGGCTTTCAGCATATTCAGCCTTGCCACCTCCATATCCAGGTTGCACTTCTCAATGATGAGGGGGTTGCCCGTGGCCAGCGCCTTGATCTCGGAATAGCTCAGGGCAGTTTCGTCCACATCATCCGCCACCCGGACCGGTGCTTTGCTGGTCATGATCTGGGCGATAAATTTTTGTTTGTTCTCCACAAGCTGATACAAATAGGCGTCGAACGTGCCTTCTGTGACATAACGGTAAATCTCCACCTCCTCGTTTTCATTGCCCTGGCGGACGATGCGCCCCAGCCGCTGCTGCAGGTCGGAAGGCCGCCAGGGGCAGTCTAAATCGTGCAGGGCAATCAAGTGATCCTGCACATTGGTGCCTGCGCCCATCTTGGCCGTAGAACCCAGCAGGACCCGCACCTGCCCGGAGCGCACTTTAGAAAATAGCTCCTTCTTTTTGGCTTCGCTGTCTGCTGTGTGGATAAAGGCGATCTCCGCCTCCGGAATACCGGCGTCCATCAGTTTCTTTTTTAGGTCGTCATAAACATTAAAGGAACCGTCTCGTCCTCGCAAACTTCGCTCTGCTTCGCCCTCGCCAGCTCGGGCATCCGCCCCGCTCCGTTGCTCGTCCTCTCCCCAAAAAGTCTTACGACTTTTCGGGGGCCCCGAAGGTGTAGAAAGATCGCAGAACACAAGCTGGGCAGAGCGTTTTTCTTTGGTCTGTTCCCAGATGTGGAACACATTCCGGGCGCAGACAGCCACCTTGCCATTGGGGTCATCCGGGGCCAGGGGCTGAATCAGCCGCATATCCAACGCCAGTTTTCTTCCATCGTTGGTAATGCGAAGCATATTGTCCACATGGGGGTCAACCCCTCCGGCGCGAATCTTCTCAGCCCGTTCCGCCAGCCCCTTTATCATCTCTTTCTGAAGCTCCGAGGGCTGGATCACTTCCGTGTGGAAGTTGGCTTTGGGCACGGGGAGTTTCAGCATATCCGCTGTTTGGATGTCAGCCACCTCCTTGAAAGCGGCCATCAGCTCCGGCAGATTATAAAACTTAGCAAACCGGGTTTTTGCCCGGTAGCCGGTTCCCTCCGGCGATAACTCGATAGCTGTAACCGTCTCTCCGAAGCTACTCGCCCAGTCATCGAAATGGATCAGGCCCAGCTCTTGCAGGAGCCGGTACTGCAAATACCGCTGGATGGTGTAAAGCTCTACCATGGAGTTGGAAATGGGGGTGCCTGTAGCAAAAATCACGCCGCGCCCACCGGTCAGCTCGTCCAGGTACTGGCACTTCATAAAGAGGTCGGAACTTTTTTGAGCCTCGGTCTGGGCAATGCCGCCCACATTCCGCATTTTTGTCGCCAAAAACAAGTTCTTAAAATAATGGCTCTCATCAATGAAAAGCCGGTCCACGCCGAGCTGCTCAAACGTGACCACATCATCCTTGCGGCTCTGGTCGTTGAGCTTGGCAAGCCTTGCCTCCAGCGATTTCCGGGTGCGCTCCATCTGCTTGACCGTGTAGCGTTCTGCCTTCTGCGCCTTGGCCTGCTCGATCCCTTCCAGGATTTCCTCGATCTGGCTCTCCAAAATGGCCTGCTGGCGCTCCACACTCATGGGGATTTTCTCAAACTGCGAATGTCCGATGATGATGGCGTCATAGTCCCCGGTGGCAATGCGGCTGCAAAACTTTTTCCGGTTCTGGGTTTCAAAATCTTTCTTTGTCGCTACCAGGATGTTGGCAGAAGGATAGAGTTGGAGCCATTCCGCCGCCCATTGCTCGGTGATATGGTTAGGCACCACAATCAGCGACTTGGTGCAAAGGCCCAGGCGCTTCATCTCCATAGCGGCGGCCACCATCTCGTAGGTTTTGCCTGCCCCAACCTCGTGTGCCAGCAACGTGTTCCCACCATACAAAATGTGCGCGATGGCGTTGATCTGATGGGGCCGTAAGGATATTTCCGGGTTCATGCCCTCAAACCGGATGTGCCGCCCATCGTACTCACGGGGACGGATACCGTTGAAGGTTTCGTTGTAAATGCGGCACAGCAGTTCCCGGCGATTAATGTCTTTCCAAATCCATTCGGCAAACTTCTGCTTGATGAGTTCCTGCCGGTCCTGGGCAATGGCGGTTTCCTTTTTGTTGAGGACAGGCTTTTTCTTGCCGTTCTCGTCCTCAATATAGTCAAATACCCGCACATCCTTCTGATTCAGGGTCTGCTCCAGGATGTGGTAGGCGCTCATCCGCTTGGTGCCGTAGGTGGTGTTGGCCTTTACATTGCTGCGGTCGGCGTTTTTCTCCCGGATACTCCATTGGCCGGTGGCTTCAGAGCGCAGGATTCGGATACGGTCCCGCACATAGTAATTGGGGGTGAGCAGCTCCACCATGAACTGCTGGTACACCTCGACGGGCACCCAGTTCGCACCAATGCGCACGCCGATTTCACCAGCGCCCAGGTCCTGGGGCTGAACCGCCTCCAAAGCCTCCACATTTCTGCGGGCGGCTTCTTTCTGATGGTCGGGGGCTACTTCCAGGAAGGCTTTTGCCATCCGCAGCTTTTGGCGCACTTTCCCGGAAAGGTACTCATCCGCTGTGACAAGAGGATAGCGGCTCAGATCGGCCAAAGAAGGCAGGATGTCCTCCGGGTTCTCCGCGCAGCGAATATCCCGGTAAATCACCCCGGCAAGTTCCTGTTCCAGTTCTTCTGGGGATTTTCCCGACAGCTCCGCCATATAATCCATGTCCACACGGGCTTTTTCAGAGATCGACACCGCCAATGCTTCGCTGGCCGTGTCCACGCTGGGGACGGCCACATGGGGACGGATGGTGCGCTTGGTGAACAGATCGGCCTTTCTTTTTAGGTTGCCCTGTTCATCCAGCACCTCCAGAGAGCACAAGAGACAGTAGCTGGAGTCCTCCGAAAAGGCCAGCTTGTTGCCCCGGCTGCTGATCAGGCCATACTTGGCGGTGAAGCTGTCATAGAGGGCGTTCAGTTTTTGCTGTTCCGTCTCAATGTCCTCGTCCGGGTAGCCTTCGGTCTGGTACTCGATCAGCCTGCGGACACATTCCCGCAGCTCAATCATGCCCCGGATGCGGTTTTCCGCCGTGACGGACACCTCCACAGGCACCATCACGCTGTTTTCCCGGTAATAGACCTTTCCATCCACGAGCGTGTAACTGAAATTCCGCACGGTGGGGTCTGCGGGGATAGCGTGATCTTCCTCGTCCAGTTCCTCCAGCTCGTAGGGCTTGATTTCCACCTGCAAAAACTGGATGGCATTGGCAAGCTGTTCGGATAAATCTTCCCCCTCGCGGGCTTTGCAGGCGCTGTCCGGCCCGAACCGGGTGGATTCCATCACCATGTCGCCCAAGACCATTTCCGGGTGCTGCACAAAATAGCGGTTCATGCGGATGCCGTTTTCATCCGTGTCCAGTTGCACCCAATCCGGCTCCAAATCGGTGATGTGGTCGCGCTTCTGTAGGAAGATAATGTCGCTGGTCACTTCGGTGCCGGCGTTCCGCTTGAAGGTGTTATCCGGCAGGCGGATGGCTCCGATCAGGTCGGCCCGCTGGGCGAGGTAGCGGCGGATAGCGGAGTTTTCCTTGTCCAGAGTTCCCTTGCTGGTAATGAACGCCACAATGCCGCCTGGCCGCACCTTGTCCAGCGTCTTGCCAAAGAAATAGTCGTGGATGAGCCAATGGTGCTTGTCATACCGCCTATCCACCACCTTGAAATCCCCAAAGGGGACGTTGCCGATGGCAACATCGAAAAAGCTGTCCGGCATCTGTACGGTTTCAAAGCCATTCACGGAAATGCTGGCGTTCTGGTAAAGCTGCTGGGCGATTCTGCCGCTGATGCTGTCAATCTCCACGCCGTAGGCTTTGCTGCCCGCCATGTCCGCGGGCAAAAGGCCCAGAAAGTTGCCGGTGCCGCAGGATGGCTCCAGGATATTGCCCTGGGTAAAACCCATCTGTGCGAGAGCCTTGTAGATTCCCCGGATGACTACCGGCGGGGTGTAGAAGGCGGTGAGGGAGCTGGCTCTGGCCGCCGCGTATTCCTCCGAATCCAACAGGGATTTCAGTTCCCCATAGTGTGCGCTGGTTTCTTCAAAGCAGTCTGCCAGGCCGCCCCAGCCCACATAGCGGGACAGGATTTCCTGTTCTTCGGGCGTAGCCAGCCGGTCCTCGGCCTCGATCTGCTTCAAGGTGCGGATGGCGGCAGCATTGGCGGCGTATTTCTCGCTGGGAGTGCCATGCCCCAGGGTATCGTCGGTGATGTGGAAATCATGGCGCTGATCCTTGGGAACCTCCGGGTGCAGGGTGGTAAAGGTGATCCGTTCCCGGCGGGCGTGCCTGGGCGGCAGTAGGGCGGCTCCTTCTTTTTGCGGTTGCGGCTCCGGCATTTCCCCGGCCATCTGGCTCTCATAGCGGTCGATGTCCTCCGCCGTCAGCCATTCCGGTTTTTCCGGCAGGGCGGCGTAGAGTTCCCGCATTTTGGCGATCTGTTCTCGCACGTTCCCAGCCCACAAATGCTTTTCCGCACGTCCGCCAGCGCCCAGGTAGTAGTCGCAATCCGCTTTCAGACGGCTGAGTAAGCGGTAGTCATCTGAACGCTGCTCCGGCGTGGCGCCGATGGATTCCAGTTCCTCATCCGAAACAGAAATGAGGTCGTCAAAATCCAGTTCGGCCAGCTCGTTTTGGATGAGTCCGTCCAGGCTCTCATACTGCCTGCGCTCCAAAAACTGCCCGTCCAGGTATCGCTCAATGCGGTAATGGACCAAATCGGCATTGACCTGGATGGGGATTTCCTCGTCCGTGATCGTGGTGTAGGCAATGCCCACCTTTTCCAGATCGCTGAAATCGGCATAGCCGTCGTATTCCGCTTGGCAGAATTGGTCAATCAATTCTTTTGCCTGCTCCAACAGGGCCTGATCTTGGGTGAGGGGCTGGGGCAGCTCGTCGATTTTCTCCATACATAGCGCAACATCTGCCACGATTTCTTCTTCCGGGTCCGCATGATCCAGGAAGGATTGCAGCAGCACATGGATTTCCTGCCGCTGGGCTGTATTTTGGAGCTGCTGGACGATGTTCGCCGCCGCCTGAGAGTCGTCCTCTCCGTAGCCCATGCGGGAGCCGTCAAATTCTCCTACAAGGCGCAGCACCTGGGCTGCCAGCTCCGGGTAGGGGTCTGCCGGTTCTTCTTTTCGGGCTGGTTCCTCTCTGGGCGGCACCGAGAATACGGGCGCGTCCTGGGTGGCGGAGATGGTCAGTTCCGAGGTGTCAGCCACCTGTTGAATCCTGTCCCGAACCTCCTGGGGCATTTCCTCATCGTAAACCGTCACCGTGCGGTCCGGGGCAATGTGGGCAACCGTGCGGTAGTCCCCATCCACTTCTTCCAGCCGGTTCCACACGGTCAGCCCGTTGCCCAGATGCCCATAGCCCAGGTCGTAGGCTTTCGCCTGCGGCACAGCAGGGGCTACCGGCTCCTTTTTCTCCGCAAACAGGGTAAAAGTGCCCTGCCGGTAGGCGGAAATGTCTTCAAAAGCCTGCTGGCGCAGGGAGTACATCCGGTCATCCTGCGGGGTAGCTTCCCAAACAGGGATCATCATCTGATAGATTTCTTCCACACGGGCCGGGTCATCAAGCTGAGGCTCGATGAGCTTCACCGCATCCCAATAATCAAAACCGTAGGGATAGGGGTGGGGCTGCTCCTGGGGCACGTTCTCAAAAAAGGCGCGGATGCTCCGGGCAAGCTGGTGTTTCTCATACTGCGGCATGGCGGCCCGGTCCTCGTCACTCAGGAACCGGCCTTGGGCGATCATGGCGCTGACGCGCTTTTCCACGGCATTCCATTTCAGTTCCACCTTGGCGTAAGGCCGAGTGAGATCGCCATGACTGAAGGAGACGCCTTTGCTGAGCTGGTAGGTCACATCGTCATTGCCGCCGGAATAGCCGCTGTACTCGCCGTGGTAGTGCTTTAAGAAAGTCTCCCGTTCTTTGCGCTCCGTGTGGTTGCGGTAGAAGGAATACACGGCCAGCCGGTAATCCGTGCTGCGTTTCCCGCCCCGGAGAAGGTTGTCGATCTCGTCCCCGGAAATGAAAAATCGCCGCTGGGGGGCGTACCCTTCGGCGGCGGTAAAGTGCAGCGGTTCCCGCTGCAGGTCGGAAAGCTGTTCCAGAAGTTTTTGCGGGCGGTGGAAGTGGAACCGCAGCAGTTCCCGGTTCTCTCCGTATGCCTGGACAAACTGCTCCAGTTCATCCCGTATGGTTTGGAGCGCCTCCGGGTGGTTTAACAGTCCCTGGATGGCGGCGCTTTCCTCTGGAAATCCCCGATGCGTGTTGTAAATAGCATTGACAGTGGGAAGATAGCCCGCGTCGGCGGTGCCTTCCGCAAAATCCTGACGGAGATACCATAGCTGCGCGGCCCGTTGCTGGCGTTCATATCCGTCCACCCGGTCCAGCTCACTTTGGGGCATATACCGGCCTAAATCCAGCAATTCCCGGATGCGCTTGGCTGCCTGTTCCCAGGAAATCAGCGTGGCTGCTGCGCGCTGCGCGGTTTCACCCTCGGCCACATGGATTCCCTCGGCGTTGTACCAAATGGAATATTTCCGGCCATCCAGATAAAAGCCTGCGCCGTTTTCTCCATAGTGTTCCATCAGGAACCGGGCGTTGTCCTCCAGCGGCTTATCCTTTTTGAAGTAGGCGCAGATGATAAGGCGGCTGTTCTGCTCGTTGGCTCCTACGCACAGCGCTTCGTCGATGACCTGCTGGGGCAGAGCCGGGTGAGGGAAAATGGATGGTTGGGCCGCACCCTCGGCCTGGGCTGGTTGGTCAAACGCCGCAAAATCAAAAAGGGACATCTGCTGGCTCTCCTGGGTGGGGAGCCTTGGGATGTCCGTTTGAATGAAATATTCTTTTTTCTCGATGAGCTGGGCGGTCCACCCGGCCACCAGGTCCCAGGAAAACACAGATTCCCTGGTGCGGGATGGGTAAGAGCCCTCCCACATGAGAAGCCCGTCCTCCTGGGGCTTATAGCCCAGGCGCTGCCCGTCTGCGATGATCTCGGTGTACCGGTCCTGATAGGCGGATTTCAGATATTCCGCCCGTTCCCGCGTATCGGTGTGAACGGAAAAGAAAAGCTCGATCTGCCTTTTTTTATACTTGAGGTCGTCATCCTTGTTGGCGATGACGGCCATGATCTGCTTTTCATCCAAAAGCGCAGGCAATTGCCTTTCGGGGGCCCCGATATTGCCTGCGCTTTCTTCCGGTTCTTCAATTAGCTGTAAATCAGCTCCGCCAGCACCGTTTCCTCCGCCGCGTTCCGCAGGTTGTTCATCATCTGCACCCACTTCATCGGATCGCGGGCCTTCAGCTCCTCCGTCACGCCCTCGGCTTTCGCCATCTGCGCCACGATTTCCTCCATCCGGCGCTGGGCGGTCTGCTGGATCTCCGCCAGATGGCTGGAAAGCCTCCCGCTGGTCAGCAGGTTGGTGTAGGTGATCCTGCGGTGCTCCTTGAGGAACCTCCTGCGAAGCGATGCGTATTTCCCATGGGGAACCGGCTCCTCCTGGGGCGGCAGAAGGTTGGGCAGATTGTAATCTCCCTGCCGGGTGTATGTGATCTTGTCCATATTCTATGCTCCTTTCCGCCGGTATGTTTTCCTGCTCACGTACAGGATACCGGCTCTGCGGCTGGGTTTCAACTGTGCGATTTTCTTTTTGGGGCTGTCTTTGCAGGGCAAGGGCCGTGCGGGCGATCTCAGAAAGGCACATCTGGGAGATGTCCCCGGTAGCCACGCCCAGGGCGTTCAATGTTTCAGGCGTATTGAAATTCAGCACGTCCCGAAAATCATCGTCCTCAAAGTATTCGGACGGATCAAGGCCGCAGCGCGCAATCAGCATATATCCGATGCTGGTCTGCAATGCCCGCCGGTACATCACTTCTACATTGTACTCGTCCAGTTCTTCCAGAAAGCTCCCTTCCGTGAGGGTTTTCAATTCCGCCAGATAGTCGGGGATGTTGTCCTCCACGGCATTCTTTGCCGCAGAGAGGAGGGCTTCACCCAGATTCTCCTTGTGCTCCAGCTCTCCAAAGCTGTTCTCCAGCGTTTCGATGATGTCCGGCGCGTATTCCTCCCGTACCGTCCAAAGAGGGACGGGCCGGGTGAACCGGGCCTCATGGGTATCGGAAATGTCAAAATAGTATTTCAGCCGGGATTTTCCGTCTGTCTCACCGTCAAAAACGGCAATGCCGTTTGCGCCCCTGTTTACCCAGCGCCCAAACTGCCGGTTCCAGCGTTCAATCTCCAGAACGGCGATGGCGTCCGGGCGCTGAGCATAGACAAGCAACATCTCGTCAAAGGGCAGGCGGTAGTTGCGGCAGGCAGACGTAAGAAATTGCTGCCATTCTGCCGGAGCTGTTACCCTGCGCTGGGTTTCCTGATACAGCTCCGTCAGGGCTTTATAACGTATCGCCATCGGTAGCACCTCCTATCGTTCAAATTGTTTTAGCTTTTCCTTTTTAGGTGGATGTTTCTCCATATACTCTTGGAGCGTACTGTCCGCACCCTCATAATTCCAGTCTTTTTCCGGGTCAATATCCCGGTAGGCATTATTGGTATGGGGACTTCTCTCTAACGGAATCCGCTCATTGGAAATAAGCGTTCCCCAATGGTTGACCATGATCCAGTTGGCAATCTGGCAGGGGTCGCCACGCATTTCGTCATCATGGCGGACTTCATACAAATACATCCCCTTCGGGACCGTGCTGCGATCTACGCGGGCGCAAGTAAACAGCATTGGTTTGTCCAACACGGTCACTTCTTCAAAAATCTCCTTTTGGGCATCAACTTTGATTCCCATTGAAAATCACCTCTCAGCCAATTCCGTACTGTACCGTTTTGTGGTTTCATAATTCCCGCAGGCCGCAAGCAAAAGCAGCCAGATCAGTTCAGAAGCGTCTGACGGGTAGAGCCGCATATCCACACGGCATTGCCCATTTTCATCCTGATAGCGCCGGGGATATTTCATCAGCTTTTCCATCTGGCGCTCATTTTCAGGGATCAGATCATCCGGGAGCAAATCCCGGTTTTCTTCCAAAATGGTCATCAGTAAATCAAACCATTCCGCGTACATATCCAATTTGACAGGTGGTAACTGTGCCATTTTTCCTACCTTTCCATCGCTGCGGCCTGCCGCTGCCGGGGAATGGAAAACCCGTAGACCTTGGCGATGTCGTCGCCCAGCCTGCGGGTCACTCTCGTTATATCGGCGCGGGTCGCTGTACCGCGATACAGTTTTTCTTTCAGCAGTTCAATTTGGGACGGGCTGGCGTTGTCCTTATAGACTCGATAGAGATAATGGTTGGTGCCGTCATGGTGGATGGCGTCACACCGCAGATCGCCCAGCCGGTCTACATACCAGGTGGAGTAATCCGTGTCCCCGTAAAGGCAGTCCCGGATATTGCCGCTTGGGATTTCCTTGTACCCCATACGCCGCCCATTCCACAGACCCAGGTCGCCTACAACCAAAATGGGCTGGGAAAGCTGCACATTGAGGTTCATGCGCTCGTCATCCAGATAATCCCCGTTGATCTCATACATCAGGGAAATGCGTTCCTCCTCGGACAGCTCCGGGTATTCTGCCTCCAGGTCATCCCGCCAGTCCTCGTAATCCAGATCATAATTGCTCCAGATAACGTGTTTCTCCTCCTTCATCGGGCTTCACCTCGATTTCTTAAAGGGAGTTTGCTCAAGCACACAGTTTTCCCAGAGAGTTCTTCTGTATCTAAGTCCACGTCCCCGCAGTCATAATTCGTTCCATAGGTTTCGTTATACTTCTCCATAATAGAGTCTGGAATATAGCTGTCACCATCAACCACGGCTCTGCCCTCCGTGAAAATCCGGGAAAGACATTTCTGTTTATCCAAGTTGTTTCCAGAAACAAGCAGTTCCATTTCATTCGGCATAAGAGAAAGTGTCATGCCTACCCGCGCCCAGATTTGATTATATCTATTCTTCATCGTGCCTCACCCCGGTCTTTCTGCCGGAGCTTGATGGGCTGCCCCTGCTCGTCATAGTTTTTGGGGTCAGCGGCGGGGGTCTGCCAGCCAAACATGGAGCCGGCCAGCATGGCGGCTTCCTGCGCCTTGGTAACGCCATTCTTCCCGTTGTTGTCCTCAGCAAATCTGTGATTTTCCCTGGCGTCCGCCACAGAAAACTCAGGGCATGGAGTGTAGCCTTTTTCCCCTCTGGTCAGGAGGATCAGTTCTCCTGTGGAGGGAAGTGTGCTGAAGCACTGTGCCGGCAGGGAGGAGCGCAGCGGGATCACGCTCCCGTGGGTTTTCTCCAGGCGTTCCGCAAACTCACAGATATGATAGAGGGCGCTGGAATACCCTCCGCTGGTTTCAAAATGGGTTTCATCGATGAACCGGCAGGTGCGGTCACGGGTTTCTCCGCCGCCGGTAAAAATACGGATGCTATCGCCGTCCGGGATGCGGAACAGCTCCTTGTAACCGGGCGTGATAAACCGGATGCCCTGCTTTGCCTTTTCCATGTGTTGCTCCAGGAACCGGCCAACATAGGCGTAGAGGTAAAAATTGTAGTCCCCGTAATTGGGATTGCACCGCAGCATATAGGTGTGCTGGTCGGTTTTCAGCTTGAATCCGTACTCGGTGCAGAAGTTGCCCACCATCTCGGCTTCCGGGCGCTGCCGGCAATAGTGGCTCATGCTTTCCCGGCTGAAAAACAGGCCGTCTTTCTCCCGCAGGGTATTGACCACTTCATCAAACTCTGCCTTAAATTCATCGGTTTTATACTCGCTCCGGTGGTCAAACCAGGAAGTGTAGAACTCTTTTCCAGCGCCAAAATCCCCGCGCAGATGTCCAATACAGCCGGTCTGGCCTTCGAGCTGGCTGCTCTGACTGTAAGAGTACATCCGTTCCTGCGGGGTCATACTGATGATTTCCAGTTTCATTATCTCTCACGCTCCTTCTTTTTTCGTTGGATAGAGGGCTGGCCTTTTTCCTTCAAATCCTTTTCCCGCGCCTGCCAGTATTCGGGATGATAATGCTGCAAGCTGCGGTCAATGATCTTTTCATACTCACCAGGGCCAAAGTATTGGTTCACCGGAGCCTGATACAGTTTTTTGTCCATCAGCTCCCGCAGGGCCACCGGCCCATCGCAGTCCTCCTCAAAGCAGAGATAGACGCCTTCCGCAAAGCCACATTCCTTTGCTTCCTTGCGGAAAACCTTGTCTGCCAAGTCCCGGTGGACCATGACGCCGCCATGCCCCGCGGTGCTGACCGAGTACGCACCGGGGCAGAGGGTTTCACAGGTCAGCACCTCGCCCCACGGGGAATAGCCCGGTGCTTTCTGTTTCACCGGATTCTGCCTTTTTTCCTCCAGGTATTGCAGTTCCTCCTGTGCCCGCGCCACCAAATCCTTCTGTGCAGCAAACAGGTCGCTGAAATAATGGCCCCAGTAGTAGTCCGTTTGGTTACTGCATTTCCAGGTGACAAACTGCTGGGGTGCTGTTGAATGAACCCCCAGAACAAATTCGCTGTCACCCACATGACAGGAGTCTGTGATGATATATCCTTGATTGATACGCACATCCATCGATCATCGTTCCTCCTTCCCACCTTTGTGCTGCTCTTTTTTCGCTTGTTCCTGCTGAATACTTAACAGCCCGTGCTTTGCCCACCCAGGCAATTCCTCCGGTTCCATGACTCCGAGAACATCCATACGCTCATAGCGGCTCTCTTTTCCGGTATAAAGGTCAATGCAAAAGCAGGCAGAGCCTCGGCTGTGTGGATAGGCACCGAAGCCGCCCACACAGAGCTTTAACTGACAAGTGGCTCTGCGATACTCCCGGCGCAGCACTTCCGGCTTGATGACCACAATTTTGTTATTTAAGTCATCCTCACCAGACACCACGGTACAATCGCTGGCCGTGATAGGACGGTCATCAATGCCCTGTATTTTCGGCTTGTTCATCGCCACACGGGTATTCTCGGCCTGCTCGGTGACGCGCTCACCGAACATCTTTACCATCTCCGCATAGTTGTCGCTGCACATGACTTCACTGTATGCCGCAAACAATTCATTCTGCTGGCAGAAAGCGCACATATATTTTTCGCCGGTTTCATCCCGTGGATTTTCTCCCAGAACGATCTCCCTGTCACCGATGTGGATAGACTGGATGATCTCGTAGTCACCGGCCATGCGCTTTTCCATTTTATTCGCCTCCATAGTCCACCTCCTTAGGTAGCTCTATGGGTATTTCGTTGTGAACCTTGGTCCGATTTTCCAGCACCTTCTTCTGGACACACAGCACAGCCCGGATATTAGGGACTGTGATACCGGGAATCTCCACCATTTCCTCCGGGGTAACGGTGAGAAGCTGCACTGGGGAATAACCGGCCTGGGCGAATATGCGGAACAGCCGTTGTTCAAATCGTTCTCTCATCTGCAAAGCTCCTTTCTTTTTTGGTATGTAAAAGGGGCGGCCCCGCATGGCCGCCCCTGGCTGGTTACTTCTTACGGCTCCTGACCTTCAGGAAAATCAGACCGCCGATGATGAACACCACCAGCGCAATGGCAATGATCGTTTTCAGTTCCATTCGATAATTCCTCCTTCTTCTGTGTTATTCAGCAGAATCCTGGTCCTTCTTGCGCTTGAACGCATAGGCTGTGACGCCCAAAACCGCAGCACCTGCGGCGGACACGCCCATCAGGGTCATCCACAGCCAGGGCTTGCTCTCATCGCCGGTTTTAGGCGTATCGCGCAGCTCGTTGTGCATCTGTGCAACGGTGGTCTTATCCGCAAAGATCGTCACCGTCTTATCCGCGGGCAGCACATAGTTGGCGCTGGCCCCATCCGATACCTCGGAAACGGTGTAATCGCCCACACGCAGGCCCTCAATAAAGATTTCGCCGTTCTCGTCTGTCGTGAAAACCTGCTCATAACCGCCAGCACCCGTCACACGGAAGGAGAAGCCCTCCACCTTGCCATCGCTGGATGTCTTTTCAATCCGCAGGGAACCGGTCTGGGCCATGTTGACAAAGCCAACCCCGGCCTCGTTCTCTACCTCGTAAATCTTGCCGTTCTCGGTGATCTCCACATAGTAGGCGTTTTCATCCAGCAGGAAGCCTTCCGGCGCTTTGGTTTCCTTTACAAACACGCCGCCATATTCAATGTGCGTCATCTCATAAATGCCGGTGCTGGTTTCCTCCAGATTGCCCAGCAGCTCGTCGCCGTCATCCAGCTCCTTATTGCCGTTGGTATCCCGATAAACCTCAAACTCGGCTCCGGTCAGCTTGTTGTCCGGGTAATCCTTATCCACCTTGGTGAGCCGCAGGTCGCCGTAAATGCGCTCATTGGTAAGGGAGATTTCCACCACCTGTCCATCTTCCACCACGGTAACGGGGATCACTTCATCGGAGAGGACAAACCCGTCCGGGCTTTCCAGCTCTTTCAGTACCCAGTTTCCGTAAGGAACATTGGAGAAGGAGAAGCTGCCGTCCTCCGCGGAAACGGCGGTGGCAAGAGCAGTTTCTTCCGTAAATTCGGCTTCCTCCGAATGGAACAGGCCAATCAGAGCGCCGCCCAGACCCGTGCCGTTCTCATCGGTCTTGATGCCGTGGATTTCGCCGCGGATCAGCTCATTGGTGACAGCCTCGCCATCATTGGCGGCAATCTCTACAACGGCCACAGAAGGACCGCCATACTCGAAGGTAAACGGGAAGGTTTCGCCATTCAGCAGATAATGGCTGTCGGTGGACAGCTCCTTCAGGTAGAAGCTGCCGAAAGGCAGGTCGGTGCTGCAAACGGCCTGGCCGTTTTCATTTACCGAAACGATTTCCAGAAGCCCGTCTGCCGGGATCACAGAACCGTCCGCTGCGGTGATGTCCGCCTGGGCATAGAGGCCGAAGGTCACGGCGGAGATCTCACCGTTCATGCCAATGCCGAAGGTTTCATCTTGCTCCAGCACCTTGCTCAGGGACACCTGGACCTTCTGGCGCTGGTTGTAGAAGCTGGCTGAGGTTTCGGTGACTTCCACCTCCTGGCCTGCGTACACCAGCTCCACATTGGTGATATTCTCGCCGGTATCCACCATGCCGTGGGGGAACTGAACCTCCTTCACCTGGAATTTGCCCAGGTAGAGGGGCTGGCTCTGGGCTGTGCCGTCCTCGGCGGTGGTGATGGTGTCCACTACCTCGTCCGCAGAATAGCGCAGGGTGCCATCCAGGGTGTAGACGTCCTCCAGAGCGGTGATCTCAAACACCGCGCCGGACAGGCCGGCCACTTCATAGACCGGCTGGTACACGCCCTCGCTTTCCACCACAGAGGAAAGCACTTCGCCGGTCTTGCTGACCTTGATGATTCCTTTTTGAGCCATGTTGGGCTTGGTGACTTCGATCGCCGTCACGCCGCCTTCCTCGCTGGAAGCGTCCTGGGTCACATCAAAGTAAACCGGGGTGCTGTCCAGCACATAGCCGTAGGGGGCCTGCACCTCCACCAGAGAGTACCCGGAGCCGTATTCCAGCTTTTCAGGCGTTACCAGGTAGCCCTCGGCATTGGTGTAGAACGTATCAATGGTAGTGGGGGTGGGATAAGTGAAGGTCATTTCCACCTTGCTGCCATCGGGACGATAAATCTGGAACCCGGCTCCCGCATAGGGGATGGTGACGCCGGTTTCCGCGTCCACCTTGACCACCTTGATGAAGCTGGCAAAGTTGGCGTTATTGATCAGGTAGCGGTAGGTCTGGCCATCCTGGGCAATATACACTTCAAAGTCGTCCATCAGCTCGCGGCCATCCCAGCCCTTGGTCTGATGAACGATATAGGTGCCGTAGGGCAGCTTCTTGGACTGTGCAAAGCCGTTCTCATCGCAGGTGAGAACATCTCGCTCGGAGTCTTTGGCCGCATCATAACTGCCGGCAGATTTCAGATATACCTGGAACTCCGCGCCGGATTCCGGGGTTTCGATCTGGGTTTCCCCGTCGTCGGTGTGCTTGATGATGGCGATGTCGCCTTTGATAACCTGTTCCGTCACATTGTTGGCGGTGTCGTTCCGCTCAATGGTGTAAAGTTCCGGCTCTGCGCCCACATGATGAATGGTGGAGTCCAGCAGATACCCTTCGCTGGGGCTGATTTCACGAATCGTCCAGTCGGAACCGCAGACGTAATAGCCGGTGGTGAACTGGCCGTTTTCGTCCGTAGTAAAGCTGTCCACAAGGGTTTCACCCTGATACAGCCCATACACAGCGCCGGCCAGGGAGCCGTCGCCCTGGGGAGAGATGGTTTCCACATCGCTCTTGGTGACGGTGACGCGGAACTTCTTCAACACGTTGTTCACACTCTTATGAGTGACTTTGTTCCACTCGATGGTGACAGTCTGGGAATCCGGCACCACATAACGGATGGGGGTATCCACCTCCTCCAGTACATAGCCCGTGCCGATGAGCACATTTTCAAAACGCGCAACGCCGCTCCCATCCGTCACAGCGTACTCGTCCACCGGCTGCCCGGAGAGGGATGTGCCGTACAGGTGGAAGGTCATACCTTCCACCAGCCCGTCCTCGCTGGTTTTTGTCACTTCCAAGCTGCCGCGTTTAAGGACATTGTTGAACGTAACAGTAGCAGTCTGGCCGCCGACGATGGTCACTTGCTGGCTGGCCTGGGGCTCATACTTCTCAATCGACTGTTCCGTTACGGTGTAAACGCCGGGGTTGAGATCGGAAATGTCAATCTCGCCCGCCGAATTGGTGGTCTTGGTGGCGCTGTACCCATTGCCAGTGATGGTAAAGGAAATGCCTTCCACCTGGCCGTCCTCGGAAGTCTTAATCAGCTTCATGCTGCCGGTTTTCACTTCCAGGTTCAGATAGCCTACCATCTGGTCGGAAACGGTTTCCCCGTAGGTGGCGAAGTCCTGCTTGCCGCCGCCGGAAACACCATCCGTCCAAACCACAACGCCGCTGCGCTGGGCAGAAATTTTTTCCGCTTTAACCGTCACAGAGCCTGTGATGGCCTGGGCGGAAGTGATGGTGAGCTGGTTGCCGTTTACGGAGAAATTTAGCCCGGTGGTGCTGCTGGAGAAGGTGTAGTCGCCCAGCACCCCGTTGGTATCTGTAAGGGTGAGGGAATACTGTTGGCCATCCCATTTTAGTTCATAGGCACCGGCGTCTGCGGTGCTGCTGAAAAAGCTGGGCAGCATGGTATGGCGTTTGACCGCGCTCTCAATGGCGGAATACTGGCTGAAAATCTCGCTGTACAGGGGATGGTTGGCGCTAATATATTCCGTCACGTTGTTTTTGCCCTGGGCATTGGCGTCCACATGATTAAACTGGCTGTCGCGTTCACCTACAACGGTTTCCCAAACAAGAAGCTGGGTAGCGATATATCCCGCGATCTTGCTTGCGTCCTCTGGGTTCCCGCTCATCCATGAGGTGCTGGCATTTCCCTGCCAGCCATAGGTCATGATTCGCCCGATATATTCCTTGATGGTATCCGGCGGGATGGTGGGGTTCAGGTTGGACGGGTAGTTATCCCAGAAATCTTCGCCCCGGCCCGTGTACTGGTCGCCGGTATTCACACCGATACCCGGCTCAATGCAGTAGATGGCCCTGCCATTAAAGGCGTCCTGGGTGTGGACGGAAAAGCTGTCGTTTTCTCCGGTGGACCAGCCGCCCAGGAAATTCAGGGCGGGATGGCCCCATCCGGCCTTGTTGGGGTCACTGGCACGGGGCAGGTCGATCATATACGTCGTCATGGTTTCGCCTGCGGCAAATGCCGTGGTCCCCGTTCCCGCAAAGACGCCCAGGCACATGAGCAGGGACATGAGCAGGGACAGGGGCTTTCTCAATGCTTTCATCGTGTTACCTCCTTGAAATGGCCGCAAAAAAGCACATCGCTCTGGATGTGCTGCCTGCGGCTGGATTTTGTTTACGTTCTAAAAAAGAGAGAGTTGCCCAGCGCCTTCCGCCCATTTATCCTGCCGTTTCAACGGGGACTGTGCAAAATTTCTCAGGTCCCGAAAATATCTTCTTTTTTAGGATGTTTAGGCAGTTGGAAGGGGTGAGGTGTGGAGAGGGGGAACCGGCCAAACACACCGGGTCCGCAGAAGGGCGCACCACTCCCTTGGCAGTAGGTTATCTCTCTAAGCTGCGCTGGCGCTTTCGGTAAAATTCCAGCGCCTTCACAATGGTGTCCTCGATCTTCTGCGCGGGCGTCCCCGGCGCAAAAAACCGGCTGATTCTTTCCTTTGGAATTTTGAACTGTTCTTTTTGATTGGGCTTTTCCTCCTTCATAATGGAGACAAGGGCGTCTTTGGCCAGCCGTTCTCCGCCGGTCTTGGCTTCGGACATCTGGCGCATTTTGATGGCCTGGGCGTGGGAGGGGGTGCAATCCATCTCATCCATGATGGCGAACAAGTCTGCCTGTTCCTCTTTTCGCAGGTAGGACAACTCCACCGCTGGCCTCATGGCAATTTGCAGCATCTCCGGGTCCCGGATGACGGAGTTATCCACCAGCTCCAGGATTTCCGGGACGAGGTGGGTGAGACGGATATAGCGATGGATTTGCCGAGAACTATCTGGAGAAGTATCTGCGAGTTCATCTCTGGAGAACTTCTGGCCCACTGGGCCAGAAGTTAAATCCGTCCTCTGTCCCTGCCTTTTCATCGCGTCCAGCTTCATTTTGTAGGCAAACGCCTTCTCCGAGGGCAGAATCTGCTCTCTTTGTAGATTGGAGTCCACCATGATGATCGTGGCTTCATCGTCGGTGAGCTGCCGCACGATACAGGGGATTTCTTGGAGCTGCGCCAGCTCTGCCGCCTTCTTCCTGCGGTGTCCGGCCACCATTTCATAGCCGCTCTCTGGCTTGGGGCGCACCAGGGCAGGGACCAAAACACCATACTGCTTCACGCTGTCCGCCATTTCCCGCATGGCTTCATCCATACGGACCTGAAACGGGTGGTTCGGGAAGTCGCTGATCTCCGCAGGCGCAAGCTGGACAACTTTTTCAAGCCTTGCCTCAACCCGTTCTGCCTCGGTGGAAAACAGGTCATCGACTGAGGGAAGATTGAAGTTTAGCCCGTTGCTTTTCGCCATCCGCCAGCACCTCCTTTGAAAACTCGGCGTAAGCCTGCGCCACCTTGCTTCCCTTGTCATAGGCATAGATGCTCTTGCCAGCGGCGCTGATCTCTGCGGCTTTGATGGCAACGGGAATTTCGGAACGGTAGATTTTCAATACGCTCCCGTAGCTTTGCCGCAGGGTTTCCGCCGTCTGCCTAGCCAGATTGGTACGCCCGTCCACAAGGGTCAGCAGTACGCCGTCCACTTTGAGGGACGGGTTGATTTGCCGCTTGACCTTGCCAATGGTTCGCATGAGCTGGGTCATACCTTTGGCCGGGAGATAGTGGGCCTGCACCGGGATAATCACGCTGTCCGCAGCAGCCAGGGCATTGATCGTAATCATGCCCAGGGACGGCATACAGTCAATGAGAACCACATCATACTGCTTCTTGACTTCATCGACGTAGGTGCGCAAGGTAAATTCCCGGCTCATGGCGTTGACCAGGCTGATTTCCAGGGCCGACAGCTCAATGTTGGCAGGCATCAGGTCCACGCCTTCGCTGTGATGCAAAATTCCTTCATCGGCGGTGAATGGCTCATCCCGGATCACCTGTTCCATGACGGTGGCCAGCGTAGTCTGCAAGTTGTCCTGATCCTGCCAGCCCAGGCAGGTGGTGAGGTCCCCCTGGGGGTCCGCGTCAATGAGCAGAACCCTTTTCCCAAGGCGGGCCAGGCCAATACCCAGGTTTACCGTTGTGGTGGTTTTGCCTGTGCCGCCTTTCTGATTGGCCAGCGCAATCACGCGGGCGTCCCTGGGGCGGCTTCTTTGTTCCGGCATTTTCATGTCCTCCTTCTTCATAGATTTAGCCGCCCGTTGGCAAGACGGACGGCTATGTATGGGGAAATCTAAAAAATGGCATGAAAAAAGCCGCTTACTCTTTCTGAAAAGAATAAGCGGCTCATCAAGCTGCGATATGTAATTTTACATCTTCTTCACCGGGGCGCACATGGCTTTGAGCAGAAGTTCATCCAGGCAGCCGGTGTCCCGGTTTTCCCGGAGCATAGTATTCCGCAGATGGTTCAGGCTCTGGATCACAATGCTGTTCTCGGCGGGGGTGAGGGTTATCTTGAATTTCCGTTTTTTCATAGGGCGTTCCTCCTTTACGCTTTCAGTATATATGGAAGGAACGCTACGCCGCAAATGTGCGAGTTTCAACCAATTAGCACTTGTGCGGCATCTATATCAAGGCAAATGCTGCGTTCAACAATTTCTCTCGGTGCATAAGATTGTCCCTTATTGATACAGGCATATTTTGCTTTAGGATTTTTATAGACCTGCTGCCAAAAATTATACTTGATTATACCAGGTGTGTTCATTCCAACGCCCAGCTCTAAATAGAGGACAGGAGTATTCTCATGACGCCGAATAAAATCATCGTAACGTCCCGCCGCAGTATACCATCCATCATCCTGAACAAAGGTATTATCAGCCCGTAGGTTCATGGACATGGGCGCGCCGCACTGCGGGCAGCGGGGGACCAGTTCGGTGGGGATGTCCATTTTTAGAGCGGCGCCATTGGGTATCTCCAACCCTTCCTCTGCAATGCGAAACCCCTGGGCTTCCACCATCTGGCGGACCGTCTCTTGGTTGTCGTAGGTCATTTGGTGACAAGGCTTGGAGCACTGCCACAGGCCGTAGTCCCCCTGAGTGTAAAACAGGCGTCGATTGTCAAATCCGACTTTTTGAAAGCAGTGATCCACATTGGTCGTCAGCACAAAATAATCTTTATCCTTTACCAGCTCCAGCAGGTTTTGGTACACTGGCTTGGGCGGATTGCAGTAGCGGTTGAGGAAAATAAACCGGCTCCAGTAGGCCCAATGCTCCTCCAAGGTGGGAAATGGATAAAATCCCCCGGAATACATATCGTGGAAATCGTATTTTTCTTCGAAGTCAGAAAAATAACGGTGGAACTGCTCTCCGCCATAAGCAAATCCGGCGGATGCCGAAAGGCCCGCTCCGGCACCAATTAAAACAGTATCCGCCTGACTGAATGCTTCTTGAAACTCAATAACCTTTTGCGCTATTTCTCTTTCCGTTCTTAGCATCTGGATACCCCCAGGAGCTTTTGATAAATGTGCAAGTCCACATCCTTAAACACATTGAAAATGACTCGAATGTCCGGCTTCTGTGCATTCAAAAAGGATGTCACCGTTTGAACCGCAATCTCTGCGGCCTTTTCATTGGGAAAATGAAATTCCCCGGTGGAAATACAGCAAAAAGCAATGCTCCGGCAGTCGTTTTCCACAGCCAGTTCCAAGCAGGAACGGTAGCAGGAGGCCAGGGCCTCACAATCCTGTTCGCTGACCGGCCCATAGATAATCGGTCCCACAGTATGCAGGATGTATTTGCTTGGCAAATTGAAGGCAGGCGTGATCTTTGCTTGTCCCGTGGGTTCCTCATGGCCCTGCTTGTTCATAATATCATAGCAGTAGAGCCGCAATTGGATTCCGCTCCTCGTGCCAACGATGTTATCAATGCAGGAATGGAGAGGTTGGAAACAGCCCAACATTCCGCTGTTTGCGGCATTCACGATTGCGTCCACCTTTAAGGTCGTAATATCTCCCTGCCACAATACCAGTCGAGAATCTCTGGGGATGGAGGGCAGCTTCGCACCGTCCGTAATGCCGCGCTTGTCCCGCTCGTATTGCAGGTACTCGTCTTGTACTTGGAGAAAGTCACGGCTGATCGGCTTTGGCATACGCACATTCATCAAACTACGCAGCAAATTTTTCTGTTCCTGCTCATCGAAAGGAACAGAGATACCTTTGTACCTCTCATCTTCCGCCAGTAATTCTTTAATTAAATAGATCCGCTGTTCACCATGCGTCATTGTTGCACACTCCTTTCTGAGCCAGCTTTGCTCTCTACGATTTTCAAATAGTTGTTCCGGGATGGCCTGTGAAGTTCAATTTCCCAGATACTTATCAGGCACCGTCCAACGCCCAGTAATTCAGCATATTTTTGTTGAGTAAATCCCAGTGAAGCACGAATCTCTTTAATGCGTTGACCAAACCCCGGAGCAACAAAGCGTGTATAATCATCTAAAAGAAGCTCTACATCTATGTTTAGTGCTTTTGCCAGCTTCTCCGCTTGTTCGTAATAAATTTCCTGGGAGCGCTTTTCGTAATTCACGATTTCACCCATAGGAACATCTATCATAGCGCCGAGTTCTTCTTTTGAGAATCCTCGGATCTGTCTATAGTATGCAAGTTGTTCATGAGGTGGAGCCGTAGGGGAAACCTTCGGAAAATCAAACACAAAGTGCATTAGGCACTTGCCCTGCGCAATGTTATAAAACGGTGTGTGATTCAGACTGGTATCGAGTTGTCTATGCAGCCGTGGCAGGGAACGAAGCAGCCAAGCATTTTACTGTTGGCCGCGTTGACAATGGCGTCGCACTCAAGAGTTGTGATATCGCCCTTCCAAATATAAATCCCTTCCTGCACCGGCTTAAGCTCCGCTATATCGGTAATGCCTTTCCGGCGGATTTCCTCCTGCAGGTAAGCGTCCTGTACCGCCAGAAATTCCTGACCGACAGGGCGAGGCAATCGAATATTGAGCAGAGAACGAAGCAGCTCGCGCTGCTCAACCTCGCTTTTCGGAATTTTTATATCCCTCAGATGCGGCTGCTCCTTAATCAACTCCGATATAAGAAACAGCCTTCTTTCTGACTGTGTCATGCCATTACCTCACTTAACCTACTTGTTTTTCCCTGTCGGGCATGCATGCTTTCACCAAAGCAGAGATTATTTTCTCACAACGCTTATACGCTGCTGAACGTGGCTTCCGCTCACTATTTCGTCTACCATTGCTATGGCGTAATCCGCATAGCTGATAACGCTTTCGCCCTTTGAGTTCAGCGTCAATTCTTCGCCGCCCATGATATACTTGCCGGTTCTATCGCCATCCGCCTGGAAATCACCAGCAGGGCTTACATATGTCCATCTCACGTCTTTGCGCTGGCGGAGCTCGCCCAAGGCCTTCGCCATTGCTGCAGCAAGCGGCTTAAAAGCATCTGGGAAGTCGGGACTGTCCGATAAGGCCGCGGTATGCTCTGGATTTACATACAGGCTTCCCGCTCCTCCTACTATCAAAAGGCGGGTCTTTGTGCCGGACAAAATATCGCACAGGTGCTTTAAAGAGCTGCTGTGATTTGGAAGCTCCTCTTCCTTCCACGCTCCGAATGCATCTACAACTGCGTCAAAGTCCTTTAAGTCCTCTGAGGTCAGATCAAAAAGGTCCTTCTTAATAACCTTATTTGCCGCGGTTTTGTTTTCCTCGCGGACGACGGCGGTAACGTCAAGACCTCTTTCAACCGCTTCCTTAACTATGAGCGTTCCTGCCCTTCCGTTTGCACAAACAACTGCTACTTTCATTGCAATACCTCCTGAATGTCATTATAAATTTGTTGTAATAATCTTTATTACAACAACAGTATAGCACCTGTTAATTGTAATGTCAATAGTTACAACGAAATTTTTAAAAATTTTTTTGATTAAAAAGCCGCATGTCAAAGACACACGGCAAACAGGAAATATTACTTGCTGGTTTTTTCAGCTTCTATGCAATTTTTCGTATCGGATAAGATATCGGCAAGGGTTATTTTTTTCATCTCGTCTTCCATTGCCTTTTGCACGCGGTCAAGCTTTCCGTCGAGCACTTTATGGATATTCCGGCCTACCGGACAGTTGACGTTTGGGTTTTCGTGAAAATGAAAAAGCTTCCCGTCCTCCACGCACTCTACCGCGTTATATACGTCGTACAAGGTAATTTCCTCCGGCGGCCTTGCAATCGACGCTCCCCCGCTTCCCCTCTGCACGCTTATAAGACCCGCTGTCTTCAATTGCTGGAGCAGCCTGCGTATAACAACAGGATTTACGTTTATGCTCGACGCCAAAAAATCGCTGGTTATCTTATTGCCGCCGCCAAATGTGCTGATACATGCAAAAACATGTATCGCCATAGTAAACCTGCTTGAAATCTGCATTTACAATCATCCTTACATAGCTTTACTTTACTCTGATTTTACCGTACTATTATATCGCTTAATAGTTGTAATGTCAACGATTACATCATTGTGCTGGAAAAATTCGCGTATCAGATTTATATTGCCTTTATAAGAAACAGCTCCGTCGGCTGCGCATACCCGGGAATATCGATTACCATTGAGCCGCAGTCTCTGTACCCAAGCTTTCGGTAAAAATGCTGAGCTTCTTCGTCCGCCCTGGTAGATGTCAAAATCATTTTGTATCCGCGCGCCTTCATATCGTTTTCCCAGTGCTCTAAAAGACGCCTGCCGCATCCTATCCCGCGATGACCATCGTCTATAAAAAGCATAGTGCAAAACGGTATGCTGTCCCAAAACATATTGTACCTGAGCAGCCCAACCGGCTTGCCGTCGAAAAACAGAACGTATCCCTGCTTTAAGCTAACCTTGCTTTCAAACTCTTCTTCCGGAAGATGCCTGTCAAGGCTGAACCAAAAGCTGCGGTCAGAGCCGCTGACATATTTAACTTCTAACATATCCGTTACTCCGCCTATACCTTACCATATACAATGCACGTCAACGTGACCGTCACTCTTCATAATAAAAATACAGCGCGTAGCCGTCAATACTCATGACAAAAGTCGGAATCTGGCTGCCGTCGTAAAACGTCGTCATCGCAGAAGATGCATATCCCTGCGAATCTCCGATTGAAATATTGTAAATCACGCTCTCGGGGCTTGTAGACTCGACGCTGTAGCTGCCCGTATGGCTTTCACCGCCTGTTATATCTGTGATAGTCAGACTTCCGTTCTCAGCCTTACAGGTCATTTCGACGGTCTTCGCTCCTTCATACGGCTCGCCGGGGGAGCAGGCGATAACCTCACCGCCTTCGCCTAAAACCGAAGTCATAGTCCATTCATAATCCTCGATCCTCGGGACGTTAACCGCCCCGCTGCAGGCAGTCAAAAGCATTGCCGCAAGCGCAAGCGCAAATGCAAACGCATGTATAATGCACAGCTTTTTCATAATTATTCCTCCTTAACAGACAGTCTTAACGCCTTGCCGAGTTTTTCCTTGCGCTTATAATGAGATAAACAGCAAATACTGCGGCGGCAATCAATATAATGGCTCCGACCTTTATAAGTGTGTCATAAACAAACAGCGCAGTCAGCGGCTCCGACACTACCTGTATGTCCGTCGCGGCATTTGCTCCGCCTATGCGAAGCTCTCCCGCAGAGCCGAGCCAGCTTCCGTAAACGCAGACATTCCTTCCTATGATTCCGCTCACAAGGCATACCGCAGCGACAGCAAAGCATACAGCCGCAAGTACGCGTATTTTACCTGCGCGGCTTTCGGCTGGATACTCCGGATAGTTTTGGTTGAACTCGCGCGCGACCTCATACGGGTCTCCCGCTTTCTCTATCACCTGCCACGCGGTACAGCCCTCGGCAAGCTGTATTTCAAAATCGGCGCGCATGTCGCAAATAATTTTTGACTTGATTTTTGGACCTGTTCTTAAAGCTCTTTTAAGCTTTTTTAAATATCTCTCTATTTCCTCCACAGCCGCTCACCTCATATTAATTTATCTACAGCCAAAACATAGCTTTGCCACTGCTGTATCATATTGCTGAGCGCTTTTACTCCCTCATCGGTCAGCTCGTAGCTTCGCTTATGCTGCTCGCGGGCTTTTTGCGGGTCTGAATCCTGCTTTTTTCGCCCGTTTTTCGAAGTCTCGGAATTGCACAAAGCATCCGTCTCTCTGATAAGATTGCGCTCCTCCAGTCTGTACAGTACCGGATACACAGTGCCTGCCTTCGGGTTTCTGAAAAAATCTCCTCCCAGCCTGTCAAGTTCGTTTAAGATGGCATAGCCGTATGAACAGCCGTGCTTATATATCAGCGATAAAAGTATCATTTCCAGCGTTCCGCGCTTGAGCTGCTGTATGTTTGAGCTATCCATGCCCTGCGACCGCCTCCTATTTTGTGTAACTATATAGTGTCGCTAAATATTATACGCCTGCTTTTTATATTTGTCAAGGGCATATCCGCGCCCAAAACGCATGCGCGCAAGTCCGGCGCAAAAAAATTTTTAAAAAGCGCTTGCTCGTTACGCTGCGTAATGATGTATACTCTATTTACGAGGTGAGCAAACAATGGAAAACCACAAGGCGATACCGCAAGGGTACATGACAGTCGGCGAGGTCGCTAAAAAAATGGATGTCACAGTCAGGACATTGCAACACTACGACAGAGAGGGGCTTCTTTCACCGTCGGCTAAAAGCGAGGGAGGCCGCAGGCTGTATACGGACAAAGACATCATAAAGCTGCATCAGATACTTTCCCTTAAGCATTTGGGCTTTTCGCTTGACGATATTAAAAACCGTCTCATTCCCATCGATACTCCGGCTGAAATCGCCAAGGCTCTGTCGGAGCAGGCACAGGCGGTAAGGCGCAAGATTCAAAGCCTGTCCGAATCCCTGAGGGAGCTGGAGGCGCTGAGGGAGGAGGTACTGAAAATGCAGTCGGTGGACTTCAAAAAATACGCCGATATCATCGTAAACCTTCAGATGGGCAACGATTTTTACTGGCTTATCAAGCACTTTGACGATAACATGCTCAACCATATCAGAAGCCGCTTCGATAAGGACAGCGGAAAAGCGTTTATAACCGAATTTATGCAGCTTCAGGACCGCGCGATACAGCTTCAAAGCGGTCATGTTCCGCCCGACGGCGACGAGGGGCAGAGATTTGCGAAAAGATACTGGAATATGATCGAGGAATTTACCGGAGGCGATATGAGCATGCTTCCAAAGCTCATGGAGCTCGGAAAATTTGACGGCGCAGATTCGGATTGGCAGAAAAAGCAGGAGATTGCCGGCGCTTACGTCGGCCAGGCGCTGGACGCTTATTTTTCGAGGCTCGGCAAAGATCCGTTTGGCGGGTCAGACACACCAGGGGAGGGAACAAAATGACAAACGCAATACAGGTCAGCGGGTTAAAAAAAAGCTACGGAGCGCGCGAGGTGCTCAAGGGGCTTGATTTCTGCGTGCACAAGGGTGAGATTTTCTCACTGCTCGGCATAAACGGCGCGGGAAAAACGACTACGCTTGAATGCATAGAGGGTCTTAGGAATTACGACGGCGGAAGCATAGAGGTAAACGGCAAAACCGCAACCTCGCTTCAGTCGGCCTCGCTGCCCGAGCATATAAAGGCGATGGAGGCGGTGACACTGTTTTCAAAATGGAACAAAACCGCGCCGGACAGTAAAATGCTTGACGCGCTTCGTATCGGCGAGCTGGCGGGAAAGCAGTATTATCAGATGTCAACTGGGCAGAAGCAGCGGCTTCACCTTGCGGCCGCGCTTACCAGAAATCCCGATATCCTGTTTTTAGACGAGCCGTCGGCAGGGCTGGACGTCGATGGCAGAGTTTCGCTGCATGAGCTGATAAGAGAACTTAAGGCAAATGGAAAAACGATAGTTTTGGCAAGCCACGATATGGCGGAGGTGGAAAGCCTGTGCGACCGCATAGCTATTTTATCCGGCGGGAAAATTGCGTTTATCGGAACGGTAGACGAGCTGAATGAAAAGGTTGGCAGGCACTACCTTATAACCATACAAACACAAACCGGCGCGCGGCAGTACGAATCAGACGATATAAGCCGAACGCTTCTTGCGCTTCTTACGAGTTACAGGGAAAAAGGCGAAAAGGTTTTAGATATTAAGATAGACCGCGGCTCGCTTGAGCAGCACTTTATGAAAATTGCAAAAGGAGGAAGCATATGAGCGCATTTTTATACGGGCTGGCGCTGCAATTGAGAATGGATATACGCAGCAAAACCATGCTTGTAGCCTGCTACGCTGTCCCGCTTTTGTTTTTTGCGGTTATGGGCGGAATATTTACATCCGTAATGCCTGGGTCAAAAAATACGCTGATACAGTCGATGAGCGTGTTCGGGATTTCCATGGGAGCGCTTATAGGGCTTCCTCCATCGCTTGTAGAGATATATGGCAGCGACATAAAAAAGGTTTACCGCTCAAACGGCGTGCCGCTTTATTCGGGGCTGGTCCTTACAAACATCTCGGCATTTATTCACCTGATGATTATGAGCGCGATACTGTATGCGGTCGCACCGCTTGCGTTCGACGCCGCCATACCTAAAAATCCCGCGCTGTACTTTGTCAGCCTTGCTGTATTTACGGCGGCGTCGCTGAGTGCTGCAAGCATAGTGGGACTCGCCGTAAAGGACCAGGCAAAAACGTCTATGATCTCCATAATAGCCTTTTTGCCGTCCATACTGCTATCGGGAATTATGTTCCCGACAGATATGCTTCCCAGGGCGTTTAAGATAATAGGAAAAGCCTTTCCTGCTTCGTGGGGCTTTTTATTGATGACAGACAGGTCGGTGTGCCCTGCGCATCTTCTTGCTCTGCTCCTGATTTTTGGGGCAGCTTCGGCGGTGTGCGGACTTCTTCTTAAAAAAGCCGAAAAATAAGGTCTTGCTTTAAGTATGCTGCGCATATAGGCAAAACTCTACGCATCGTGGGTGTTCATAATCCCATAACGAAGATATAATATCGGCAAAGGGAGGCGGTTAAATGGATCAAATCAAAATTGGAATGTTTATATCGCAGCAGAGGAAGACCGCCGGTCTTACGCAAAGGCAGCTTGCAGACTCGCTGCATATAAGCGACAAGACTGTTTCAAAATGGGAATGCGGAAAGAGTCTTCCGGAGGTTTCTCTTATGCTTCCTCTTTGCGAGGCGCTTGGCATTACCGTAAACGATCTTCTCTCCGGAGAAAAGGTTCTTGAGACCGATTATCGAAAAAAAGCGGAGGAAAACATGATGGATTTGGTTAAGGAAAACAGTGAAAATAAAAAAGGCATGGCGCTGTCGGTAATATGCGTCGTAATTACAATAATCGCAGTATGTTCGCTTGTTATTATAGCGTCGTTTATAGAGCTTCCCGCGGCTGTGCGCATAGCTCTGATCGTGCTCGCGGCAGCAGCGGCAGCCGTTGGTATAGGAGCGGCGGCAGTGCTTGACGTAAAGGCGGGCTATTACCAATGCACTCATTGCGGCGCGTTTTTTGTCCCGACTTTAGACGAATATGTAAAAGGGTATCATACATTTACAAAACGCAAATTAACCTGTCCAGAGTGTCATAGAACAGGAATGTTTAGGCATCGAATAACAAGATAACAGGTAAGAAAAAACTAAAAAGCGCCATCCAATTGTAAACGGATGGCGCTTTTTAGTTTATGGATACTGCAAGTCCACTCAAAATTTCAGCTGGATCATTTCAAGCTAAACTCATACCACGCATTTTATCTGCGCAGCTTCTGACAATACTGCGTGCAGAGCTTATCCGTGCATTCAGAGCATTTGAGCGCGGTGTTTGTCATCTCGCAAAAGCGCTCCGGATGAATAATAATACACAGCTCCCATACCGCCCACACAATAAAGGCCATCGCAACAAGAGACAGCGAGAAAAAGCCTCCCATAAAAACCAGCGGCAGGAACATCATAATATGGTCCCAGTTAAATATACGGCACGTGGTACAGCACTTATTTTTCATAATAAGCCTAAACGGACACCAGATAAGCACGCATATCAGGTCGCAAACATAAAACGTAACTGAAATCATAAACAATCCGATCTTGCTGACGATCCCGCCAAAATAAAGCTCGCCTATAACTGCCATCAGGGCTCCCCAAAAGATGAAAACTTTGTAAGCAGCTTTAGTAGTAGACACCACATAATCGCGCAGGCGACTATAGTTAATTGCCTCAAGTATCGGATGGTATTTGTATGCAAACAGCTTCTGCGAGCCTATCGCAAGCTTGCTTTTTACCGGGACAAGCTGCAAAAACATATCTATCACCCAAATCAGCCAAAGCACATGCAGCAAGGAAAAACGAGTAAAGAACGCCATTCCGTCCAAAACAGAAAAGCTTTGAGGCGAAAAAACCCAAAGCAATATACAGCCCATCAAAATTATAATGCGCATACCTAAACGGAAAAAATACTGCCTGCGCGTTTCCGACAACGGCGGTTTTTTATATTCGCTTTTCATGCTGCGCTCCTACTTATTGAAAAATTTTTAGTCCACTCCTGCAAACGGGTTTCTGCTCACAACTAAAGACATGCAATGAAATGTAAGTATTTATTACAGTATGCCCAACATGTGTTTGATAAGCATAATTAATTATAAATATTTTTTAAATATCAATTAAAAAACAATAACCGCAGCATGATAACGCCAGAATTAAAAGCAAAAAGACACCGCCAAGCGCAAAACCGCCGAAGATGCCTAATCTAAAGAAATACAATCCTAAAACGATCAAGCGCGCCATTATCAGCACGCCTATAAAGAAGTAGTTATATTTTAAAGACAGCAATGTAATTTTACACATCAACGTAAACCTGAACCTCGTAATTCCATTGCAAAATACCAGATACGACAATGAGCTGTACCGTAAACGATGGTTCTGCGCCGTATTTTGTTTGAGCTATGTGTATTAACTCGCTTAATACCTGTTCCCGGTTTTCTTCCGTACAATCAGCGCACAGGTATTTCCCCTTTGGCAATACCTTTAACCCGTCTATATCCGTATAACGAGTGCATACTGCAAAGAGCCTCGTCATCCCGCTTTCCGTGTATATGCCCGCTAAATCCTCGAAAGAAAACTGCTCTTTTAAGGCGGGGGTAACTTTATCGTAGAAATGACCAAGATAATTCCAAAGATTATCAAGCGTGGGCGTTTCCAATGTATCAGAAAGTAAAATAACGCGCTTAGGAAGGTCTCTGACAAAAGCGCCGTTAGGACTTTTTTGCATCAGCAATTTTCTTTCATAGTCTGCCTTTGCTAACCGGATTTTTTCTTTGCTGCGTTGCAGTGCGTTAATTTTTTCGTCGGCTTTTTTCTCCGCCCGCGATAAAAAATCCACAATTTTTTCGAGATCGTCATATTCTAAAATCTTTTTTATCTCCTTAAGCGGCAAGTCCATAAGCTGCAAAGCCCGCACCGTATTCAACCTGACAATGTCCTGTTCGGTATAATAACGGTAACCGGTCCATTCGTCCTTTTTGCTTGGCCTGACTAATCCGATTCTGTCATAATGCCGCAGCGTTTCGCTTGTCGCATGGGCAGCCTTCGCAGCTTCACCAACCGAAAAGTATTTCTTCATTTTATTTTCTCCCACCCTATTGACATTTGTGTTACACAAAGGTTTATAATTTATATTAGCATAGGATATTGGGAAAAGCAATAGGCAATGAAACACTGTTTAGGAGGACTGCCGCATGATACAACTCAAGCAAGTAACAAAGCAGTACGGGCAAGCGACCGTGCTGAAAAACATTACGCTGTCGATTGACGAACCTGGCATTTACTGCCTGCTTGGCAGAAACGGCGCAGGCAAGACGACTCTTCTTAAATCGATTGCCGGGTATCAAAACATTACAAGCGGCACTATTAAAGTTGACGGTCAAACAATAACAACATCAGCTTTGGATACAGGGGTCAGCTATATTGAAAACTTTGCAAAGCATTTTAATCTTCCGGTGAGAAAGCTGCTGCAAATTGCTTCCGAAGTAAACCCCAACTACGATTATGAGCTTGCTTTGGAAATGATGGAGCGCTTTGAGCTGGATGGGAAAAAGAAGTTTAATCATCTTTCTCTCGGCATGAAAACAATGATTTCCACTATCATCTGCCTGGCAAGCAATAAGGACGTCATCCTTTTGGATGAACCCGTCCTTGGTTTCGACGCAATTATGCGCGTGGAATTTTACGATATGCTGACGGAGAGCTTTCAAAAACACCCTCGAATCATTATCGTATCTACCCACATCATTGAAGAAATTGCAAAGACCGTTCAAAAGCTAATCATTATTGATAAGGGCAGAATTTGTTTTTTTGATACACTGCAATCGGTTGAAGCAAAAGCGTTTAGCATCAGCGGACTTCAAAAAGACGTAGAAGCAGCAACCAGAAATTTAAACGTCATCGGTCAGGATGCTGTCGGAGGTCTTGTAACAAGTTATATTTTTGACAACCCGCCCGAGCAGACTGTTTCACTGGAGATTAATCCGCTGTCTTTGCAGGATTTCTTCATTCAAACGGTAGGACATAAGGGAGGTGCAAAAAAATGACGGCTGTTTTTGCAATCGTAAAACGTCTGCTTGCGAGCAATAAAATTAGCTTCATCATTACTGCTCTTGTAATGCTTTGCGCAACATCTTCCGGAGACGTTGTTTTAAGCAACGGAAATTATATCTGGCTGCTCGCCGCTTTAACCCCGTTCTTTTTTGTATTTTATGATTTCACAAAGCTGATACATTTGGGAGCAAGCAAAAAGGATTACTTTTTAGGCTGCCTGATCAGCTATGTACTCCTGGCATTTTTAATTTCCCTTGCCAACACAGTGATACATCTGCTGATCGACCCTGCATACCCGGCGAAAACAGTTATAAATATGATGGATGTATGCAAATGGACTAAAAATGGGATTATCGCCGCCGGATTACAGCAAATGTTCTTTTTACTGCTCGTTATGATTTTTCTTCATGTGCTGTTATCCATGCAGGCGCATTGGTATGGATGGCTTACAGACGCGTTACTGGTTGCAATTATTTGTATTTTTACTCCTATTGCGCCGTTGCGGACTGTCCTGGCAGGATTTTTCGGCATTATTATGCTTAACGGCAATGCGCTCATGCACATTTTTACTTGTATACTGCTTGGCGCGGCATTATCTTTTACAGGGCTTGCGGTCTTGAAAAGAAAAGCTTTGTAGGTATAGTGACAGCCATGATCAGGATAAAAGCAGTCGACGAGCAAAATATATTAGACGCATGCAAATTGGCAACAAAACAGGACGGTATCTGTCCGGCGGCGCAAGGACATTCCTGCTGTAACGCCATTTCCATAGCACAAGCAAAATACCATCCTGAAATGCACTCCAATTTAATCTATAACGGCAATGTTCCAACAGGCTTTTTTATGTATTGCCGCGCGGAGGATCAAGCCGACACGGCAACCATCCGCCGCTTTATGACAGACGACAGGTTTGGGCATAAAGGGCTTGAGGAAAAAGCCCTTGAGCATATCCTGAGAGGTCTGAAAATTCAAGGCGTAAAAAAATAATCATAGTGATAAATTATGCAAATGAAACGGCAAAAAGGTTATGTCTTTCCTTTGGGTTTCAGTTTACAGGAAAAATTAACAATGACGAATGCTACTATGAATTAAAATTATAATTTTAACCTATAAAATTACGGAGGAATTAAAATGAAAAAATTTATTTTACTTGTATTGTGCATTGCACTTGGCGGTTTTGCTTTGGCGGGATGCTCGAACAGCTCAGAACCGTTTGAAGAAAAAAGCTATACGCCGGATACGCAGATTAGCGGAATTAATCTTGACGTACGGGATAGAGAAATTGAAGTGTCGTTGTCAGATGACGGAAAAATCCATATCGGGTATTTCGAAAACAGCAAAGAGTATTATGATATTTCCGTTTCCGACGAAAACATATTGACTATGACGAGCGCAAGCGATAAAGAATGGACGGATTATATCGGAGCAAAGCCCTCTGCCGAAGACAGAAAAATATTTCTTCAGATACCCGACGCGCTTTTAGACAGCCTTACGCTGTCTACAACAAACGAGGATATAACTGTCTTTGCGTTGTCTGTAACAGGAAGCATCAGTATTTCTTCTAACGGCGGAAATATCACATTTGAAGGCTTAGATGCAGTTAGCGGCCTGACTCTGAACGTTAAAAACGGAGATATTTCCGGTACAATTGCAGGAAGCTACGACGATTTTTCTATTAAATCGGAAATAAAAAAAGGCGAAAGCAATTTACCCGACAATAAAGAAGGCGGAGAAAAAGCTCTAAATGTATCCTGCAATAACGGCGATATCAATATTGAGTTTGTAAACGGATAATTCATATTTAAAAAGCCGCTGCTTCCATTTCCACCGTGATACACCCTTCGTTTCGCCTGCGTTCAATCATATCTGGAGTTTCTCGGTATATGGTGTCGCTCGTCCAAGTCTTTTCTGTTCTGAATTGAACTCCCATTTATTTTAAGTATGAAACAACCTTCCGGGCGGTCTCTTGATGGCATTCTATTTCACGGGAAGGTTCTAAGTAATGATAAGAAGTCCCTTCATCTCGAACCGCAGAGACCGGGACAATGATCTCACCAACCTTGCTGTCATTGGTTAAGGCTCCTGCTCCGCCGCAAACGATGAATGTTTCACACCCCATTGCATATAATTCTTCAACTGCTACTGCTGCGCCCGGTGCTCCACAAAACGCCATTGTAATGCAAAGTCTGTCTGTATCAGTTACATGTTCGTAAATGGGTATATCAAACACCTCAGAGTTAAGGTGACCAATAATCGGAAGCTGATTTTCTTCTACAGATCACTCCAATTCCTTCCTTAAATAAGTAATCACACATTTTTCCGAAAGACTTTTCGCAAAAAAATTCGTCGGATGAATGATGGGATTATTATTGGTATCAAATTCGCGCTATATCGTCTTTACTCCAGCCTTTTGTCTGTGTGATACACGGTAGGACTAAAATCAACTTGATATGCGGATATAGCTTTTCAAAGATAAGACGCATTGTGCAGCCAGTGTGTCAAAGCCCAACGCTCCGCCAGCACCAAAGTAAACATAACCTCCTTCAATCAATCGCATCAAAGTATTTTTTAACCGTTGAGAGAGTTCCGGTATGCTCTCCGGCGGTATTTTTCTATGTCCGGTAAAGCAAGCCGTTTTTTCCTTCATCAAATATCACCAGCCTTGTTCCAAGCCTAAAAGCACGAAAAGTTTAATTATAATACTTATAGTATATCAAAGTAAACAATAAATATTAATAGTCTGTGGAACTCAGGAAATAATATTTATAGACTATAAATGGAGGCTGGAGCTATGAGTGAAATTGCAAAAACAGTTGGGCAGCGTGTCCGCAATTATAGAATTGAAAAAGGATTGAGCCAAGAGAAGCTTGCCGAGTTATCCGGTTGCCACCCTACTTATATCGGGCAAGTTGAACGAGGAGAAAAGAACGCAGCCCTTGAAAGTATCGAAAAAATCGCCTCTGCTATGAATGTCTCACTTGCTCGTCTCTTTGAAAAAATCGGCGAGGACGGTGCCGATAGTTATCCGATGAAATGCTATGAACTAATCGCAGCGAAAAGCAAATCAGAGCAAGAACACCTATATAAGATGTTAGTTGAAGTGGATAAATATAAAAACCAATAAAAATACGGTGTTACCCAACAAAGGCAGCACCGTATTTTTGTTTAATCGAGAAGCCTATCTTAAAATACTTTTTAGTTATTCTATTCTTTTTTCAAAAACAATGAGAACATGCTTCCATTCTCATTAGAGATAACCTTAATATATCCGCATTGCTTATTTACAATATCACGGGTAAGATATAGTCCGATTCCCACACCATCAATACCTGCTGATTGCTTCCCTCGGTAAAACCGTCCAAAAATCTTTGCCTGTTCTTCTTCAGGTATTCCGATACCGTTATCGGATATATCCAGTCGCAGGTAAGACGGGTACTCGGTGATTTTTAATTCAACAATTCCACCGTTCGGCGTGTATTTCACAGCGTTGTCAAGGACATTGGTAATGGCTTCTGCTGTCCAGTTGAAATCGAGCACCGCTTCAAAGTTCCGCTCGCAGTCAAAGGTAATCGTTATGTTTTTCTCTTTTGCCTTGGCATAGACGGTTTTTACTGCTTGCAGGACAATATCATTCAAGCTGTTTTTTTCGGGCTTCAGGCTGATAATGCCGCTCTCCAAACGGGACATTTTAATCAGGCTGTTTGTTAAAAAGGTCAGCTTTTCAAGGGAAGTCTGCAAAGTGGCAATATATTCGCTGCGTTCCTCATCGGACAATTCTTTATCATCAAGTAACTGTGCAAAGGTATTCGCCGCCGTCACAGGCGTTTTGATTTGGTGGGAAATATCCGAGATCAGCGTCTTGATCTGCTCCTTTTCCTGCGCCAGCATTTGATTCTGCGCTGTTAAAATATTGCGGAGCTTCAAAAGCTGGTGCTGTAAGCGGGCAGTCAGCGTGTCCTCGTTTTCTGAAAAAACAATCCGTTCCTGTTGCTCGACCAAAGCCTCTATAAGCAGCGTAATCTGCTCTAACAAATCATCGTGATAGCGGTTGTGCAAGAAGTCGAGCAAAAACAAAAGGCCGCATAAAATCGCAAAGGCACAAATGACAAAAAGCATAGTGATAAAAGTGCTTTCCATAAAAAACACAGTGCTAATCAATACCGCCGCTATGACAGTACCTGCAATTAAAATCAGTTTTCTATAAACTCTAAAATGCTTCATCATCATTCTCCAAAGGTATAGCCCATACCAAAAACTGTTACGATATATTCCTGCTTTTCGTCATTCAGCTTCTGTCGCAGCCGCTTAATGTTCACACGAACGGTATTTTCATCAACAAAGTTTCCGTCTATATCCCAAAGCTGTTCTAAAAGCATGGCTTTCGTCACGATCCTGCCTTTGTTCTCTATTAAAAAGCAGAGTAGTTTGTACTCCGTCGAGGTAAGGTGTATTTCTTCTCCGTTTAGCAGAACAAGGCATTTATTTATATCAACCTCTAAATCTCTATATCGAATACGGGAATTTTCGCTGCCTGTCCGTTTTAAGACTGCCAGCACTTTTTTCCGCAAAACCTCAAGTGGAAAAGGTTTAGAGATGTAATCGTCACAGCCTGCTGAAAAACCGTCCAGCATATCTTCCTCGGTGTCATTGGCTGTTAAAAACAATACAGGTGTTTCGGAAGTCTCACGGATTTTTTGGCATAATTTCAAGCCACTGCCGTCGGGCAGGTTAATATCGAGCAGAAACAGATCATATCTTTGGCTTTGATATTTTTGCAGGGCTTCCATATAGCCATAAACGGCTGTAACAGTATGCTCGTCCTTTTCAAGAGCAATAGAAATCCCCTTGCTCAAAATCTTATCATCTTCCAGTAAAAAGATATTTGCCATAACCGCAACGTACACCACCTTTCCTCAATATGTAGAATTGCAGGAGTAGACGCAGCAGTGCTGCGCCTGCCCCGCAATTTATTTAATTTTCAAAATTGTGCAGCCGTTCAATGACCGTTTCATTTGAAGTTGCCTTGTAGACAATCGCCGGAACACTTAGGCAAATCACGAAGATTGCTGCAATTAAGCAGACTACCAGCGAAACAGGGTACTCAAACTTTGCGTAGTTTGCTATACTCGGCACTGCGTCTGCCACCAGCAAGAGGAAAGCATTACCCAAAGTCATAATCAACAAAGTAGAGATGAGAGCATAGATACCGCCTTCGAGCGTCAAAATCTTTCTGATTTGCTTTTTGGTTGTACCGATACTTTCCATAATGGCAAACTCATTTTTCCTTGCAATAACTCCAGTGAGCATAACATTCACAAAGTTTATTAAGCCAAGCACAATCAGCAGAATGGCAGCACCATTTCCTAACAGATTGATTGAGTAAAACATCTGGTCAAAGGTTTCCAGTTCAGCAACAGGGCTGTTAAATTGCCACTCTGATGCAGTCAATGTGCTGTTGACCGATTGAAGCTCCCTGTCTATTTGTTCCAACTCGCTCATATCCTTAATATCTACACCAATGCCGGAAATAATCGCCTCCTGCGTTAAGCGTTCCATACCCGCTTCACTGACAAATATAACATTGGGTACGATCTCAATGTCTTTGCGTCGGTCTATACGATCAGAAAGAGTGTTAGAATAGTCATCAAAAGTAAAAGCTCCGCCAATAGGGAAATCTATCGGTTTACCGTCCGCACTGTCCGCAGTCAGCGTCAGCGTTTTCCCGACTAATCTGGCATTTGGGGCAAACTGTTCGTTATCCATTCCCACAATCGCAAATTCTCCACGCCTGAATGCTTCAATATCAATCGGTGTATCGTGATTTTGATTGTATTCTTCCAAGGCATTGTAATCAACGAGCGTTGTAACATAACAGCCATATTCGCCGGCGTTAGCGTATTCCCGTAACTCAGCGACCATTTGTTCATAGGATATATCTCTTGCCATATAGGTACTGTCCTCATATTTCATCCGCATAAATTCTTCTAATGCGGCTTCGTCAAAATCAATGGCAGCCCAAACGGTTTTTCCAATCGTTACACTTTCAACACCGTCAATGTTCTCAATCTGCTCTATAAAATGCTCATCAAACTGCGGAAGTTCTTTTGTGTCACGCTCATATTGCGTAAATTGAGTATCAATGTATTCAAAGTTGTAATCGTAATATTCCTCTATATAATTTTCGCCTTTGATACTTCCGACTATTCCGTTTACGCCTAAGATCACGGTAATCCCCATAAACAAAGACATAAATACAAGGATTGCCCGCTTCTTATCCCGAAAAACATTATGAAACGCCATTACAGACAGCTTGCCGCCATTTGTTGAGTTCCTGCTTTTCTTTTTCGAGGGTGCGAAATTTTGGTATCGCAGGGCTTCTACCGGGGAAATCTTCGCTGCCTTTTTCGCAGGAGCATTGCACGCAATCCAAACCGTTATGGCAGAAAAGAGAATGGACAGGATATAAATGGACGGGTGGAAAAACACCTCAGCGTCCATAGCCGATTTGCCCTCTACAAATCCTTGCCGCAAGAACATTGGAACGATTCCGAACGATGTTGCTGCGGCTAATACAATACCGATAGGGATTCCGATACAGGCGAATTTAAGCGCCTGCTTTTTTACAAGTGTTTTAATCTGTGCCTGTGTCGTACCAATCGTTTTCATCAGCCCATAAAAACGAGTGTCCTTTGCAATGGAGATATACAGGACATTATAAATCAGCAGATAGCCGCTGCCGACAATAAACAGTACCAAGAGAATAACCATCGCAATCACAGAGCCATTGGAAGAGCTCATAGAAACCGCACCGTGAAAGGCTTGATCTTCATTTAACTGCACATCGTCCTGAATATGCCAGAAATCATCGGGCATTTTATTTAGGGAAAGGGACAGAACACCGTCCTCCTGTAAAGTGTATCCTGCATTTGTGCAGTAGCTTTCCGATACGAAACCCATTCCCACGCCTGTATAAGAATGAAACCAGCCGCTTAAAGTAAAAGTTCTTTCCTGCTGACCGTTCTTGTCATAATAGGATAGAGGAATCTCCATATTCAGTATCGGTTTTTCAATTCCAAGCTGTGCAAGGGCGTCCTCAGACAGCATAATTTCATTTTCCTGCGTGGGATAGGAGCCGTTAATATTGTTGATTGCGTCCTGATAGTGATTTTCCCATTCGGTTGTGTCGTAATATTGAAGGGCAATGGAAAGTTCACGCCCCTCGTCATTTTTCTCAGCAACCGAGCCAACCATATACTGCGTACCCATCGTTTTCACATAATCCAAAGATTTGATCTGCTGTTCCTGCTCAGTTGTAGGCAGCGCAAGGGAAACATCGGCGCTTGTGCCTGCGGTACGCACCTGCATTAGCTCCATATTTTCCATATAGTTAATGCCTAAGCTGAAAACAGTGGTAATCATAAAGGTCGTAAGAACGATGGCAAACACCGCAAACAGGTTACGAGTGCGATTTGCTTTCATCATTCCTTTTTCAACCTTTTTAATTGCTCCTTTATTTCGGTTAGCGTGCATATCTGACACCTCCCGAAACAACTTTCCCGTCCTCAATGCGGACGATCCGATCTGCCATCTGAGCGATTTCTTCGTTGTGCGTAATCATAATCGTGGTCTGATGGAACTGCTTGCTGATAGACTGCATAAGCAAAATGACATCCATACTCGTTTTGGAATCCAAATTGCCAGTGGGCTCATCGGCAAGGATAATTGCGGGCTTGGTAGCCAATGCACGGGCAATCGCTACACGCTGCTGCTGGCCGCCGGAGAGATTGTTCGGCATATTTTTCAGCTTCTTTTCCAAACCGAGCGTATGAATGATCTGCCGGACAAACTCCGTATCGGCTTTGGCTCCGTCAATCTCAATGGGGTACACGATATTTTCGTACACATTGAGGACAGGAAGTAGGTTGTAATTCTGAAAGACAAAGCCGATATTCCTGCGCCGGAAAATGGTTAATTCCTCGTCTTTCATTTTCAAAAGTTCTTTGCCACGGATCGTTACGCTTCCGGAAGTCGGACGATCCAAACCGCCAATCATGTTCAGCAATGTGGACTTGCCACTGCCGGAAGTACCGACCACAGCGACAAATTCGCCCTCGTCCACGGAAATAGATACATCATCCAAGGCGTGAACTTCGTTTTCTCCACTTCCATATATTTTTCGCAAATCTTTCGTCTCAAGTATCGCCATAGCTAAAACCTCCAAATCTATTTTGTGATTTTAGTATAGCAACCACTTCTTACAATCTCATTACAGACTATACTGCAATCTCAAAATAAATGCACTATCAATTCTAGACAATTTTAAGAAGATTATCAATAACACTTACTTTTTATACAAAAATTTTAATTTATCATAATGAACTACAAAAAGCCCTTAGCTATTGGTAACACTTGCAGCTAAGGGATTATCTATATGGATTTCTTGCGCCACACAACCGGCTTCAATCATTCTGTAACCCATAAACCACTGGGCTGCAAGAATAATAGCTCTTGTATGGCTGTTATCAAATTGTTATCAAAAGGCTTCTCAGAACGCCGTAGCCCCGCATAAACACTGGGTTTCCGGGGAGGTGGCGATCATTCGAACTCAATAGTTGCCGGGGGCTTGTCTGCTATCAAATGGGGGAATTAGAACATCAAAAAGTCAGTGTTTTCAAGGGTTTGCGAGCCCACATATCCACTTTTTGCTTATTCCCACTCAATAGTTGCCGGGGGCTTGGTGGTTATATCATACACTATGCGGTTGATGTGCTTTACCTCGTTTACAATCCTTACGGCGCATCTTTCAAGCACCTCATACGGTATTCTCGCAAAGTCGGCTGTCATAAAATCTGTAGTCGTTACCGCTCTAAGCGCAAGCGTATAATCATATGTTCTGCCGTCTCCCATTACTCCGACGGAGCGCATTGTGGTTAATACGGCAAAGTACTGGCTTATCTGCCTGTCAAGACCGTTCTTTGCAAGCTCGTCTCTGAACACCCAATCCGCATCCTTAAGTATGTCAAGCCTCTCGTCGGTAATCTCTCCTATTATTCTTATTGCAAGACCGGGACCCGGGAACGGCTGACGCCATACGAGCTTGTCCGAAAGTCCGAGAGTTGTGCCAAGAGCTCTTACCTCGTCCTTAAACAACAGCCTGAGCGGCTCAATTATTTCCCTGAAGTCAACATAATCCGGAAGCCCGCCAACATTGTGGTGGCTCTTTATAACGGCGGCGTCTCCGAGTCCCGACTCGATTATGTCAGGATAAATCGTTCCCTGCGCCAAAAAATCCACCCTGCCTATCTTCTTGGCCTCCGCCTCAAACACTCTTATAAATTCCTCGCCGATAATTTTGCGCTTTGACTCGGGATTTGACACTCCCTGAAGCTTTGACATAAACAAATCCTTGGCGTTTACTCTTACAAAGTTGATATCCCAATCCCTAAACGCTTCCTCGACCTCGTCCCCCTCGTTTTTACGCATAAAGCCATGGTCCACGAAAATACATGTGAGCTGACTGCCTATTGCCTTAGAAAGCAGCGCCGCGCATACAGAGGAATCCACTCCTCCCGAAAGGGCAAGCAACACCTTGCCGTCTCCAACCTTTTCTCTTATCCTGGCTATAGAGGTCTGGGCGTAGTTTTCCATTGTCCAGTCGCCGGTACAGCCGCAGATCTCAAACAAAAAGCTTTTAAGCATTGCGCTTCCGTTTTCAGTATGGTTTACCTCCGGATGGAACTGCACTGCGTACAGCTTCTTTTCCGCATTTTCCATCGCCGCCACAGGGCACACCTCTGTTTTTGCCGTAACCCTGAATCCGTCGGGAAGCTCGGAAATATAATCGGTATGGCTCATCCATGTAACGGCTTTTAAAGGAAGGTCCTTAAACAAAATAGAGGAGCTGTCAAACTCAGTTTCGGTTTTGCCATATTCGCTTGTCGGGGCTGTAGAAGCTTTTCCTCCAAGTATATATGCCATTAGCTGTGCTCCGTAGCATATTCCCAAAACGGGTATGCCAAGCTCAAAAACCTCCCTGTCAATATGGGGAGAGCTTTCGGAGTAAACGCTGTTCGGCCCGCCGGTAAATATAATTCCGACAGGGCTCGCAGTCTTTATGCTTTCCGCAGTAACCTTGCTGTAAGGAGTGACCTCGCAGTACACGCCGCATTCCCTCACCCTTCGGGCGATGAGCTGGTTATACTGACCTCCGAAGTCAATAATCATTACCGTTTGATGCTGCATACTTAAAACCTTGCCTTTCCTATAATATCTTCCTTTTAATCCTGACTGATTCTTCGCGCATATGCCCGCCTAGCGTACTTGTACGTCTGGCGCATTTATACGTCTGGCGTATTTATACGTCTGAGATCATAGCTTACGGGACAGCAGTAACTTCTGGAACAGCTGCTTCTGTTGCGACCGCCTCTTGACCGCCGTCTTCCGGCTCGATGTATTCGATCATATTTCCGTCGTCGTCAAACGCAAGCCCATACGGATTGCAAAGGTCGTTCACAAGCTCTATAATCTGATAATACCTTGCGGAGTCCTCCTCCTTATCGAGAAGGTACACCTTGTAGTTCTTTATGAACAACGGGTGAAGCTTTAAGGACTTAAACCCGTTTTTATCGACAGTTATATCAAAAATACAGGTCAGACCGTCGATGTCGTCGTCAACATGCCAGAAAATCAAGTTGCCGATGCTGTAGAAAATCGGCTTCCCCTTGTAAAACTCTATCGGCTGGATAGTGTGCGGGTGTGCCCCGACTACTATATCAGCTCCGTTGTCTATAAGCGCGCGAGAAAGACTCTCCTGATATGAGTTTGTATAAAAGACCTCCTCGACCCCGCAGTGCATAAATACTATCAGCACGTCGCATTGGCTGTCATACTCGCTTACCTTTTTTAAAAATGCCTGCGTGCGCTCGTCGCTTATGCTGTAAACCATATTTATTCCCGCGTGGTCCTCGCCTGCGGCGCAATCTGAGGAAAGCCAGACATAGTTGCAGCCGGCAAACCCGACCTTTACGCCGTTTACCTCCTTGACATAAAGAGACTGAGCCTCGTCTATGTCGCGCCCCGCGCCAAAGTAGCCTATTCCGTACTCCTCAAGGTGGTCAAGCGTATCCAAAAGCGCGTCGTAGCCGAAGTCCCTGGTGTGATTGTTTGCGAGGTTGACAATATCTATCCCCGCATTCACAAAACCCTCAAGCATTTCGGGCGGCGTCCTGAACCCAAGACCTTCAGGCTTTTCAGATTCACCGCGGTTGCTTACGCAGGTTTCAAGGTTAACTGCCGCTATGTCGGCAGAGCTGAAAATATCAATTACCTCTTTCCACGGGTAATTTACACCCCATTTTACAGCGGCGTCTGCAAACTCTGTATCTATTGAAGTGTCGCCGCCGAGGCATATCCTTACGCTTCCGCATTCAGATTTACTGCTCTCTTCGCCTTCCGGCTCCGGCGGATCTGATTGCTCCATGTCCGAAGCAGGTGGCTGCATAGATGTAATTTCGGTTTCCGGCGGCTCTGCGGAGGTTGTTTCCGAGGCCGTTGACTGTGCAGATGTTGTTTCAGAAGCCGGGGGCTGAGTCACTGCGCCCGATGGGTCGCCCGCCGTTGTAACAGCTCTCTCGCCCGTGCCGGAAACAGCCGGATCATCGCCGTCCACTCCCACAGGCAGCGACTGCCTGCCTCCGATTAAAATTCCTATTCCCGCGACAACCAAAACTATGCACAGCACGATCACCGCTATTCTCGCTGATTTAGATGATTTCATACCGTCTCCCGTATTAAAAACAGCAGCCGACAGAGCTATCCGCGACGCTGCTTTGCCATATGTCATTATTGCTTAAGAATAATCTTAAATTGATTATAGCAAATGTCGCTCAGGTAATCAAGCATATGCAAAAAATCCGTCCCGAAAATTTACGAAACGGATTCTTTACAGTCAATTCTTTATTTTGCCGTCCCTTCTGAGGACAGGATGCTGTCAATAAATTGTCTTGCAAGGCGCGCGGAGCGTCCTCCCCTCTCAAGGGCAAATCTCTCCGCCCTGGCGATAAGCTCTTCGTCCGGCGTTTCAAGCCCGCTCTTTCCGGCGAGGCTGAGAACAATATCAAGATAGGTCTTTTTATCCGGTCTGTCAAACGATATATGCAGGCCGAACCTGTCCGACAGCGAAATCATCTCCTGCATGGAGTCGTTGCGGTGCACCTCGTCGCCGGACTCCCGGTCAGAGAAGCTTTCCCTTACGATGTGCCTGCGGTTGCTCGTAGCATACACCACTACGTTTTGCGACCTTGCGGAAACAGATCCCTCAAGCACTGCCTTAAGGCCGTTGAAGCTGTCATCGTCGGAAAGAAACGATAGGTCGTCGATAAACAAAATAAACTTGAGCGGATTGCCCGCAAGCTCATCCAAAATTTTTGGTATGGCGTCGAGCTGATCCTTTCTAACCTCTATTATCCTGAGCCCGTCACTGTAAAAAGCGTTCACTACCGCCTTTACCGTCGAGGATTTTCCCGTTCCCGCGTCGCCGGTAAGAAGTATGTTGGCGGCGGGCTTTCCGTCAAGCAGCGCTTTGGTGTTGTCTATTATCCGCTTTCTCTGGCTCTCATAATCGACAAGCTCATCAAGGCTTATCCTGTCGGGATTTTTTACGGGCACTATCTTTTTGCCGCCGTCTATGTAGAACATCGGGTTTGCGGCGTATTTTCCGTAGCCGTACCTGCCGATGTTCTCGATTCTGTGAGTATACATATCCAAAAGCTCGGTCTTTTCGGACAGGAAACCGGGCAAAAAGCCGTTCCACTTCAGAGGCTCGGTTATGTCCTCCTTTTTTAAAGAGGCAACGCGCCCAAGCAGCTCAAGCTCGCTTTTGACGCTCGACGCTATGCATCCCTTTGGCTTTTCTCCCGCTCCTATCAGCCTTACATATACGTTTTCGCTTTCGCAGCACAGATCCTCTATGTGCTTTGAAAGGCTTCCGCCGTTCGCCTCGTAAAGCCTTGATACGAACGCCGAATACTCCGATACCGACAGCGCGGTATCCTCGGCGTCAACAGACGCAAGATAGTCCGTGAACGCGCGGACGACGCCGTCCTCAAGTATTTTTCTGAAAACGCACAGCGACGACAGCTCTATCCTTATCTTATTCAGCTCTGCTTTTGTCATATCAGTCAAGCACCGCTCCGTATGCGCCGCCCGAAACAAGCCTTGCGTATCTCTTAAGATATCCCGTAAGCTCCTTGGTCTTTGGCTTAAACGATGAAAGCCTGCGCTTCATTTCCTCGTCCGAAATCTTAAGCTCTATTTTGTTCGCAGGTATGTCTATTCGGATGACGTCCCCTTCCTCGATGATTCCGATAGGACCTCCGGCAGCTGCCTCGGGGGTTATATGACCTACGCACGCGCCCCTTGTCGCGCCGCTGAAGCGTCCGTCCGTTATAAGCGCGACGCTGTTTCCAAGACCCATGCCCATGATTGACGAGGTAGGATTGAGCATTTCCCTCATTCCCGGACCGCCCTTAGGCCCTTCGTAGCGTATAACGACAACGTCCCCGGGATTGATTTTTCCCGCGTTTATAGCCGCCTGGGCGTCCTCCTCGCAGTCGTAAGCCCTTGCAGGTCCTTCGTGGACAAGCATTTCGGGCAGCACAGCCGAGCGCTTCACTACGCAGCCCTCAGGCGCAAGATTTCCCCTTAGCACCGCTATTCCGCCTGTTTCGCTGTACGGGTCGTCTATAGGACGGATAACGTCATGATTCAGATTTATGCAGTCCTTTATGCACTCGCCTATCGTCTTTCCCGAAACGGTGACGCATTCGGTGCGTATAAGACCCTTCTTGCTCAGCTCGTTCATAACTGCATACACTCCGCCGGCTTCGTTCAGGTCCTCGACATATGTCTGACCGGCGGGGGCAAGGTGGCACAGGTTCGGAGTTTTTGAACTGATGTCGTTTGCAATGTCAAGGTTTATCTCTATTTTGCACTCGTGAGCTATTGCGGGAAGGTGCAGCATGCTGTTTGTCGAGCAGCCAAGAGCCATATCGACTGTAAGAGCATTCATAAACGCGTCCTCCGTCATGATGTCCCTGGGACGTATATCCTTTCTTACAAGCTCCATGACCGCCATTCCGGCGTGCTTTGCAAGCCTTATCCTCTCGGAGTAAACGGCAGGTATGGTGCCGTTGCCCTTAAGTCCCATTCCGATAGCCTCGGTAAGGCAGTTCATTGAGTTTGCGGTATACATTCCGGAGCAGGAGCCGCAGGTAGGACAGGTTTTGCACTCAAATTCCTTAAGCTTTTGCTCCGTTATCTTCCCGGCGTTGAACCTTCCCACCGCCTCCGAGATGGTAGAAAAGCTCGCCCTGCCGCCGTCGATATGTCCCGCGAGCATCGGTCCGCCGCTGACAAACACTGTCGGGATATTCAGCCTTGCGGCCGCCATCAGAAGCCCCGGCACGTTTTTATCGCAGTTGGGAACCATGACAAGCCCGTCAAACCCGTGGGCCATCGCCATAGCTTCTGTCGAATCCGCGATAAGATCCCTTGTCACAAGGCTGTATTTCATGCCGGTATGACCCATTGCAATTCCGTCGCACACGGCTATGGCCGGAAATACTATCGGTGTTCCGCCCGCCATGGCGACTCCGAGCTTTACCGCCTCTACGATTTTGTCTATATTCATATGTCCCGGGACTATTTCGTTATACGAGCTTACTATTCCTATAAGCGGTCTTGAAAGCTCCTCCTCGGTAAGTCCGAGCGCGTTGTACAGCGCCCTGTGCGGCGCATTCTGCGCCCCGCATTTTATAGCGTCGCTTTTCATGGCTTTTGATTCCTTTCGAAGTTTGTTGCTTTTTAGCTTATAAGTTTATAATATCAGCCGCGGCAAAGCGCCCGCAAAGCATGCCACGGGAGTTTGCCGCGAAAAAATTATCAGTTGTTTATGAGCTTTTCCTCGCCGTTCCAGCTGTAAAGCTTGCGGATCTCTTCTCCGACAATCTCGGAAGGATGCTCAGCAGCCAGCTTGCGCATGGCATTAAAATGAACCTGAGCTCCGGCGTCTGACATGTCAAGCAGGAATTCCTTCGCAAATGTGCCGTCCTGAATGTCCTTTAAGATCTTCTTCATGGTCTTTTTGGTCTCGTCGGTTATAATCTTCGGGCCGGTGATGTAGTCGCCGTACTCGGCTGTGTTGGAAATGGAATATCTCATTCCCTTAAATCCGCTCTGATAGATAAGGTCTACGATGAGCTTCATCTCGTGAATGCACTCAAAATATGCATTTCTTGGGTCGTATCCGGCTTCGACAAGCGTTTCAAATCCGGCCTGCATAAGAGCGCAGACACCTCCGCAAAGCACTGCCTGCTCGCCGAAGAGGTCAGTTTCAGTCTCGGTGCGGAACGTAGTCTCCAAAACGCCCGCTCTTGCGCCGCCTATTCCCAAAGCATACGCAAGACCTATATCCCACGCGTCGCCGGTAGCATCCTGCTCAACGGCTATAAGGCAGGGAACGCCCTTTCCGGCAAGATACTCGCTTCTTACAGTGTGTCCCGGTCCCTTGGGAGCTATCATTATTACGTTTACATTCTTGGGCGGCTTGATGCATCCGAAATGAATGTTGAAGCCGTGCGCGAACGCAAGGGTCTTGCCCTCGGTAAGGTTGGGCTCGATGCTCTCCTTATAAAGCTTTGCCTGCTTTTCATCGTTGATAAGTATCATAATGATGTCCGCATTTTTTGCCGCCTCTGCGGAGGTCATGACCTTTAAGCCCTGGCTCTCGGCCTTCGCCCAGCTCTTGCTTCCCTCGTACAGACCTACTATTACGTTTACGCCGCTGTCCTTAAGGTTGAGCGCATGAGCGTGTCCCTGAGAGCCGTAGCCTATGATAGCCACGGTTTTTCCGTCAAGCTTCTGAAGATTGCAGTCCTGCTGATAAAAAATCCTTGCCATAATTCTTTACTCCTTTTTATAAAATCAAATTAATAATTTGTCACCTTGCGAATTGTCGAGCTGCCGCGCTCAAGCGAAACTATTCCGGTGCGGCATATCTCGAGAATTTTATAGTCCTTCATCAGGTTTACAAAGTCGTCTATCCTGCGGGTGTCCGCCGTCAGCTGGAATATGATGGACTCCTTAGAGTAGTCCACCGTCCTTGCCTCGAATCCCTGGGCAGCGGCAAGTATTTCGTCCCTTGTCTTGGGACTGTTCTCCATCTTTATCAGAAGAAGCTCTACGCTCACCGATTCATCGCTTTTCAGCTCTTTTATGGAGCATACGTCCGGAAGCTTATAAAGCTGGTTGATAAGCTGCTGCTTCTGAACCTCCTCGCCGTCGAATAAAACCGTTATTCTCGAAAGCTCCGCCGACTCGGTTTCACTCACAGTAAGCGCGGAGATGTTAAACTGCCTTCTTCTGAACATGCTTGTAACCCTGTTCAAAACGCCGAACTGGTTTTTTACGAGCACGGCCACCGTGTATCTGTTCATATTAATCTCCCACCTTTACTATGATATCGTCCATCGAGCCGCCGGGGGGAAGCATGGGCAGAACCAGCTCATCCTTGTCTATATAACAGTTGATGAGGTACGGTCCGCCTGAGGAAAAGCCGTTTGCCAGCGCTCGGTCAAGCTCCTCGAGAGTGTAAGCACTCTCTCCGTCAGCCCCAAATGCCTTTGCAAGCGCCACAAAGTCGGTCTGCCTGTCCAGAACTGTATTTGAGTAGTGCTTGTCGAAAAACAGAGTCTGCCACTGCCTCACCATTCCCAAAACGCCGTTGTTCATAAGAAGTATTATTATCGGCACGTTATATGTCACCGCTGTCGCAAGCTCGTTTAAGCACATCCCAAAGCCGCCGTCGCCGGTGACGAGCACGGTCTGCTCTCCCGTGCCGTACGCCGAGCCTATTGCCGCGCCCATGCCGAAGCCCATCGTTCCAAGACCTCCGCTTGAAACAAACCTGCGGCACTTTTTAAATCTTAAATTCTGCGCCGCCCACATCTGATGCTGTCCCACGTCGGTTACAACAGGAGTATTATCTTTTAAATACCCGTTTAGCAGGTTCATGACGTTTTTAGGAGTCATACCGCCGCGCCTGTCCTCAAGCTCTCGTTCCTCTTTTTTAAGGCGTCTTATCTTTTCCTGCCATTCAGGATTCTTTGTTTCTTTGATAAGCGGGAGCAGCTTTTCAAGAGTCTTTTTAACGTCTCCGCGCAATCCCACCGTGTCGTCCACGGTCTTTGAAAGCTCCGAGCCGTCTACGTCTATATGCACTACCTTTGCGTTCGGCGCAAATTTGAGACGGTTACCCGTGACCCTGTCGTTAAACCTTGCGCCCAGCGCTATTATGCAGCCTGCATTGTGCATAGCGAGCGAGGACGCGTAATGCCCGTGCATTCCCTGCATTCCCAGGAATCTCGGGTGGTCGGTCGGTATGGCGGAAATGCCCATAAGCGAGCAGCCTATCGGAGCATCTATCCTGTCCGCAAGCTCAAGCATCTCCTTTTGCGCCCCGCTTGATATCAAGCCGCCTCCGAAATATATATACGGTCTTTCACAGGAGTTGATTATCCTTGCCGCCTCTTCTATTCTTATCTCCTTGGCGGGCTGAGGCTCGTCCCTTACTACGGGCGGCTTGGGCTCGTAGTCGCACATTGCAATCTGAACGTCCTTTGGTATATCGATAAGAACAGGTCCGGGCCTTCCCGAGATCGCAAGCCTGAACGCCTCGCGGATAGTATCGGCAAGCTCGCTTACGTGGCTTACAAAATAATTGTGCTTTGTTATCGGAAGGGTGATACCGGTTATGTCTATTTCCTGGAAGCTGTCGTAGCCTATCTGTGTAGTGGGGACGTTTCCCGTTATGGCGATAAGCGGTATAGAATCAAGGTGAGCCGTCGCAATGCCGGTTACCAGATTTGTCGCTCCCGGTCCGGACGTCGCCATTACCACGCCTACCCTGCCGGTAGTTCTTGAATAACCGTCCGCCGCATGGACTGCACCCTGTTCGTGAGCGGTTAAAATGTGTTCGATTTCGCCGCTGTATTTATAAAGAGAGTCGTAGACGTTTATTATCTGACCTCCGGGATATCCGAATACCACCTTGCAGCCCTGCTCAATAAGCGTCCTGACTACTATATCTGCGCCTGATAACTGCATAATTTAATCCTTTCTCAAGCTTTGTACTATCAGCCTTCCCATTTCTGAGCATCCGATCCTGCGGCAGCCCTGCGCCTTATTATGGTCTGACGGCAAGATGTCCGCGGTACGGTATCCCATGTCCAAAACCCTTGAAACCGCATTTTCCACGGCGTCGGCCTCATGCGGCATGTCAAAGCTGTATCTTAGCATCATTGCGGCGGACAGGATAGTTCCTATGGGGTTTGCGATGTCCATGCCGGCAATATCCGGCGCAGAGCCGTGTATAGGCTCGTAAAGTCCGCAATGCGATGCGCCAAGGCTCGACGACGGTATCATTCCGATAGAGCCGGTTATCATGGACGCCTCGTCGGAAAGTATGTCTCCGAACATGTTCTCTGTGACAATAACGTCAAACTGAGACGGGTTCTTTACTATCTGCATGGCGCAGTTGTCGACAAGCATGTCGCAAAGCTCCACGTCGGGATATTCCCGCGCGACACGGTGCACCACCGATTTCCAAAGCCTGCTCGAATCCAAAACGTTGCTTTTTTCTACCGAGCAGAGCTTTTTGCGGCGCTTTCTCGCAGTTTCAAAGCCTATTTTCGCTATTCTCTCTATCTCGTCCTCATTGTATTTGAGTACATCGGTGGCGATTCTTTTACCGCCCTGCTCCTGGGTTATATGCTCGCCGAAGTATATTCCGCCTATCAGCTCCCGAACTATTATAAAGTCTATTCCCTTTTCCACAATGGAGCTTTTAAGCGGAGACGCGTCCGCAAGCTGAGACCATATCTTAGCCGGACGGTTGTTGCTGTATACTCCCATGCCGGCGCGAAGCCTTAAAAGTCCCTTTTCGGGGCGCTTATCTCCGGGAAGCGAGTTCCACTTGTCCCCGCCGACCGCGCCGAGCAGCACGCTGTCCGATTCGATGCAGGCTTTAAGCATTTCCTCCGGAAGCGGGTCGCCCCACTTATCTATCGCTGCGCCGCCCATATCGACCTCGACGTAATTAAAGCTGTGACCGTATATATCTGCGATCCTGTCAAGTACCTTTTGAGCCTGCGCGACTATTTCAGGACCTATTCCGTCCCCCCGTATAAGCGCAATCTTTTTATTCAAAGCTACTCCCTCCCGTACTGTTCGGTTTAAAATGTTACTGGTTTTTAATAGAGGCAAGCAGGCCTCCCGCCCTGATAATATTCTGGATAAACGGCGGGAAAGGCTCGGCATGATAGCTCCTGCCGGTGGTAATATCCTTTATCTCGCCGGTATCAAAGTCTATCGACACCTCGTCGCCGGCGTTTATCTCATCGCACGCCTTCGGGCACTCAAGTATGGGGAGCCCGATGTTTATCGAATTGCGGTAAAAAATCCTTGCAAAGCTCTTGGCTATTACGCAGCCCGTGCCGCAGGTTTTAATTACAAGCGGGGCGTGCTCCCTCGACGAGCCGCAGCCGAAATTCCAGCCCGCTACTATTATATCCCCCGGCTTGACATTTTCCACAAAGCATTTGTCTATGTCCTCCATGCAGTGCTGAGCAAGCTCGGCGGCGTCGGAGGTGTTTAAATATCTTGCGGGTATTATAACGTCGGTATCGACATTGTCCCCGTATTTGAAAACCTTACCCTGTGTGTTCATTATATCACCATGCCCTTTGTCTTTAAATTTCAAAGGCTCTCCTTTCGTTGTAAAATAATTAATGCCGCTATCCCCTGTACTCGGTAATATATCCTGTCAGCGCGCTTGCGGCGGCGGTTTCGGGAGACGCAAGGTACACCTCGCTCTTTACATGTCCCATCCTGCCGACAAAGTTGCGGTTTGTAGTTGATATGCACCTCTCGCCCTCCGCGAGTATCCCCATATAGCCTCCCAGGCACGGACCGCAGGTCGGGGTTGAAACTACCGCGCCGGCGTCAATAAACGCGGTTACATATCCGCGCTCGACGCACTCGCGCATTATCTTCATCGTAGCGGGGATTATTATGCAGCGGACGCCGTCTGCGACCTTTTTGCCGTTTAATACCCTGTATGCCGCTTCCATGTCCTCCATGCGCCCGTTTGTGCAGCTTCCTATTACGACCTGGTCTATCTTTATATCCGACAGCTCGCCTGCAGGGCGGGTGTTTTCGGGAAGATGAGGGCAGCTGACCGTAGGAACTATTTTTGAAAGATCGATTTCAATGGTTTTTTCGTATTCCGCATCGGGGTCGGCCTCATATATAACCGGCTCTCGCTCGCATCTGCCCTTCATATATTCGATAGTTACGCCGTCAACCGGGAATATGCCGTTTTTAGCCCCCGCTTCTATCGCCATATTGCATATGCACAGCCTTGAGTCCATCGACAGCGAAGCCACTCCCTCGCCGGTAAATTCCATGCTCTTGTAAAGAGCGCCGTCCACGCCTATCATGCCTATGATAGTGAGTATTACGTCCTTTCCGCTGCAATTGGACGGAAGCCTGCCCTTTAAATCAAACCTGATCGCCGACGGCACCTTGAACCACGCCATTCCGGTAGCCATTCCCGCCGCCATATCGGTGCTTCCGACTCCCGTTGAGAATGCGCCAAGCGCGCCGTAGGTGCAGGTGTGGCTGTCTGCGCCTATAATGCAGTCTCCGGCGGTTACTACGCCCTGCTCAGGCAAAAGCGCGTGCTCTATTCCCATCTTTCCCACGTCGTAGAAATGGCTAATATCATAGCATCCGGCAAACTCCCGGCACTGCTTCGACTGCTGAGCAGCCTTAATGTCCTTGTTTGGCACAAAGTGGTCCAAAACTATCGCTATCCTGTCCTTGTCAAAGACCCTTGTAAACCCTGACTTTTTAAATTCGTTTACCGCAACCGGCGTTGTAATATCGTTGCCGAGAACAATGTCGAGCCTTGCGTTGATAAGCTGACCCGCCTTCACGCTCTCAAGCCCGGCGTGGCTGGCAAGAATTTTCTGCGTCATTGTCATTCCCATGGATATTACCTCTCTTCTATATAACAGATTTTATTTCAACTTCATATTGTTAAAGGCGTTTAACAGTGCGGTTGCGCTGGCGTGGATAATGTCGGTGTCCGTTCCCGCGCCCCAGCTCATATTTCCGTCCTTATCCTTAAGACCTATATACGCCGCCGCGACGCTTTCCGAGCCGCTTCCCTGCATACTGTGCTCGGAGTATACCAAAAGCTCGTAGTCCTGACCGGTAAAGCTCTTAAGGGCGTTGCTCACGGCGTCGAGCGAGCCGTTGCCCTGCGCCTTTAGAGTTTTGGATTTTCCGTCTGCCGAAAATTCTATCTCCGTTTCAACGGTATCGCCCCTGCGCCTGAACGTCATATCCTTTATCTTTATGCTTCCGCCGCCGGCAAGATAATGAGACTTGAATATTTCAAATACCTCCGGCGCTTTAAGCTCCTTATGCTCGTGATCCGAAACCGACTTGCACAGATAGCTTAAGTCTTCTCTCATCTTGGGAGGGAGCACATATCCGTAAGCCTGCTCTAAAAGATATCCTATTCCGCCCTTGCCGCTCTGCGAATTGACTCTTATAACATCGGCGTCGTAGGTCCTGTTTATATCGTGCGGGTCTATCGGGATATACGGAACGTTCCACTGGTGAAGCTTCTTTTCCTCACGGTACTTCATGCCCTTTGCAATAGCGTCCTGATGGCTTCCAGAGAACGCCGCGAACACAAGCGCCCCGGCATACGGCGTGCGCTCGTATACATGCATTCTTGTGCACCTTTCGTAAACCTCGACAAGGTGCGGCATATCCGAAAAGTTGAGCTTAGGGTCTACCCCATGGGAGTACATGTTAAGGGCAAGGGTTATGATATCGACGTTTCCGGTCCTCTCTCCGTTTCCGAAAAGCGTTCCCTCAACACGGTCAGCCCCCGCCAAAAGCGCGAGCTCCGTGTCCGCAACTCCCGTTCCTCTGTCGTTGTGCGGGTGCAGAGAAAGCGTCACATGCTCCCTGTACTTAAGGTTTTCGCTGATGTATTCAACCTGCTGCGCATAAATGTGCGGCATGCTCATTTCCACAGTTACAGGCAGGTTGATTATTACGTTATTGTCCTCGGACGGCTCCAGCACGTCTAAAACGGCGTTGCATACCTCAAGCGCATACTCCGGCTCTGTTCCGGTAAAGCTCTCGGGAGAATACTCAAACCGGAAATTGCCCTCGTACTCGCCGGCAAGCTTTTTAACTAGCTTTGCGCCGTCAACGGCTATCTGCTTTATCTCCTCCTTGGACTTGCGGAACACCTGCTCGCGCTGAACAACGCTTACCGAATTGTAAAAATGAATAATAGCGGACGGCGCTCCCTTACATGCCTCAAAGGTCTTGCGGATGATATGCTCGCGGCACTGAGTAAGCACCTGGACCGTAACGTCCTGAGGGATAAGGCCGTTTTCTATAAGCGCGCGCAGGAAATCGTACTCCGTTTCGCTGGCGGCCGGAAAGCCCACCTCTATCTCCTTAAAGCCGACCTCGAGCAAAAGCTTGTAAAATTCGAGCTTTTCCTCAAAGCTCATAGGTATGACAAGGCTTTGGTTGCCGTCCCTCATATCGACGCTGCACCATATCGGCGGTTTTTCTATCCTGTCCTTTGTGACCCACTTGTTATGAACTCCCGGCGCGGGATAATAGCCCGGCTTGTACTTGGTTGCATCCATCATAATAATCTCTCCTTATCCTGTCGAAATGATTTCCGACTTACCGTTATTTGGGGCAGAGGGATTTTTAATCTGATTTTTAATCTTAGGATTAAAAAAATTAAAAATCCCGCCCCAAAGCGAATAGCTTTGAGACGGGTGCAATAACTACACTCGCGGTACCACTCAAATTGCAGTAAAACTGCCACTTATGGGATCAAACAATCCCTCTACATTTACGCAGTGTCACGGGTGACCCTAATAGGCATACGCCGTTCAAGCCGCCAGCTCGGAAGGGAGAGGTTCAAGAACTCTGCTGCCGGCTCTCACCAAATGCCGGCTCTCTTAAAGCAGTTTTATTCTCAACCGATCTTCGTCATCGCTTTTATACTTTAGCTCATTATATCATCGCTCTGCTGCTTTGTCAACAATTTTTAATCCGGCGAAATGCATAAAAATTATGCTCCATATGCCTGTACAAGTTTTGTGTATTGCTTAAACGCTCAATATTCCATCATCGTATTGACAGGGAAAAAACAACGCTTATAATAATATTAAAAGGAGACGCGGACGCAGGATACAGCCGCAATATACATCGGCGCTTTCCGCAATGCGGCCGCTGAATAAAGTATGAAAACTCTGATAGAGCTATATGATGAACGCCCGGTTGAAAACATCCTCTCGACAGAGGTGTTCCGCCCGGAGAGAACGGTCATCCTCTGCCCCGTGGAGGTAGCCCGTAATAAATCGGCGCAAAGCAGAATACGCAGGTTTTTAACGCACCGCGGGATAGACACAGAGCTTGTGTTCCTGGAGACAGGCATATACGACACCGAAAAAATCGAGCAAATACTTAATCATGTCATAAAAGCCTACCCCGACTGCGTTCTTGATATAACCGGCGGGACGGACGCCGCACTCTTTGCCGGCGGGCTTGTATGCGCAAAATCCGGGCTTCCCGCCTTTACCTACAGCCGCAAGCGCAACCGCTTTTTCAACATTCACAACGCCCCCTTTGCCGACGAGCTGGAATGCCGTGTCGAATACAGCGTTGAGGACTGTTTTTTGGTCGCAGGCGGAGCTATGCGCACAGGCCGGGTGGACAACAGTGTGCTTTCCCGCTATATGGACAGCTTTGACAGCTTTTTTAAGCTGTATATGAAGTATAAATCCTGCTGGAACAGAATAGTCGGCTTTATGCAGCGAGCGTCGCAGCCCGAAAAAGACGGCAGGGTATCTTTAAAGGTCCGTGCCCCGTACAGGGTAAAGGGAGAACGCGGAGGACCTATCCCCGCTCCGGAGGACGCGCTGCGCGATTTTGAGCGTTTGGGCTATATAAGCGGACTTGTAATAGTACCAGAAAAGTCGGTCAGCTTTCGCTTTAAGGACCTTCAGATAAGGGCGTGGCTGCGGGACGTCGGAAGCGTTTTGGAGTTGTATGTATACAAGGCGTGTATTGACGCGGGAGCATTTGCAGACGTTCGTACAAGCGTAGTTGTAGACTGGGAAGGCGGCTTTGGACGCGAAAACGTCACAAACGAAATAGACGTCATGGCGACAAGAGGAACTATACCTCTGTTTATAAGCTGCAAAACCTGCGCTATAACTACTGAAGCGCTGAACGAGCTTGCGGTTTTAAGAGGACGCTTTGGAGGGAAGTTTGCACAGGCCTCAGCAGTAACGTCTCAAAGATGTCGGGCCATCACTCGTCACCGCGCGGCTGAGCTGAACATCAAAATAATAGACGGCGATGACCTCAGAGGTAATTACCTCAAAGGTGATTACCTCAAAACGGACG
>DBFJJS010000015.1:0-5022 GCA_048393055.1 Candidatus Faeciplasma sp.
TATGGGCAATATATATTAGGAAAACCAGCAAACGGATTAGGTAATAGGGCTATATATCAGCCCGCAGCCTCTTGAACCATAGGAGCGTTGAGCTCGATATATTCAGCCATGCGACGGAACTCATCAGCGTATTTGAATTTCACGCTAATATTGCCGCCCTCGTAAACTTTGATATAATCAATGAGCTCGGCCAGAATTTCCCGTGTCAGTTTGTCGATGTTCTGATATTTGAGAAATGCTGTCAGAAAAGGACTTTCCGCATCCACGCCGTTTTCCAGTTGTTCCTGCTCGTCTGTCAGCGTCCGCAGGACATTATTTAGGGCCTCGGCTTGCCGCTCATAGTCCTCGCTCATGTGGCGGTATTCGTTGCGGGTGATTTCCCCGTCTTTCCAGTCTTGATAAAGGGCTTGCTTATATCGCATGATTTTAGCAAGCTCTTTTTCTTTTGCGGCGATGGCATCCTCCAGCCGCTTTGACTTGCTTTTTTTGAGGGGCGCGGAATTGATACGGGACACCAGCTCCGAATAGGCAACGGCCAAATGTACCTGTTGTTGAATTGCAAACAGGACGCCCGCCTCCAGGCGGTCACTCTTGATGGAGTGCATGGTGCAAGCCTTTTTTGAAAGGCTTTTATATGTTCCGCACTGGTAATAGACATAAATGCCTTTTGAAGCGATCCGGGACATCGCCCTGCCGCAGTCGGCGCATTTCAGAAAGCCGCTGAACAGGTAAAGCTGCTTTGCTTTTGGAGCTGTGCGCGTGTCGCGCTTGAGCAAGCCCTGCACCTTATCAAAGGTTTCTCGGTCAATTATGGCCTCGTGGGTATTTTCTACGATAAACCATTCTTCCTCCGGCACCCGCTCCTGGATATGGATTTTATAGCTTTTCACCCGTTGACGTCCCTGCACCATATCCCCCACATAGACACGGTTTTTCAAGATCGTGTCTATGGTAATCGTGCTCCACATAGGATTGCTTTGGGCGTTGGGAGCATTGTATTTGAGCCCCTGCTGTTTCTTGTAGGCCGTGGGGCAAAGGACACCATGATCGTTCAGATAATAGGTAATCCCGCGCTTATTCATACCAGACAGAAACATGGAAAAAATGCTTTTGACTACTTCGGCGGCCTCCGGGTCAACCAGCAGGGCGTGCTTATCGCCGGGGTCTTTCACATATCCATACGGAGCATACGAGCCGATAAACTCACCGTTGCGGCGCTTCATATCAAACACCTGACGGATTTTCTTTGAGGTCTGGTAGCAGTATTGATCGTTCATTACGTTCGTAATGGGGACGATTATATTTGATACGCTGTCGGGGTTGCGGTAGCTGTCCACGCCCTCCGCCAAGCTGATAAAACGGACGTTGAGCCGGACGAAAAGATTTTCAATCAGGTTTCCGGCATCGGTATAGTTTCTGGAAAGACGGGACAGGTCTTTTACAATCACGCAGTTAATTCTGCCGCTGGATATATCGGACAGGAGCCGCTGAAAGTCCTCGCGGTTGGTGTCCGTACCTGTTTTTCCGTCATCCACATATACGTCCGCTTCCGCGCCCTCATAGAACTCATCCAGGTGGGCCTGGTGGTATTGTTCCAGGAGCCGCCGCTGATTTACAACGCTGTTGCTTTCATCGCGGCCACGGAGCAAATCTTCTTTAGAAAGGCGAATGTATTTCCCTAATCTCCAGCGCATCACATTATATGAAGTTGGGGAACTGGCGCTCATTGTCCCCCGGTTTGCTGTTCTTGCCATGTGTCCTCCTTCCTATCACATTACATCTATATTATACCTCTGCACCGGGGGTACAACAAGGATGACTCCACCTCTGGACAACGTGTCTGGAAGTGGCGGATCGTTACAGCCCGCTTTTCTGCCGCAGGAAAAAGCCCGTCAGCAATTCCTGGAGAGAGGGGCCGTCCTCGGCAAATTCCAGCTTGATGGCCATATCGCCATAGCGGAAACAATAGGGGTTTTTCAACTGTTCCAGCATACGGGCAGCTCGCTTTTCCAGCGGTAACGAATTATCAAAAACAAAACCGCTTGCGTCAACAAGCGTTTCCTTATCCACCGCGTCAAGATTGACGCTCTGCATCTTTTCAATCACTTGTGCGTTTAGCTTCACAGAAAACCTCCTTTGCAGTTATTCGCCAGTATTTCCAATGATGAGCAGAAACGGCCAGCACCGTGAAAGTGCTGGCCGTCCGGCTAAATGGCTACCTCTGGACACTTTGTCCAGAAGTCAGTAAGGGCTTTCCTCAAAGTGCTGCTGGGCCTCTTCCAGACTGCGGAAGTCGAAAACCTCATAGAGCTCCGCCACCACGCGCCGGATGTCGTTAGGAGAAAACCCGCAGTTCTCCATCGCGTAGATGACATAGCCACGGCAGGCGTTGTTGTTCCACGGCTGGGACAGCATAGCAACCAACATAGGATCATAGTCCATTCTGTTATCCCTCACTTTCATAAATGGCGGGGAACGCCGCGCTCATTTTCTTGCCCCGTCATAAGACAGCCATACTCGGCAGCGGCGCTCCCCCGCAAAGGGGGTGGCGGCCTGTGGCCCCCGCGCCTCCTTTGCGGAGAGAAAACCTCCTCTCACATACCACCAGAAAAAGAGGGGTGAATGGAGATGGTAACTTAGAAATTTTCCTGCAAATATTTTTTCATGCGCTCAATCCCGCATTTCACGGAGCAGCGGACGGCGCTCTTGTCCACGCCCTCCTCGCGGGCGATCTGACGGTAGCTCTTTCCCAGGATCAAATGAGCGTCCACCCGGCGGCCCTGGATCTCCGGCAGAGAGTTGAGGGCGTTCCACAGCCGGAAAAACAGCTCCTTGCGATCCATGAGCTCCTGGGGGCTGGGCTCGTGCAGGCAGGCGGAGTATTCGATCCCATCGTCACAGTCCAGGGAATAATAAGCCTTGTTGTAGCGCACCCGTTCCGCATGGGCCGCCTCGCGCCGCTTGCTTGCCATGAGCTCCTCGGCCACCTCGTCAGGCACCTCCACCAGCTCGTCCGTTAAGTACCAATAATAAAAATCTTTCAGATTGATCGTTGTCATAGCTTGTCCTCCATTTTGTTTCGGTTGATGGGTTGAGCGGAAACAAAATGGGGAGCTGGCGGGGAGCGGCACCCTGGGGAGCCGCCCCGCACTTCTGGACAAAGTGTCCAGAAGTCGGACAAGCAAAATGCGCCTGCGCGACACAAGGCCACGCAAGCGCATGAAATGACAAATTCATTTATGTACTGCCAAATTTCGTATCCGCCGCCGGACTGATCCTGCTGGGTGGGTGGGCTTTTTTTGACAGGTTAGGGGGATGGAAAAGGAAAAAGGACACAGCGATACCTCCCCAATACCGCCGTATCCTTAAAAAAGGGCGACTTTAATACACCCCCCGTATTCTCATTTTTGAAAAAGAAAACGGCGGCTTTGATTTCGATATTTCAAAGCCGCTGTTCTCTAACTTCGCGCAAATCTGCTGTTAGCGGCTCTGTGCGAATGATTTATGAAACCTGGTGCTTTGCAAATACGCGGCAAGATATAACTGCGCCAATTCCTAAAAAGAGCAATGCTGTCGGGATTGCCCACACCGCATACAGCATACCGTTATTCATTTGCTCCACTGATAAGAGCGAAACGGCCTGCACATGATACAAGGGTAAAAGCCCAATCAAGCGGAACAACGGATTTGCTTCTGTGATCGGCAGCAAAACCGGAAAAAGAAAAATTGCCATAGACGCAACGAAAGCTACAATCTGATTTTTACTGATTGCAGATATAAGCAGCGTAATTCCCGTTACGCTGAGAGTACAGGTAAACGCCAAAAGGATTTGATATTTTAGCAACGTTTCACAAGTGATATTGAAAGGAATGAACCCCTCTACATAGTCACTGGGAGCGAATAGAATACTACAATCCAGCCCTTCCGTTCCGTAAAAGATAAGAGCAAGAAGCAAGTTAAAAGCCGCAACCAGCGCGGTAGTGAGAATGGCGGTAAGAATACCTGCTGCTACCTTTGCAGTAGCACATTTGGTTTTGCCGTATTTACTTGTCAATATGATATTGTCAACACCTTCATACTCGCCGGAGAAAATCGGAGCAAGCATGATGATAACCACAAGAGCAAGTGCAACAAAAACCCGCACCATGTTTTGGCTGGTGGAAAGCCAACCGTCCACATAGCCAATTTTGATTTCTTCATTACCGAACACATCTGAAACACTTAATCCGTTCCAATTTCCCTCTTTATCAGAAAATCGGGAAAAGGCGGCGGATTGTGTAGCGTTTTGATACGAGTATATCGCATTGAGGCCATGCAGATCATGGGTCGGCGCAAAGTCATTCATCATTTGCTGTACTTTTTCGTCGGTCAATATTCCCTCGTATTTCGCGGCAATTCCCTTGTCGATTTCTACTGCCGTTTTACCTGAACCTTCCGCACTTACACCGTCAAAAGCATATTTGTTTTGATAGGTAGAAAAGGAAATCAAGACAGAAAACAGAAGTATTCCAACCAGAGCAATCAAAGATAAACGCTTTGAAAATACTTTCCGCAGTTCAAAAAGAATCAGTTTTTTCATTCTTCACAACCCCCTTTGAAATAGAACAGGTACAAATCTTCCAAAGTGGGCTGCACCCTTACCGCATTTTCCATCGGCGGACGATCTCCAATGATCCGCAAAATTGTCTGGTTTTCACCGGTATTCCGCAGATTGCTCGTATTGTAGGCGGCCGCATATTTTTCTGCATAGGCAGTCGGAACCGTGCATTCCCACACTTGCCCGTCAATTTCAGAAGTGATCTCCTGCGGATTCCCAAAGTGAATGATTTGCCCGGATTTCATCATAATGATTTCCTCTGCGATAAACTCCACATCGGAAACAATATGCGTAGACAGGATCACGATGCGGTCTTTGGAAAAGGCGCTGATCAAATTGCGGAAACGGACGCGTTCTTTCGGGTCAAGCCCCGCCGTCGGCTCGTCTAAAATCAAAATATGGGGGTCATTGAGCATGGCCTGTGC
>DBFJJS010000016.1:0-173635 GCA_048393055.1 Candidatus Faeciplasma sp.
TTTCGACATAATTCGCCAGGGAGTTTTCTGCCAAAAAAAGTCTGACCGTCAACCGATCTCCATCTGCTTATGAACAGGCACTATCGTGTCTGGTTCACAAGTATTATAAGAGTTCTTTTCGCAGCGCCAGCCGCCGTTCTTCGGATGCTGGCGCTTTTGCTTGTCGTTTTTTCGGGAATTTCCCCGAACGGTGCCGCCCACCGCCTTCGTTTCGGTTCACCCGTCAACCTGTGAATCGAAACGGAGGTACATAATGCAGAAGATCAACCTTCGGGATCTGTATCCCGATGCGTATAAAACGGATGTCTTTGTAGATGTGGCTGAGGAAGTCCTGACCGCGATCCGGGACCAGCAGCAGGACGATGCCGCCTACGAACGCCGGAAGTTCCGGCACAAGGCATATTATTCGCTGAATCGTGAGGACGGCATTGAAAATGATGCCCTCAACCAGCCGCCTACTCCGGAGGAAATCCTGGAACAGAAGCAGCTGCGAGAGGAAGTGTATGCGGCGCTGATGCAGCTGCCCGCCATCCAAGCCCGGCGTATTTACGCGCGGTTTTACCTGGGAATGAGGGTGTCTGAGATTGCCCGGATCGAGGGCGCTGACCGCCGCCGTGTATGGGACAGCATCCGGCGCGGGCTGAAGAAACTGGCGCGTCTGCTGGACACGGCCAGATAACCTGACCGCCGTATAGCGGCAAAAAGAAAGCCGGTGGGGGACTTTTGTTCCTCCACCGGCTTATTTATCCTCTAAATTTTCATCTGGTTCAGTCCCGGCTGTCTGCACCATCTCTTTTAGCTCATCAGCCAATGCACGAGTTGAGTTTAACAGCACTTTTCTGGCAGCAGGAGGACATGAAAGATAGAGTTGCCGCATATCATTGGCGGCTTGCTCATCTTCTGGCAGATCGAGATTCATCAGGGAATCCAAGGACAAATTTAAAACTTTGCAAAAAGCACGCAGAACCTCAAAAGAAGGATTCTTTACCCCTCTTTCACAGCTTTGAACGTGCTTCAGAGAAAAATTGCTCTGATCTGCGAGTTCCTGTTGCGTCAGCCCTTTTTCCTTACGCGCTTTTTGTATTCTTCGGCCAAGTTCTTTTAACAGTTCCATAGGTACTATCGTCTCCTTAATAATATTTTATCGTTCCCATTTCTTCACAGGAAGAACCTTATAAAAGGTGTTTTTAAGTACGATAGTACCTATTTTATTTTGCTTGTGGGGTGCTTGCTTTACACACAACTGCTGTGAAACAACAAAGCAAAAAACATTTTCAAAAAATTGCATTACAGACAGGACAAACAGCCCGTTTTTGTCATGGTTAGCAAGAAGGGGATTTTTCCTTCGCTGATCTTTGACAACTGAATACACGGCAGAACAGGTACATAACCCGCGTATGAGCGAGTGCAGGGCGCCGCGAAGATGGAGCAGCCAGGAGGTGATGGACAAGCTGTTTCGGAGCGATCAACGTCCCTGTGACCCGGATGGTGGCACATCCGGCGCGATGACTGCGCGGGGGCTTAAAGATACTTCCTCACGGCCCGCCAAAGACTTGGGGGGAACCCTGCGGCGCACGCTATGAACGACGCTGCGGAGTTATGACAGCCGCGCCAGCGGAGACCTGTTCTGTCCCCAGCGTCAGGGATGCGTGGCAAATGTGGCGTGATAACCAAATTGATTTCGCGGCGATTCCCCATCGGTGCATGAGCGCCGATGGGGGTTGCCTTTCAAAGTTAGATACCATGTGCTGGCAGTTTCGGCTGCCAGCGTATTCATGTAACTTTGAACACGACCACAAAGAAAGGAGTATCCCTATGAGCCAGTTGATGCAAGCCTGTTCACCAGCTACAACCGATGAATTGGTTGACATCCGTGAAGTTGCGGTAGATAAGGCACTACCCAAAGAGGAACGGATTGCAGCCTTTCTTCACCAAATCAAAAATCCATATCGCTTCCGCTGTGGCGATTTTGTGGTAAACGCTGCTTTTGCCAACAACGGGGTCACATTGGAGGAATGCCTGCAAGGAATTTTGAGATGACTGACATCCTCGATTTTTTCCAAAGACCATGTTACGATGGACTTGGAAAAGGATGAAAACTGAAAACCTCAAAAACCACTCTTTTCTTGCGGGAGCTTCCGGGAGGAAAGGAGTGCTTTTTCATGCCAAAATATCAGGCAACCTCTTACATTCGTCTGTCTTACACAGATGACCGCTCCAGCGAGAGCGACAGCGTTACCAATCAGCGAAAGCTGATTGAGAATTTTATTAAACGGAACCCGGACATTGAAATCATATCCGAAAAAATCGACGATGGTTACAGCGGTATCATTTTTGACCGTCCGGCGTTTAAGGAAATGATGCAGGATATTACCGATGGCAAGATCAACTGCGTCATAGTCAAAGACCTTTCCCGCCTGGGGCGGGAATACATCGAAACCGGGCGCTACCTGCGGCGGGTGTTTCCCGCTTATGGGGTTCGCTTTATTGCCATCACGGATAATATCGACACTGCCCATGAGAACAGCGGGGACGACTTGACCGTATCCGTCAAGAACATTATGAACGAAGCCTACTGCCGGGACATTTCCATCAAAACCCGTACCTCTTTGGATATAAAGCGGCGGAACGGAGATTTTGTTGGGGCTTTCCCTGTTTACGGCTATATGAAGTCAGAGGAAAACAAAAACCTGCTTGTACCAGACCCGTATGCGGCCCGTGTTGTCCAGGACATTTTCCGTATGCGTCTGGATGGGACAAGCGCACTGCGGATCGCCACTACCTTAAATGATATGGGCGTCCTGTCGCCACTGGCCTATAAGAAAAACAACGGTTTCCCTTATGCCAAACATGGATACACAGACAAAGAGGACTGTAAATGGTCTGCTACGACGGTTATCCGCATTTTGCAGGACGAAACCTATACTGGCACGCTGGTACAGGGAAAACAGGGTACGCCGCACTATAAAATCAAGCAGATGGAGCAGCGGCCATCCTCTGAATGGATTCGCGTTCCCGACGCCCATGAGCCGCTGATCCCCAAGCAGGATTTTGAGCTTGTTCAGCGTATCCGCAGGCTGGATACCCGCACATCACCAAAGAAAGACACCGTGTATTTGTTCTCCGGCATCTTGATCTGCGGCTGCTGTGGGGCGCGCATGACACGGAAAACAAACCGGGTCAAGGGCAAGGAATACCACTATTATTACTGCCCCACCGGGAAAAAGCATGGCTGTGCCAATCCTGTGATGCTCAAGGAGAGCGATCTGGTGGAGTGTGTCAAAGACAGCCTGAAGGGGTACATAGACAATGTGACCTGCCTGCAAGCCATTCTGGACGGCATCGACCAGAGCAGCATCAACCAGGCGCTGGCGAATGAATACGCTTCCCACATCGCAGCCAATGAGCGGCAGTTGGCGCAGGCGTTGGAGTTTAAGGCCCGCCTTTACGAAAACCTGGTTACCGGCACAATCAACAAAGAAGAATACACCGATTATAAAGCCAAATACACAAGGGCTGCGGAAAATGCGAAAGAAGCGATCCGCACTCTGAAAGATAAGCTGTCCGATGTGTTGGAAAACCGAAGTGAGCGAAACCGTTGGATTTCTCATTTCACGCAGTTTTCCACGATGGAGACCCTGGACCGCAAAGCTGTGGTCCACATGATACAGAGTATCAAGGTGATTGGGAAAAAGGAACTGGAGATCACCTTCACATATCAGGATGAATATCAGAAAGCCATTCAGCTGATTCAGCTGGCGGAGCAGACAAGCCAAAGAAAGGTGGGATGATTTGTGGCAAGAAAAAGCAGAAAAGAAACCGTGGTGCTTCCTGCACCGGAGATAGATACAACTTGCCGTGCCGGAGTTTATGTGCGGCTTTCCGTTGAGGATAAGCATACCCGTACTGCCTCTATTGAAACCCAGCAGTTGATTATCGCCCGGTATCTGGAGCAGAACCCGGAAATCATCGTGGTTCAAACCTACATTGACAACGGTGCAACGGGTACGAATTTTCACCGGCCCGGCTTCCAGCAGATGCTCTCCGATATTGAAGCGGGCCTTATCAACTGTGTCATTGTCAAAGATCTTTCCCGCCTGGGGAGGAATGTCATCGACACTGGCTACTATATCGAGCGGTATTTTCCTGCACAGGGGGTTCGATTTATCGCTGTGAATGACCGCTATGATTCTTCCTCCCCGGATCATGCCCATGATGGCATCATCATTCCTCTGCGGAACATGATTAACGAAGCCTATGCGCTGGATATAGCGAAAAAGATCAAAGCGCAGCAGCGGCAGGCAATGAAAGATGGCAAGTACGTTGGCGGGCGTACACCCTATGGATATTTGAAAGCCCCCGATGACTGCCACCAGCTGATCATTGACCCGGTGGCGGCTGAGGTGGTCAAAACTATGTTTCAATGGGCCGCTGAAGGCGATGGCCTAAACACCATTGCGGTTCGATTAAACGAGGCCGGGGTCCTTTCCCCCAGTCACTACAAGAAAAAGCTGGGTGAGATTACCCATGAGAATTTGATCGGAAATGGGAATTGGCAGACGCGCACGGTTGCCAAAATTCTCCGGGCAGAAGTTTATGCCGGCGATCTTGTGCAGGGCATCTCCAAGGTCATCGACCACAAACAGGTCAGGGCCAGCGCCGATGAATGGACGGTCGTTCGTGATACGCATGAGGCTATTGTGAGCAGGGAATTGTTCGATGCTGTGCAAAAAGCCTTGGATCGGGCCGCACAACAGGCCAAAGACAGGGAAATACATTCCTGGTCCCCCAATCTTTTGAGAGGGAAAATCTTCTGCGCCCACTGCGGGCACAGCCTCCACCGGCAAAAATGCGTTCGCAAAAAGACGCCGGATGTATACGTCTACCACTGCATCAGCAACAACCGCATCAAAAAAGGCGCTTGCCCCGGCACGTTTATCTTTGAAAAGGAACTGTTGGATGCTCTGGCTGATATGATACAAGAGCAGCTTGATACCACGCTGGGGCAATACTCAATCGGCCTGGAAAGCCTCTCCAAAGAAGCTGAGGAGCAGAAAAGCATACAGGCTAAAATTACCAGTCGGAAACAGGAAATCCAACAGCTGCGTACCTACCAGCGCGGGTTGTATGAGGGCCTAATCCAAAACCATCTGTCGCAAGACGAGTATTTTGCCTTCAAAGAGAAGTACGAAGCCAAAATCGAGGAAATCAGCGAGGAAATCGAGCAGCTGAAAGCAGGGCTTACGATTATTGCCAGGCAGCTGGAACAGTATAAAATGCTGTCCCAGGATGCACAGCATATCAAGGAAGATCGCCAGCTGACGGCAGCCCTGATTGACCGCCTGATTGAACGTGTGGAGGTTTCCAGGGAGAAACAGATTACGGTACATTTCCGTTTTCAAAGTGAATTTGAGCATGGTGAGGAGGTGTTGAACCAATGCAGAAATATGTGATCGCCTTATATATTCGCCTTTCCCTGGAGGATTACAAATACGACAGCATGAGCATTGAAAACCAGCACCTTGTACTGAACGAGTTTGTTTCTTCCATGCCGGAGTCCACTGACGCAGAGGTTCTGGAATTTATCGACAACGGGTACAGCGGGACAAACTTTGAGCGCCCCAAAGTCCAGGAGCTGATTGAATTGGTGCGGGCCAATCAGATTGACTGCATCATTGTAAAAGATTTTTCTCGGTTTGGGCGAAACAGCATCGAAACCGGCTACTTCATCGAGCGGGTGTTCCCATTATTTCACACCCGGTTTATCTCCATCAATGACGATTTCGACAGCGATCAGCACAAAGGTGATACCGGCGGGATGGATGTGGCTTTCAAATATTTGATCAGCGAGTATTACAGCCGCGATATGTCCATGAAAACCAAAAGCGCCAAGTACGCCAAAATGCAGCGCGGAGAATATCAGAGTAAGATTTGCCCTTATGGGTATCGCAAAAGCGCCGATGGCAGAATGGAGCCAAACCCGGAAACTGCTGCGGTGGTACAGCTCATTTTCCAGCTTGCGGCAACCGGCATTGGGGCGGCCGCCATTACCAGGGAACTGTTTAAGCGGGGCATCCCAACCCCAGGGGAATATAAAGCCGCTCATGGACAGCAGTACCACGATGTCTCACGCTCCCGTGGCCGCTGGAGCGGTTCTACGGTTCTCCGTATCCTGGAGGACGAACGCTATATCGGCTCCTATGTCATTGGACGGCGGGCAGTCATTGAAGTGGGCGGCACGCGGAGCCGCTTGAAGGACCGTGACAAATGGTTCATTATTCCCGACCACCATCCGGCAATCATTGAGAAAGAGCTGTTTGAAAAGGTACAAGCTGTGCAGCGCCGGTTTTCCTTGCCGACCCGGAAAACCAGGGAGTACCCACTGAAAGGCAAGGTCTATTGTGGCTGCTGTGACCACGCACTCTCCCGCATTGCGCAAAAGAAGCCGCTTTATATGTGCCGCCATTCGACTGCCGATGCAAACAGCCGCTGCCATACTATACGAGCGGATGCTGCCGGGCTGGAAGAAGCGGTGCTTATCACATTGAAAAAACAGCTGGAAATCCTGCTGCCTGTACATGAGGACGGCACCCTTCACCTGGATGCCACCGCCGCCAAATGCTCCGAGTATGAGAAACAGTTGGAAGATTTGAAAGGCCAGAAGCAAGCTCTCTTTGAACAGTATCTCCTGGGGCAGATCGAACTGGACGCTTATAAATCGGAGAAAGCAGTTTATGACGCAGAAATACTGAAAGTCAAAAATGCCTATGCTGCTGTCACCGCCCAGGCAAAACTGAAGCGGGCAGAACAGGCCCGCCAAAGCAGCCGGCAAGAGATCGTTCACTCGATTGCAGAAGCGGATGCGCTAACTTCCGAGCTGACCGATCTGCTGATTGAAAAGGTATATGTATTCCCAGACAGCCGTATAGAGATTGTCTACAAGGTCCATGACCTCTTTGAATAACTGACGATACAAAAACAGAAACCCCAGGCTATCAAATCCATCTTGGTAGCTTGGGTTTTCTGCTTTTCAGAATTATATTTTTTTGTCGTGTGCTTGACATACGGGTGCCTGAGATCGTGGAAGCGCATCTTTTTCATGCCGTGCCGCTGGATAAAGGCGGGGAATTGAGAGGTAAGATAATCGGGCCTCATCCGCTCGCCCAGCTCATCTACGAATACAAAGCCGTCGTATTCGTAGTTGTAGCAGTTGCCGCAGACCTGCTTGTTCAGCTCCTGCGCCGCCTTGACCTCTGCAAAGTATTCCTTGAATCTTCCTACCAGTGGCAGGGTGCGCATACTGGATTTGGTTTTTGCCGACTCCTGCTCGATGATCTGTGTTTTTCCGCCCACATTGACGGAGGTCACCGTCCGTTTGATGGTCAGCGTTCCCCGTTCAAAGTCGATGGCGTCCCACTTGAGCCCCAGCACCTCGCCCCGGCGCAAACCGTAAAAGGCGGCGACTAAGACCGGCAGCTCCAGCCTCGTGCCTTTGACCACCTCGAACAGGTGCTGAAGTTCCTCAGCGTCGAGGAAAACCGGCTGATAGTCGTTCTTCTTTGGACGGTCTACCTTCATCGCCACATTTTGCGTCACAAGGTCGGTTTTCATGGCGTATTTCAGCGCCTGATGAATCACAGCGTGGTAGTGGATAACGGAATTGGGCTTGACTGTCCGCAGTTTTTCCGAATAGAACTTCTGGATATGCCGTGCCTCCAGCCCCTGAAGCGTGTACCCTTTCTTGCGAAAGTACGGCTCAATGGTCGATTTTATCATTGCTTCGTAGGAACTGTAAGTTGTCGCTTTCACACGCACCTTTACGATGTCCAGCCACTGAAGCAGATAGTCCGCAAAGGGCATATCGGAAGCAAGCTCTCCGACCTCCTGCGGCGGCTCAAACTCGCTGCGGATGCGTGCGAGTTCTGCTTCCGCTTTTCTTTTGTTTCCCTTTTCGGAAAGTCCTGTGGATACATACTTTACATGCCGCTTGTTTCGGTTGTCGTAATAGCTGAGCACGACATAGTAGTATCCCTTTTTAACCTGTAAATGTCCTGATACCATATTGTTTCATTTACCTCCTTAATCTCTCTTTGGCATACACAGGACAGATCAACACCGACAAGGCCATTGTACCCTGCCGGTGCTGTTCTTTCCATTGTGCGAAGGTCGTGTTCCGCACACATTTTCGGTTCGAATCAGCGGCTGTCCCTGTCCCGTTCCCGCTTACGCTGCCATTGCTCCAACAACTTGATGACCGTATCGTAGACCTGCTTGTCCGTGTAGCTTTTCGGGAAATATTTGCGGATGTCCTCCCGCTTAAATTTGTACTGCTCCTGCTGGTTGGGCTTTTGCTCGGCGAGGATGTCGTAAATCGTTTGGTCTTGCAGTACCCCCTCCTGCGAAAGTTTCTTTAATCGGATCGCCTGTGCGTGGGACGGCGTGCAGTCGTTGAGCCCCATTGCGTCGAGCAGCACCCGCTGTTCGGCCTTGTCTAAGTACGAAATCTCCACGGCGGGATTGAAAGCGATTTTGTTTTCGTCTACCATTTCTAATAGTTCGTGGATTAGGTAGGTTAGTCGAATATAGCGCTTAACCTGATTGCGACTTTCTCCTGCGTCCTCCGCAACCTTTTCGACGCTCAACAACTTCTGCCCAACTTGGGCAGAAGTTACACCCTGATGCTTGATTGCATCCAACTTCATCTTGTAGGCAAACGCCTTTTCACTGGGCAAAATATGTTCCCGTTGCAGGTTGGCGTCCACCATTGCGATGACTGCTTCATCGTCGCTCATTTCCCGCACGATGACCGGCATGGTTTCAATGCCAAGCACCTGACACGCCGCCAGCCGCCTATGCCCGGAGATTAACTCGTACCCGCCCTCCGGCAAGGGGCGAGCGAGCGCCGGTGTGAGCGTCCCGAATTTTTTAATGCTCTCAATCAGGCGTTTCATTTCCTCATCGTTTTGGATTTTGAATGGATGATCCCTGAACGGATGAAGCTCGTTTAGTGGAATTTCTTTTACCCGTTCCAGCTTGGTATCGTCCCGTTCCTCCTGCGAGGAAAACAGCTCGTCCAGTGAATTTGTTGGTAAAGTAAAATCAGATTTTCGTTTTGTCATTGTGTTTGCCTCCTTATTGCCATTTCAGATTGCTTTCACCGGGACGGAGAAACACCGCTTCGACGTCCGCCTGAAACCGATGCCAGCGAAGGGCTTCCGCTTTCAGCATTGGCGTATCAATAAAACCGAGGGCATTTGCTTTGAGCGCAAGTTGGTTGATGTTGTTGCCAATGGCGGAAAGCTGACGCATCGCCTCATAAAATCTTGCGTCCGGCTTTTCCTTGGGCTCGTAGCCGTGAAGCAGGATTCGGATCACTGCTGTCTCTGTAATTCCGCAAAGCTTTGCCTTGCGTTTTAATTCTCTGGTGTCCTGTGGGGAAAGCCAGAACTGTTTTTTGATTCTTTGTTTCATCATGTTCTTCCTTTCGTTGAGGGGTATTAGGGTGCGCCCTAACGAGATTTACCGTTTTACGACCTTTGGGAGTACAAACGGTCTGCTCGCTAAGATAACGCAGACGATTTCTGCCTATCGCAATTCTTTCAAAATCGCATCAATACGGCGGATAATTTCATCCTTTTCAAGCTGCGGAATGGCTGCTCTCAGTTGCTTTAACTGCCGGAAAAGGCGGTAATCTTTTTCTCGGACTGTTGCTTCAACATTCATTCCAAGCCCCAGTCTCCGCAGATATTCTGAAAGAGAAAGCGCACAGTAATCGGCATTCTTCAAAAGCTTTTCTTTCTCTTCCGGCGTTACCCGCACGTTGATTCCAAGTGTTTTGCTTCTCATAAACATCAAATCCTTTCTTAAAATTGTGACGGTAATGACGGTCGTGACGCACTTTTCGCTATATACCGTTTGCCCCGTCATTTGCGTCACTGCCGTCATGCCGTATGAACTTGATCAGCCTGCTTTGTCCCGTCCGCTTGGTCCGGTACTCGATCCCGCCGGGTTCCAGCACCTCATAGGAAAACTGCCCCAAATACTTCGTTACCACATTGGGCGTGGTTTCGGTTTCCGCCATATCGGCGATCAATTCAGTGGCGGTTCCCACCCATTCTGTGCGGTCTTTCATAAATTCAGCTACCCGAAAAAGAAACTGCGGAATCTCTGCCTTATGGATTTCCTCTGTATTTTTGCGCTCTACCAATTCCCATTTCAGGTCTTGAAACCGCAGGGTCAGTTCCTGATATTCCACATCCCGTCCGCAGGCAAGAAGGGTGGCGTCCCTGCTGCTTCGCTTGCGCTTAAGCACATAGTTGGTATCCGCCGCCCCGGTGATACCGGTAGAGCCGGACACCTCGTTGAACGGATCATCCCCGTCCTTCAGCTTTCGCAGATGATGGATGAGAATAATGGAAATATCGTGCTCGTCGGCGATTCGTTTGATAGAGGAGATGTCATCGTAATCGTTGCCGTACATTCCCACTTTTCCGGCGCTCCCCTTGGAATCCCGCACCTTTTGGAGCGTGTCGATAATCACCAGCTTTGTTTTCGGGAAGTCCTCTAAAAAGTTGATGATTTCCTCCTCCAGTCCGTTCCCGATCAAGCCGCAGGTCACGGATAAATGGAAACTCCGGTTTGAATCATCCGTCAAATCGAAAAGTCGGTCTTTGATTCGTTTGAGCGTATCCTCCAAACAGAGATACAGCACGTCGCAGTGCATGGTCGGGATTCCCCAAACGGGAAGTCCCTGTGACACCTGCAAGCCGAGCCACAGCATCAGCCAGCTTTTGCCGATTTTGGCGGCTCCGCTCAGAACATTTACCCCCTGCGGGATCAGCCCATCGACGATGAACATGGTCTTACTCATCGGTGTGGACAGCAGGGTTTCTGCATCCACGGTTACTAATTTTCTTTTCATAAGTACATCCTTTCCTTTTTGTTGTAGACAGTTAGAAAACCGAAATCAGAGGTTTTGGTATATTATCCTTTCTTGCCTTGTTTCAGCTTGTGAAAGCCCTTGTAAACCGGGCATTTGGGGGTTCCTAATTGTCCGCTTTGCGCTTTCTTGCGCTCTCGTTTTTCTGCCTGCGGTGCACCTTTTTGCTGCACGATAGGCAGTACTTTTGCCGGTTGGAGTTTGGCACAAATGCCGTCCCACATTCGGCACAGTGATAAGTACGCTGCTTGAAAATGTCCGCATACAGTTCCTTTTCGGCTGGTAAAACCGCATTGCGGAAATACTTGCAGATAAGAGATAACGAAATCATCTGCACACAAACGCAGCTGTCTCCTTCGTCAAGCGGCAAGCAGTTTCCGTCGTCGTAATTGGCACACAGTCTTTTAATCAGCCGGTTGCATCGCCTGCGCTGGGATGGTGTGAGTTCGATTCGATCAGGCACTGGATTTTACCTCCTTTTTTTCTTCGGTCACGTAATTGATCACGCTGACTTTCGGGATTTTGAAACTATTGCCGATTTTGATTGCCTGCAATTCACCGTTGTTGATGAGATCGTAAGCAAGCTGACGGCTGATGCCCAGCATTTCCCGAAGCTGCCGGACAGTCACGATGTCCGGATATTCCGGGAACATCATCTGATAAAGCTCTTTGAGCTCTGATTTTTTCATAGCGCTTCGATCCTCCTTTTTTACGGCTATGTAAGGCAGATACCGGCGTGAGGATCATAGTGCCATCCGATATCTGTTGCCGTTGCACCCTAAGATTCCTATAGGCACTCCCGTTTGTCGGCGGGCGCTGTGTAGTCCCAAGTTGTGGTTACTATCAACTCAGGCGCTCGTTTGCCTTTCGGCAAAGTCATGGCGGTTTGTATCCTTCGGACGGTCATTCAGTTTTCAGCTGCTGTGAAAGAACCCTTCACTTATTCCCACAGGGAGAGGTCAAATGCACCCCCTAAACGGGGAAAAATATTTGAGAATTTAAAAAGTCCTTTCACCTGTTCCCACTGGAAAGAGCAAAATTATCGGGTGTTTTTGAAAAATTTTTTGTTTTGCAAAAGACCCCTTCACTCATTTGGACAAAGGGGGCCGAAATGCACACCCATTTTCGGGCTTTTTCTCGAAAATTTTTTTGAGAAAAAATTTTACCCTTCACTTATTCCCACCGGGAAGGGGCCAATTCCAACCCTGTTTCAAAAAATATTTTGCTGTTTGTAAAAACCTCCTCACTTATTCCCACTGAGAGAAGCCAAATGCACACCCTAAATCTCAAAAAATTTATCCCTTCACTTATTTGGAATTGAGAAGCCGAAACGCACCCTGTTTTTACAAAAATTTTGAAAAATATTTTTTGATTGAGGGCCTTGATTCTGCTTGCTCAAAAAGTCCCTTCACTTATTCCCACTAAGAACAGCCAAATGCACCCCCTAAATCTCAAAAAAATTTTATCCCTTCATTTATTTGGAATTGGGATGCCAAAACGCAACCTGTTTTTCAGGAAAAACAGAAAAAATTTTTTGAAAAGACTGTCTATCTCAAAAACATCCCCTCACTTGTTCCCACCGGGAGAGGGCATTTGGGGATAGTAATCCCGAAAAAGGCAAAAAATTTGCCCTCCGGATATGGCGGGCATTTACGTGTTTATAGAAAATAATGATTCGGATTGTCTGCTGTAAATTGGATAATAAAAAATAGGCTGCTCTGTTATGAGCAACCTATTTTGGCTTTAGTTATTCTGTTTGCAAAATACCGATATCCTGAAACATGAACTGCATTTTATCGATTTCCTTTTCCGTATGGTAATGACCGCAGTACCAGCGTTTATAATCAATTCTTTCTTCGATCCTGTCGAGCCATTCTTCCGTGCTCTTATCCACGGAACTCTGGTCAATTCCGGAAAGAAAAACTTCCGTGGGTTCATATTTTAGGGGGCAGATATGGGAGAGGACGATGTCAATCTGATTTCCGTGCTCTGCAAGCTGCTGTTCCACATAAGCCTTGATTTCCGCAGAAGGCTGCTCATTCGCAAACCACGCCCAGCCCCGTGCAAGGCGATAATATTTGTCCACGCTGTACGCCCCGCCAATGGCGATGCAAGCCTGCTCGCCGAATCGATAGATTTCGCCATCCTTTGCAAAAAGGATGTGCGGGTACGCCTCTTCATACCAAACCGTTCCGCCGCAGTATTCCTTTGTCTGATAGCTCGGAATATCCGCAGGGCGCATCTCATGGTTTCCGTGGATACAGAAAGTCGTGAACGGAAAACTGTTTACAAATCTTTTGCGGACTGCGTCCTTTTCTCCTGTGTAGTAGTTGAGCCCTGCGTCGCCCAATACAATCATAACATCCTGTTCGGTCGGTTGTATTTTGTCCGCAAAGGCAAGGTAACGGCTGAAATCGCCGTGGGTGTCTCCTGTGATATAAAACATAAAATCATCTCCATTTTACCGCTTTTCAGCGGCTTTTTTACGATTGATCCAGATACGCCTGAACATCAAACCGAAAGTCTTTGAATTCATGCGGGTGCTTTTGGGGCAGCATATCTGCCTTTTCCTGAATCTGTCCGGCAATCTCGGAAATGTCGATTCCCGAATATTTCCTTGCAGCTTTCAGAAACCACAGAATTTCGTTCCCGCTTATGGTGATTTCAAAGCCGGTATATTTCTCCCAAATCCATTTACCGTCCGGCACCTCCCGAATGGGCTCATGATAGGAAATCAGCAGAAAATCGTCTTTCAGGAAATGGTTGACCCATAAATTCGGGATATATTTCAGATCCGCAACGCCTTTTGCGGAGAGATATCCCCACCGCTTATAATATCTGCCGTGAACATACCACTCCGGCAAATCTTCAGGCTTTATCTTGGTGGGGTAGACCATGTCGGAAAAAAGATACCCGTCTTTATCCTTGATATATTGCATCTGATGACGAACCCAGACGATTTTCTCTATCGTATATAAATTCTTTCTAAACCTTTTCATGGGGTTCCTCCTTCCCGGCTGAAAGCCGCTTGAAGTTTCTGTTATTCTCCACCAGCTCGTCAAAGGTAACCGGCATTAGGCCGTTGATGTCCGCTCCGGCGTTGAGCACATTGTCCCGTGCTGCCAGCAGGGGCCAGTAATCCATGCTCGTATCGTTGTGAATATGTCCGTGGATCATATAAGACCTTTGGGCGTGCTTCCACGTGACCATGGGATAGTGGCACAGGGTCAGGGCGTGCTGCCCGTCGGTGGTTTCCAGAAACTTGTCAATGCTTTCAAAATATCTCGAAATATCCGCCTTTGTCATCCATGAGCCGTCGTGATTGCCCACGATCAGGCGCTTTTTACCCTTGAGCTGCTTCAGGATTTCTTCAAAATTGACCGACCGAAAAAACATATCGCCAAGGATATAGACCGTGTCGTTACCCTTTACACGGCTGTTCCAGTTTGCAATCAAAGCTTCGTCCATCTCTGCGGCGCAGGAGAAGGGACGGCCGCAAAAGCGGATGACGTTTTCGTGCCCGAAATGGGTATCCGCAGTAAAATAAATCATGTTGCTTTTCTCCTTCCTCCAAATAAAAACAGAGCTGCCAAACACGACAGCTCTGCACGATTTTGAAAATTCGTCCTTTACCGTTTTCGTCTGCGCCGTATGCGTAAAAAGTCCCTATGCAGTTTTAACCCGGATTCCACGGAGGACAATCCGAGCGTAATGAGATTCGATTTGAAAAGTATCGTATGCAGCATCGTTTTTCCTCCTTCGGGTAGTCAATCGTAAGGGATATGATACACGTTTTTGGGTTGTATGTCAAATGTGCAATTCATCCACACTATTATTCAAGTTCTATATATTAGAATTTCCAACCTTCAACTTCACATAGCTTTGTTATGTTCATTGCCTGCAATCCATATTTTTTACATATTTGAGGTATCTTGGTAGGTTTGTCCGGATTTTCTTCTGTTATTACAGCAAGACCATATTTCATTGCCGTAGCAATAAGAAATGCGTCACCGGAAGATGTTCCACTTTTTCCAGTAAATTCAATCATTTTCGGATTATCTGTAACTATTCTTCTTACATTCATTTGAACTTCATCGTCAATATCGAGCACATCACACCGCTGTATATTTAACCAGCTGATAATATCTCTATCTTTGATTTCATCAACAATTTCAGAACAGGTGACAATTACTTTTTCTTTCATACAATTCTCAATATTTTCCCACTGACTTTTATAAACGAGTCTTGTATGGGGTTCACCCGGCTTTTGAGATAAAATTGACGAGGTGTCCATTATATATTTATAAGGTGCTGAAAATAATGTTAATTGTTCCATTTGGCCACCTCCATCAAAAATTTATTTATATGTTTCTGGTCGATGTTTAGGTGACGAGCAATATCCTGTTTGCTGTATATTTCCTCTCCGTATCCACGATAGAGAGCCTTACTTACGGCAGGACTTGTTCGGTCAATTGCCTCACGGCTAATATTTCGTGGAATATTGTTTTGAATACCATTTTTCCTATCAGCTCTTTGTTTTTCACGCTCATGTTCTATTTCTTACCTAAATAAGTCTGCGTAAGTGGCATATTCAATCTTGCTAATTTTGTTTAAGTCAAGTAGCCTTCTAATGATAACTTCACGGCTTACTGAAAAGCGGTCGGCAATCTGTTTTAGATCCTCTTTTGAATATGGTGCAGAATAATTATTGTTGTTCAAAACAATGTTGATTGCATTTTGTGGAACAAGCAGTTCACCCGCTACAGCGTTGCAGAACACTTCCTCTTCTTTAGTTGTAACAGAATTATTCATATCGTTGCACAGGGAAGATTCTCGCTTAAATAAGTGCACTAACTCATGAATAATGGAAAAGGACTTTGCCGGTGGACGATCCTCATCATTGATTCCAATAATCGGCAAATCTGCATAATAAATTGCAAACCCGCGTGCAGTATCTATGGGGACATCAGTAAAGCAGTGAATAAACACGCCTTCAGATTCTATTTTATCTCGCAAATATAAATAAAACTGTCGTGCAGAGTTACACTTGTATTGCTGTTCGAGGCTAATGGAAAATTGTTCTCGAATTGCATTTGCCCAAATCTGAGGATCATTTCCTTTAGGTACAACAGGTAAAAAGGGTTTTGTAGTTAGTCCTAATTCATCGTTTGCGTTCAAAAGAAAATCTCTTTCAAGAAGGACATCGATCATTGCGATATTAAGGGCACTATCGTCAGAACTACTTGTTCCCAGCATTGTTCGCATATTCCGGACATTAGGAATTTTCTTTAAAGGAATATCAGCGGAATTCATATAAAGCCCTGCAAAAGGAATATGTAGACAGCTTGCTAATTTTTTGGCCTGCTTTATAGTCGGAAGAGCTGAATCGGTAGGAGTGAGCCATAATGCCAACTTTGTAGCACTTATTTTAGTTTTATTAGCAATGAAGTCGCCAGAAACGCCTTTTTCCTGGCAAATGTAAGCCAAGGTATCCTTGTTGATAAGTGCATATACATAAGCCATCCTTGTTCACCCTCCCGAATAATTTCGTGTAAAAATATCAACTCTTTCTCATCTCTCGATATATCACATCTGCCAATGCATTCATAATTGCATTGTATTTATTCTGATCTTCGAACAGAGAAGTATAAGTGTCCTGAGATTCCATATAGCTGTCCTGCGCTGCATCCCCAAATGCTTTGGGGAAGATACTTTCCGCAAAAATCTGTGGATCAGAACTGCGTGCCATTTTTGTCAGTTTTTTGTCTGCCATCAATTTAGTATGCAAAGCATTCAGTAAGACTCTATCCCCATCGGTGAATGCGCCTTTAAACTTTTCATTAATTTTCTCAATGATTTCGTCAAGAGGTTCCTTGCTGTCACCACCCATAGCGCCTTTATGTTTGGCGGGCTCGTAAACACCCTTTGTCTCCTGCAATTCTATGGAGCCTTCAAAGGTTTTCTGCAATTTATAGTATTCCAACTTTAACTTGCCTTCGAGGTCAATCATAGAAACCGCCTCTGGCGGCAGCAAATTAAGCAAATAGGAGCAGAATACATATTCCTTGTGCAAGTCTTTATCGAACATACGCAAAATTTGGGAGATGTATCCGTACCACTTAATCAGATTACGAACTTGGCGGCGGAACTGGTAACGTTCTTCGGTAGATTTCTTGTTATACCGGTCTGCAACAGGCTTTAATATGCTTGTCATTCTGCCCATTGCACGAGCGTCCTGCTTTCCTGTATTAAAATACTCTTTCGCAAAAGCTTCAACATCAGTATCACTGTAAATCGCAAAGCCCCGCAGTTCTTTCTGCGTTTGGTAAATCAAATCGGCATTAACTTCCTGTGAAAGCGTTGTTTCCTGATAAAACGGCTGAAACGCTTCCAGAATATCCTCTTTTTTGTTGACAAAATCCAATATGAATGTGTCGTTTTTCCCGGCACAAGTTCTATTCAGGCGGGATAGCGTTTGCACGGCTTTTACGCCTTTCAGCTTTTTATCTACGATCATCGTATGCAACAACGGTTCGTCAAAGCCGGTCTGATATTTTTCTGCCACGATAAGCACATTAAAATTATCGTGAAACTCTGCTTTGGTCTGCGTTTCCGCTATATGGCTGCCATCAGCACGAATATTTAATTTAGGCTCCGTATATTCGGTATCTCCATCTTGAACAGCGCCGGAAAAAGCAATAAGTATTTGAACATCATTATACTTCTGCTCCTCTATATAGCGTTTTACTTCGTGGAAATAACGCACCGCAGCAAGCCGAGAAGAGGTAACCACCATCATTTTAGCTCTGCCGCCGATTTTATGTCGTGTTGTTTCACGGAACGTTTCAACAATAATCTGTGATTTCTGCAAAATATTATATGGATGTAATTCTTGATACCTGCGGATTACCTTTGCCGCTCGGCTTGCAGGAACATCAGGATTATCTTCCGTAGTTTTAGCTATTTTAAAGCAGGTGTCATAGGTCATATAATTTTGAAGAACATTGAGAATAAAGCCTTCTTCAATGGCCTGTCTCATACTGTAAATATGAAATGGGTGGAAAGAACCATCCTCGTATTCCGTTCCGAAAAGCTCTAAAGTTTTATCTTTCGGCGTAGCAGTAAAAGCAAAGAAAGATAGGTTTTTGTGCTTGCCGTGAACTAGCATTTCTTTCATCAGCTTATCATCGGGATCAAGCTCTTCTTCGTTCTTACCCTCAATTTCTGCATACTCCCGCAAAGCGTCCTCCGTATTGGCCAAAGCCGCTTTCAGTTTCAAGGCTGAATTGCCTGTTTGCGACGAATGCGCTTCATCTACAATAACCGCAAAATTCCGTCCCGCCACCTTATCGACTTCCTGATAGATGACAGGAAATTTTTGCAATGTGGTGACAATGATACGGATTCCGTTATTGATAGCATCTCGCAAATCTTTTGAATTTTTGTCTTCTCCAATTGTTTCTACAGCACCAAGCGTATGATCAAAGCCGGAGATCGTTTCTTGTAACTGTGCATCTAAAACCGTGCGGTCTGTTACAACAATAACGCTTGAGAATACAGGCTTGTTATCCGCATTGAAAAGGGAAGCCAAACGATAGGCTGTCCAAGCAATAGAATTCGACTTGCCGCTGCCTGCGCTATGTTGTATCAGATAGTTGTGCCCTGAGCCGTTCTTTTTGACATCAGCCAGCAATTTACGAACAACGTCCAGCTGGTGATAGCGGGGGAAAATCAGGATTTTCCCTTCCTGTAAGTTCATAAATTTCTGGATAATATCCATCATGCTGTCCTTCTGGAAAACATTTTCCCAAAGATAAGCAGTAGGGTATCCATCCGGATTCGCAGGATTTCCTTTGCCGCCATCGTTACCGGCACCGTTAGAGCCCTGATTAAACGGCAAAAAATATGTATTTTTACCGGCCAATTTCGTTGTCATCCAAACTTCCGTGTGATCAACGCAGAAAAATGCCAAGATCCGCCGATTAAACTGAAAACAGATTTCACGGGGATCCCGGTCATATATCCATTGCTGCTTTGCGTTATCAACGGTTTGACCGGTATATTGATTTTTCAGTTCAAAGGCAAACACAGGAATGCCATTGAGCACCAAAACCATATCCACACTCTTTTTGCTGTCGGCGGAATAATACCATTGCCGGTAACATTCAATTTTATTATGCGCCCATAATGCGGCTGCCGTTTGATTTAGAGCGGATTCCGGCTTAAAATAACACACCCGAAAACGGATACCCCTATGCTTAAATCCATGACGCAGAACTGAAAGAACGCCTTCTGCATCACAGGCTGAAGCAAACGCAAGGCAAAACTTGCGAACAGGATCAACCTGATTAGTGTTTTCAAAACGTGCCCATTCTTTAGGCTGGGTGCGCTGCACAAAATCAATCAGGGTATTTACATATAGACCGAGCTTGGCGTCGTATGTATCGGTACCTTTTGTATATCCACCTTCCGGGGAAAGCAAGAAGGATTCTATATCTTCTTCAAATCGTTTTTCGGTTGTTTCAATTACCATTTTGTTTTCCTCGCACTTTCTGTTCAAATTTCCCTTTGATGGACTCACAGATAACATCTATATTGTCGCAGAACAGGGTTTCCTCAGTAATGCCAAATAATGCAAGATCTTTCAATATGGTTGTCTTAACGCCTTTATTAATTATAATTCTTTCCGCAATACATTCATGGTCTTTTGGAATTTTATCAATATATGAGTAAAAACTTCTCTGATCGTGTTCAATATGGTTTGGGAAAAGAATGTAACGCCCTTGCTGCGCCTGTTGCCTTATTTCTCTTACAGGTGCATATATGAAAAATGGGGTTTTGCAGCATTCCTCAATCCAGTTTCCACCTGCGTCATCTGTTTTGTGGCAAATTTCATTTGTTTGATCTTGTTCAAGAAAATACGGCTGACGTTTAACTGCGCCATAAAACAAACTTAAATTCAAAAATGTAGACCGAGCAAACCGATAACTGTCTGCAATCGCATTAACCACTGGATAATTTGCGATATCTAGTTCATTGATTTTGAACACGATCACCTCACCGTTCACTGGATCGTTTCCTAAACAGGCAAAATACAGCGCAACCAGTGCATTTTCTGTAATATCTAAAAGTCTAGTCGGAATTCCATGATGCTGAAGTAGTGCTAACAGTTCTATTGGTGAAAGCGTATCGTTGAAAATATTCGGTAATTTGTATTTTGCCATTTCAATCATATTACGCTCTTCGCCAAAAATGGAAATATCACAGGCAAACTGTTGCTTTCGGGCAATTGATGGAAGCAACTCGAAGTTTTCATTAGGCTGTCCTCTAAAAAGCAATATTTCGTTCTTAGGTCCGCCGTCTTGTATAAGAACATTATTTAATTCGATAATCCGCTGTACAAAATCAGATACGCTCGAAATTGTTGTATCAGCTTGCATATATATTGCCCCCTTATTTAGAAACTTATTTCACCATTACTTGATTTCTGTCATTTCAGAAAATAGCGGTTCAGGTAAGAATGAATGTATTTTGCTTTGAACCATTATTTCTATATTTATATTTGTTATAAATTTCATTTCATCAACTGTTATTTTGCGGCAATCAAAATTTTGTATAAAACCAAAAAATGCGTTGGGCGCATAAATTCCAATCAAAATGGCAGGCGTTAAAGGATATAGTACTACTGTTTTGTCGTTTGCAATACCTAAGCTGGTCATTTTCCCTTGGCGCCCTTGGTCTTGAAGATCGGCAAAAAGTACTGGATTATCGCTTGTGATAAACGGCATAACATTTCTGATGCTATTATAATAAACAATCCAAGTCTTGTGATGTAATATAGCACAATATCTATCAAACTTTGATTCGTCAAATATCCCTTCTAATATCATGTTTTTACGAGTTTCTGAGTCAAAAGAAATATTTTGAATTTTTTTCTTATAATCAGGCAATGTATCCGGAAAAGCTTCTATAATTTGATTGCGATATTCTTTTATGAAATGCTCTGATTTTTCCAATTGCTCATCTAAAAAAGCAGGAACACGAAAAGCCTGTGATAAAATAATTTTCGATAGTATTTCTTTATCTTCTTTTGAGAGAACATCTGCATTGTTCCGTGACAAGGTGATTTTGGCAATAATATTATCAAGAGGCTGCCCGCAAAGTATATCAAATTTCTTATCAAGGAAATGTTCCCAATGCTTGCCGTCTTGTTGTTGATAGGTATCATAATAGTTTTCAAGATACGCAACATCGCTTATAGAACGTGTGAAAAATTTTATCCCGTCCTTTTTCTTGGAAGCCATACGAGTACCGATTATGTATTTTTTGCCTCTTTTCACAGCAAATCGTTTAAGATATGCCTGTGGCACGATATGCTGTTTGGTAAAAGCCTTACCCATAACTAAATGACCTCTTTTTTCCCTGTCACATACTCATAAATGAGTGATTTTTTATAATTTTCGATTTCGGTGATGTATTGCTCTTTCTTTGAGATCAAGTTATCAATTTCAGCACATTTGACGTCAAGATAATCTGCGATTTCTTTTTGTTCGTCAACAGAAAATACTATGTAAGGCATCGTAGAAAGCTTGTCTTTCGTAAAATGTGGAATTGTTGCTTTATTACATACCACATCAATGTAACCTTGTTTCACAAAGCATTCCATTAAATATCGCAAATAACGGGTGCTTGATTGCTCTTTTGGACGAACAATCATTATTGAATTTTGAATAAACATCTGTTTATCGTTTTCTCTTACAATTGCACATCCCCCAGCTCCGGCACCACCTTCAACGACAAGTAAATCACCGTTATTTACAAGATATTGTTGCTTTTCAGTAGGATTAAACCACATTCGCTTTTTTTCGCCTTTAGAAATGCCTTCGAAATGAACATCTGCCGCACAATAATAAGATTCTAAAGTATACGTTTCGTCTAAAGGAGTAAGACAAAGCATTTTACCCAAAATAATATTGAAATGTAATCCAATGCGACTTATTGAAACATCATAGGGGATAGATGGTGCCCACTCAATCCCGCTGTCTTTCATCGGTCTGCCGCCACGAATACCTTTGGTGACAGCCTGTGTAATAACGGATTGTTTCAGTTTTTTATATTCATCAATCGAGGCACGGGTCTTTTCCAGAACAGCATCGATTTCAGCACACTTAATATCTAAGAATGTCGCAATGCGTCCTTGCTCATCTTATTAGCGGTGCAAGAACTTGCTGCCATTTCACCCCATCCCAATTAAGGCTCTGACGAACTCCTGCGCCCATGCCGTAAAAGCCCTTTGAAACATCAAAAGAATGAAGATAATAATATAGATATTTCGGAACAAAGTTGCTACGATTCCTAATTGTTAAATATGCTGAAGTTATGATTCCTCGCTCTTCGGAAATCCCCACTCGCAGGCTTGTATGATCATTTTGAAGATCGGTAAGGCGGAGAACAATATCGTCTTTTTCTATGATATTATACCCATCAAAACTTTCTGGAAGTAGACCTTCAACAGTATCTATGTTTTTCCTCTTTATTTTTCCATAGCTTAATGAAAGCAAATTTTTTTCTTGCAATTCTAAATTTTTATTTTTCACCTGTGTAAAAAGTTGAAAAATTGTGTTTATACCCCAATCTTTAGGCATACACCCAATCCATTCAATCCCGCTGTCTTTCATTTCACGCATTGTTTTCACCGCCTTTTCGGGTATAACGAACAATCAGACAAATAATTGCAGCTGTCACCAGAATGCCGCCAAGGATACTTACAATGAGCAGCCAATGTGCAAAAATAAGCTTTGCAAGCCAAATCACAAAATATGTAATTGCCCATATCACAACAAATACAATCAGGCGAATAATCCAATGTAGGATAGAACCGGCTGTGCTGCCGCTGATCATACCGCCATCATATAAATCGCCCACAGTCCGGAACGCAATGGCGTATGCAGCGAATGCAATGATTGCAAGAATAATCCACTCCCAATACCACGCAATGGGCAGACCGAGCGGATCGGTAATTCTGTCAAACAGAAAACTCAATACTTCTCTCAAAGCTTATTCTCCTTATGAAACAGCGCATTTAGGCTTTCGGAAATTTCGCTTTCCAGCTTTTTAATGCGCTTTACAATGTCATCCACCGGTTCCGGCGGCTGATACTCATAAAAATAGCGTGTCATCGGAATCTCGTATCCGACTTTGGTCTTGCTCTTATCAATCCATGCATCGGGAGCATACGGCAAAACTTCCCGTTCAAAGTAACGGTCAATATCCTGCACAAGCGGTACATTCTCCGTATCACGTAGATTTTTATCTGCGACAGGCTTGCCTTTTTTCAGTATGATTTCGCCGTTTTCGTCTCTCTGCGGGCGTTCTACAACGATTTTGTTGTATCCGAAGTCCTCTGAGCCGAAAATCTTGCTGTGGCAATAAATGCCGTTCTTATCACCGTAAACAGCATCGTTCTTATACTCGCCGTATGCTTCTACAATCAGATTGCGGCAAAGGTCGGTAATATCGTTGCGTTTGGTTCCGATAGACTTCCTGCGCTGTTCATAGCAATGGGAGGCATCAATAAGTTGTACCTTCCCTGCACGATAGGCAGGCTTGTCCTTGGATAAAATCCAAATATAGGTGCTGATTCCCGTATTCATGAACTGGTCGGTTGAAAGCTGGATAATTGCATCGAGCCAATCGTTTTCCAATATGTACTGACGGATATTAGAGGGGCCGCTGCCTGCGTCGCCTGCAAACAGAGGAGAACCGTTCTGGATAATTGCCATTCTGCCATCAGGCGCAAGCTTGGAAAGACCGTTCAGCACAAAAAGCTGCTGACCATCGCTGATTTTCGGAAGTCCCGGAGCAAATCTTCCCAGCTCACCAAGTTTAGCTTCCGCTTCGACGGCCTTTTGCTCTCGCTTCCAATCGATTCCAAACGGAGGATTGGAAATGCAGTACTTAAAAGTGAAGCCTTTAAACTGGTCATCAGAAAGAGTATCCCCAAACCGCATATTGTTTGGATCGCCGCCACGAATCATCATGTCTGCCTTTGCGATAGCAAAAGTAGAGGGATTAAATTCCTGCCCGAAACAGGTAACTTCTATATCTTCGTTTAACTCGTGGATTCTCTCTTCCATACAGGAAAGCATCTGACTGGTGCCCATTGTCATATCGTAAACGGTGACATTGCCCGTTTCATCGAGCTTTGCATCTGTAAGAAGCAGGTCGGTCATCAGATAAATAATATCACGACTGGTAAAATGGGCTCCGGCTTCTTCGCCAAACGACTCAGAAAAGCGGCGAACCAAATCCTCAAAAATATAACCGCAGTCCACAGCGCTGATTTTATCAGGGCCCAAATATCCCTTTTGCGTATTGAATTCTTTTATTACAAGATACAGGGTATTGCTTTCAACCATTCTGCGGATAACATTGTCAAAATCAAATTTAGCAAGAACATCCTGTACATTTGCCGAAAAGCCTGCCAGATAATCACGGAAATTTGCTTCAATGTTTTCAGAATCTGCAAGCAGTGACTCAAATGTGAATTTACTTGTATTGTAGAACTGATAACCGGACGCACGAGTTAAAAAGCCATCAATTACCGCTAAATGTTTCTTGGATTCATATTCTTTTAATACGGCTTCATGTGTAGGCAGTAAACAATCGTGAAAACGTTTCACTACCGTCATAGGCAGGATAACAAGTCCGTATTCATGCGGCTTAAACGGGCCACGAAGCATATCTGCCACATTCCATATCATCGTTGCCTTTTCAGCAATATTTGTACCAACTACATTTATTTTATCATTCACCATTTTGTGAGCACCTCTGTTTGCAAATGTTTTATTCTAATACGGACGTTAGCGCAGCATATCCTTGTATGCCACTAGCGTCACATTTCCCATCTCTTTTGCCCGGTCGGCGCAGCCTTTGGTGAAGCCGGTTTTGGCAAAGAGGTAGTAGTGGACATTCTTGTAGGGGAACAGTTCGCTGCGCTTTACGAGGGTTTCCAAAACGCCGAGATCGACTTTTTCATTCGTCCATTTGCACTCGCCGAAAAGGGCGGTGTTTTTATCCTGCTCGGCAAGAATATCAATTTCCGCCTGTCGCTTTTCTTTAGGGTCGTTGCCCCACCAGCGACCGAGAGAGGAAAACTCCACCGGACATTCGCCGGAGAGCAGCTGCTTCCAGAGGTACTGCTTGCAGATTTCCTCAAACACCTTGCCCATATAATCGGGCAGATGCGGCTCGATATGCTTGTATGCCAATTCGGCTGCGCCACGGGCGATGATCGAATTGTTTTCCGGAACAAAACGATACCAGAAGCGGAACATATTGTCCGCAATAGAGTAAATCGCTTTTCGGGATGCTTTTTCACCGTACGGCGTTTCTTTTTCGATAATGCCGAGAGAGATCAGATTTTTCACATAGGCGGAGCAAATGTTGGTGCTTTCCCCGACTTTTCCGGAAATCTCCGACATACGGGAAGCGCCGGTGGCAATCGCCGTGATGATGGCATTGTAGAGCGCCGGTTCCCGCACCTCCTGTTTGAGAAGATTTTCCGTCTCCTCAAACAGGGCGGAGTTGGGATTCAGGAATGTGTTTTTAATATTGTCCTCAATACTCAGCTTATCGCTCATCTGAAGCAGATATTGGGGTGTGCCGCCGACAATGCCGTACACATAGGCTTTTTCTTCCGCTGTGAAGTTCTTGAAATACCGGCAAGTCTCCTCGAAGTCAAAGGGAAGGATTTTCATCTGTGCCGTCCGCCTGCCGTAAAGCGGCGCTTTGTAGGCGAGAACATGGTCTTCCATATAGGACATGGACGAGCCGCAGAGAATCAGCATCAGCTTGGAAGTATCCTTGTATTGGTCAATCAAAAGCTGAATGGTGGAAGCGAGGCTTTTCGACGAACGGGCGACATAGGGGTATTCATCGATGGCAAGAATAATCCGTTCCTTTTCAGACAGCTTGAACACATACTCTAAAGCCGCCTGAAAGGAGAGGAAAGAGGTTTCAGCCTCCATTCCGGTGTGGAAGCTTAGAATGCTCTTGCTGAAATTTTCAAGATTCTGCTTGGCGTTGCTCTCGACGCCCATAAAATAGATGGCGTTTTTATCTTCTATAAAGCGACTGATCAGCGCTGTTTTGCCGACACGACGGCGGCCGTAAATGACAACAAATTCAAACTTGTCCGATGCGTATAACTTATTCAGCGTCTCAAGTTCACGCTCTCTGCCGATAAACATGACGGTGTCCTCCCATCTGCCGATAGATTCACTGAGTATAGTATACCACAAAATTAAAATTAGTCAAGTATGATTCGGTAAATCACACTTGACTAATTTCTTTCTCGCTTTTTCTGTTGCTACGCAAAAATCAAGTCGGTACAAACGCTTTCTGCCGCCCGGTTGCGGATGTTATTCATCTTCCTTACCCACTCCATTGGATTTTCTGCTTTCAGCTGTTCGGTGACACCTTCCTTTTCAGCATACTCTTTTACCAGCCGAAGAAAGAGTGATTGTGCTTCTTTCTCCACATCGGCGAGGTGGGAGTGGAGTTTGCCAGAAGTGAGCAGGTTATAGTAGAGAATTTTATGGTACTGCTTTAAATAGCACAGGCGGCGCTGCGCCCAGACGCCGATGGGTCGTTCATCTTCGGCGGGTAATGTAAAATTGGGCAGGCAATAATCGCCCTGCATGGTATATGTGCCGTTCATTTGTTCAAATATTGTTTTAGCCATAATAGAAAAACCTCCTTTGATACTGTCATTGTACCAAAGGAGGTTTCTGTTTGCGAATGTACGATTTTGATTGTCGCACGTTGTACATTGAAAAAATTAGTCAGCTACAATTTGGTCAATCGTAATTGATTAAATTGCGCTTCAGCAGACCTTCATTCTTTCAGAAAGCTTTCAAACGGCGTGTTGTCGCTGCAAAAGGTATCAAAAATCATTTTTGCGCCGAGGCGGAAGCCGACGAGAAAGGAATCGAGGTCGCTTTCGCCCATCAGTTCTCCGTATGCGTTACAGAAATCTAGAAACAGCGCCTTGTTCTCGCCACTTAAACGCTCGGTCAGTTTTTCTTCCAGCTCGTTTATGTCTTTTGAAACCTTAAAATTATAACTGCCCTTTCGATACCCTCTCGCCTGCGGATCAACATTTCCGTAGTACAGCTCTTCCAAGAAATTTGCCATTACTTCGCACCTCCCTGTACCTGTTTCTGTTTTCTCCAAGACGGGAAGCGTTTCAGCGTCCGGATATGCCAGTCGGATTTCCGTGTGACAGAGCGGCAATAGGGAGAGCAGAGAAATTCAATGAGATATATTTTCGGAATATGGTTGACGCCGTGGCGCTTAAATGCTTTCAGTTGTCCGTTGGCGCACCAGTTGTTGATGGCAGTCTTACTGTAGCCTGTGAGCTTGCAAACTTCCAAAGCGGTCAAAACATCTTTGTACTGGGAGAATAGGTCGGCATAATACTCGTGCAGTTCCTCCAAGACTTCCGGCGGGAGATGGATTTCCAGTTTGATCTCATAATAGCCCTTATACCACCCCTTCGGTGCAGCATAGGCTTCCGGGAATACTTTGCGATCCTCTAAATAGGCGATCACATCTTCCTTTTTGATTTTATAGCAGCGTGTCTGCTTGCCTGTATAATAGCAGGGTATCTTTCCGCTTTGCAGAAGATACCGGGCGGTGGACTTGCTGATATGACAAATCCGATAAAGTTGATCCTTTGTAATGATATCGGGAATCTCGTCCCAGTTGATAGCTGTGTCATTCATAGCAATACACCTTTCAAAGTCTATTTGCCGGTGTGACTGTCCGTGTGTATTGCCTGATTGCTCTCAGTTCTTTCCGTTCTTTCCGTAGTTCTTTCCAAAAATGCGGATTTTGGCGCATTTTCCGACTCATTCGAACTTGCCCGAAATACCGGGCTTTTTCGGGGTTTCGGCGTGAAAAAGCCAGTGTTTATGCGGCTTTGCGCTGAGGACAAGACTGACTGAAACTGACATAAAACTGACCGTTCCGTGCAAGCACTTCATAAAACTCGAAATCGTTTTGGCGTGATGAGCGTCACGAGGGTTCAAATTCCATTGTCTCTGCCAAGTCGTCGAGGATTTTGTATTGTTTGTTACGGCTTTTGAAAAATCATCAGCTTACTTAAGAAGAGAAGTTGCTTTTTCCTCAAAAAATAAAAAGTTTTTAAAGCCCACTGACTTAAAACTATGTTGTCTTTTTGGCTTTTTTGTAATAGTAATTATATTATACTTTTATGTATCGTTTAATTTTTAAATTAATAGGACATTTTAGAAACAAGTCAATTATACTAACCTCATGCGGTAGCCGTCACTGCCATTTAGCATTTTTCAAACATATTAGGTCAAATTATTTTGAAAGGAATATCCGTATTTTTTTATTTCTCTTTTTACAGTTATCAATAACGTATTTTGTTCCTTTGGATTTCCCGTCCCAAAACGCAAGTACCTCGTCAGCATAGTCAATTATCTGTAAGTTGCGCTTAAGTGGTGCGATTCGTCCGTACTTTTCGTATTTCGGAAGGAATTCAGTGAGATTAATGCCATGTGTGTTTGCATATTCCCTTGCACAGGTGTCGATTCCCCTTGCACCGCCGGACACGATTTCGGTCACACCCTTGGGCAAATACTTTCCTAAGTCTTTTACAATCAAATTTCTTGAACCAATTACAGCAACTTTCATACTCATCCTTCTTTTGAATATATTTTAGATATGTTTTATATCTATATATTACATTATAGCACATAATAAATATAGAATAAACATATATTAAATATATTTAGGAGTTGCACCATGGCTATAAAAAGCTTATCCATCCGTATAGATGACAAAATGCTGGACAAGTTACATGTTGTCGCCGACTATGAAGGTCGTAGCGCCAACAGTCAAATCTTGATTTTAATTCGTGAAGCTATTGAAAAGTACGAATCCGTTCATGGTGAAATTAAAATAGATAAAAAGTAGTTTTGAAAATGCAGCGGGCAGTCCAACAGACTGCCCGCTATTTTATCTGTTTCCTATATTCCGTTTCCGTCTGAGCTGTCATTGTACCAAAAGCTTAATTATGGTTTCGTACATCTTTTTATCCGAGCATCTTTTAAAAAAGTATTTTTGGATATCCTCATACTTGAGTTTGTGCTGCTTCTGTTTCGGTAGCCATTGTCCTAATCTTTCATATTTAAATCTCTTGATAAAATTACAGTGACTTTCATAAGCATTCATCATTACTCCACTATAATACACTGTTTTTGTTATGACGCAAGAATTTCACTATAATTAAATCATAATAATGTCGGAGGAGTAGCAAATGGATGATAAGTTACTGAGAATATACTTTGCGTGTTGATCGCTTGCTTTTTAAAAAGTTTCGTTACATTGCAGAATCAGAAGGTCGTTCGGCAAACAAGGAAATTGAACAGTATTTAAAAAAGCGTGTCGCCGAATATGAAAAAGAAAATGGTAAAATTGAAATCTGCAAATAAATCATAAAAGCTGGTTATCTATAAATTTAACCAGTTTTTGTTATGTAATGCTTCTGCCTTGTTCACATCTGCATTTCCACTGCTTAAAAGGCTTTATTATGTTTCAGCAAGTCTACTCGTTTAAGTAGTTTTTTTAGAAAAAATTTGCGAGTACCCTCACGATTTATTTTGTATTGCTTCTGTTTCGGAAGTCATTGTTTATCTGAGTTGTATGCGCATACAAGCAAAGAATTTTAGTGAATATGATTTTATACGTAAATGCATATACGAATGAGTTAATTTGAAAAGTTTAGACAAATGTGCTTTAGCGATAAAGAAAATTCCCGTATCACAAGATTACTTACACCTTTGTTTTTGGCTCAACGAAGGAGTGATCGAGGAATTTATAGACGAATAGAGTTTTAACAGCTGAAAAAATCCACTCTGCCGTTTAGCAGAGTGGATTTTTGAGTTATTATCGGTTTACGGGGATCAAAGCTTTATAATTTTATAACCTCTCCAGGTCTCATAATCAGCGCGCCCTGCATGGTAAATTTCTTTGCGCGTTCGATATCGAACAGCTTTCCGGGCGACATGTGGACAGGGATCGTATGCTTAGCGCCAATTAACTTTGCGCAGCGGATAGCTTCCTCGACATCCATCGTGTATATAGAGTCCATCGGAAGAACCGCATAATCAAGATTGCGCTCAGCCATTCGTGACATTTCTTCCGTTTCTCCGGTGTCTCCTGCAAAATAAATTGATACGCCGTCTGTTGTCACAACATAGCCCACGCATTCCGATTTTTTATGATGGTGATTATACGCCTCCGCCGCCTCGACTGTCGCAAAGTCCAGAGTCAGCGTCTGATATTTGCCGTCTTTGAGCGCGTCAAAGCTCTGCCAGATTACGCACTCCGGATTTTTTACGGGAAGCTCTGTGCAGTTGTGGTCGTGGTGCTGGTGAGTAACTAAAACAAGATCCGCGGGGATATCGTATCTTTCGCCAGCGAACGGGTCGATGTAAATCACTTTTCCGCTGTCCGTTGTCAGGCGAAGGCTGCCGTGTCCCTGATAAAGTAAAGTTGCCATACCGCAATCCTCCTTATTTTTAATGCTGAATAATATTTGCATTTGTGTGATGAATCAAATTTTAAAGCAAACTGATCGCGGAATGGGCATCTTATTCATAATAATGCTTTTTTTCAATGAGTTAAATCACCATGCCCATCTCAATTCTCACTTCGTGCCGCTGCAAATCTATGTTTGTATATGAGTAAAGGTCAAATCCTATGATTTTAAACCCATGTTTTTTATAGAATGCAATTGCTTTTTCATTGCAGCTCTGCGTTTCCAGAACGGCCATTCGCGCGCCGCTTTTTACGGCGGCGTTCAAAATAGTCTCCATGAGCATGTGTCCCACGCCTTTATGTCTATATAGCTCATTAAACACACAGATGTTGTTTATGCGGTACCTGTTGTTCCAGCTTTCAAGAAAGCCCTCCGCAAATCCTATAAGCTCCTCGCCGTCAAAGCATCCGTATGCTTCGGGGCAGTCCAGCCATTCATTAAAGAAAGAATCGCCAAAGGGTATTGTTTTAATGCGGTCGAATTTTTTGTAGCAGATATCAAATCCGGAATCGGTTCGGATAATGTCGTAATATCCGCTCGTTGTGTAGTCTGTAAAGAACCTTTTGCCGGTGTATTTTTGTTTGTCAAGCTTTTTAATTTCCAATTTAATGTCACACCTTTTGAATCACGATATAAACCCATATGCTTTAAGCTTCACTTTATACTATGGCTTAACCTTTGTTGAATGCTTAATCATTGTGTCTATTACGTCGTATATTTTTGCACGGTCCTGCGCGCAGAGCTTGTCCAGCTTTTCTGAGAGCAGGGAGTTTTTAACGACATATCCGGTATCGATAACATCCTGAAGTATCATGTCTGCAGATACGCCGAGCGCATTGATAATAGAGATTAATGTTTCTAACGACGGTACCTTCTCGCCCCGTTCTATTGCGCCTACATAATTAATGCTTAAATCAGCCTTTTCCGCAAGATCCTCCTGGCGAAGCTTCTTTATCAAACGGTACTTTCGTATATTTTTGCCGATCGATTCAAGCTCCATTGCAGCACCTCCTATCAGTGTGTAAGAAACACTAATAGTATAGTCGCTGATATGCTGGCTCATACACACTCTATTAGAAAGATACACACGCCAATAGCGTTGATATATTCATAAATATATGCTAAAGTGTTGTATTAAAGAGGTGTATTTAAAATGATAAAAGAAAAGACGGCCACATTTATCGGTCATAGAGATTGCTACGGAGTAAGTAAAGATGCGGTTCGCGGAGAGATACTTAGGCTTATCGAGAGTGGGGTGACATGCTTTTTAAATGGAGGTATGGGGACGTTTGACATGATGTGTGCAAACATAGTATTTGAACTTAAAAAGAAATTTCCGCAAGTAGAAAATCAAATTGTAATCCCATACCTTACCTTTAATATAGCCGGAAGAGAGTGTTTTGACTCGGTAGTTTATCCGGACGGTTTTGAAAAATACCATTTTAAATCTGCAATACCGGCAAGGAATAAGTATATGATAGAACACTCTGCATATGCTGTATGCTATGTAACTCATGTATGGGGCGGCGCTGCAAAGACGCTTGAACAGGCTCAAAGAAGCGGTCTTAAAATAATCAATCTTGGTTTGTCTGCCTGACAACGTATAAAAATAGCTGGGATAAGCAGCTCTGACCTGTCATAGGTTCGAGTTACAAAAAGTATGTCAGGCTTTTATCAGAGAATCATATGTTATCGTCCCCCCAAAAAAATGAGACATAGCGGAATGAGTGCGTCGATGGATTTAAAAAAGCCGCCGCAAGCAATGCGATGCCTGCGGCGACGTGGCGTTCCCGAGGTGATTCGAACACCCGACCTACCGCTTAGGAGGCGGTCGCTCTATCCAGCTGAGCTACGGAAACAAATCATACAACACAAAATATTATACACCTAAGATTAAAAAAAATCAATAGTGAATTTTATTTTGTATGGCAAATTCGACACAATCGTCTACCAACTGGCTATTATACTTGGCATAGAACGTTTTAGGACAAGCAAAGTGGAGGACGTGTCATAATGAAAAACTTCGCAAAGGGTCTTATTGTTGTTGCACTGTCGCTTATATTAGTGCCGCTTGTGCCGGCTGTTGTCTCATCGTTTTTTGACGACGAAGTAGCTGTCAATGCTCCTGCGCAGCTTGATAAGCCGCAGGCGACAGAAGCATATGGGCTTATAGAAAGCGTAAGCGTATATGATACAGTCTCACAGACCGTAAAAACCTATGCCATAGAGGATTATCTTGTGCAGGCGGTGCTTGGCACTCTTTCTGCGAATGCGGAGCCTGAGCTTGTAAAAGCTCAGGCGGTGCTGATGTACACATATATTTTAGGCAGGAGGCTGGAAGAGACGGAAAGCCCTACTCCTGAGCTTAACGGCTGTGATATCAGCACCGATACTAATAAGTATCTGCCGATAGTAAGCCGCGAGGACTTTATCGCGTCTAACGGTGATGAAGCGCTTACTCTTTGGGAGAACGTTAGCGAAGAAGTAAACGAGGTAATAGGGGAGTACATAGCGTTTGACGGATATCCCATAGTTCCGGCATATTGTTTTTCCTGCGGTGGAAGAACTGAAAGTGCGCTTGATGTTTTAGGCGAAGATGTAGAATACCTTCAGTCGGTTGAAAGCGAATATGACAGCGATTATATATCTGAGGCCGCATACTCTAAAATGGAGCTGTTCGCGCGCATAACCACTAAAAGCGAAGGGATAACACTTTTGGGAGAGCCGTCAGAATGGATAGTTCCCGTGGAAGTGACGCCTTCAGGGTATGTAAAAACCGTGCTGCTCGATTTAAAATATACAGTTAGCGGCGCAGAGCTCGCTGGATGGCTCAACCTGCCGTCAGCAAGATTTAAGGTGAGCTATTCAGAGGAGTTCGAACGATTTACATTCGAAGTTTCTGGAAGCGGTCATCTCGTCGGGCTGTCGCAGTATGGTGCAAACGAGATGGCCCGTCGCGGAAGCAGCTATGACAAGATATTAAAATATTTCTTTACCGGGGTGACAATAGAAGAATCTGTTGCCTGATGATATCACGGGCATGTACATAAAAAGCCGCGCCTCATTATCTGGACGCGGCAAAGCAATATGTTATAAAACATCGATATTCGATATGTCTTCGACAGCCAACGATGAGATGGTATAATTAAAACCGTCTCCGATAAATGTATACACCATCGTTTTATCGGGCGTAGAACTGCCCGCTATCCACTGCGTGACGGGGGCTCGGTAGCTGACGACGGCAGAATATCCGTTTTCGGTTATATCAAGACTGTCTATAGTAGGGAAGTATGCTATGGCCCTCGGAGTCATCGGAATGGTGTACATGCCTGTTTCCTCGTTGTATTCAAATAGCAGCTCTTCGTCTCCAACAGCCGAGTGAGTATATTCAAGACCGCTTCCGAACAGCTTGTTCACCCTTGTGTCTATCTCAAGATATGATACGATGTAATTTCCGCTTTGAACCGCATATGTTGAGGACGGATTAAGGATAACATCCCAGCATGCGGCAGTTATTATAACGTCGCTGTTTAGAGAGGCAACGCCGTCAAATGTCGGAGCGTCGCTTGCGCTGAGCGGCAGTATAAGCCTTTGGAAGTATTCACGCTGAGTGGTCATATTTTTTCTGTCCTGCGTGTAATCACTGAAGATATTAACTGCACATACCATTCCGAATATTGCAAATCCAAGTACTACAACGCCGAAAACCGCAGATATTATCTGCGACAGACTAACACTTTGCACAGTGGGCTGTTCGTCGGTCAAACCAAGGTTTTCTGCGCTTTCGTCGAGGGCGTCGTCTATTATTTCCTTTACTTGGTCATCTATTTCCGCTATTGTATGCTTCCTTATTTTTTTTGTGACCGGCTGCTCTTTATTTTCATCATTTTCATCGCCGGACTGCTTTTCAGAGTCTGAAACAGCAGTTCGGTCTTTTTCATGCCTTTTTCGTCTTTCTTTTCGCGTATTACCGATTTTTTTATACGCTGAACTTTCGCCTTTTAAACCGTCATCCACGGGATTTTCACCTTTTATTTCGGCAGGTATCTCAATAACTCCCGTGGCGTCCGCAAGAGTTGCGACCGCTTCGGCGAATACGTCGCTTTCATTGACTTTTGCATCGCGGCCATTTAACGCCGAATCGGTATTATCACCGGTGTGGTCCGTACTCTGATTTGCAGAGTCTGTGCTCTGCGAAGCTGAGTCTGTGCTCTTATCAACTGGTTTATCGTCACTATCTAAAGGCTTAACGCCGGCTTTTTTGCTGTGTTTTTCGCTTTCGGAAGCATAGCTCACAGCTTCGCCGTTGATTTCAGCATGAGGCCTGTTCCTTTTTTTCATTTTCTCACCTTATTTGACCGTTGCCGTTTATCAGATACTTGTAGGTTGTAAGCTCCTTGAGACCCATCGGTCCTCTTGCGTGAAGCTTTTGAGTGGATATGCCTATTTCAGCGCCGAGCCCGAATTCGTAGCCGTCCGTGAATCTCGTGGAGACGTTTACATATACGGCGGCAGAATCTATCTGTCTCTGGAATTCCTCCGCCGCATTGATATTGTCCGTCACTATGCATTCAGAGTGACCGGTGGAGTATTTTTGTATGTGCTCGATAGCGTCATATATATTGTCAACCACTCTGACGGCAAGGATGTAGTCAAGAAACTCCGTAGCGTAATCTTCCTCTGTAGCGGGAGCAACGCACGAGCCGAGTATCATTCTCGTAATTTCGCAGCCGCGAAGCTTAACGTTTGATTTGTCCAGCCTTTTTTTGAGCCTTGGAAGGAAGTCCTCCGCAATATCCCTGTGTACCAGCAGCGTTTCTGCGGCGTTGCATACGCCGGGTCGGGAAGTCTTGGCGTTATCGACTATATCTACAGCCATCGAAAGGTTTGCGGCACTGTCTACATATATATGGCAGTTGCCAACGCCGGTCTGAATAACAGGCACAGTGGCGTTTTGAACTACTGAATTGATAAGTCCCGCCCCTCCCCTTGGGATGAGGAGGTCAAGGTATTTGTTTGCTTTCATCATGGCGGTGGAGGTTTCCCTCGATGTGTCGGTAACAAGCTGTACGCAGTCTGCCGGAAGCTCAGCTTTTTCAAGGGCATCCCGCATTATGTTGCACAGCACCGTGTTGGAGTATATGGCTTCCTTTCCGCCTCTGAGTATTGCGGTGTTTCCTGATTTTATGCACAGCGCCGCCGCGTCCGCCGTGACGTTCGGTCTTGCTTCGTAGATTATTCCGATTACGCCCATAGGCACGCGCAGCTTGGTTATCCTCATGCCGTTCGGCCGCGTTTCGCCGCTCTCGATTATGCCTATCGGATCGGGAAGCGATATGACCTTTCTAACTCCGTCCGCAATACCTTCTATCCTTTTTTCGTTCAGGTACAGCCTGTCTACGAGCGAGGACTTCATTCCCGCCGCCTCGGCGTTTTTAACGTCTATGCGGTTCTGGTCTATTATGGTACGCTTAAACCTTTCGAGCGAATCAGCTATTTCTGCAAGCGCATTGTTTCTTTGGACAACAGACGAGCATGACAGCTGCTTTTTTGCCTCTTTTGCGTTTTTGCCTATGGTATCGAAATCAAACATATCATTCACCTCAAAGGTACATTATAATTTTTTCGCCTTGAAGAGCGTGCCTATGATTTTACCGTCGAATACGTCGTACAGATTTTTTGGCCTTTCGCCGTTTATTATCAGCATGTCGATGCCGCTTTTCATAACTATTTCAGCCGCATGTATCTTTGTCGCCATGCCTCCCGTGCCGAAAGATGTTCCTGCGTTTCCGGCAGCATATTTTATGCTGTCTGTAATAGCCTCCACGCGGGAAATCAGCTTGGCATCCGGGTTGGTTCTCGGGTCTTTGTCGTACATTCCGTCAATGTCCGACATAATTATAAGCAGATCCGCCTTTATAAGACACGCAACCATGGCCGCAAGCGAGTCGTTTTCACCGACCTCAAGCTCCAACTCGTCTATTGCAACCACATCGTTTTCATTGACGATAGGCAAGGCGCCCTTTGACAAAAGCATTTCAAGCGAGTTTTCCACGTTTTCCTTGCGTTCGTCCGACAGAACATATTTTGTAAGCAGCACCTGCGCAGCGATGATATTGTACTCGTTAAACAGCTTGTCGTACATATTCATAAGCTCGCACTGACCTATAGCCGCGCACGCCTGTTTTGTAGGCGTGTCGATCGGCTTTGATTTAAGCCCCAGCCTTGCCGCTCCGAGTCCTATCGCTCCGGATGTCACAAGCGCTATTTCATATCCCGAATTTTTTATATCCGATATGACCTTTACAAGCTCCTCAACAACTCTTATGTTAAGCTGACCTGAGGCGTGCGTAAGGGTAGATGTTCCGACCTTTATGACAATACGCTTTTTGTTACTTATCTCGTCCATGCCCGTTCCTTTCATTTAGCAACGTTATTGATTGGTTTTCCGTCAAGATACGCTAAGATATTTTCTTTTACAAGCCCGACAAGTCTCTTTCTCGTTTCAAGAGGCGCCCACGCTATATGCGGAGTAATACAGCAGTTTTTTGCCGACTGAAGCGGACAATCCCTGTCCATAGGCTCTTTTGTCAGAACGTCAAGAGCCGCCGCGGCGATTTGACCGCCGTTTAGAGCGTTGGCAAGATCCTGCTCGTTTACCAGCCCACCCCTTGCCGTATTGACAAGAAGCGCGCTCCTCTTCATCATAGCCAGCGTGTTTTTATTTATCATTTCCCTGTTAGACTTTGTAAGCGGGCAGTGAAGAGACACTATATCCGAGCTCCTTAGAAGCTCCTCAAGCCCTAAAACGCTTATTTCGCCGTCCGGCTCAGGGGGAGTTCTTGTGCAAACGAGCACGTTCATGTTAAACGCTCTTGCAATCTTTTTCACAGCTTTGCCGATAGCGCCGTAGCCTATTATTCCTATAGTCTTTCCGGCAAGCTCGTAAAATGGTATGTTAAAGTAGCTGAAAAGCTTGCTGTAGCACCAGTCGCCGTTTTTTACGGTTTTATCGTATGCGCTTACGCTGGAATAATAGTTTAGTATCAGCGCGAACGTGTGCTGAGCTACCGAATTTGTAGAGTAATTGGGTACGTTTGCGACTACGCAGCCGCGCTCTTTTGCGGCGGAAATGTCGATATTATTATATCCCGTCGCAAATACGCCTATATATTTTAAGTTGGGGCAGCTCTTAAAAACGCTTCTTGGTATTAAGCATTTGTTTGTAAGGACTATTTCCGCGTCGCCTATGCGCGGCGCAACGTCCTGCTCTGAGGTATAGCCGTACACCTTTGTGTCAAACAGAGAGGTAATGCCCTCAAGAGAAACGTCGCCGTCCGAGACGGTATCCGCATCTAAAATAACGGCGCGGCTCATTTGTCAAAATCCTCGCCGTCAAACGCCTGACCTATAACGTCCTGGCTGTTGTCCCTTATCACCTTACTTCTTTCTATACGCACGGCCTTTTCGACGTCCTTTAAGTCGTCCACATTGTTCTGATTGCACGGACTTTCGCCGGAAGCATCTTTAGAGCTCTGTGATTTTACTGCCTTTTGCTCGCTGCGATGCTGTACAAATATCATTCCGAGCAGTATTACCTCGCATACGCCTACGGCAAAAGCGGTATATTTGTCTCCGAAGAACTGAAGTATAACCGTAAGGTCGCATACTACAAGCCACAAAAGATCATTGATCTTGCGGTATTTAACATAAAGCAGGATAAAGAACGCTGTTGCGAAAATGCAGAAGCCTATGTGAAGGTTTTTCGGCAGCGGGGCAAACCGGCTTTGAATATCCATGGCTTTAAACAGCATAAGGGTGTTGAGCATATATAATGCCTCCGTAAATAAAATATAAAATTAGTATATCATGCGCAAGTAAAAATTGCAAGCAAGACAGGTGCAGGCCTTATCGGGTTGACACATTTTTTTGCTGTTGGTATACTTGATATACCTTAATCATTATTTTTGATTGTTACGGAGAATATATATGTCTGACATTTGTGATAAAAAGGAACAGGTCGTGGACGCAAGCCTTATGCCGCTGTCAAAAAGAGCTGAGCTTATACTGGCGTGCGGCGGATCAAGCCTGCGCATGGGCAAAAACAAGCTTCTTGCCGGTATAGGGGGCAAGCCGTGTATTTTGCGGACCTGCGAGGCGTTGGATGGGATTGAAGAAATTGAAAAAATGATAATTTGCGCGCCGAAGGAGCTGTGGCGGGAATACGGCAGGGTGCTTTCCGAAATTAAAACCCGGATTCTGTTCGTGCAGTCTGGGACCTCAAGGCAGGAGTCGGTATTAAACGGTGTTAAGAGTTCTGACGCCGAGATAGTAATAATACATGACGGCGCAAGACCTCTTGTGAAAAAGGAAACTATACGCCGCTCCATAGACGACGCCTATACATATGGGAGCTCGGTGGTGTGTGTGCCGTGCAAGGATACCGTAAGGTACGACGATGGGTCAAAGAGTTTTTGCCCTGACAGGGGCAGGCTTTACAACGTGCAGACGCCGCAGGCCTTTTCAAGAAGGCTGTACCTGTATGCTGCGCAGAAATCACCGGGAGAATATACCGACGACGCCCAGCTTCTCGACGCCGCCGGAATAAAGCCTCACTTAACTATGGGGGAATATTCGAATATCAAGCTGACTACGGCGGAGGACATAGCGATGGTCGACGGAATTTTGAACTTTGAAAAAGCCCCGAGAATAGGTCACGGTTATGATGTGCACAGGTTTACCTGTGATCGCGAGCTTATTTTGGGCGGCGTAAAAATACCGTATAAAAAGGGGCTTTTGGGTAACTCCGACGCGGACGTCGCCGTGCACGCCCTTATGGATTCCCTTTTGGGAGCGGCGGCTTTGGGAGATATAGGCGTGCATTTTCCCGATACAGACGAAAAATACATAGGGGCTGACAGCATAGAGCTTTTGCACAAGACGTCAGGACTTCTTTGGAAAAACGGCTTCAGAGTAATTAACTGTGACATTACGATAATTGCCCAGGAACCTAAGCTTGCTCCGTATATAGACAAAATGCGCGGGCGTATCGCCGCGGCAGTCGGGATAGACGCAAGCCGCGTGTCGGTAAAGGCTACGACGGAGGAGGGGCTTGGCTTTACAGGCTCTAATGAGGGTATAGCCGCTCATGCGGTTTCACTCATAATATAATGCAGAGTAATTTGCAGGTAAAAGGCAGATCTGATAATCAGGTCTGCCTTTGATCTTATCAGGGGACAATCGCGCTTTACCTAACATATACTGATTAGTAATAATACCGCTGCCGCGGCACAGGATATGCGACACGATCAGACCTTTAAGCCGTTGGGAAAAGGGTATTATTAGAAATACACTTTTGAGGTGCGAGATGACATATACGCTTATCGCTGTTTCGTCAATTACCTATGCCATGAAGGCGAAGCGGCTTTTAAATAATATGGGATACTATTGCGAAATAGAAAAAACGCCAAAGGGGCTGGCGTCCGGATGCGGTTACTCGATACGCGTCAAGGATGATCCTGAAATGATAAAATCTATTCTTTCAAGAAACGGCATACAGCATAAGGATGCAATGTCTGTTAAGAGATAAGGGGAACGCAAATATGAAAGCAGTATATTTTGATAATGCCGCTACAACATACCCAAAGCCTCCGTCTGTTAAAAGCGCCATTGCGGCAGCATCAGACAGATACGGCGGCAATCCTGGCAGGAGCGGACATGAATACTCGGAGAGGGCGGCGCAGATGGTGTATAAGACGCGGTGCGCCGCTGCTGAAATGTTTAAAGCGGAACCTGAAAACGTTGTCTTTACGGCAAACTGTACTCACGCTCTTAATTATGCTATAAAAGGCTCTTTAAAGCGCGGAGAAAGGCTTGTGATATCCTCTATGGAGCACAACGCTGTAGCGCGCCCTGCCTATGCGCTGTCAAAAAACGGCGTAAGAGTGGACGTAGCCATGGTGGGAAAAACCGATGAGGAGACACTTGACAACTTTAAAAGCCTGATAAACTCCGGCACAAGGTGCGTAGTCTGCACAGCGGCGAGCAACGTCACCGGAAGGATAATGCCCATAAAGGAAATAGCCGGGCTTTGTCGTAGCATGGGTGTTTGCCTCATTGTTGACTGCGCTCAGACGTGTGGGATAATACCTGTAAGCCTTGAGGACGGAATGAATTTTATTTGTACCGCCGGGCATAAGGGATTGTACGGTGCTACAGGCACAGGGCTGTTAATATCGGACGGCAGTTACTCGCTTTCTACGATTATCGAAGGCGGAACAGGAGCCACCTCCGCAGAGCTCGAGCAGACCGGATTCATGCCGGAGCAGCTTGAAAGCGGAACGCTTAACACTGTCGGAATAGCGTCGCTGTATGCAGGAATCAGCTATGTAAAAAGCATGGGGATAAAAAGTATATATTCGCATGAAAACGCGCTTTGCGAAATGCTTTTAGATGGTATCGGAGATATAGACGGAATTACTGTTTATAGAAGGGGCGAACGTTTTGTGCCTATTGTGGCGTTCAACATAGACGGAATACCATCGGAGGCTGTGGCGGCAAGGCTTTCTGCCGGAGGATTCGCTCTCAGAGGAGGGCTCCACTGCGCGCCTCTTGCTCACAGGACGCTTGGCACTCTTCCGGACGGTGCGGTTAGATTTTCTCCTTCTGTTTTCAGTTCGGAAAAGGATGTGCATGCGCTTATTAACACCGTAAAAAAAATCGCAAAACATGGACTATAACTATTGTAATTTTATATTTTTACTGATAAAATAAAAGAGATGTTATTTATCGGTCTGCCGCATTTGTGATTGGCAATGCCGTATGGAAGGGGAAAGACAATGCTGGAATATGTGAGCGACATATTTTCAAGATTTATCAGCATACTCAGCTCTATTAACATTAGAGATATAATAGATATGCTCTTGCTGACATATTTCATATACAAGGGCATAAAGCTTGTCCGCGAGACAAAGGCGCAGCAGCTTATTGTCGGCATAGTTATCGTTGTTATAGTCTATCTTGTCGCCTCTGAGCTTGAGCTTAAGGTCATGTCATATCTCCTTGAAAACTTTTTCCAGGTTGGAATCATAGCAGTGGTAGTCGTTTTCCAGCCTGAGCTGAGGCGAATACTCGAAAGGGTAGGACGGACAAATATAAAATCGCTGAACGTATTTAACGATGGGTATCGGGCTGATAACACAACTCAGAACTGGTCAGACGCTATCGACGTTATCGGAGAGGCTGTAAGCCAGCTGTCTGAAACTGCTACCGGTGCTCTGATAGTTATAGAAAGAAAGATTCGCTTAGGCGAGCAGATAGATACCGGAACAGTTATGGACTGTATACCGAGCGTTGCGACGCTTGGTAGCATATTCTTTCCGAAGACGCCTTTGCACGACGGAGCGGTTATAATAAGGAACGCAAGGATAATCGCTGCGGGATGCTTTTTGCCAACTCCTCAGAAGGAAGAGAGAATCAACAAGCAGCTTGGATCGCGTCACCGTGCTGCCATCGGCATGAGTGAAAATTCAGACGCTATAATTGTTGTTGTATCGGAGGAAACCGGTACTATCTCAATAGCTGAAAATGGAGAGCTTACAAGGGGATACACTCAGGAAAGGCTTGTAAAATATCTTAAGTCTCAAATAATTCCTGAAAAGGGTGCTAACGAAGGAAATCTTTTGTCCAAGTTCATAGGAAGAAAGGAATCTAAAGATGCCAGAAAGAGCAAGAAAAAGTAGGCCGGTAAGGAACAGTAATTTACTGCTTATCATCGCTTCTGCAGTGATAGCTTTTGTCTTGTGGATAATAATGTCTCTTACTGCGTTTCCGGAAACTACTGTTGTTTTAAGAGATGTTCCAATAGATTTTTCTATCGCCGGAAGCTACGCCGACGTTGCGGGCATTTCTGTTTTAGATACGTCTGATTCAACCGTAAATCTGAGTATTAACGGCCAGAGATATCTTATAGGCGATTATACAAACGACGATGTGCATGTTGGGGTAAATTTAGACTCGGTAAGGGCACCGGGAGTTTATGAGCTTGCCCTTGTTGTCACAAGCACAAGCGGGGATGTCATTGAAGTAGAGCAGATAGAGCCTTCTACGGTGCGTGTAGAGTTTGATTACATGATAACCAAGACGTTTTCCGTCGAAGATGGAACGCTCACTGCGGATATATCAAATGTTTCTGTGGCGTCCGGCTATATTATTGATCCGAGCGAGGTTCAGATAAATCCGTCTTCGGTTGAGCTTTACGGCCCAAGGGATTACATTAATCAGATAACCTCCTGCGCAGTCACGGTAGATACTGCCGCAACAGTCATGTCTACCCTCAACACTACAAACACCTCGCTTGTCATGTACAACGGCGACAACGTACTCCAAAACGACAGGATTACTGTGCAGACGGAGGGGTTTGAGCTCGTGGTTCCCGTTTACATGCGTAAAGACTTAAAGCTTGACGTCGAAATTCAGACATATTTTGACCAGTTTGATATCTCGTCGCTGAATTATACCATAGAGCCGGACACAATAGCGGTAAGAAGCCAGAGCGACAGGATAACCGAGCTTGAAGAGATATCGCTGGGATATATAGATTTAAGAAATATAAATATTGGTCAAAGCTTCTCGCTGCCGATATCGGATACGGACTATTACACCAATATTTCCGGCATAGACACAGCTACCGTAACGTTTGAATTAGAAGGCTACAGCACAAAGAACGTGACGATAAATAATTCTCAGATATTTGCTATAAATGTGCCGAGCGGCTACCGCGTTAATATTGAGAGCGATAGGATACGCAACATTACGGTTGTTGGACCGTCTGAAATTATAGATCAGATAGACTCCACCGATGTTATAGCTCAAATTAATATGCTTGACTACAATATTTCGGCTGGATACGCTATTTATACCGTAACGGTATACCTACCGATGTACAATAACTGCTGGTGTACGGGCGTATATCAGGTTTATTGCAATATAGAGGAGCTTCCGCCGGAGCAGTCGGTCGAATGAGCATAGTAGCAATAATAATATAAATGCGGGGCGCGGGGCATTTTGGAGATGTTCCGCGCTGCTTTATGGTCTGAGTTGTTTAAGACGGTTGTCTTTAAGCCGTACAGCTTTTAAGACCAGTATTATTTTTGCTCGGTTATCAGAATAAGAAGGTGAACGTTATTCCAGTAATAGTGACTAACATAATCTCGCGGCCTGAAGAAGGAAGCGAAAGTATTATAGCAAAAGCCATAAAAAAGGCTGGTCTTAAGCCTTGTGACGTGCTTGACGCCGGGCTGTATAAATCTTCTCTTGACGCAAGAAAAAGAGATAACATTCACTTTGTGAGCTCTGTCATGCTGAGGCTGCGATCAAGGGAACATGAAAAAAAGCTTGTAAATAAAAACAACAGCTTTCGTTATTTTGAAGAACCTGAGCTCAGCCCGAAAATATCCTCCGAAAAGAGGGAGGGAAGGACGGTCGTCGCTGGCTTTGGACCTGCTGGGATGTTCTGCGCGTTGCTTCTTTCTGAGTATGGCTACAAGCCGGTTGTTTTGGAACGAGGAGCCGATGTAGACAGCCGAGTGGAGGCTGTAGGGCATTTTTGGTCCGATGGTGAACTTGACACGAGAACAAACGTTCAGTTTGGCGAAGGCGGCGCAGGCACGTTTTCCGACGGCAAATTGACGACAAGGATCTCTGATCCTCTTTGCCGTTATATACTCCGCAGACTGAACGACTTTGGTGCGCCGGCGGAAATACTTCACCTTGCCAAGCCGCATATAGGTACGGACAGGCTCAGGGATATTGTAAAATCAATACGCAAAAAAATCATAGAAAACGGCGGTGATGTCAGGTTTTTATCCAAGCTTGAGGGAATACGTATTCATAACGGCAGAGTTGTGAGCGTAAAAACTTCTGACGATGAGATTAAAACAAGTTCTTTGGTACTTGCTATAGGTCATTCCGCCAGGGATACATTTGAAATGCTTCTCGAAAACGGAGTTGTCCTTCAGCCGAAGCCGTTTTCTGTAGGAGCGAGGATAGAGCATACTCAAAAAAGCGTGGACGAAAGCCTGTACGGTCGATACGCGGGAAACGAATTTCTTCCTAAAGGCGAGTATCAGCTTTCGCACCGTAGATCGAACGGCAGGGCTGTGTATACTTTTTGCATGTGCCCGGGAGGATATGTAGTTGCGTCCTCAAGCGAGGAAAATACGATTGTAACAAACGGTATGAGCGAGTATTTAAGGGATTCGCAAAATGCAAATGCCGCACTTGTTGTTTCTGTCTCTCCGGAGGATTTCGGCTACGGCGCGCTTGACGGCGTTAATTTTGCCCGGGAAATTGAGCGAAGAGCATACCGCCTTACGGGAAGCTACAAAGCTCCGGCATCCACAGTGGGCGCGTTTATGGGCAACGCCGCGTCAGGCACGGTTTTGCCTTCGTATAGACCTGGAGTCGTTGACTGCGATTTAAATATGCTTTTTCCGCAGTTTGTTTCGGATATGATGAAGGAGGGCATACGCAGGTTTTCAAGAGAGATGAGTTGCTTTGCCGATAACGGAGCGTATCTCACGGCTCCTGAAACCAGGACGTCGTCTCCCGTAAGGATACTAAGAGTAGATGAGAGGAACGCCGTTGGCATAGATAATCTATATCCTTGCGGGGAAGGAGCTGGCTACGCGGGTGGAATCATGTCTGCAGCTGTGGACGGCGTTAAAACCGCACTAAAAATAATGTATAGATACTCGCCCGATTATTTTGATGTGTAAATATTATTACGAGCTGCAAAAACGGCTAAATTTTTTATATTTATTACTTGACATGCGTCATGATTTGTGCAAAACTATAATTAGATTTCTAATTAAAAATCAAAGGGGGGAAGTCGTAACGTGCCGAAAGCATACGGATTGCATAAAGCTCTAATTTACAGTTCTGCAGCTCACAGAAAGGCGTGCCGTAACGAGTTTAAAAAACTAAATTTATCAGACGGACAGCCGAAGGTATTGTCTGTTCTAATGGAAAACGAGGGATATCTGCAAAAGGATTTGGCGCGTAGATGTCATGTAGAGCCTGCAACGATGACAAGCATACTTTCAAACATGGGAAAAATAGGACTTATTCGCAAGGAGACGGCGCATGTTTCTGGAGGAAAGAGGGCGTTTGCAATTTATTTGACGGATAAGGGAAGATATATTGCGGATAAGGTAAACGATATAGTTGTAAATACGGAGGAAACAGCATATAAAGGCTTTACAGAGGAGGAAAAGCAACAGCTTGTGAGTCTGCTTGACAGGGTAGGAGAAAACCTTGCAGGCGTTCAGTAAAGGTATTATTGGCGTGAAATCGTCATTAATGTTTATGTTTAAGGGAGATGTATATTATGAAGAAGCTATTTAAACAGGTGATTATTTCGCTGCTCGTTGGCGCGGCTCTTTGCAACCTCGGAGGATGTGCAAAAAAGGTGAGCGTAGTAGACGAAATACCGGATGAGTACCGCCAGCCGTGTGAAAACGGAGGAACAATAGAGCTGATCACTTATCCGACAAAGGACTATTTCGGAACTATGGAGGATATAGAAAAGCAGGCGTATATCTATCTTCCGTACGGCTATGACGAAACAAAGCAGTACAACGTAATGTATTTGCTCCACGGCATAGGCGGAGACATATGGGAGTGGGGAATGACCGGAGACGGCTCAGAAGTAAAAATGATTATGGATAACCTTATTGCAAACGGAGACATCGAGCCGTTTATAGTTATAACCCCTAACGGACGTTCTTCAAAGGACAACGCTCCCAATACCGACATCAACTCGTTCTATATATTTGGCAAGGAGCTTAGAAACGATCTTATTCCGTATATTGACGAGCATTACGCCACATATGCCGATTACAGCGAGGGCTACGATATTACCGCCGCACGCGACCATAGGGCTGTCGCCGGCTTGTCGATGGGCGGAATGCAGACAACTAACATAGGTCTTTGCGAGTGTCTTGATATGTTCAGCTATTTCGGAGCGTTCAGCTCCTGCCCGACGACCTATTCAGCAGAGGAAATCGCTCTTAAGCTTCAGGACTTCCCGGACTACGACATAAAGTATTTTTATAACCTCTGCGGTACGGACGACGGAATTGCCATTTCAAGCCATACCAACGCAGTCGAGGGCCTTTGCGACCTTACCGATAAGCTTAAGGACGGCAAGAACTTTATGTGGCAGACAAGGTCGGGAGGGCATGACTTTAATATATGGTATTTAGGGTTCTACAATTTTGCCCAGATAGCCTTTACCCAGTGACAATAAAAAATATTTGGCATAATGCCGAAAGTCCCATGGAGCACAGCGCCATGGGACTTTTACTATTTAGATTTAAACAGCAGCATCGCAAGACCGGAGAATATGGGCACGGCTGCCGCGAATATCAGTGACCAGACCATCTGAGGCGCGCCCAGTGGTGTAAGCTCCATTGCTGCGCTGAGCGCAGGTATGTACATGCATGCGCAGGTTGCGGCGGCAGACACAAGCACAGCTCCCAACAGCCAGGGGTTTGTAAAAGGGTTCATTTTGAAAACCGATACTCTTTCGCTTCTGCATTCAAAAACATGTATGAGCTGGCTTGCTATAAGTGTAACAAGAGCGCAGGTTCTTGCACACGCGATATCACAGCCGATGTTAAGAGAATATACGAAGCATCCAAGCGTGCATATGCCTATGAGTATACCCCTTACTACTATTTTTGAGAGCAGCCCCCTGCTGAAAAATCCTCCCGAGAAGCTTTGCGGCTTCATGTCCATCACGGACTTTTCGGTTTTTTCAAGACCGAGGGCAATTGCGGGAAGTCCGTCTGTAACGAGGTTTACAAGTAGTATCTGTGTCGGAAGGAGTATCACCGGCAGACCGGCTATTATAGAAAGCAGCATTACCGCGACCTCTCCTATGTTACAGGATATAAGATATCTGACAAATTTTCTTATGTTTGAGTACACGGTTCTGCCCTGCTTTACCGCCTGACAGAGGGTAGAAAAGTCGTCGTCCAAAAGAATAAGGTCCGCCGCCTGCTTGCAGGCATCCGTGCCGGTCTGTCCCATTGCAACGCCTATGTTTGCCTCTTTAATAGCTGGGGCGTCGTTTACTCCGTCGCCTGTCATGGCGACGATGTTTCCTTTTTTCTTGAGAGCGCTTACGATTCTCAGCTTATCCTTAGGGTCTACTCTGGAAAATACGCATACGCGGTCTATCACCCTTGACAGCTCGTTGTCCGACATTGCGTCAAGCTCTTCCTTGCCGATGGACAGCCCTCCGAAGCGGAGTATTCCTACCTGCCTTGCGACCGCCTCTGCGGTAAGCTTGTGATCTCCCGTTATCATGATGGTCTTAATGCCGGCGCGTCTTAGTTCTGCGACGGAAGCCTTTGCCTCTTTTCTCGGGGCATCCATCATTCCCATTATTCCGAGAAGCACAGCCTCTCTTTCAACACCTGTTTCGTATGCAAACGCCATAGTTCTCAGAGCGTCTGAGGCGTAGTCCTCTACGAGCCTGTTTATTTTTTGCTTAAGAGCGTAGTCGAGCTTTAGAATGCCTGAATCTGTCATAATAAATCCGCAGCGGCGAATTATTACGTCCGGCGCTCCCTTTATATAGGTCTTTTCCTTACGCCCGCTTATTACGGTTACACTCATCATTTTAGTTTCGCTTTCAAACGGAAGTTCTCTTATTCTCTTAAAGCTTTGCCTTATTGCCGATGGCTCTGCACCTGCCTTCATTGCCGCAACTATGATAGCTGATTCCGTTGGGTCGCCGTCAAAGCTTAGGCTGCCGTTTTCCAGCTTAACGTTTGCGTTGTTGCACAGCACTCCGCAGTTCAGAAGCTCTCTTAGGGGATCGGATATTACCGCCGGGCTTTTACCGCACAATATTTTACCGTCCAGCTTTTGAGCTGTGCCTGTTACCTCGTATTCCTTTTGTGCCGCCCATATTCGTGTAACAGTCATTTTATTCTCGGTAAGGGTTCCGGTTTTGTCTGTGCATATAACCGTCGTACATCCGAGGGTTTCAACAGAGTGAAGCCGGTGTACAAGCGCATTTCTTTTAAGCATACGTCTCACAGCGAGGGCCAGGGCTATTGTAACGGTAGCCGGAAGTCCCTCCGGTATTGCCGCTATGGCTATTGTTATGCCTGTCATGAGCATGTCGAACACAGGCTCTCCACGCATGATTCCCGCAAGCGCCACTAAAGCGCATACTCCGAGGCATATGACGCACAGGGTTTTGCCAAGCGAGGACAGCTTTTTTTGAAGAGGTGTTTCGTCGTTGCCAGCCTCGTCGATTAAAGCGGACATTTGCCCCATTTTGGTGTTCATTCCTGTTTGTGTACAAAGGATTACCGCATTGCCTCTTGTTACCGACGCGCCCATGTATACGTTTTTGTCCGCACCGTACATAGACTTTCTTACAGCTTCGGACTCGCCGGTCAGAATTGATTCATCGCACCAAAGCCCGTTTTCCTCTAATATTTCTCCATCGCAGGGTATTCTATCTCCGGCGGAGAGAACTACTATGTCCTTAGGAACTATAAGGGAGGCGTCTATCTCCTTTTTTTCGCCTCCCCTTATTACATTTGCGGTAGGGGAAGTGAGTTTTGCAAGAGCTTCCATCGTGCGTTCGGTGCGAAATTCCTGTACAAATCCCAAAATCGCATCCAGAAGTACGATTATTATGATGGTAACAGCGTCGTACAGCTCTCCCATTATTACCGATATCACTGTTGCTGCGAGAAGTATAAGGACCATAACATCCTTAAACTGCTCAAGGAACAGCCCTATTACGCCCTGTTTTTTTCTTTGTTTAAGCAGGTTTTTGCCGAATTCGCCGAGCTTTGCCTGCGCCTCGGCGTCGGTGAGCCCGTATCTGTAGTTTTCAGGCATAAAAAAACTCCTTTCCATACTCGTCCTAAGATGAATGTATGAGAAAGGAGGGGAGTTTAGAATAGCCAAGCACATGTACGGCTATTCTAAACCATATTTGTCAGATGTATTTTTACGCCGTGTACGCTTTTACGATTTCGCCGACGTAAATAGTGTGCAGATCCATGTTAGGATAGTTTACCTTGAGAATTTCCTTATCTATAAACGAATCCTGCGTCATTTTCTGTGCAAAAAGCTTGCGGCAGACCAAAACAAGATCAGCCTCCGCAAACGTAACGCTCGAGTCGATAAACAAGGGAGTAATACCTGCTTCCTTCGGCTTGTCGTGTTCTCTTCCCGATACTCTTCCGCACAGGGTAAGAGCGTTGCGGTAGCCGTCTGGGAAGAACGTCATGGTAAAATATTCGTTTTTATCTACAAATTCCTTTGTATATCGCTGCGGTCTTATATAGCAGGTGGCTACGTTTTTGTTCCACAGAACGCCTACGCCTCCCCACGACGCCGTCATGGTGTTGAATCCGTCTTTATTTCCGGCAGAAATAAGACACCAATCACTGCCTATTCTTTTAAATGGATTAAGGTAAAGCTCGTCTGGATTTATTTCCTTAAGCATGCTGATTCACTCCTTTTACAAAGTTTTACGTTAGATTTTATGCACGATGATGAGTTTCAAGAAGCACCTTGATCTTTTCGTGCGGGTCGAGGATTTCACTTACCGACATATCGTGGTTCAGTGAAGCTACAAAGTATGAAACGTATTTCGAGCAGTCTACAATATGGAACCACTCCCGCTTTTTCAGCTCATCCGTAAGGTAGGTAAGGTTGGTTCCGAACACTCCGTCGATTATTCCGTCGTTATACGCCTTGTCGAACTTGTCAAGCCCAGCTGTGAATATAGAGTAGGTGGCATATGACAGTATCCTGCGCGCGTTTCGCTTTTTCAATTCATAGGCTATGTCCAGCATCGATTCGCCGGATGATATAATATCATCGGCTATAAATATATCCATTCCCGAAACATCGTTCCCGAGATATTCATGAGCGACTATAGGGTTTCTGCCGTTTATTATTGTGGAGTAATCGCGCCTTTTATAGAACATTCCGAGGTTCACCTCAAGAGCGGAGGCATAATACATGTTTCTGCTCATTGCGCCCTCGTCCGGGGAAACCACCATAAAATGCTCTTTATCTATTTCCAGGTCGCTGAAGGAGTTAAACAAAGCCTTTAAAACCTGATAGGAGGGAATAATATTGTCAAAGCCCATAAGCGGGACTGCATTCATCACCCTTGGGTCGTGAGCGTCGAACGTGAGGATATTTTCAACGCCTATGGCTCTCAGCTCCTGAAGCATCCATGCGCAGTCGAGCGATTCACGGTAGTTTCTTCTGTGCTGGCGTCCTCCGTATAAAAGCGGCATAATGACGTTTATGCGGTGAGCTTTGCCGCCGGCTGCCTGTATAATTCTCTTCAAGTCCTGGTAATGGTCGTCCGGAGACATATGATTGTCATGACCGAAAAGCTGGTATGTACAGGAGTAGTTTCCGGTGTCGCACACTATAAACAAATCGTATCCGCGAACTGTTTTGGATATGAGTGCCTTAGCGTCTCCAGACTGAAACCTCGGACAGCTGCACGGTATCAGGAAGGTGTCTATGTCCTGACCGGACTGCTTTGCCCATGTGACAAGGTAGTCGTTAATTTTCTCGCCCAGCTCCTTTGCGCCGTCCATTGCTATTATTCCAAGCGGCGCTACGCTGACAGATGGATTAAAGACCTGCGCTGTCTTTTTAAGCTTTGTCATTAAATCAATCCTCCACATAAGATATTCAGGCGTGCTTTGCATATGGGAAAAGCTTGTCCCACGCAAGAGCCTTCAGAAAGCAGAATACGTTTTAATCTAATGTTAATTATATATCAAGTCTTTAATTATTACAATAAGCATTTGATATTTTTTTCACTCGACGGCGTCAGACACTTTTTTGAATTGCATTTTGCCTGATTTCGAGTAAAATATCCGTTGAATTTTGCAACGCGTTGATATATAATAAAATAAGGTTAATATGCCATAGTGCGCGCATATAAGTGTATGCGTACACTTGTATAAAAATTGTATTTATTATACGAGAGGTATGATAGTTATGGATAAAACGCAGAGGTTTTTTGACAGCTTAAAGGAATCCAGGGTTGCGCTTATCGGAGCGGGAGTAAGCCATGCAGAGCTTATAAGACTATTTTTGCAAAAAGGTATAGACGTTACGGTGCTGGACAAAAAGAGCAAATCCGAGTTTGACCAAGAACTTTACAATGAACTGAGCACAAAGGGCGCAAAATTTATACTCGGCGACGGTTACCTTGATACCCTTGCAGATTTTGATGTAGTATACAGGACGCCGGGAATGTATTACAACAATCCCAGGCTTGTAGAGGCGAGAAAAGCGGGCGTTATTGTCACCAGCGAGATGGAGTCGTTTTTTGAGCTGTGCCCGTGCAAGATTTACGCCGTTACCGGCTCAGACGGAAAGACTACTACTACTACTATAATATCGGAAATTCTAAAGGCGGAGGGGTATACGGTCTGGCTCGGCGGAAACATAGGGAAAGCGCTTTTGCCGCGTATAGAAAGCATCTCCGAGACCGACGTCGCGGTGGTGGAGTTGTCCAGCTTTCAGCTTATGTCGATGCGTGAGTCTCCTGACGTTGCGGTTATCACCAATATTGCTCCTAATCACCTTGATGTTCACTCAAGCATGGAGGAGTATGTGCTTGCAAAATGCAACATTTTAGATCATCAGAACGCATTTTCGCGCACGGTTTTAAACGAGGACAACGAGCTCACAATGGAGCTTTGCGACCATGTAAGAGGAAGGCTTGTCACATTTTCGAGGCTTCACAGCGTTAAAAACGGCGCTTATCTTGATTCGGACAGGGTTATTTGCTATAATGACGGCAGGAAGACGGTAAAAATCCTCAACGCGGACAGGGTAAAAATACCCGGCGAGCATAACATAGAAAACTACCTTGCGGCAATATCGGCGGTTTGGCCGGATGTTTCCGTAAAATCTATCTGCAAGGTTGCGAAGGGTTTCGGCGGAGTAGAGCACAGGATAGAGTTTGTAAGGGAGCTTGACGGAGTAAAATATTACAACGATTCTATTGCTTCCAACCCGACAAGGGTAATAGCGGGACTGAGGTCGTTTGGAAGAAGGATTATAATAATTGCAGGCGGATATGATAAGAAGATACCGTTTGAACCTCTTGCCGAGCCTGTAAACAAGTATGTAAAGCTTTTAATACTGATGGGCGACACCGCCGACAAGATTGAAAAGGCTGTAACAGATACCCAGTATTACGACCCGGAAAAGCTGAAGATTTTGCGCGCCGGAAGTATGGAGGAGGCCGTAGAGCTTGCAAGGAAAAACGCTGTAGCCGGGGATATAGTGTCTTTGTCGCCTGCCTGCGCTTCATTTGACATGTACCCGAACTTTGAGGCAAGGGGAAGGCATTTTAAGTCGATTGTAAATAAACTGCAGGCGGAGTAAATGATAAAAAGGATAGAAAGCTTGGATAGCATTGAGGTCTTGCTAAGAAATTCTCATTATTCGAGAATAATACTCTCGCACATGAACACTTACGGGACGGACTACGATTTCTGCGAGTTTTACGAACTCCGTCAGCGAAACAAGCGAATAGGCATATTATGTTCGTTTAACAATACTGTTACCGCTGATATTTTAAGCGATGTTTCGGCGGGCGGCACATGTGTGAGAGAGCTGTCGGAATTTATATATTTCAAGCGACCTGGGTTTGTGCAGATGCCGCAGGATATTTGTCCAAGAACGGGGCTTAGAGGCTATAAAAGAGTAAAAAGATGTTTTTTTGAAATACCTTGCGCATCTGATTCGAATGGACTTGACCTTGATCCGGACATAGACCGTGTATATAATACCGCGTTTGCTTCGCTTGATGTGGATTACGGTCTTTGGCTTACCGATACAGTGCGTCGCAGGAATCTCGGACTTTTGAATATGTACGGATATAAAACATCGGTTTTGACTGTCAGGTGCAGCTCAAAGGGAGAGGCGTATATTTCCGATGTTGCAACGCCTCCGAGCGACAGGAGGAAAGGACAGGCGTGCGCGCTTCTGAAAAAAACCGCGAAGCTCCTTAAGGACGAGGGGTATACTGCGTATCTGTGTGCGCTGGAACCGCTTTGGGAGTTTTATAATCGCATTGGCTGCAAAATAATAGGGACAGACATTGCATATCAAGCAAAAACAAAGGATGACAAATAATATGGCTGACTTTTTTAACTTTGACAAGCGCCTTGAGGAGCTTGCCGAGAGGGCAGAAAAAGCGTGTGAGGAAAGATTTTCACAAATCGACGAGATAGCCCGCTATAACGGAGAGAAGGTGCTGGCGGCATTCATAAAAAACAGGGTGAGTGAAACTGCGCTTCACGGCACTACCGGGTACGGCTATAACGACCTTGGAAGGGATCTTCTCGACAAGGTGTATGCAAGCGCTTTCGGCGGAGAGGACGCTTTAGTGCGCCACAACTTTGTAAACGGAACGCATACGCTGTCCGTCGCGCTTTTCGGAGTGCTCAGACCCGGTGACAGGCTTGTAATGTGCTGCGGCGCTCCTTACGATACTCTTGAGGAGATAGTCGGGAAAAGGGGAGAGCCGGGTAACGGCTCGCTAAAGGATTTTGGCGTAATTTATGAGGAAATCCCGCTTTTGCCCGACGGTATGCCTGACCTTGAATCGATACGCGAAAGGTCTAAAGGCGCTAAGGCTGCTTATATACAGCGCTCAAGAGGCTATTCTACAAGACCGTCCTACAGCGTTCACGAGATAGAAAAGATAGTCAAAGCCGCCAAGTCGGGTAACCCGGACGTTATCGTAATGGTTGACAACTGCTACGGCGAATTTGTCGAAAAAAAAGAGCCGCTTGACGTCGGAGCGGATCTTATGATGGGCTCGCTGATAAAAAACCCCGGCGGCGGGATAGCCTCTACCGGCGGGTATATAGCAGGGCGGGCTGATCTTATAGAGCTTTGCGCAAACAGACTCACTTGCGTTGGAATGGGCAAGGAGATAGGCGCGACGCTTTATCAGAACAGAGAAATGTTTCTAGGATTTTTCCTTGCTCCGCAGACTGTTGCAAACGCGGTAAAGACCTCTGAATTTGCGTGCAGGCTTCTCGGGATGCTCGGATTTGAGACGCTTCCCGGAGCCGGAGAGCCAAGGACCGACATTATAGCCTCTATTCTTTTAAAGAATGAAAGGGCTCTTACGTCGTTTATCAGGGGAATACAGAAGGGCGCTCCTATTGACAGCTTTGTTGTTCCTGAGGCGTGGGATATGCCGGGTTATGAAAGCAAGGTCATAATGGCTGCGGGCGCGTTTACAAGCGGCGCCTCCATTGAGCTTTCGGCGGACGCTCCGATAAGAGAACCGTATGCCGCATGGCTTCAGGGAGGAATAACATATCCCAGCGGCAGGGCAGGAGTTATGCTTGCTGTGCAGAATATGCTTGACGAGGGAGAGCTCAGGCTTTAGCTGCAACGGTAATATACATAGGCAAAACAGGCAGTCTTCAGACTTTAGGACAGTTATCGTGAAAGGATGAATAACCATGGCAGAAGTTTATACGGTGTCGCTGGATAAGCTTGTCAGCGCCGCGAATCTTAATGTAATCTACACTCCGAAGGATACCAGTCAGATATTGATATCAAATAACGATATCAACCGTCCGGGACTTCAGCTCACTGGATTTTACGCGTATTTTAACACCGAGAAAATCCAGATGATGGGCAATACCGAATTTGCGTATCTTGGAGGTCTTAGCGCGGAGGAGCGCAAAAGCTCGCTTTCCGAGCTGTTTTCTCACAAGATACCGGCCGTAATAATTTCAAGGGGGCATGAGCCGTTCCCAGAGCTTTTAGAAGCGGCAAGGGAATACGAAATACCGGTTTTATCTTCGGACCTCGATACCTCTGAGGTCATGGCGAGAACGATTGCGTTTTTAAACCTCAGCTTAGCGCAAAGGATAACCCGTCACGGCGTTTTGATAGAGATATACGGCGAAGGCGTGCTCATTGTTGGAGAGAGCGGAGTAGGTAAATCCGAAACCGCGATAGAGCTTGTCAAGAGAGGACACCGGCTTGTGGCTGACGACGCAGTGGAGATTAAAAAGGTATCGGCGATTTCGCTTGTAGGCTCTTCTCCTGATAATATACGGCATTTTATAGAACTGAGGGGCATAGGAATCGTGAACGCAAGACGGCTGTTCGGAATGGGCGCCATTAAAATGACCGAGCATATCGACCTTGTCGTTAAGCTTGAGCCGTGGGATCCGGACAAGGTCTACGACCGCATGGGAGTGGACAGCGAGTATACCAATATCCTTGGCGTAAATGTTCCAAGTATCACTATTCCCGTCAAGCCGGGACGCAATCTTGCGGTTATTTTAGAGGTTGCGGCCATGAACAACCGTCAAAAGAAGCTCGGCTATAACGCGGCTAAGGAGCTTTTGACAAAGCTCGGTCTTGAGATGGAGAGCAACGACAAGTATCAGACATGGGAAGATTTCTAAGCTTAAGCCAAGAACGGGATTTAATGCTTAGCCATTTATGAATATATCGACATTTCAATTTAAAGAGAGGTAATTTTCTTGCTTATCCAGGCAGATCTTCATACGCACACGGTGGCCTCTACTCACGCGTATTCTACAATTACGGAAAACTGCAGGGCTGCGGCAGAACTCGGCTTAAAGGCAATAGCCATGACGGATCATTACAATATGATGCCGGATGCGCCGCATGTATGGCATTTTCAGAATCTGAGAGTTCTCCCAAGGAGTATTTGCGGGGTTGCTGTTCTTAAAGGCGCCGAGGTAAACATATATAATTATAACGGCGACGTAGATATCGACGAAAAAGCTCTTTCAAAGCTTGAGTGGGTTGTCGCGTCGTATCACAAATACATGTTTGAAAATTTCGAGCCTGCCGATCCCAAGGTCGTAACAGACGGATATATAAAGCTGTGCCGTAATCCGTACATAGACGTTATAGGACATCCTACCACAGACTTTTTCCCGTTCGAGCATGAGCGTGCGGTAAAGGCGTTCAAGGAGTATGACAAGCTTGTGGAGGTAAATGAAAGCTCGATAGTGCTCAAAAAAGGCTCAGCTAAAAACGTTGTGCCGATTCTTGAGGCATGCAAGAAGTACGACGTGCCGATAGTTGTCAATACCGACGCTCATTTCTGGAGCGCGATAGGGGTAACTCCGGTGTCGGAGAAGATACTGAGCGAGCTTGATTTTCCCAAAAGGCTTATTATAAATTCCGATTGGGAAAGGATAAAGGAAAGAGTGCTTAAAAAGCATCCACAACTTACATTCTGAAAGGGTTGGCTTATGACTGATTCCGATAAGATACATAAGATTTACCAAGCCGCGGAGGATTGCGGCTGCAAAGCGCTTGTCGGCGAGCCTCTGAGCGCGCACACAACCTTTAAGGTCGGCGGAAAATGTGATATTATGGTTTTTCCAAACTCCGCAAAAACCATGTCGTTCCTTAAATCAAAGGCGGACGGCCTGGGCTTAAAGAGCTTTATTATTGGAAACGGCTCTAATGTTCTGTTTTCGGATAAAGGGTATAGGGGCGTAATATTTGTTTTGGGCGACGATATGTCAAAAATAAGCGTAGAAGGCAGCACTATAACGTCATTCGCAGGAGCTACACTTTCCAAGGTATGCCGTACCGCGCTCGATTTCGGCCTTTCCGGCTTAGAGTTTGCCTGGGGAATTCCGGGCACGGTTGGCGGCGCCGTGTATATGAACGCCGGAGCATTCGGGGGAGAGATGAAGGACGTAGTAAAAAGCGTCACATGTATCGATGCGGAAGGAACGCTGGTAACATATGGGCGGGACGTCCTTGATTTCGGATATCGCAAAAGCCGGTTTACGGAATCGGGGGAGATCATTATATCCGCAGAGTTTGAGCTTGCCGACGGAGATGCGATCCAGATAAAAAACAGGATGGATGAGCTTATTTCAAGGAGAAAGGCAAGGCAGCCGCTGGAATACCCAAGCGCGGGGTCAACCTTTAAACGCCCCGAGGGAACGTACGCAGGTCTTGTAATAGAGAACAGCGGGCTTAAGGGATATACGGTCGGAGGAGCGCAGGTATCGGAAAAGCACGCCAACTTTGTTATCAACCGAAATAATGCGACCGCCCAGGACATCATTTCGCTTATAGAAGACGTCAAGCGTATGGTCAGGGAAAAGACCGGCTATACTCTCGAATGTGAAATCAAGCTGATTGACGAATAGACGTATAAGACAAAATCGGAGGCAGGGTTATATTATGAAGATTGTTGTTATAACAGGCATGTCGGGAGCCGGCAAGTCTACTGCTTCAAAATTTTTCGAGGACATTGGGTACTACTGCATCGACAATATGCCGCCGGAGCTTTTGCTCAGCGTAGCGGATTTTATCGTTAAGTCCGACAGCCTTATCAATAGGATCGCAGTTGCGGTGGATATTCGCTCAGGCGAGCTTTTTTCAAAGTTCAAGGGTGGAGTAGACGCTTTAAAGAGTCACGACGTAGACGTAAAGGTACTGTTTGTGGACGCTGATGACGATACTCTTGTAAAAAGATATAAGGAGACAAGAAGAAAGCATCCGCTTGACGAGGAGGCGTCAGGAAGCCTGTACAGGGCTATAAAGATGGAGCGGGAAATAACGCTTGAGGCCAAGGAAACGGCGGACTACTATGTCGATACCACGGCTATGGGTACCGCCGAATTCAAGCAGAGGCTAAAGGAGCTTTTTGTCGATTCCGGAAGCGGCATGATAGTAAACGTCATATCTTTCGGGTTTAAATACGGCGTGCCGAAGGACGCCGACCTTGTTTTTGACGTAAGATGCCTGCCGAATCCGTTTTATATTCAAAGTCTTAAAAATAAAACTGGACTGGACGAGGACGTATATGAATATGTTATGGGCTGCAATGACTCCGAAGGAGTGTACAACAGGATACACGAGCTCATAGTGTATACGCTCCCGCTTTACGAAAAGGAGGGCAAGTCGAGCCTTGTGATAGCGTTCGGCTGCACTGGCGGAAAGCATCGCTCAGTCAGCTTTGCAAGAAGAATGGCGGAAGATTTGAAGCCGCGCGGGGTCAGCGTAAGAGTTGAGCACCGGCATATAAATTTGTAAAATGGCTAAGAAAATAAAGGAAACTTTTTCGCATAGAGTAAAAGAGGAAGCGGCAGGAAGCGTCACCGGCAGAAAAAGATCGGACGCGTGCTTGATAGCCCTCATGCTTTTTGCGGACGTATGCGCAGACAGCATCGAATTTAAAACAGATAGTCAGACCTGCTGTGATTTATTTGTAAGGCTTGCATCTCACGCTTCGGAAAATGAAAACGCCGTGGAAATTGACGTGTTGCGCTCAAGGGGCAGAGCGCCCATGCATGTTGTCAGGATATCCGGACGCAACGATATCGACAGGATTGAAAAAAGGCTCGGTGTTAAGTCCCTTGATACCGGCGAGCTTGTTAAAAGGGCAGAGGGTCTTGGCGAAAAATACTTCGGTTCGTTTATGGCAGGCGTTTTTTTGGCGTGCGGAAGCATCTCCTCTCCGGATAAGGAATATCATCTTGAGCTTGTCCTGCCGTCGGCGGAACTGTGCGGGAGGATTTCGGACATGCTTTACTTAAGAATGAAAATTCGCATGAAGGCTGCCGAAAGACATTCGCTTCATATTTTATATATCAAAGGCAGCGAGGGAATAGAGGATATTTTGACGCTTATCGGCGCACCGATGTCGAGCCTTGAGCTGATGAACGTCAAGGTATTAAAGGATATCAGAAACCGCGCCAACAGGGCTACAAACTGCGATACCGCAAACTGTGAGCGCCAGAATCGCTCCGCCGCAAGACAGATAGAGGCGATAAGGGTCATAGAGCGCTCTGAGGGAGGTCTCTCCCTTCTCAGCGACGAGCTCAGGGAAATCGCGGCCATGAGGCTTAAGTATCCTGAGTATACGCTTGCGGAGCTTTCTCGCGAGCTAGATCCTCCGATTTCAAAATCAGGTGCAAACCACCGCTTTGAAAAGATTGAAAAAATAGCCGAGGAGCTTGCGGGCGGTTTAAAGAAAGGATAAGATATGTCCGATTTTGTTCATTTGCATGTTCATAGCGAATATTCGCTGCTTGACGGTGCCTGCCGCATCAAGCAGCTTGTTTCTCGTGTGAAGGAAATGGGAATGGATTCGGTCGCCGTTACCGATCACGGAAATGTTTTTGCCGCGATAGAGTTTTATAACGAGTGCAAAAAGCAAGGTATAAAGCCCATAATAGGCTGTGAGGTTTACGTCGCTCCGAGGACAAGGTTTGACAAGCGCGGCAGAATGGATTCGCCTTATCACCTGATACTGCTTTGCAAAAACGATACCGGATACAAAAATCTTTGCAAGCTTGTTTCTTTGGCGTATATAGAGGGGTTCTACAGTAAGCCGAGAGTTGATTTCGAGCTTTTGGAGAGATATCACGATGGGCTTGTGTGCCTGTCCGGCTGTCTTGCGGGAGAGGTGTCGCGTAATCTTTCAGATGGAGATTATGAAGCGGCTAAGAAAACCGTCCTGAAATACGGCGCTCTGTTTGGGGACGATTACTATATAGAAGTCCAGAATCACAAGTTTTCCGATGAGACGGATATTTTGTCCTATCAATACAGGCTTTCGAGTGAAACCGGCGTAAAGCTTGCCGCAACTAACGACGCGCACTATATAAGCAGGCAGGACGCCGCGGCGCAGAAGATACTGATGTGCATATCTACAAATACAACGGTTGACGACCCTAATGGCATGAGCTTTCCGACGGATGAATTTTATCTTAAATCGTATGAAGAAATGCGCGAGCTGTTTAATCATCACGAGGACGCGCTTTTAAATACGTTGGAAATAGCCGAAAAGTGCAGCTTTGAGTTTGAATTTGGAGTTACAAAAATACCGGCGTTCAAGCTTGACGGGGTTGACGATAACGAAAGGTTTCTGCGACAGATGAGCTATGACGGTTTGAAGAAACGATACGATACCGTTACCGACGAGCTTAGATCCCGCCTTGAGTACGAGCTCGGCGTAATAAGCGGGATGGGGTATGTAAACTATTATCTCATAGTCTGGGATTTCGTAAATTACGCTAAAACGCATGGCATACCCGTAGGACCGGGGAGAGGCTCGGGAGCGGGCAGCCTTGTGGCTTACTGCATAGGGATTACAGGAATAGATCCGATAAAATACAATCTGTTGTTTGAGCGGTTTTTAAACCCAGAGAGGGTGTCGATGCCTGACTTTGACATTGATTTTTGCATTGAGGGCAGACAGGATGTAATAGATTACGTAAAGCGCAGATACGGAGAGGATCATGTCGCGCAGATAGTGACGTTCGGGACAATGGCGGCAAAGAACGCGGTCCGCGACTGCGCAAGGGCAATGGCTCTGCCTTACAGCCTTGCCGACAAGGTTGCAAAAGCAATACCGTTCGGTATGACTATCGAGCAGGCTAAGGAAAAAGACAGCGATTTTAATAGGCTGTGCAGCGAATCGCAGCAGGTAAGAGAGCTTTTAGATATGGCTGTAAAGGTGGAGGGAATGCCGAGACATTGTTCTACGCATGCCGCCGGAGTCGTTATTACTGCAGGACCGCTTTCGGACTATGTTCCGCTTATGACGAACGACGGGCAGCTTGTGACACAATACACAATGACGGCTTTGGAAAGTCTGGGGCTTTTAAAAATTGATTTTTTGGGCCTTAGAAACCTGACTGTTATACGGGATGCGGTAATGAACATCAAGGTGTTTGAGCCGGACTTTGACGTTGATAAAATTCCGCTTGACGATCACGAGGTTTACAAAATGCTCGCAAGTGGAGATACCGAAGGCGTATTCCAGTTTGAATCCGTCGGAATGACCAACACTGTAGTCCGTCTTGTGCCGGAAAATATCGAGGATCTTATAGCCGTGATATCGCTTTTCCGTCCCGGACCTATGGATTCCATACCGACGTATATTAAAAACCGTCACAACAAACAGAATATAAAGTACAAAATCCCGCAGCTCAAGCCGATTTTGGAGGTAACATACGGTTGTATAGTATATCAGGAGCAGGTCATGCAGATATTCAGAAGCTTGGCAGGGTATTCCTACGGTAGGGCGGATATTGTACGGCGCGCCATGGCAAAGAAAAAGCATGATGTTCTGGAGAACGAAAGAAAGGCTTTTATATACGGAGACAAAAATCCGGACGGCTCTGTAAACTGTGTGGGATGTGTTGCAAACGGCATATCAGCAAGTGATGCAAACGAATTATTTGACGATATGACAAGCTTTGCATCATATGCTTTTAATAAATCCCATGCTGCGGCATATGCTACTCTGTCCTATCAAACAGCGTACTTGAAATGCCATTACTTTAAGGAATACATGGCGGCTTTGATAACAAGCGTGTTGGAAAACAGCTCAAAAATAATGGAGTACACCTCAGAATGCGAAGCAAAGGGCGTTAAGGTTTTAGGTCCTGATATCAATTTGAGCAGTGAGGGCTTCATAGCGTCAAAGGACGGGATACGCTTCGGACTTTTAGCAATTAAGGGTCTCGGACGCGGAGTTATCGGTGAGATAATATCCGAGCGCGAAAAGAACGGTGCATATCGTTCGCTTTACGATTTTATATCAAGGGCGTACAGCAGGGAACTGACCTCAAGAGTTGTGGAAAGTCTTATAATGAGCGGAGCGTTTGATTCGTTCGGCACTAACCGAAGGCAGATGCTTACAAACTATGATCTCATAATAAATGCCGTTTCGGATAGAAAATCCGAAAGCATCGACGGTCAGCTCGATATGTTCGGAGGCAGTCAAACTGGCGATTCGGTCGATTCAACCGAGATTTCGCTGCCCTATGTCGAGGAATACCCTATGCCTCAGCTTTTGGAAATGGAAAAGGAAACGCTCGGCGTTTATATATCGGGACATCCTCTTGCGCAGTATTCTCAATGGCTGCCGGCGTGCGGCATATCCCTGGCAAAGAATATACTTGATATCAAGGCGGAAGATTCTGAAGGACACAATGACGGAGATGAGGTTTCACTTATTGCCATGCTGCGCTCCAAGAAAATGTTTACGACAAAAAAGGGACAGCAGATGTGCTTTTTAAGCCTTGAGGACGCCTCAGCAGATATTGAAGCCGTAGTTTTCCCCAAGGTTTACGAGAAATCAAGGGAACTGCTTTATGAAAACGCCATATTGCATATAAAGGGCAAAGTGTCCATAAAGGAGGACGAGCCCCCAAAGATTTTAGCGGACGTTATATCAGATGCTGACGGATATATTCAAGGCATGAAATCGGGAAGTTTGTGCGTAAGGCTTTTGTCGAGTGATAGATCTAAAATAGAAAAGCTTCGAGATCTATGTGCAAGACACAAAGGTCAGTGTCGCCTTTTTGCATATCTTTCTGATCTGAAAAAGCTTACTGCTATAAAGGGAGCTGTCGGAGTAGAGATATCCGGCGATGTATTGTCTGAGCTGTATGGAATTTGCGGAACAGATAATATAAAGTTTAAATTATAGTCTTATGGTTTATGAAAAGCACTCAGAGCTTTACAGATGATTTTTGATTTATCGTATTTGTAAGTCTGTTTTAAAATAAAGCTATTGTCATGAATTGAGCATGATGCTATCATATCTGCTTCGATTAAAACAATTATTTTTATACAAGTATTTTAATAAATTAATTTACAAATAATGCTATAAAATTTACATATAATAGCCAACTATAGCTATGATGAATTAACGATGAATTTTTAATATGAGCAATTGACGGGTGATAGAATAAAGCGTATAATGTTATCATTATTAATTTGTACAAGGGTAGGGTGATTGGATGAAAACCAGCGGCGGTAGAAGAAAAAAAGCTTCAAGCGTCAAACCGCTTGTTATAATAGTTATTCTTGCTGTTATAATTGTCGCAGCAATGTATTTGATAACAGGAAACCAAGGTTCAGACCAGGATGGCAATAATCCAAATATTGTGCAGCCCGTGGATGAGTATACAAGAAAAATTCTTTTAAATGAATCCAGCCTTCCGGACGCTACAACTCCCGTGCAGTTATCAAACGAGACGGGCGATACCGTCATACAGCTTAATAATGAGCTGACAACTTTAGCCGGATCGGGAGCTAATTACAGCGACGGAATGCTCCTTATAAACCGTGCCGGAGTATATGAGCTTTCGGGTACTCTTAACGGAAGGATCGTTATAAGCGCGTCGGGCGAGGATGTAGTGCTTATCATGAATGGTGTAAGCGTCACCAGCGAAAATAGCTCTGCGCTTTATGTCCATGATGCAAATTCAGTTACCGTTATTGCTAATGGTGAGACTGAAAATGTGTTTACGGACGGCTTGAGCTATGATTTCAACCTAGATTATTGCAATCCAGTAGAGTCGGAGCCTAACGCTGCTATCTTTTCAAAGGATGACCTGATAATAAGGGGAACTGGAACGATAGTAGTAAACGGTAGATATTCGGCTGGAATCATAGGCAAGGACAATTTAAAGATCATAAACACCAATGTAACTGTAGACGCCGTAAACAACGGCATTAACGGCAAGGACAGTTTTATAATTCAGAATTCAACGGTAAGCGTTACTGCGGGAAACGATGGCTTAAGGTCAACGCAGGATACAAATCCCGCCCTTGGCTATGGTGTTTTCACTGATTCCAATATTAACATCACATCTACCGGTGACGGTATTCAAGTAGAGACTGGCCTTACTATTGATAATTGTTCCATTAATATAGTTTCCGGCGGAGGGTCATATAACGAAGCGCTCGACAGTCAAAAGGGGATCAAGTGCAATCAGGGTTATATAAATATAAACAGCGGAAATATTGTGCTTGACTGCGCAGACGATGCAATAAACGCCGTTGGAGACGTTAATATTAACGGAGGCGTGCTTAACATCTCCACTGGTGACGACGGAGTCCATTCCGATTCTTGTGTTGGCGTAAGCGGAGGAACGGTTGTCGTTTCAAAGTGCTCTGAGGGGCTTGAGGGCGTAGCCGTAGATGTTCTGGGCGGAGATATTTATATCAACTCAAAGTCCAACAGCATCAACGCCGCAGGCGGAGCGGACAGCGAGGGATTTGATACCACAGCTGCCGTCGTACCTGCAAACTGTGCTGTAAATATCTCAGGCGGTTATGTTTATATCAACACTGATGGAGACGGCGTAGATTCCAACGGTGATATAAATATGTCAGGCGGCACTGTGATAATCGCAGGCGCGCAGTCTACAGAGTACAGCATGATAGATTACAACGGAAGCTTTAATTTGACAGGCGGAACGCTTCTTGCGGCTGGCGGCGCACAGCAGATTCCATCCTCCGCAGGAATAACTCAAAATTGTGTAGAAATCAACTTCAATTCTACCCTTGCGGCTGAGACCTTTGTAAGCATTTCCTGCGACGGAGAGAGTATTGTATTTAAAACGACAAAGGCCGCGGATAAGATTATTTATTCTTCGTCGATATTAAAGACCGGCAGCGGCTGCACTGTTTCATACGGAGGAAAATATTCTGGCAGCGATAATCTTGATGGTGTATATACAGGCGGAAAATATTCTGGAGGATCTGAGATAACAGGCTCTGTATCGGGAACTCTGTCGTCAATTTCAGCAGTAAATCAGCAGTAAATCAGCAGTAAAACAAAGAACACACCGTAATTAATGCGCGGTGTGTTCTATTTATCTTAAATTGACAATGAATAAGTTTCGTGCTATAATAACGACTATGTTTTAATTAATTTTTGGGAGGCTTTTTTATGCCTGAAAACGTTGAAAAGAAAAAGGTTATTTTTAGCGGTATTCAGCCTACCGGTACTTTTACGTTAGGCAACTATATCGGTGCTATAAGAAACTGGGGACCTCTTCAGGACGAATATGACTGCATTTATTCTATAGTTGATATGCATGCGCTCACAGTAAAGCGCGACCCCGTTAAATTCAGGCAGCAGACGCTTGAGGCATACGCGCTTATACTTGCGTGTGGCATAGACCCCGAAAAATCAATTGCGTTTATACAGAGTCATAACCCGAGCCATGCTCAGCTAAACTGGGTTTTGGCGTGCGCTACTCAGTTCGGAGAGTTGTCGAGAATGACTCAGTTCAAAGATAAATCCAAAAAGCATCCGGACGATGTAAACGCCGGACTTTTCACATATCCTGTGCTGATGGCGGCGGATATTCTTACCTATAACGCCGACCTTGTGCCAATAGGAGCGGATCAGAAGCAGCATTTAGAGCTTGCAAGAAATATAGCTGTCAGGTTTAATCAGAGGTTTGGCGAGACATTTGTTATACCTGAACCGTATATCCCGAGCTTCGGTGCAAGCGTTAAGAGCCTTCAGGACCCGACAAAAAAGATGTCCAAGTCGGATGAAAACCCAAATGCCTGTATCTTTATTCTGGACGATAAGGATACAATCATAAGAAAGTTTAAAAGGGCTGTTACAGACAGCGAAACCGAGGTCAGATACGCCGAGGGAAAGGACGGAATAAATAATCTTATGACTATTTATTCCTGCGTGACTGGCAAGACCATGCTTCAGATAGAGAGCGAGTTCAGCGGCAAGGGTTACGGAGATTTTAAGCTTGCTGTCGGAGAAGCTGTCGCAGACCATCTTGAGCCGGTAAGACGGAAATATACCGAGCTTGTCGCCGATAAGGCATATCTTAAGAGCTGCTATACGGACGGCGCTCAAAGGGCCTTCAAACTGTCTAATAAGATCGTAACAAAGGTATACCGCAAGGTTGGCTTTGTAGATTACAGGTAGCCAGTCTATGAATAAGGGCACGACATTTGCTGCGGCTGGGGTAACAATGGGCTCCTGCCTTGCCATGATAATTTCGTTTTCCTGCAATCATTCTATTTTGTGGGCAATTATTCATGGGGCTATGAGCTGGGTCTATGTAATTTACCGTCTAATTGTCGGCGGATATTGATTTTTGGAGATGAAAATATGAAACTTGGTATGGTTGGGTTGCCAAATGTAGGGAAGAGCACCTTGTTTAATGCTTTGACCAACGCCGGAGCTGAATCGGCTAATTACCCCTTTTGCACTATCGAGCCTAACGTAGGCGTTGTCTCTGTGCCGGACGAGAGGCTTGACAAGCTTGCAAAGATGTATAATCCCAATAAGTTTACGCCTGCCACGCTTGAGTTTGTCGATATTGCGGGCCTTGTAAAGGGCGCGTCTAAGGGCGAGGGGCTCGGAAATAAGTTCCTGACGAACATTCGCGAATGCGACGCTATAATTCACGTCGTCAGGTGCTTTGAATCTGATGATATCATACATGTAGAGGGCTCGGTTGATCCTGCAAGGGATATTGAAACTATAGACCTTGAGCTTATATTTGCCGATATTGAGGTTCTTGAAAGGCGTCTTGATAAGGCGAAGAAGATGCTAAAGGGTGACAAGAAGTATCAGGCCGATATAGATATGACGGAAGGTCTTATAGCGCATCTTACCGAGGGCAAGCCCGCAAGGAGCTATCCGTTTACAGACGACGAGCGCGAGATGATTAAATCAACGCCGCTTCTTTCGATGAAGCCTGTAATATATGCGGCAAATCTGAGCGACGACGATTTCAGAAATAATATAGACAGCAATAAGCACTATAATGCCGTTAAGAAGATTGCCGAAGAGGAAGGCTCGGCTGTGCTGCCCATATGCGCACAAATAGAAGCGGAGCTGGCGGATATGTCCGAAGAGGATAAGAAGATGTTTTTAGCGGATCTTGGTCTTGAAGTATCGGGACTGGACAGGGTAATCAAGGAGGGCTATGCGCTTCTCGGGCTTATATCTTTTCTTACCGCTGGCAAAGACGAGTGCAGGGCGTGGACTATCAAAAACGGCACAAAAGCTCCGCAGGCAGCGGGAAAGATCCATTCCGATTTTGAAAGAGGCTTTATCAGGGCAGAGGTAGTTGCTTTTGACGATCTTGAAGCCTGTGGTTCTATGTCTGCGGCAAGGGAAAAGGGACTCGTTCGCTCTGAGGGAAAGGACTATGTAATGAGGGATGGAGACGTAGTATTGTTCAGATTTAACGTGTAGGAGCTTAACCCAGCTGTGTTTATGCAGTCTGTGTCTTTGGCGTTTTATTGAATAAAATAAAGCCGTTCCTGAATATCAGGAACGGCTTTGTGTTTGTCAGATACTAAGCAAAGAATTAAAGCTCAGCGAAGTACTTGATGGTTCTGACCATCTGGCTGGTGTAGGAGTTCTCGTTGTCATACCAGGAAACAACCTGTACCTGATAGAGATCGTCAGCGAGCTTGGCAACCATTGTCTGAGTAGCATCAAAGAGTGAGCCGTATCTCATGCCGATAACGTCGGAAGAAACGATAGGATCCTCGTTGTAGCCGTAGGACTCGGAAGCGGCAGCCTTCATAGCGGCATTGATGCCTTCCTTGGTTATGTCCTTGCCCTTTACAACAGCGGTAAGGATAGTTGTCGAGCCTGTGGTAACAGGAACTCTCTGAGCAGAACCGATAAGCTTGCCGTTAAGCTCAGGGATAACAAGACCGATAGCCTTGGCAGCGCCGGTAGAGTTAGGAACGATGTTGGCAGCGCCTGCTCTTGCACGGCGGAGGTCGCCCTTGCGGTGAGGACCGTCGAGGATCATCTGGTCGCCTGTGTAAGCGTGGATAGTGGACATGATGCCGCTCTGGATAGGAGCGTAATCGTTAAGAGCCTTAGCCATAGGCGCGAGGCAGTTGGTGGTGCAGGATGCTGCGGAAATGATGGTGTCGTCCTTTGTAAGGGTCTTCTCATTTACGCTGTAAACAATTGTAGGAAGATCGTTGCCTGCGGGAGCGGAAATAACGACTTTCTTAGCGCCTGCGTCGATATGAGCCTGGCTCTTTGCCTTTGAGCAGTAGAAGCCTGTGCACTCCAATACAACGTCTACGCCAAGCTCGCCCCAGGGAAGATCAGCAGCGTTGGGCTTTGCATAAATAGTGATTTCCTTGCCGTCAACAATGATAGCTCCGGGAGTAACGACAGTCTTGCCGTCCTCAGCATAAACGGCGGGCTTGTAGCCTACAGTATGAGCGTTCTCACCGATCTTGCCGCAGTATCCGCCCTGAGCAGTATCATACTTAAGAAGATGAGCCAGCATTTCAGGCTTGGTAAGATCGTTGATAGCTACTATTTCGTAGCCCTCGGCGCCGAACATCTGTCTGAAGGCAAGACGTCCGATTCTGCCGAAACCGTTAATTGCAACTTTTACTGACATATTAAAACCTCCAATAGCTTTTTTATGCGTCTATTATTTTACACTACCTTTCATATATTTGCAAGTACTTTAACGAAAAAATGTATGTTACAAGTGTATGCAATTTCTTTTTCCTTTATGCCAAAAATTTTATAGCTTTAATTAGTGTCGGAGAACAATATTATATTTCATGAAATTGTATCCAAAACAAACAAATATATAAAAAAGAATTTTACGTTGGAACGCAAAAGGAACTCTAGGGGAATTTCTTTGGAACAGCTAACAAATATAATATAGCTTGACAAGCTGGTTGCCGCCGCAATTCGGCGTTATTCCGCTTGTGAATATTTATTGGAGGCATATTGATATGTACTTTGACGCAATCGCTAAAATTATCTCGGAGCGCACCGGCTGCGATATTGCAGACATTAAGCCGGAAAGCAAGTTTTCAGAGCTTGGTATTGATTCGCTTGATACCGTAGAGCTTCTCATGAGCCTTGAGGATGAGATCGGAATTGAGATAGAGCTTGACCGCAAGGTCGAGACCGTAGATGATCTGGACAAGTTTATTCAGAGCAAGCAGGGATAAGTTAATGATAAAGTCAGAGATTTGTGAGATGCTGGGGATAAAGTACCCGGTATTTCAGGGTGGTATGGCTTGGATTGCCGACGGCAAGCTGGCCGCTGCTGTATCAAATGGCGGCGGCCTCGGCATTATTGCTTCCGGCAATGCTCCGGGCGAATATGTTAGAGAACAGATTAAAACTGCAAGATCGCTTACAGATAAGCCGATCGGCGTAAATATAATGCTTATGAGTCCGTATGCGGACGAGGTGGCAAGCGTTGTCACAGAAGAAAAGGTAGAGGTAGTCACTACAGGCGCGGGCAACCCGTCGAAATATATGAAAGCATGGAAAGAAGCCGGAATAAAGGTTATACCTGTCGTAGCATCCGTTGCAATGGCAAAGCTTATGACCAGGCTTGGCGCGTCTGCCATCATAGCCGAGGGCGGAGAGAGCGGAGGACATGTCGGAGAGCTTACGACGATGGTTTTGGTCCCGCAGGTATGCGACGTTACTACGCTCCCTGTCATAGCCGCAGGAGGCATTGCCGACGGCAGAGGAGTGGCGGCTGCGTTTATGCTGGGAGCGCAGGGAGTGCAGATGGGAACGAGATTTCTGTGTGCTACCGAATGCTCCGTCCATCCTGTATATAAAGAAAAGATTTTAAAGGCGAACGACCTATGCACTATGGTGACGGGCAAACGTCTGGGTCATCCCGTGCGCAGCCTTAGAACGCCGTTTTCGCGCGAGTACTTCAAGGCGGAGTACAGCGACATGTCCGACGAGGAGCTTGAAGCGCTTGCTACAGGCGCTTTGCGTCTTGCCGCAAAGGAGGGCGACAGCGAAAAAGGCTGCTTCCTTGCGGGACAGATAGCGGCTATGGTTAAAAAGGAACAGCCCGCCGCAGAAATTATAAAGGAAGTAATGGAGCAGGCAGAGCCTATACTCCTGAGGGCGCCGCAATGGGTAAAATAGCATTTGTATTCTCGGGTCAGGGCGACCAGTACCCGGGAATGGGCAAGGAGCTTGCCGAAAAATACGCTGCGGCGGAGTCTGTGTTTAATGTCTGCGACAGCGTTCGCCCGGGAACATCCGATCAGTGCTTTAACGGAACGGAGGAAGAGCTGAAGCAGACAGCTAACACGCAGCCCTGCCTTTTTGCAATGGAGCTTGCGGCTGCTGCCGCGCTGTCTGATAAGGGCGTAAAGCCGGACGCAGTCGCCGGATTTTCGCTTGGCGAGGTTACTGCCGTGACCTTTGCTGAAATTTTTGATTATGAAACCGGCTTCAGGCTGGTATGCAGGCGCGGAGAGCTTATGCAGCGCGAGGCTGAAAAGTTCGACACTTCTATGGCTGCTGTTGTAAAGCTTACTCCCGAACAGGTAACCGAGCTGTGCGGCCGCTACAGCGACATATATCCTGTAAACTTTAATTGTCCCGGTCAGATTTCGGTGTCCGGAGCGTCAAGCTCCATGCCGGCGTTTTTTGCTGACGTAAAAGCGGCGGGAGGAAAGGCAATACCCCTTAAGGTCAAGGGGGCGTTCCATTCTCCGTGGATGGTCGCTGCTTCTGAGGATTTTGCAAAGGACATTGCCGCTGCAAAAATCGGCAAGCCGTCAATCCCGGTCTATTCCGACATGACTGCTCAGCCGTACACAGACGACGTCGTGGGTCTTTTGTCAAAGCAGATATGCAACCCGGTACAGTGGGAAAAAGCGGTAAGGAACATGATAGAATCAGGCGTTGATACGTTTGTGGAGATTGGTCCCGGCAAGACGCTGTGCAATATGATAAGGAAAATAGACGGTCAGGTTAAAACCTGTTCGGTTACCGAGTATTTGGCGGAGGTAGAAGCATGTTAAAGGAAAAGACCGCGGTTATTACCGGAGGCTCAAGAGGTCTCGGCGAGGCTATAGCATATAAGTTTGCTTCAATGGGAGCTAATATCGTAATCGTTGATGTGGCAGACCCGGCTCTTGCTGAAAATGTATGCAATAAATGTATTCAGGAGTACGGCGTGCAGGCTAAGGCATACCGCTGCGACGTATCGGACTTTAGCGCCGTTAAGGAAACGGTTTCAAAGATAAAGGCGGATTTTAAGACCGTGCATATCCTTGTAAACAACGCAGGCATCACGCGCGACGCAATTGCCGCCATGATGAGCGAGGAGGATTTTGATAAGGTAATCGCGGTAAACCTCAAGGGCGCGTTTAATATGATAAGGCATACTGCCGGATTGTTTATCCGCAATCGCGAGGGCTGCATTATAAACATATCGTCCGTTTCCGGACTTATGGGAAATGTGGGGCAGTGCAATTACGCTGCGTCTAAGGCAGGGCTTGTCGGTCTGACAAAGACCATAGCAAAGGAGCTTGCTCCCAAGGGCGTTCGCTGCAACGCAATTGCGCCGGGCTTTATTGCCACTGACATGACCGGAAACCAGACTGATAACCCTCTTCTTAAGATGATACCGCTCGGCAGGATGGGTTCGGCCGATGATATTGCTCAGGCTGCCGTATATCTTGCGACCGCCGAATATGTCACAGGAACTGTGCTTCGCGTTGACGGCGGAATATCGATGTAAGGAGTATCTTAAATTATGAGTGAAAAAAGAAGAGTAGTTGTAACCGGCATGGGCGCGATAACCCCGCTCGGAAACAACGTGAAAGATACATGGGAGGCGATGAAGTCCGGGAAAAACGGGATCGCTCCAATAACACTTTTTGATACTGCTGCATACAAGGCAAAGCTCGGCGCGGAGGTAAAGGGATTTGACCCGAAGGACTACCTTGAGGTCAATGAAACGCTTCGCACAGACCGGTATACTCAGTTTGCAATTGCCGCCGCTCAGCAGGCTGCACAAGAGAGCAAAATCGAGGGCTCGGTAGACCCCGACCGCTTTGCGGTTATTTTAGGAACTGGAATAGGCGGAATCAACACCTTCGAGGCTGAGCATATCAAGCTTCTTGAGAAAGGTCCGCGCCGCGTATCTCCTCTGTTTGTTCCGATGATGATATCAAACATGGCTGCCGGAATGGTAGCCATCAAGCACGGATGCCATGGCAGCGCAATGCCTATTGTTACCGCCTGCGCGTCAGGCTCTAACGCTATAGGAGAGGCAATGCGCCTTATCCGTCACGGCTATGCCGACGCGGTTATAACCGGAGGTACGGAAGCTGCAATAACGCCCTGCGCTATTGCGGGCTTTGTAAATATGCAGGCGCTTTCGGTGTCGGTCGATCCCGACGCGGCTTCGCTGCCGTTTGACAAGAGAAGAGCGGGGTTCGTTATAGGAGAGGGCGCGGTCGCTCTTATCTTAGAGGAATACGAGCGTGCAAAAGCAAGAGGCGCTAAGATATACGGAGAGGTATGCGGCTACGGCTCAACCTGCGACGCTTACCACATCACTGCTCCCGACCCCGAGGGCAGGGGCGGTACGAGAGCCATGCAGGAGGCGATGGCTGAAGCCGGATATACCGATAAGGACAGAGTTTATGTCAATGCTCACGGAACCGGAACCCCGATGAATGATTCGGTAGAGACAAAGGTAATCAAGCAGGCACTTGGCGAGGAAGCAGCAAAAAAAGCTTATGTCAGCTCCACAAAGTCTATGACAGGGCATATGCTCGGCGCTGCCGGAGCAGTAGAGGCTATGGCTTGCCTGCTTGCGCTTAATGAGGGCATAATACCTCCTACGATTAACCTTAACGAGCCGGACGAGGCGTGCGACCTCAACTGCGTTCCAAATAAAGCTGTAAAGGCGGACATTGACCTTGCCCTGTCAAATTCTTTGGGATTCGGCGGACATAACGCTTGTCTTGCCTTCAGGAAGGTGTGAGCATATGAATGAAAAGGATATCCGAAAATACGCAGAACTGATGAAGGAGCTTGGGCTTACCGGCCTTGAGCTTAAGGAAGGCGATAAGGTAATGCGGCTCGAGCGCACGGTTACTGTTTCTGCGCCCGTTGCCGAGGCTGCTCCAGCCGCTTCTGCAGCTGCTGCCGCAGTAAAGCAGGAATCGGAAAACCTCGACTACATAAGCGTCAGGTCTCCTATTGTCGGCGTTTTCTATGCCGCTCCGGCCGAAAATGTCGAGCCTTACGTTTCTATAGGCGACAGGGTTAAAAAGGGACAGATACTTTGCATAGTAGAGGCCATGAAGCTTATGAACGAGATACCGTCGGAGGTTGACGGCGTTATAAGCGAGATATGTGTAACAAACGGTCAGGTTGTGGAATATGGCACTGAGCTGTTCCGCATCAAGAGGTAATTATGAATAAAGAAGAAATAATGAAGATACTTCCTCACAGGGACAACATGCTTCTTATAGATGATGCGGAATGCGTTGGCGGGACGGCAATAGCGCACTATACTATCCGCGGCGACGAATTCTTTTTAAAAGGACATTTTCCCGGAAACCCAATTGTCCCCGGCGTTATCCTTTGCGAGATGCTCGCTCAGTCTGCCTGCGTCTTAATGAAGGATGTAATGAGCGAGGGCAAGCTGCCTGTTTATACAGGTCTAAATAACGTTAAGTTCCGCTCTCCCGTAAAACCGGGCGACACTGTGCAGATGGAGTGCCGTTTAAAAAGGTCTAAGCACCCGTTTTACTTTGCCGAGGGAACGGTAAAGGTAGGAGACAGGCTTTGCGTATCGGCAGAATTTTCTTTTGCTATAACAGGTGAGTAAACTATGTTTTCAAAAATACTTATTGCCAATCGCGGCGAAATTGCCGTCCGAATCATTCGGGCATGCAAGGAAATGGGAGTCGCTACGGTGGCGGTGTATTCAGAGGCCGACAAGAGCGCATTGCATGTTGCGCTTGCCGATGAAAGCTATTGTATAGGCGGTCCGGAGGCTTCAGACAGCTACTTAAACGAAAATCAGATAATTAGCTCAGCGATTTTAGCAGGCGCGCAGGCAATACATCCCGGTTACGGCTTCCTGTCAGAAAACGCACATTTTGCACGCCTTTGCAGAAAAAACGGCCTTGTATTTATAGGTCCTCAGCCCGAAAGCATGGAAAGGCTAAGCGACAAGGCGGTGCTGAAGGAGCTTATAAAAAACACCGGTCTGTCGGTTATCCCAGGCACTAAGGCGGTGGCTTCTGTAGAAGACGCGGTAAAGGAAGCGGATAAGATAGGATATCCGGTTATGCTGAAGGCCTGTGCCGGAGGCGGAGGACGGGGAATAAGGCTTATACGCAGCGCAGACGATATCGAGGAGGCATATCTTCAGGCGACAACCGAGGCTGCAAGCGCGTTCGGAGACGGCAGCGTTTATCTTGAAAAATACATTTATCCCGCAAGGCATGTTGAGCTTCAGATACTTGCCGATGAACAGGGAAACGTCGTTTGCCTTGGAGACAGGGACTGTTCCCTGCAGCGCCGCAATCAGAAGCTTATTGAGGAAACGCCTTCGCCCGCTGTCAGCGACGAGCAAAGAAATGAAATCATGACTCTGGCGGTTGACGCCATTAAGAAAATAGGATATGTCGGCGCCGGTACGCTTGAATTTCTGCTGGACAAACAGGGCAGGTTCTGGTTCATGGAGATGAACGTAAGGCTTCAGGTGGAGCACTGCGTCACTGAAATGCTCACTGGAATCGATCTTGTTAAGTGGCAGATACGCATAGCGGCGGGAATACCGATAAGCTTTACACAAAAGGACATAAACTTAAAGGGCTCTGCGATTGAATGCCGTATAAACGCTCAAAGCTGCGGCAAGCTTGATATGCTTCATGTTCCGGGCGGTCCGTCAGTCAGGTTCGACACCTGCCTGATAGAGGGAACTACGGTCACCCCATACTACGATTCGCTTCTTGGAAAGCTGGTTGTGTATTCAAAGACCAGGGAGGAAGCCTTGAGAAAAATGCGGGCCGCTTTGTGCGAACTCGTTATAAAGGGAATTCCCACAAATATAGAAGAGCAGCTGCGAATAATCGGAGACGACAGGTTTGTTTCCGGAAACTACGACCTTGCGTTTATGGGTAACAGGTGATGTAAATGGCATTGTTGAATTTTTTAAAACCTAAGAATCAATTGGAGGAAGGCGGAAGGACGGCCGCTCCTGTCCAGCAGGATGCGGGCGAACCTGAGCAGAACTGCCCAAATTGTCATAAGGATATACCGCTCAGCCGTCTATGGGCAAATAATCTTGTTTGCCCATGCGGGCATCATTTCCGCATGAATTCAAGGCAACGAATAAAGATGATAGTTGACAGGGATAGCTTCAAGGAGTTGTTTTCGGATATAAAGTCAGGTAATCCTTTAAATTTCCCAGGGTATCACGATAAACTTGAGACAGTTCGCACCGTAAGCGGAGAGGAAGAGGCTGTTATCTGCGGCACTGCGGAAATAGGAAAGAAAAAGTGCTGCTTGTTCGTTATGGATTCGTTTTTCATGATGGGGAGCATGGGGAGCGCCGTCGGAGAAAGGATAACGTCGCTGTTTGAGTACGCCACTGCGCACAGGCTTCCTGTTATAGGCTTTACTGTTTCCGGAGGCGCAAGGATGCAGGAGGGACTTCTGTCTCTGATGCAGATGGCAAAGACAAGCGCCGCGGTTAAGCGTCACAGCGATGCGGGGCTTTTATATATTGCCGTTCTTACCGACCCTACTACCGGAGGAGTAACCGCAAGCTTCGCCATGGAGGCGGATATAACTCTGGCAGAGCCGGGCGCTACCGTTGGGTTTGCCGGAGCAAGAGTTATTGAGCAGACTACAAGAAAATCGTTGCCTAAGGAGTTTCAAAAGGCTGAGTTTGTGCTAAAGCACGGCTTTGTGGACAGGATTGTTCCGAGATCTGAGCAAAAGAGCCTTTTAGGCGAGCTTCTTAGGATGCATGAGCGGAGTGTGAAATTATGAGCAATACGCCATATGAGAGGGTAAAGCTTGCAAGAGACAATTCAAGACCCACCGGTATTGATTATATAAGAAATGTATTTAAAGGGTTTATCGAGCTGCACGGCGACAGGCGCTATGCGGATGACCCGGCAATCGTTGGTGGGATCGCATGGCTGGGAAACAGCCCCGTAACAGTTATCGCCATCGAAAAGGGTCACACCGCTAAGGAGCGCACATACCGCAACTTCGGCGCGCCCCATCCGGAAGGGTATCGCAAGGCTTTAAGACTTATGAAGCAGGCCGAAAAATTCGGCAGACCAATTATCTGCTTTGTCGATACATCCGGCGCATACTGCGGCATAGGCGCAGAGGAGCGCGGTCAGGGTCAGGCGATTGCAGAAAATATTACCGAGATGACTACGCTTTGCGTGCCTATAATTTCAGTGCTTATCGGCGAGGGCGGAAGCGGAGGAGCGCTTGCGCTTGCTGTTGCCGACAGGGTGTGGATGCTTCAAAATGCGGTTTACTCGGTTATTTCTCCAGAGGGCTGTGCAAGCATCCTGTGGAAGGATTCCTCAAAGGCGGAGGCTGCTGCGGCAAGTCTTAAGCTCACCGCAGAGGATGCTAAAAGTCTTGGCGTTGTTGAGCGGATACTTTCGGAAAACGATATTGGAAAAAAAGAATTTTACGACCGTATACGCACAATGCTGATAGATGAAATCGGCGAGCTATCGAACGACATTGATTTGATAGGCAGAAGATATGACCGTTTTCGTCATATAGGTGTAACTGTTGATTTGTAACATAAACATAAGAGGTAAACATGAGTATATATAAAAAATATTGCACTGAGGTTGTCGACGAGCATGGATGTCTGAAGGAATTCAGCCTTAACTATCCAGATAATTTTAACTTCGGATATGACGTAGTAGATGCAATTGCACAGCAAACACCTGATAAAAGGGCAATTGTTTGGTGCAATACCGAAAATGAAGAGCATGTTTTCAGCTTTTCGGATGTGAAAAAATATAGTAATCAAATTGCCAACGTGTTTAAATCAGCAGGGATTGGACGCGGTGACAAGGTAATGCTCGTTTTAAAGCGCCACTTTGAATATTGGTTTTCGGCGGTTGCTCTGCATAAGCTTGGCGCAGTCATGATACCAGCTACGCACATGCTGACTGTAAGCGATTTTGAATACCGCATTAAGTCGGCCGGTGTAAAGGCGATAGTTTGTACATCTCACGATGACGTGCCAGAAAAGATAAGACAGGCGCTTGAAAATGTAAACTCGAGCGCGGTGCTTTGGAGCATACAAGAGGACGTGAACGGGTTTAGAAATCTTACAAAAGAAGCCTTAAGTGCAAGCGACAGCTTTGAAAGGGTTAAGACAAGCGTAAGTGATCCGATGATGCTGTACTTTACATCGGGCACTACAGGATATCCAAAGGGTGTAATACATGATTTTTCATATCCTCTTGCGCACATTGTTACGGCAAAGTACTGGCAACAGGCAGAGGATGGAGGACTTCATTTTACAGTTGCTGAGACCGGATGGGCTAAGGCGTCTTGGGGGAAAATATACGGTCAGTGGCTTGTGGGAAGCGCCGTAATGGTGTTTGATTTTGATAATTTCGATCCTAAGCAGCTTACGACGGTTATTAACCGATACGGAGTGACTTCTTTCTGCGCACCTCCAACTGTATATCGATATCTTGTACGCAAGGGTATTCCGGATATGCCCAGTCTTAAGCATGCGTCTACCGCCGGAGAAATGCTTGCGCCGGAGGTATTCAGGAAATTTACGGAGCGTACAGGTCTTGAGCTGTGTGAGGGTTACGGTCAGACCGAAACTACTCTTCTTATGGCAAATTTCAAAGGTAGAAAGCCGGTTCAAGGCTCTATGGGAACTATATCCCCGCAGTATAATATAGAGCTTCGCGGTAAAGACGGCAAGCCTGTTCCGGTTGGAAAGATAGGAGAGGTTGTTGTTCTGCCATCTGAAAACGGAAGACAGGTTGGAATTTTCTGCGCATATCTTGACAACGACCAGCAGTATGAGTACGTTTGGAGAGACGGAGTTTATCACACGGGAGATGCTGCATATATGGATGAAAACGGTCTTTACTGGTTCCACGGACGTTTTGACGATATAATCAAAACCGGAGGATTCAGAGTGGGACCGTATGAGGTCGAAAATATTTTGACCGAGCATCCGGCGGTCGCGGAATGCAGCGTAATAGGCGTTCCGGATAAGCTTCGCGGACAGGCCATAAAGGCGGTAATCGTATTGGGAAAAGGATATGAGCCGTCAAAGGAGCTGGAGCTTGAGATAAAGGATTTCTGCAACAGCAAGCTTGCTGAATACAAGTGGATAAGACTTATTGAATTTGTCGATGAAATGCCTAAGACTATCAGCGGAAAGATACAAAAATCTGTACTTCGCAGCAGGGGATAAACGGGATCTTTTGCGAGGACAAGACATAGTGTCTCTTTTATAGACATCAGCATATAAAATAAAATAATTTATTGCGATTGCGCTTTAGTGAACAGTGTGATATAATTTACTTGATTTTAAATTATATCACACTATTTATTTAAGGCGCGCTTGCGTCACTATGTTGTTTCAAGGAGATACCATGATAGATAGGCTTGGGAACGTTGAGGATATTTTAAGACGATGCATAACCGGTTTTCATCAGTATATTTTTGGTGAGACAACACGCTTGTCATATGTTAGCGACAGCTTATGCCAGATGCTCGGTTGTACCTCAGAGGAGCTTACCGGCTATGGTGAAAGCAGCTACGCTGATATGGTTCATCCTGCCGACGCAAAGCTTTATGCCAAGTTCATGGACATACTCAAAGAACGTGAACAAACTCTTACTGAAAAATACCGTCTTGTGAAAAAAGATGGGTCTGTTATATATGTCAATGAAACTGTTACGGTAATACGTACGGATGACGGAACTCTTACAGGCTATTCCTCGCTTTCTGATATAACCGATGTTGAAAATGAAAACACAGGCCTTAGATTCTTGAGTGAAACTATTTCATGCGGTCTTTTAAAATATACTTGTGACAAGCAGCCAAAAATAATGTATATAAATAAAAAAATGCTGGACATGCTTCGGTTTCCTGAAATAAAGGACGGAGGGCCAGACTGTCTTGATCTGTATAAAGAAAACATATACCTTATGATACCGATGGAGGAGCGACACAGATTTTCTGTATGCCTTGAAAAGGCATATTCTTCAGAAGCTTCAGTCGCGGGTGAGATGTCGGTAATGAGGTTTGACGGCACTAAGGCGTATATGTTCGGCTGGATAACCAAGGTGGTCAATGAGCATGGTCAGGAGGAGTTTCAAACAGCCTGTGTAGATATTACAGAACATTATAACAAACAAAAAAAGGAGGAAGAAAATCGATATATTAATGCTCTTTCTGAAGTATACAGTTATATTTTTTTATTTGATTTTTCTGATGGCACAGTAAAATGTGTGCATTCTCAGTATCCCGGAGTTTACAAATGGATTCAGGATATACCTATGCGTATGGAAGATGCCATCAAAAAATGGGTATCAGATACTGTTGACGATGGCGATATCGAGAGAGTAGGTCAGTTTTTTAGAGATTTATGCATAAAAAGAAATGTAGATTCAGATGCGAAACCACCTGTTATAAAGTATAGGGCAAAGTCTGCCAGCGGGAAACTTGGAGAATATTCTGGCATTTTTCTTAAGATGGGTAATTCCTCATTTCTTTTCTGCTGTAGAAGCTTACAGATTGAGCAGGAGACTGACAGACTTAAAAATGAAAATCTTACTTTAAAGAATATGAACGACCTTGTGATGAAATTTACGGACAGTATAGTGGCGTTTGAGGTTGAAAATGACACCGTAAAGCCGTTGTATACAAGCGACAACATATGTAGCTTTTTCGGATATACAAAAAATGAGTGGATGGCTTTGACTGAGGAAAAGCATTCTATAAAGGACTTCATATCCCATAGCGGAATATCATATGATGCTATTCAAATGTTGTTTTCTTCTGGAGAAGCTGAATTTACATATTACGATGCGGAGAGCGGCTCGTTCAATAAAATAAAAGCTATATGTTCGCGCAAGGGTGCAGACAATAGCTCCTGCTTCTATGTAATTCTATATAACGTAGATAGCGGTGAACAAAAGGAAAGCGAACATACGAATGAAAAGCCTCGGATCAAAATAAGGACATTTGGTTACTTTGATATTTTTGTAGATGGAAGACCGATAGCCTTTAGAAGTCAGAAATCCAAAGAGCTTTTTGCGCTGCTCGTAGACCGCAGAGGCGGATTTGTTTCTTCTGAGGAAGCAATAAGCTTTCTGTGGGAAGACGAGCCGATCAGCCCTGTTACCCTTTCAAGGTATCGTAAGGTTGCACTGAGGCTTAAAAATATCCTTGAGGAGTATGGTATAGCAGATGCTGTTGAGACTGTGGATGGAAAACGCAGAATAGTCACCGAGAGGGTAGAGTGTGATTTGTATAACTATCTGTCCGGCAAAGAGGAGTACTCGCAGCTTTTCAAGGGAAGCTACCTTACAAATTACAGCTGGGGGGAGACAACGCTTGCTGAGCTGTCCGGGAGTATATTGTATTAAAATTACTGTCAAGGGCGCGACCGCAATCGCGGTTTGTGTCCTTGACTTAAATATTTTTCGGTTTTATATTATTAGTGCACAATGTTGTTAATAAATATTCGAGCAAAATCGGCATAATTAAAGTCAAATATGCTTGCATAAATATTCATGATGTGATATAATATCTGCATATTAAATGAAATTTTATGCATTATTAATTATGACTTCTTCTGTTGCCGAGTATGATGCGGCGGCGTTTAAAGTTGAACCGAGGTCTTTTTGAATGAAAAAGGTTTTTATTGACGGCAAAGCCGGAACTACAGGTCTTAGAATATATGAAAGGCTTGACGGAAGAAAGGACATTGAGCTCCTTTCGCTGTCCGATGAGGACAGAAAAAAACCGGAGTGCAGAAAGAAAATGATTAACCAGGCTGATATCGTTTTTTTATGTCTGCCTGACGATGCCGCGATAGAGGCGGTGTCAATGCTTGAAAACGAAGATACCGTTGTCATTGATACTTCAACCGCCCATAGGACAAGTCCAAATTGGACATATGGGTTTCCGGAACTTTCTGAGGAGTGCGCAAGCAGTATAAAAACGTCAAAAAGAATCGCCGTTCCCGGCTGTCACGCAAGCGGATTTATAGCGCTTGTGCATCCGCTGATAATGAGTGGAATGCTTGACAGGTCGGAAAGGCTCACATGCCATTCGATAACAGGGTACAGCGGCGGGGGAAAGAAGATGATAGCGCAGTATGAGTCGGGAGAACGCGACCCGCTGTTGTCTGCGCCTCGCCAATACGGTCTTAATCAGAGCCATAAGCATCTTAAAGAGATGACCGCTGTATGCGAGCTTGATAACGCGCCGATATTCTGTCCGATAGTCTCGAATTTTTACAGCGGCATGGTGGTGACTGTTCCGCTGTTTAAATCTCAGCTTTGCAGCGGTGCAACTGCCGGCGATATAAAAGAGCTGTATATGGATAAGTACGCAGGTCCGGTAGTGAGCTGCACTGATTTGTGCGACGAAGGCAATATGCTTTCTGCCGCAGGGCTTAGCCGTAAGGATTCGATGCAGATTTCTGTTTTCGGAAACTACGACAGGATTATCTTAACCGCAAGGTATGATAACCTCGGAAAGGGCGCGTCAGGTGCGGCAATCGAGGCTATGAACATAGTCCTCGGAGCAGATATTACCTGCGGTTTGGAATTATAATGATATTTTTTGATGGGCTTCGGTTTGTTTGCGAAGCCTGTCGCTTTTAGAAATGCTTAGATTAAAGGAGAATCGTACTGATGAAGATTATAGACGGAGGAGTTTGCGCAGCAAAGGGCTTTAAGGCAAACGGAATACATTGCGGGATAAGAAAAAACAAGTTAAAAAGGGATTTATCTCTTATATATAGCGTCAGAAGAGCAAATGCGGCGGCTGTATACACCACTAATCTTGTCAAGGGAGCTCCGCTCGTTGTCACCAAGGAACATATTTCCGACGGCTTTGCCCAGGCAATAATATGCAACAGCGGAAACGCAAACACCTGCAACGCAAACGGCATCGAGATTGCGGAAAAAATGAGCCTCCTTACTGCAGACGAGCTTAAAATATCTCCGTCTGATGTAATCGTAGCGTCGACAGGCGTTATAGGTCATCCGATGGATATTTCTCCCATTGCAGGCGGCATTCACGAACTGGCGGCGGGGCTTGGAGATAACAGCAGCCTGGCTGCAGAGGGGATCATGACGACCGACACTGTAAAAAAAGAGATTGCCGTAAGCTTTGAAATCGGCGGCAAGGAGTGCAGGATAGGCGGAATAGCAAAGGGCTCTGGAATGATTCATCCTAATATGGCTACAATGCTTGTCTTTATAACAACAGACTGCGCCATATCGGCAGATATGCTGCAAAAAGCGCTTTCTGGGGATATTCAAAATTCATTTAACATGGTAAGCGTGGACGGCGATACCTCTACAAACGACATGGTGGCAATCCTTGCAAACGGAATGGCGGAAAACGATGAGATAACATGCAGCGGCGATGCGTTTGATGTGTTTATGAAGGCTCTGAATACCGTTACGGTTCATCTTTGCAAGTGTATAGCCGGAGACGGCGAGGGCGCCACTAAGATGATCGAGTGCGTTGTAACCGGCGCTGCTGACGAGGCTTGCGCGAAGACGGTTGCAAAGTCGGTAATATGCTCTTCGCTTACGAAGGCGGCAATGTTCGGAGCTGATGCCAACTGGGGACGAGTCCTTTGCGCTATCGGATACAGCGGAGCGAATGTGGATGTAAATAAGGTTGACGTTTCGTTTTCGTCCTGCGCGGGTGAGATATTAGTTTGCAAAAACGGTTCAGGCGTAGAGTTTTCCGAGGAAACAGCAAAGAAGATTTTGCTTGAACGGGATATAACGATAAACATAAACCTGAACAGCAAAGATGCTTGCGCAACCGCATGGGGATGCGATTTAACGTATGATTACGTTAAAATCAACGGTGATTACCGCACCTGATTATTCTCAAAAAGCCTTTAGTTATAAATATTACATCTGCAGGTGGTAAAAATGAAGATATCAAATGCTGACAGGGCGAGAATACTTGTTCATGCCCTGCCTTATATAAAAAAATATACCGGTAAAATCGTAGTGGTTAAATACGGCGGGAATGCTATGGTAAACGACAAGCTTAAAAATTCTGTCGTCAGGGATATTGTTCTTTTAAATCTTATCGGCGTTAAGGTGGTGCTTGTGCATGGCGGCGGTCCTGAAATTTCCGATATGCTCTCTAAAATAGGCAAGGAGTCAAAGTTTATCGACGGGCTTAGGATCACTGACCGCGAAACCGTTGATGTAGTGCAGATGGTGCTTGCCGGAAAGATAAATAAAAACCTTGTAAACCTTATCGAATGCTGCGGGGGAAGCGCTATCGGAATTTCGGGAATAGACGGACACATGATAAAGGCTCAGGTTAAAGATGAAAGACTCGGCTATGTGGGGAAAATCACTCATATAAATCCAAAGCCGATTCTCGATATCATAGAAAAGGGTTATATACCGGTTGTATCAACGCTCGGCTGCGATGATGAGGGAAATGTATATAACATCAACGCCGATACGGCCGCCGCTAAGATCGCGGGCGCTCTTAAGGCTGAAAGCCTTATTTCTCTTACGGATACCCCCGGAATACTTATGGATAAAAACAACCCTGACACGCTTATTTCGCGAATAACCGTTGAGCAGACAAAAAAGCTCATTGAGGACGGTATTATCTGCGACGGAATGATTCCTAAGGTTGAGTGCTGCACAAACGCCATTCTCGACGGCGTAAAGAGGGTGTTTATAATTGACGGAAGAATATCTCACTCAATACTTATAGAAACACTTACGGACGAAGGAATTGGAACTATGTTCGAGGAGGGGCAGACACAATGAATGTTTTTGAGCTCGATAAAAATTATGTCGCGCCAACCTATGCGAGATTTCCTCTGAATATCACAGGCGGAAAGGGCTCGATAGTTTGGGACAGCAACGGCAAAGAGTACATAGACCTCGGAGGCGGTATTGCTGTTAATATCTTCGGCTTATGTGATGACGAGTGGATAAAAGCCGTTACGGAGCAGCTGGGAAAATTTCAGCACAGCTCAAACCTTTATTATTCTGAACCCTGTGCAAAGCTTGCGCAGCTGCTTTGCGAGCGAACAGGTATGAGCAACGTGTTCTTTTCAAATTCAGGAGCGGAGGCAAACGAGTGCGCAATAAAGGCAGCGAGAAAGTACGCTGCCGACCATAAGGGAAGGGACTGCTTCATTATCGTTACGCTTAAAAACAGCTTCCACGGCAGGACTCTTACAACCCTTGCGGCTACAGGTCAGGATGCTTTTCATGAGTATTTTCAGCCGCTTACTCCCGGGTTTGTTCACTGTGAGCCTACCGCCGAGGACTTAAAGAAAACCGTAATAGAAAATAATGTTGCCGCAATTATGTTTGAGATAGTTCGCGGCGAGGGCGGAGTGCTGCCCCTTGATAAGAGCTTTGTCGACGCCATGGTTAAAATAGCGGATGAAAACGATATTTTGCTTGTTGCAGATGAGGTTCAGATAGGAAACGGAAGAAGCGGAATGCTTTATGGGTACATGAATTACGGCTTTACTCCCGATATAGTAACCACGGCCAAGGGAATAGGCGGAGGACTTCCGATAGGAATAACTATGCTCGGCAAAAAGGTAAAGGATGTTTTCAGCCCTGGGCTTAACGGCTCTACATTCGGCGGAAATCCCGTATGCTGCGCCGGCGCTTTAAATATTCTGAAAAGAATTGATCAAAAGCTGATGGACGAGGTTAGAAAGAAATCGGAATACATTTTTGCGGAGCTGAATGACGCTGACGGGATAGAGAACGTAAGCGGTTTAGGTCTTATGATAGGCGTAAAGACAGTAAGACCTGCCAAGGAGGTTGTAAGCCGCTGCATGGAAAATGGTGTTCTTGTTCTCACTGCCAAGGACAAGGTAAGGCTGCTTCCTGCGCTGAACATCCCTTTTGAACAGCTTGAAAAGGCTGTAAGGGTATTAAAGGACTGCTGCGCGTAATTAATTGTGTGTTTTATTATCTCAAGTGAAAATCCCCCTCAATTTGAACAGACAAATTGAGGGGGATTTTTTATGTTTAGAATTGTTTGTAACCCATAAAATAGGTGCTTGTCGCTTTGCTCAAAAAGCATTAGGCGCAAAGAGCAATACTATGCGAGATGAAACCGTTAGCCTAAAAACAAGGGGAACGGCTTGTCTATTTTTTAAAAGCATATGACGACAGCTAGGCTGACTGCACGGCGATTAGAAATAATTAAATATAATGTTCATACTTCATGGGAAAAATAATCAGTATGATTTTACATATTTCTAACTTTATAATTATACATTTATATGATTTTTATTTTTAAAAATTTGATTATTATTGACATATTTATTGCGGTATGTTATCATAAATTAACAGAATAATTTAGCTGTTTAATATAAAAAAGCAAGGCGCTTATTATTTATGAAAGAATAATTTATTCTCTTTATTTTATTAAGAGATGATTGTTGCGCAAATAATAATGTGTATATTTTCAAATGTGATTATTTACTTAATATAAAATACATGTTGATGTCAAATGGTTGAATTTGTAGTATTTATGTTTTCGAACTTGTATAATTAAGGGGAAAACATTATGATGAATATTGTAAAAATATTTGCTAATGATTAAATTTTGTATGTATTAGAAAGAGTACATTGTCGGTAGGTAAAAGCATGTAAATTTTTTAATGATAAATCAGAAAATTATAATAAGGACATTGCTACAAAAAATAGTGATGTCCTTTGAATTATATAAAACTCCCCATTGTAATAATTAAAAATTACTATTGTTAAAAAATAATGTTTGAGTATTTTAAAATAGTTTTTGCTAAAGATATTTACTGTTAATCAAAATATTACTGCTAAATCAAATTGGTAAGTTTTTTGCATACATGGACTTCTAATATAGTGATGTATAGTGCGTCTTATATAAAAGCCTTACAATTTTAGTGAGATAGCTATTTCAGCATTTCACAATTTGTAAGGTTTTTTATTTTTAATACGGACAATCTATGACCTATATATAATTTAGAATTTTGTAAAAGGAGGTGAGAAAAATGGGAACAGCCGAGAGACGTAAAGAGATCATAACATTATTGTGTCGTCGAAGACATGACACAACCAGTAATCTTGCATCTGAATTTGGTGTCTCTGAAAGAACTATAAGACGAGACATTGAGGCGCTTAGTCTGACAGAGCCAATCTACACTCAGACAGGAAGATATGGTGGAGGAATTTACGTGCTGGACGGCTATCAAATAGATCGAATGTACATGACAGATCAAGAATTAGCAGTGCTGGGTAAGACTTTGAAAGTGACTATTATGTACAATGCTTTAAGTGCTGATGAAATAATAATTTTAAAGAGCATTATAGACAAATATACAAAACCGCAAGTCAGATAGGAGGGGGAAATATGACTGGTATTGAAAAGGAATTGTTCAAAAAGCTTTGCAGTTTTTTGACGGTAAACAATAATGAGCTTAGTAAATACATAAGCCACGCAACACCCGATATGCTGGGGTTATTATTTTTTAACCGAATGCAGGCCATTGCATACCTTACCTTAAAAAACGCCAAGCTTTTGGGAAAAGTTAACAGAGAGTTTTGCAATTCTTTACGAGATGCATACGAAAATAATATTCATAAAAATATGAGCTATTTCAATTCAGTGCGCTATCTTTCCGAAGTTCTCAAGAACAAAGAGGGCACTTATGCAATGCTCAAAGGGGCTGTTCTATGTACAAAATATCCTATAGGCTGCCGCTCATCAAATGATATTGATCTTTTGGTGCATCCTGACAACATAACTGAAATTGGTGAAACACTTAAGAATGCGGGATTTGAGCAGGGTAGTGTCCGTAACGAAGAATTTATTCCCGCCACAAGAAAAGAAATTATTGAATCAAAAATGATGCGGGGAGAGACGATTCCATATATTAAAAAGTTTGATCTTCAAGGAATGAAGTATCTGGAAGTAGATTTAAATTTCTCTTTGGATTATAAAAACGGAAGTCCGGAAGCACTTGAAAGAATGCTTGAAAACGTAGTAGAGGTCAATGTGGGCAATAGTAATATTCAAACATTATATGAAGATGATTTCTTCATTCACTTGTGTGGTCATTTGTACAAAGAGGCAACGACCCTTCCTTGGGTGGAAATGCGCAGAGATATGACATTGTATAAGTACTGCGATATTTACTTATTGTTACACGAAATGACACGCGAGAAAATACACGCGATATTTTGTCGTGCAATGGAGCTTGGTATGGCTGAAATTTGTTGTTTTGCAATTTTAGAAACAGCAGAACTTTTTGAAAAAGTTAATCCGATAGCGGTAAACATGGCAAAAAGTTATATTGGCACTAATGATGATATACTGCACAAAGTAATATCACCTAAGGACAAAAAGGTATACAGATACTCAGAAACGTCTATATCTAACAGATTTTTTGACTGGGATCGAAAATATCTGCTTGAGGAGGATTACGATGCAGAAACTTAATATGCATCCCAACACGACATGCGGTAAACTTTTTACTTTTTGCGGCCTTGACGGCTGCGGAAAAACTACTATGCTCAACCGTCTCAAGGCTGATCTTGAAAAGGAAAATTACAAGGTAGCTGTTACTAAGCAGCCAACAGATTTTGTTCGCAACTCAAAGATTTTCAGAACCTATATGGACTCGCCGGACCATTATGCATACGACTACAGAAGCTTGTCTCTTCTTGCCGCGAGCGACCGGCTTCAGCATACAAGTAAGGCTATAGTACCGATGATGGATGACGGTAAGATTGTTTTAAGCGACAGATACTTTTATTCATGCCTTGCTAACCTTATGGCAAGGGGATATAGAGAAGATAAATGGATATATGAAGTGGCACAATCGTTAATAGAACCGGATGCTGCATTCTTCTTTGATCTTCCTGTAGCGGATGCGGTGAATCGCGTACGAAGCCGTCCTGCTGAAAGAAACAGATACATAGATATTGAGCTTCAATACTTGCTTCGCGAAGAGTATATTCAAATCTGCAGAGTAAATAGCGGAGTGCTTGTCCCTACAGATATTCCGGAAGATGAAAGCTATGAAATAGTAATTAATAAGGTGAAGGAGGTATTAAAACATGCTTGAGGAAAAAGTAAAGGAAGTTATAAGAGAAATAAGCGGCGTGGAAAATATAAAAGAATCGGATGATCTTCTTGATGACATAGGCCTTGATAGCCTGGGAATGGTAACATTGCTTGTTGAACTGGAAGACACTTTTTCAATAAAGATTGATGAGTCGGATATGAATCCGTTCGACCTTTTAACTGTACAGGATGTTATTGATTTAGCAGAAAAATATACTGAGGTGCATAATGAGCAGAGTTGAGCTTCCGCTTATAGAGCCGGTATATAGTACTCTTAACAGTCAGGCGTATGCAACAGCTATTTTTAAGGACAACGAATCAATTAAAAATTGGTGCCTAAATGATTCGACAATGCTTTTGTGCACAAAGAGGTTTCTATCAGGCTATTCTTCACCGGAAATATATTTATTAAATTCCTCGTGGGTTGAGTGTCCGTACATTGATAAGCAGTGGTACGGATTAAGATTTGTAGACGGGTACATTAATTACGTAATTAAACAAATGGTTAATGACGGTTATTATGTTTGCTTTTCGGGCGTAGATGATTATTATCTGGAAGGGAAAAGCTGGTATAAAAAACGCCACTTTGCTCATGATGGACTTGTCTTTGGCTATGATTCTGATTCAAAAACATACCTTATATATGCATATGACTCAGATTGGGTACTAAATAAACTGACAATATCTATGAAGTCTTTTGAAAAAGGAAGAAAAGCAGAGATTAAAGAGGGAATATACGGTTATATTTGTGGACTAAAACCGATGAAAGAAGAGGTTAAATTTAGTACGCTCAAAGCAATAAAAAATATATCAAAGTATCTTGATTCTTCATTTGAAAAATACCCTGTAACAGAAGATGGACAGGTAAAGGGTATAGCCGTTCACGACTATTTATCAATGTATGTTGATAAGCTTGCCGATGGGTCTATTTTATACAATAGGATAGACAACAGGGTATTTAGAATGGTGTGGGAGCATAAAAAAAACATGCTTGAGCGTCTCAAAAGAATTGAAAAAGCATTGAAAATCGAAAGTAGATTAAGCGACGAATACGCAGAAATAGTTCACAACGCTGATACTGTAAGAATGCTTTATGCCTCTCATTGCTTGAAACGCAGGGATTCTATACTTCCGGTGATCAGTAAAAAAATAATAAACATCAAGGAAAAAGAAACTGATTTGCTTACAGAATTTATGGGTTGTGTTAAAAGGAGGAGTTAAAATTATGCTATGGGAACGGATAAAAGCAGCGATGCTTGAGTCTATTAACAAAAAAATATTTGAAAAAGAAGCTAAAATGACTTATGAGGAGGTTGTTATCTATGCGGAATTATTTGCAAAAAGAATATGCAATGAAAAATGCTGTGCAATTCTTTGCAGCTCTGAAATGGCAGGCTCATTGGCTTTGTTGGCTTGCTTTGCAGCAGGGGTCACGGCTGTGCCGCTCTCGTCAAGATATGGCCAGGTTCATAGCAGCAGAATTATTGAAGCTATAGATCCAACCGCCATTATCACGGATTTTGACGGTGAACTCAGGATTATTCGTATATCTGATTCTACATATAAAGAGCCGGATGAACATCCAGCCCTTATAATGTGTACATCAGGAACAACCGGTAAGCCTAAGGGCGTAATGCTCAGCGAGAAAAATATTATCACCAATGTTACTGATATTGCAGCGTATTTTAATGTGGGTAATGATGATACCATTCTTATATCCAGACCGTTGTATCATTGCGCGGTTCTAACGGGAGAATTTATTCTTTCGCTGATTAAAGGGGCGTCCATATGCTTTTATTCAGATAAGTTTAATCCAAAGGCGCTTTGGAATATTATCAACGAAAAAAATATAACTGTTTTCTGCGGAACGCCAACAATGCTTGAAATGATGGCAAGGTATAAAAATGATAATTTGATCTGTCCTCTGAAAAAAATCAGCATTAGCGGTGAAAGACTCACTACTGCTGCAGCGGGCATTATCATAAATAAGTTTAAATGCGTAGACATATTTAACGTATACGGATTGACTGAGGCGTGTCCCCGTGTCAGCTATCTTCCTCCGCACTTAATATGTAAATTTCCTTTTTCAGTCGGTTATCCTTTAAATTCTGTGAAGATCAAAATAATAAGAAATGACGGAAGCTTAGCAGAGCCCTTTGAAAAAGGTCTGCTTTGGGTAAAGGGCGACAACGTGATGATAGGTTATTACAACGATCCTGAACTCACTTCAAAAGTCAAAGTAGACGGCTGGCTCTGTACGGGCGATGTAGCTTACATTGGACCGTATGATCTGCTGTGTATTACAGGAAGAAACGATGATCTTATTATTCGTGCGGGCTTTAATATATACCCTCAGGAAATAGAAGAAATAATTAAAAAAGACTTAAGAGTAAAGGAGGTACTTGCATATGGCTTTGACACTCCTCGTTCTGGTATGCAAATAGGCATGAAAATATCTGGAGACTTTAAAAGTGTTCAAGAGGTTAGAAAGCTATGTATAAAGGTGCTTCCTTCGCATGAGATTCCTGCAAAAATTGAACTTCTTGACGAGCTCCCTAAAAATGCCTCGGGCAAAATAATCAGGAGAGCAAAAAATGATTGAATGTGAGCTTAAGGTTATGCTTTCGGCTGAAGAATACAAATCAATGCTCAATTTTAAAATGAAAGATATAAAAACAAGTATTCATATAAATTATTATTACGATACAATTGATTTTAAAATGACTGAATGCGGCACAACCTATCGAATACGTAAAAAACACGACAGTTATGTCGCTACAGTAAAAAAACATTTGTACGGTGAAAACTTTAAAAGTGACGAAAAAGTCATTTACTTGGGAAAGACCTTTGATGACAAATGCTTTACTAGTCTGGGACTAACTTTATTCGGAAGCCTGATAACAGAAAGATCAGTTATTATTTCAAACGACAAATTGGAAGTAGTGCTTGATAAAAATACATACCTTGATCGTATCGATTACGAGATGGAGATAGAATGCCGTGAGGTACATGAAGAAACGGCTAAGTCTATGCTTAGAGAAATTGGAATAATGCTTCATCAGTATTGTACAGAAACAGATATTTATGAATTTTGTGAAAGAATTAATTTTTCAAAAAATAAATCACAGCGTTTTTTTGAAAGGTTACAGTTTTTAACTAATGCAAAATATAATACGGTAACAAATCGACCTGATTAGGCTGTAGTATTTGGATACAGCAGTAAATAGAAAGGATAGGCTTATATGTCAATAGTATATGGTGCAGATTCTATCATGCCTGCTAACACAAAGCTCACTAATGGATATAACCTGTATGAGTGGGTAATGCGCAAGAGCTGTTTCCCATCGTTTTGGGCAAGAGATCTTACAGGAAACGCTTGCATAACAGAATCTGAAATAGAATTTTTAAGGAGCAAAAAATGTAGGATTGCTCTGGTATTCAGAGAACTTTCTGAAGAAGAAATATCTCAGAATGACGGCACTGCAATCGCGATAAAAGCTGTTGAATCAGCAAAGGAATTAGGCGTCCCTCAGAATAAAGAAAAAGCCCTATTTGCATTCTTTAATCCTGAGTGGAGCGTTAATCACAACTGGATGATAAGCTATGCAAGCTATCTTGTAAACAACGGATATATTCCGGGGTTTATCGGAAATACTGACTCTTCAAAGAATTTTAATTTTGGAAGGCAGTGTAGTCACTATGTTCAGGCAACAAGAGACATAGAGCAGCTTCATGCAAAATATTGGGCTACTGAACCTAAGTATTATTTTGACCCTGATGTATGGGCGCCGTATGCACCGTCCGAGCTTTTGCCTAAGGACATGCATCTTTGGAATTACGGTTCGATTGATTTTCACAGCATTCATGCTGAAAAGCTTTATGCCCGTGACGAATTTGTGATGGACTGCTTTATGGAATAGGAGTGGGAATATGATTGCTTCACAATACAAAAATATTATTCAGTGGACACTTTGTAATGGAGAAATCAATGAAATCGGAGATCCTCTAAACATGGCAAGAAAAATATTTGATAATCTTGGCGTTGCGTTTCCTAAGGGTGACTTAACTAAAATTATAGACATTCTGAAAAGCAGCTCTTATATGGGCTGGAGACCATGCGCAAAAGAGGATGTTCAAAAATATGCCGATTTAGGTGTAGCGTCTATCGGCATTGACCTAAATCACATTGTTATTATTCTGCCTGACGATAAAATAAGCAACTTTGCTTATGATAAATCGTTGGAGCAGATTACAAATGACATTGCTAAACACATATCTGCTATTGCAGACGAAGAAAGCCATGAAATGCTTTTCTTCGTTTACAGCTATGGTTATATCATTAATTAATATGAAAGGATGAATTAAAAATTGAGTACAACAATAATAACGGGAACAGTGCCTACTGTATATCCAAGTAATAGCGGCAGCAACTCAAGCTGCTGTCCCACTACTCCAACGACAGGCGGCGGATCTTCCGGCGAGTATCCCGAGGTATGTCCTGGAGGTTCGGGGACAAGCGAAGACTGCGATTCAACTGTAGGAGGCAATACCGGCGGCGGATCTTCCGGCGAGTATCCCGAGGTATGTCCTGGAGGTTCAGGGACAAGCGAAGACTGTGATTCAACTGTAGGAGGCGGTAATTCCGGCGTGCATACCGACCCGACAATACCGCCAGACATAGGAGGAGATAGCTGTTCAACCGACTGCTCTGAAAATGAATCTGGTTGTGAATCAGGTGAGCACACTGATCCTACCAATCCTGGCATTGGAGGAGAGAGTACTACCGACGGTGAGTATAGCACTATACCGGCTCCGCCTATTGGAAGTACAGTAACTACAACAATCGATAACGGCTCGGGCAAGCAGAACGAGGTAACAGTTCCAAGTAGCAGCACTGTAGAAGCTCCCAAGAAAAATACTGCCGCATCAAATCATTCCGAGGATAAACACGCTGATCCTGTAGATGTATTTACCGGTGCACATACTATCTCTGTTAACCTTATTAATCTATATGGCGGACAGAATATTACTCTTGTGGCCCGCTACAACTCAGGAAAACTTGTAATGGGTTCTTTGGGAATTGGCTGGTATCACGATTATGAAAAGCATCTGCTTATTACTGACTCACTCATTCAGGCATATGACACTCCGTCAACTTATGATGAGTTTACAACGTCAGACGGAGGAGTCACGTATAGCTGTACCGCTCAAAACAAGCGAGGTTACGTAATTACCAGGACGGAAGCCGGAGGATATTGCCTTAATTGCAATTCTGAAAGATTTGAGAACTATGATTCAAGTGGTAAGTTAATAAAAATAACTAACCATCAGGGCTATGCTGTAGAGATACATTACTTTACAGGATATATGAGCATAAGGGATGTGACGGCAGGAAAGGATATTGTTCTTGTTAAGGATGAATCCGACAAGGTGATATATGTAAGGGAATATGACTTGTCAGGAAAAGAGCCTATTCGTCAGGCTGAGCTTCAGTATATAAACGATTATCTTGTCAACATCAGGGATGTAAATGGCAATTGCCTTACGTATTCATATAATTCAGACGGAAGGATTAAATATGGAATAGATTCAAACAATGTAAAGTACTTTGAAAACACATATGATCCTTCAGGCAGAGTAATCAGCCAAAAGGACGGTGTTGATTCCGATCCAACGGAGTTTGTATATGATGGATTGACTAGAAAAATCACTAACAGAAACGGCGATTTGAGTATTCGTGTTTATAATGATTATGGACAGCTTCTCAAATATACTGATGAAAATGGCAATGATAAAGAGTACATATACGATTCCTACGGAAATACAATCAAAGAAATTGACGCGAAGGACAACATAGTTACAAAGGAATACAACAGCTTCAACAAACCGACAAAGATTAGTGATAAGAACGGCAATGAAACTATCTTTGAATACGATGCTAACGGCAATGTTACATGCATTAAGTATCCCGGAATCACCAATTCTGAGACATTTGCTTATGATTTATCTAACAGGATCATTAAGCATGTAGATTTGAGAGGCTTGATTACGGTTTATGAATATGATGCTAACGGTATGCCTCTGAAAAAGATTTTGAAGAAGTCAGAAGCAGATTCCAGCCCAAGGACTATTCTTTATTCCTATGTAAACGGTCTTTTAGTGTCCGAAACAGATGCTAAGGGCAATGTAACTTCGTATGCATATAATTCATTGGGGCAGATGATTAAAAAGACAGACAGCTGCGGTAATGAAACAGATTATGAATATGACCTTTCCGGCAATATTACTAAGGTTACATATCCGAATGAAAGCTTCGTAAAGTATATTTATGACTGTAACTACCAGAAAATTTCTTCAACCGACGCTAATGGCAATGTAACAGAGTACAGTTACAACGGTAACATGAAGAACACTTCCATTAAGCTGCCGGATGAAAATGTCGTGACCTATGAATATGATTCTGAGGATAGGCTAATAAAAGAAAAGGATCAGCTGAATAATGCCGTAACATATACTTATGACAGTGCGGGCAGAGTTGTATCAAAGAAGCTTCCCGACAACGCAGAAACAACCTATGTTTATGATTCGGTAGGAAATGTCGTTAGTGAAACAACTTCTGCCGGAGCGGTGATAGTTAAAACATTTGATAATAACGGAAATGTTTTGAGCGTACAGGTTAAAGATAGTGAAGGCAATCCATACAATGATGTTATTACAGGCTATGAGTACGATGCATTGAACCGTGTTACCAAGCTAACAAAACAGGCAGGCTCAAGTGTTCTTAATACTACTGTTTACGTTTATTCTCCTGTCGGCGACGTTGTCTCTGAAACCGTGACAGCCGATGGAAAGACTTATTCTAAGAGCTATACTTATGATATCTACGGCAATAAGCTGACAGAAACAGATGCTAACAACAACACAACCACGTATACATATGATGTCAACAACAATTTGATAACAATAACCGATGCATTGGGAAATACAACTCAAAACACCTACGACAGCCTCAATCGCCTTGTTCAGGTGAAAAATGCAAGAAACGCGGTTGTTACATATGGCTATGACGCTTTGGGCAGAAGAACTACGGTTACCGATGCAAGAGGCAATTGCTTCACTACCGAGTATGACTCCAACGGCAACATACTAAGCATTACCGATCCTGATGACAACACCATTAAGGAATCCACATTTAATTGCCTTAACCTTCCTGTTACCGTGACTGACCCGTCTACCGGAACTACAACATATGAATACAATGCAATAGGCAAGCCGCAAAAGATTACCGACCCTCTGAACAATTATAAGACGCTTGGATATAATTCAAGAGGCATGAACACCTCTGTTACCGAGCCTACCAACACGACAAGCACAGCTTCATACAACTCCCTCGGAAAGATTACGGAGCTAAGCGGTCCGAACGGAGGAAAGACGACCTATACATACGACATAATAGGCAGGCTGACAAGCGAAACAACGCCTTCTGGAGGCACGGTAAGCTATGAATACAACGCAAATGGAGTAATGTCCAAGGTAACTAATGCGAGAAACCAGGTAAAGAATATCAATTATGATTCAATAGGCAGGATTACAAGCTATACAAGCCCTGACGGAGTGGCGTCGTTTACATATGACAATAACGGCAACATTCTTACAGCAACCGATTTGGGGGGAACGGTGACCCGAACATATGACGCCCTGAACAGGGTCCTTACCTACGAGGATACCCATGGTAAGATGGTCAAGTACGAATATGACACAGTCGGAAATATCATCAAGCTGACATATCCCGATAATACGGCAGTATGCTATGAATATGACCGTATAATTTCAAACTTTCTTCTTAAATATACAGCGCTTTAATCTGTCAATAAAATCAGTGTCATATTGAAATAAGGACTCAGGTTGTCCTATTTAGAAAATAAAATAGAGTAGCAACATAAAAGTAATATCTTTGTTGCAGAAAGGACGACCTAAAAATGAGTATTACTATACCGGGAACACAACCGCCTGTATACCTGAATAATACTAGCAGCAGAGGAGATTATTACTCTGCCGCTCTTACAACAGCCAATTGTGTTTTTATGAAGCAAAAAAATAAAAAGCCGTACATTTATATGATGATGTCATTTTTCATCATAAGCTGCATAATTCAAGGTTATATACCGTATACATCGTACTATAGTTTTTTGCATAGCGAAAAATATTTTATACTAAACTTAGTAAATTTCGTTTTCATATTTCTTATCTTTGCATATGGACTATTAGAAGTATATAAAGTTAAACGGCTTGTCGGAATTTTTTTAATAATTCAGCCGTTTGTATTTATAACTGAGCTTATTTCCAACTTTGCCTTTAATAAAACTAACATGGATATCTTTCATCCGATATTAAAGCTGCTTCTTACGTTGTGCCTAATACGACTTGCAGACATGTTCTTGTCTAATTGCCGAGGGTTTATTATAAATTTAAGGAGGAACATCAAGCCGCTGCTGAAGGCTCTGTTTGTCACATTATCAGCCGGGATAGCTGTTATTGCAGTGAAGTTAGCGGTCAACTATTTAAGCATTACGACATTTAATTTTACTAATAGCTATTATGTCATACCTTGCTTTGAGATGCTCAACTATGCCGTTCAGCTCATCGTATTTTTATCGGCTATTTTTATAATTTGGAAGATATTAAATGGTGTATCTATAAGTCAAACGAGTATGTTAGACAGCGAATCAGTGTGTCGCTTCTATCGGAAGAACCGAGAAAACAAAAAGTCAGACATATTTATCTGCTGTGCAGTGATAGTGCTTATGGTTTCATCTACCATTTATTATTTGGCAAACTATGGAAACAAGTTTGTGATGTATTTTCAGTTAATCAATAAAATAATTGAAAATAATTAAATATACTTTTTTAAAATTTTAAAAGCATTAGTTACCGCCAAGTACAATGTATCTGATTATCATAGCCATACTTCGTTTTTGGGGTGTGGCTGTTTCTATGTCCAATACAAAACGGACAGAAATTGACTCATTTAAAACATACAATTGTTTTGCAGTCAAAACCATAGAAAGGAGGGGATTCTAATTCGCTATAACTGCCTAAAGACAAAACACGAATTAGCAATCGCTTAAGATGGATGATGTGCCAATAATTCTTGAACGACACGAACAGAAAATCATATCTTTAGAAAATGATGTTTCAGGGCTTCGCGCCGTACAAACAGAGATACGTTCTATGAATGAAACGCTTGTAAAACTTGCAACTGAGCTGAAAAATACAAATGACCATCTTGCAAGGCATGAGAGAAAGCTTGAAGAGATCGAATCTCATCCAAAGCAAAGGCTGCAGCAGATAGTCACAGCAATTATTTCAGCATTATCAGGCGGTCTTATTTCAACTATTATCAGCATGATACTTGTATAAAGAAAGGAAACAACTATGGACTTTAAAAGTTATATTAAATCTGAAATGCTTATCCTGATTCCGGTTATGTATATTGTAGGAGTAGCGCTTAAAAAAAGTAAGATTTCGGATAAGTGGATTCCTGCGATTTTGGGTGCAGTTTCAATTGTCTTATCATTGATTTGGGTAATTTCGTCCTCGTATATTTCAGGGACACAGGCTTGGCTGTCGGCAATATTTACTGCAATTACACAGGGAGTTTTGCTTGCCGGAGCCAGCGTGTACGTAAACCAGCTTTATATCCAAACAAAGAAAAATGAATAAAAAGGAGTATAACTATGGCAGTATTAAAACCAGATCATACTTATGTTATTAACGGCGTAACAGTAAATGAAAAAATTATTCCAGACGGTACAAGATGGAGAAATAAAGCTAAAGCAGAAAAAGCAGGATTTTCAGCAGGATCTCTTTATAAAAAGGAACAGAAACTTAATAAAGGTACCGGTAAACCTTTGTTTATAACTATTCATAATACCGACGATCTTTGCAATGTTGAAGATGACGGAGAGCAGTATACAAGAGCTACATATAATGAAAACATGAATTCGGTCAGAGTGCATTTTTATGTAGATGATTTGTGTGCATGGCAAAATCTCAAAGCCGGTACAGGAATGTGTCAAAGTGACCCATTAGGAAGCGCTGAAGTTTCATGGCATGCAGCTGATGGTTCAACTCCAGACGGCGGAAATATGACAAGCATTAGCATAGAGATCATAATGAATGACTCTGCTGAGCATGATAAAAAAGCATATGATAATGGCGCAAGGCTTGCAGCATGGTTGCTTTACAGACACAGCTTGTCAATCAACGCGCTGGTAACGCATACTTATTGGGTAAACAAGTCGGCAGGAAAAAAGTTTAACGATGTTGATGAGCAGTGTACCAATATAATTAATGGTGAAAAATGGTGTCCTAAGTATATTTTTAATTCAACAAATCATGAAAGAGCGTTAGAAAACTGGAAAAAGTTCAAAGCGTGCGTCAAGACATATCTTGATAATATATATGATGCCGAAATAGGCGGTTTGGATGGTTTTAAGAATAACGTTGCCAGGACTCTTTATGTCGTTCAAGTTGGATCATTTGTGGAAAAGCAAGACGCGGAAAATTTTCTCCACAGTCTTAATGAAGATGGGTTCGACGGATATACTGTTACTTCTGAAAAAAATTATACCGTTCAGGTCGGCGCATATAGCATGCTTAGCAATGCTGAGCGCGCTATGACAAGGCTAAAGGATCACGGATATGATGAAATATCCGTTCATATTGAAAAAGTGTAATTAAAAAAGATATAAATCGTTAATAAAAGTAACTGAGATTAACAATCATATTTAACAACATATGTGAGCATCTGATGAGTACCTCTGCTATTTTGACTTATAATAAACGGTCATTTTGAAAATATAAGCTTCTATAATATTAATAAAACGCAAATAGGAGTGAGCATATGACAGAAATACCGAAAGGTGAGGAATGCCCGGTCATCTTAGGCGTATTCATAGTAAAGCATGAGGCGACCGTGAGGCAGACTGCAAGACAGTTCGGAATAAGTAAGTCGACGGTGTATACAGATGTTACAAATTGGAACTGTTTGAGCCCTTTTTATGGCTGATAAAATAGTCAAAAACCATTTTATATAGTCATTTAACTGTACAATTAGTAATTTAACTGTATAATTGGTCAGATGTATTGTACCTATTAAAATCCTCGTAAAACTGATGATTTTTCATATATTTTTATGAATTTTTAAAATTAATCGTCAAATTTCAATTATAAAATATTTATATTTACAAATTTACCTTTTTGTGTTACAATAATTACAGACACGGGATAAATACATAAACAGTATCTGGGAAAATAGAACATGAAAGCGAGGGAACTAATTATGAAAAAAGTATTGTGCATTGTTTTGACGGTGGTAATTGTCGCTTTCATGAGCTGCGCTGTATATGCAAGAGGGACAATTACCGATATAGTACAGTATTGGTGCTATGATGTTACATGCAGTATAACGTCGAGCAGCAAAAGCGTATCTGCGGGCATGAGCCTTACGCCGGGCTCTTGCGAGGATACTCCGGCATATTGTTCAATTGACCTTTTGTACTATGATAGTTCCGCCGGATTAATAAGGTTATCTAATGCCGGTTCAGGTACAACCAGCGCATACGCCTCCGCATCACCGGAGGGCACGATGGTGTCATCTCAAGCTATGTACTATGTTTACGGTACGATGGTAAATTCGCTGTACGGATGATATTTTAAGATAGTCTCAACAATGCAAATCGCTTCAAGCGGGGCGGTTTGCATTGTTAATATATATTACTTAATCGGGTGAAGATATGAAAGTTAATTGTTTTAGACGCACTGTCATAATTTGCGTGGCTGTTTTTGCTTTTTTATTATCATCCTGCTCCGAAAAAGATGCAAACGGCCCTGCCGTCACTGAGGCGCCTTAATCCGAGGATAATGCAGAGTTTTTGGAGGTCGTGTCTGATGAAAGCTCTGCTCACCTTATAGGCTATGAGCCGACAGCCGCCAACGGATATATAGACGGCATGAACATAATGACGAGTGACAGCGAAAATTATTATATAAGTGTGAAAACTGCTGGAGACGGCAATAGCAACAAATATTTTATTTATAAGGTCAATAAGGCTGACGGCAAGGCTCAAAAGCTATGTTCTGATACCGATTGCAGCCATGACAATAATCAATGCCAGGCTGCAGTGGAAAATATGCCGGTATCGCTTGCCGTTTGGGACGGAAAGCTTTACTGGGCTGAAACCTCAGATGAAAACAGCAGCTATAACACCAGGATAATTTGCGAGGACATAAACGGTTCGCAGCACAGGCTCGTTTGCGACATCGGAGAGTCATCACATGCAGCGGTTAACGTTATTTTCTGCAACGGCAAAGCATGTATAGAAAATTCGTCGTTCTGCGATGATTGCCAAATTGTCCGGATAGATCTTAGCACCGGTGAGAAAGAGCATTTTATAGAAAAATCAGACGGAGAGTACCTCGGAGAAATTAAATATTACAACGGACAATTTTATGCTGTCATATCTCGCGAGACTGATGGCGGGAGCATAAGCGACGTGTATCGGTTTGACCCTGAGACAGAGGAAATTATAAAGCTTTTGGACGGAATAGATGATAACATATTCCTTATCGGAACGGATATTGCATATTTCACTGATGATGTTACCGGCGGAGAATATGTTGCCGGCTCCGGATTTAAGGCTATGGCGACCAGGGATTTCGGAAGGCTTTGCGGGATAAGCTTCGCCGACGGTTCAGTTTCCGATGTTTCGTCTCTTGGTAAAATTGTGGACGGAGACGGCCTTTACAGGCATAATCTTGTAATAACAAAGGATCGGTATGTTATTTTATATTATGACGACAGTTATAACTACAGCGTTGCAATCAAGAATCTTTCCGATGGTAGCGTTTCTGTTTGCGAGCTTGGAACTCTTGAGCAGGTAGCGTTTGAGAACGAGTCGGGACTGAACATTAATAATATAACTTCCGGCGGCTGCGACGGTGAAAACGTTTATGTTATAGCTCAAAAGATTGAATATGCAGATGGAGTGTCATTTGGCGATTTGCCGGTAAGGTACAATGTGATATACTCCGTTCCATTGACAGGCGGGAACGCTGTGATTATTTATGACGACAGACAGGGGAACGGATGATATGAGAAAAAGCTTTATTAAAGGTGCTGCAGCGATTTTGTGTGCAGTGATTGTTCTCACTTCGTGCACCTCGGGTTCCGGAATCGGAAGCAGGGATTTTGACCAAAGGTTCAATCAGCGGTGGTATAACCAAAGCTGTGCAAGTGAGGATGCGATATATTTTGTCTCGAATTTTAGGATTATGTTTTACGACAGGGAGTCAGGGATAGTGGCACCGCTCTGCGCCAAGCCGGAGTGCTCTCATACATCGGCAGACTGCAACGCATATTTTACAGGAGGAAGCCTGTCGTTCTATGACGGAAAGCTGTATTGGATTAATAATAACATGGGCGCGTGCGATATAATGTGCAAAAATCCGAACGGAACTCAGTCAATGACTGTGCGCAGTGTTGACGGCGGGCTTATCGGAGAGGATCTGCCGGGGGTGGGAGCTATTAATCCGGAAATCGCCTTCCACAGGGGCGATGTGTATTATTCCGCCATAGTCGGCGATATTCAGGGAGCAAAGCAGGATACGTTTGTCATAGCGACAAGAACGGGAATAGATAACGGTGATAATGACGGGATAATATATCGAAATGATTATATGTCCGAAATATCCATAAAGCCGTATAAGGACGAAGTATATATAATAGCGTTTGGAAAAGACGAAAGTACTCTTGAAATATATAGGTATGATATCCTCAGCGGTGATGGGCAGGTTATTTACAGCGACTCGTGTGATATTTCTGCGCAGCGCGGAAGTTTTCACGCAATGGTTTTTGACGGCATGATAATTATGACCTGCAATGCCAGCGTGTATCGGTTTGACCTTGAAAGCTATGATATGGAGCAGATTTACAGTCTAAACTCTGATGACGGATATTATCCTTATGCGGTTGCGGACGGATACGTCATGTTCGGATACAACGACGGAAGCAGCTTTAAGCTTCGCACTGTGGATTTTGGCGGCGAGATGCTGGCTGATGCCGTGCTCACTGCTCCTGACATCAACGGGAGTCTTTTATATTTTCCGATAGGCTCAGAGGGCGATTCTTTGTATATGGTTGCCTCGATGTGGTCAAACGAGACGCCGTATTCTCTTCTTTTTGAGGTGGACGCGAAAAGTGGAGAGTATAGCATTCTTTGGTCTAACCAGGATGAAATAGACGGGCAGGTTTAGAGGAGGATATTTAACAACAGGTAAACGGAAGTGATAATATGCAGCTTGCCATATCAGACCTTACTAAAAAATACGGAAGCGTGACCGCCCTTAACAGCTTCAGTTTCACTTTTTCTGACGGTATATACGGAATATTAGGAGCAAACGGTGCGGGAAAGTCCACGCTTATGAACCTTATAACCGATAATATCCGCAGGGACGGCGGAAGCATTTTATACAACGGCAAGGAAATATTGGAGCTTGGTGCACAGTTTAGAGAAGTGCTCGGATACATGCCGCAGCAGCAGGGCGTGTACGAGCACATGACCGCCGCAAGCTTTGTGAGCTATATGGCAAGGCTAAAGGGCGTGAAAGGGATTCGCGTCAAAGAAGAGGTTGAAAGGACGTTAAGGCTTGCAAATCTTTACGAAGTACGGCATAAAAAAATAGGACAGTTTTCAGGTGGAATGAAGCAAAGGGTTTTGCTTGCGCAGGCGCTTTTGAACGACCCAAAGGTTCTGATACTCGATGAGCCGACGGCGGGGCTTGACCCGCGGGAAAGGGTCAGGATAAGAAACTTTATTCATGAGCTTTCCAAGGACAGAATAGTTCTTCTTGCCACGCATATCGTCTCTGACATTGAGTCAATAGCCGACAGCGTTTTGCTTATGAAAAAGGGGCGGCTTTTGAAAACCAATTCGCCGGCCGAGCTGATAAAATCCCTGCCGGACGATATATCGCCGGTCGCATACTATCCGAGCCTTGAAGATGTCTATCTGTACTACCTGGGGGACTGAGCAAATGGGTGAATTTAAAAGATTTTTTTAAACCCACGGCGTGCGCTCCTTGTTGTACTGATGACTGTGGCGTGCCTTGCGGCATTTTTCATTCACTATACTGGCGGAATAACCCCAAACGCCGTCGAAAATACTATTGAAGCAAGAAAATTTGCGCTCCAAATCCTTGATGAATGTCAGGGAATGTCTGCGATTGATGCTGCGGGAAAAATAGAATCGGCTATTGATGAGCTCGACAGCTTGAGCTTATATGTCAACAAAAGCGTAGTAGTCAGCAATCTTAGTGAGGAGGATTTTTTAGAAGCGCTGGGAAAGTATCCGTACCTTGAATCGTTGTACATGGACGATACAAAAAGCGTAAATGATTTTAACAGGGCAGAAAGAGCCTTTTCCGATTGGCTGCGCGCGCTTGCGGACGACGCAGAGCATATAGCCTGGTATTCTGAGTATCTTGAGGGTGTTCATGAACGGGCAGGTATGCTTTCTTATGTGGGAATATTTAATAAAGGCGGAAGCTTCTCAAAAAATAATCTTGAAAAAACCGCCTCAGACTTTATGAAGCTTGACGGCGTATCCCCGGTACTTGGAAACAGCTCGGCGGTCGAGCGCTGGGCTTATTTCAAAGTATCTGATTACGCTTTTTTGATATGCATTGCGGTTATAGCTCTGTCGTTTGTAGAGGAACGAAAAAAAGGCTTGTGGGGCGTGATAAGAAGCTGTAAGCTCGGTAGATTACGCCTTGGTGTGACAAGGATAACTGCGCTTTTAACAGGCTCCGCTCTGCTGACCGTGCTGTTTTATGTTCTGCCGCTTGTCGCTTCGGCCATATTGTCCGGCGGATTCGGCGGACTCGACAGACCGATTCAATCTATGGCGATGTTTTCTGCCTGCACAATGAGGCTGAGCATATCCCAGTGGATAGTTGTATATCTTTGCAGAAAAGTTTTTTCGGGTGTTTTAATTGGACTTTTGGTCTGGTGCGTAACCGGAATGCTTGCCAGCCCACAGTTTTCGCTTGGCGTAACCGTTGCGGTTTTTGCAGGTGAATATCTGCTTTATGAGCTCATTCCGGTTCAGAGCACTTTGAACGTCCTTAAATACCTTAACATCTTTTCCTACGTTCATTCCGTGGAGATATATACTTACTATCTTAATGTAAACATATTCGACTCTGCTATCGGCATACGCCGGATGACACTTTTTATTCTTGCGGCGCTTATTGCGGTGTTGTCTTTGACGGCGCTATTGATACAGTGCAGAAGATATCCCGAAGGAAACAGAGAACTGCTTTCAAGGGCGTCAAACGGTTTTAATGCGGCGGCGGACGCCGTGCGGGTAAGGCTTACGGTCGGCGGCTGGGAAGCATACAAACATCTTGCGTTTGAATTTGGGGCTGTTATTTTGATTGCTGTTGTGGCTGTAAGCGGCTCGCTTACGTATTATACTACCTCCGCCGAACATGATGTGTGGTATCAAAGCTATCTGAACGATGCATCCGGTCCGATAGAGGTTACTCAGCAGGGAAATTCGCTTAAGGATTACATAGAAAAGGCCAGGTCGGACGCCGAGGGCGAGATGAACAGCAATGAACTTTTAGCCGCTCTTTCAATGCTTGAGGCAAAGGCTGATGAAATTGTTGAGAGCGCGGAGCGCGGAGGCTACGAGCCTTGGCTTATTGACGAGCAGGTATATGCTGGCTTTTACGGCGATACCAGTGTAGATGCTCAGCGCACTAATGCTGTTGTAGCGGTAATGTTCGCGGCGCTTTGCTGCGCCGGACTGATTTCGTACGAGCGACAATCCGACACAGCGGCTCTTGTAAAGAGCACGTGTAGGGGAAGGATGCCTGTCTTTGCGGCAAAAGCTGGTGCAGCCGCAGTTACCGGTGTGCTTATTTGGGCTGCCGTGTATTTGAGAGAGCTTTTTCATTTTATAGGATTACATGGTACTTCGGATTTTGCTGCCTCCGTACAGAATTTATCGGCCCTCTCCGACTTTCCGATAACCATTTCCATATCAGGCTTTTTAGCGGTTTTGTATATTGTGCGTCTTTTGATGCTGGTGTTCTTATCATTTATAATGATGGCGACAGGAGGACTGTTTTCCGGAATGCTCTTATCTTGCGCGGCATGTGTGGGTATCTTCGGACTTCCCGCATTGCTTGTGCTGACGGGAGTGGAGGCGGCGAAGTATGTTTCGCCGATAGTTCCGGTTGCGTCGGCGGAGATACTTTGGAACGCCGGCTCTGACCCGTCAGGGATAGCATATTGGCTGGCAATGGCATTTGTCGGCGTTGTATGCCTTATGCTGTCTATGAAAGCATGGGTTATGACATAAGACAGCAAGCTGAAGAGCGCAGATATTTGCCTGGCGCTAAGGAATACAGAAATATTTTATGACATAAAACTAACGGCATATATCAAAACATTTATTGAATGCATAATAAAAAGAATTCTCACTTTTAATTGAGCGAAAGAACTGATATATACTAGTAAAACGCAAATAGGAGTGAGCTTATGACGGAAATACCGAAAGGTGAGAAACACCAGGTCATCTTAGGCGAATACATAATAAGTAAGTCGACGGCGCAATCGGTAGATATACTGATGTGTAACCACGTCAGCCTCACTGAGCTGCTCTAGGGTTATTTTTCGTTGTAGTGTTTGTTGATATAATCTATGGTTTTTATAGGTGTTAAATTCTGTTAATGAAGAATAGAGCATTCATGAAGCCTTATGAACACCGTAAAACTTGTCGATGTTTATGGCTTCATGCACGTGACGGACTTTTGTTTCGGAAAGCGTAAACACTCTCGGTTTATCAAGGCCGAAAAGTTTGAAAGTATCCTCATCTGCAAAACCTGCAATAATTGTCAAATAAATGTATTAAATACTGGCTTGTTAAAAAATTCATGGGTATAATCCTTCGGTAGGAAAAAGCCCATGTTAGGGTTGATCTGATATGTCTTTCCGTCTACTATATGGGTTTCGCTTCCTTTTGTGCAGTAGATAATTTGATGATCGGGATAACCCTCTTTTTTGTCGCGTAATATTGCCAATCATTTAATCCTATGTTGATAAAGCAAAGCGGCAAATTAATCTCATTTGTTATTATCAGGAAATCGTAGTAGAATGCTAATTTGTTCACCTGTTTCATATTATATAACTTTTATTATATTTATATTGACTTTATCGTCAATGTGTTTTACTATATTATCAAATTCGATTTAATGAAAGATGACGGAAAGTTCAAAATATCCTGTATATATAGGCGAATGTACAGCTAAACGTAATTATGAAAATCTATCCAAAAACGTCATGCATACCAACACATATGATTGCCTTGATATAATAACTAATATGCTTGTCGATTACGGCTTTGTTCCGGTAATCTGAGACATTCCTGAGAGCTTTTATTCGAGAAGAATCGGTACTATTATGGATAAGCGCAATGCTGAAGTTATCAGAAGTATAGCGTACAGAATCGACGCTAAGCTTGCTGACGGCATCAAAGAACCAGCAAATGGGACGCCTAATGAATATTGGATAACTGGTAGATGAACACTGATTGTCGACCATCAACTGATTTTATCAAAATAAATAATGAAAAATGGAGGTAATCAAGTGAAAAAACTCGTATCAATCGTTTTAGCGTTCGTTATAGCACTGTCTGCGTGCATGACAACCGTTTTCGCAGAGAACGGTGAGCTAAAGAAGATTACCGGTCTTGATGATCTCACAGACGGCGGTGTTTACGTACTTGCAATGGACGGCATTACTCCTACGGGATATTCTTCCGGTATGTATGCGATGAAGAGCGAAGCAGTGAATAACTATACCCTCTCCTTTGCACCGTTTGATACCGCTATGACACCCACAGGTTTTGAATGGGTGATCGCCTCATCCGACAGCGGATACACTATCAGAGCTAAGGGCAGCAGCAACGACGGCAAGTACCTGAATGTAAACAACGGCGCTCTCACTCTTTCTGAGACCGAGCAGGTGCTCTTGATAACTAAGAGCGGTTCAAAGTTTATCATCTCAAGCGGCGATGTAAGAGCAAGATTTACCAACAGCAACGGCGTGGGCTTTACCGGCGGAACAAACACGAGTTCTTCTGAGTTTGTGATTTATCATGAAGTGGAGACCGGCGAAGCTCCCTATGAGGAGATGGATCCTCCTACCACTGAACCGTTGCTCGTGATAGGTGCCATCAGTGATCTGCACATAGACTACAATATTCAAAATCAGAATCCTCCAATACGTCAGAGTACTATTAAAGCCTGTTCGGAACTCGCAGAAGAGAATTTGGATGTTTTGCTGGTAGGCGGCGACATTACCAGTAATAATCAATGGTCTTCTTGGACTGAAGACCAGTATAAAAAAATAATGAATCAGGTGAGAACCACCACGAAAACTGCTGTTGAGTCCGGACGTGTTCTCTATGTTACCGGTAATCATGACTACGCAGTCGGCGGTACAAACTTCAACTCCGGCGACTACTCGTGGATTATGAAAGAAGATGTCGGAGAGTTCGTTAATGCACTTTATATGGATGAAGCGCAGAAATATTTGCTGGCCTATCATTATGTAATTGATGGCTTCCATTTCATCATGATAAACACTCCTTACAGCGGCAGCGACAACCATAGCAACTATGTCTACACTCCCGAGACTGTTACCTGGGTGGAAAATGAGCTGGCAAGCATCGGCAAGGACAAGACCGTATTTGTTATGGCTCATTATCCGTTTCGCGATTCAAACGGTATATCCCGTTCCGACAAGGGAATGTCTAACAACGACAGTCTGAATGATAATTTCAAGAGCGTGCTTCTGAAATACCCGAATGTGATTTATCTCTACGGCCATGACCACGGCGGTCCCTACATAGACAGCGATATTCTGGAGCGACTGACCCCATATACCGCTGACGGAACACCTCTTTCCACAAGAAAGACTCAGCCTGACGGATTCATTTCCTGCTTTGTAGGTTCAATGGCATACTACAGTGGCAGCCTGAATGCTAACGACCCTGAGATCGTGCAGGCACTTGTCATCAAAGTATACGAAGACAGAGTCGTATTTGAGATGAAAAATTACGGAGTAAAAACGGGCAGCGAGGCAGAGCCGAAATCCTACACGGTGGCAAGAACCGTTGCCACTGATCAGGGGATCGACGAAGAAGCGCCCGAAAATGATGCCGTCACCCTGCCTGAACAGGACGGTGCATATGAAGTTCCGGCAGACTCAGAATCGAACCTTGCAATAGTGGCAGTGTTCTCTGTTATCACGATCTTTATTGCGATTGCAGTAGTTGCGATTGTTCTTTACAAAAAGAGATAACTGAATATTTTACGGCCGCGAGGCAGAAGCTTCGCGGCCGTTTTGTCAACACATTTATTGGATCAGGATAAACTGTTGCGGCAGTGTTTACTTAGTATTGCTTTCCGCCATCGTCGATGCCTGTTCATCCGTCCGCGCCGTCGGCGGCATTCTATGTGTGCGGAAGGTTAACATCCTCCTACATCAAGTCGTCAAAGTCTACGGCTTAGACTGTGAGTTTCGAAAGCCCATCCTTTTGAGCAAGCTTCAAAACTTCAAATTGTTGTCGAAGTCAATAATAATTCTTGTCATTACGACCCTCCTAAAAAGAATACTTAAATTTTCCTGTATTTAGAAGTTGTAATATCTTCTCAGCATTTGAAGAGCTTGTGGAAGTATTTACTTGAGCAGAAGTTAAGTATTTTTGCGATATCGTCAATGCCTTTGTCGGTATATCACAGTAGTTGCTTAGCTGCTCAAATTTTACGTTTTGTTACGAACTTCATGGGGCGGACATTCAACTCTGTTTTTTTATTAAATAGAATTATAGCGTTATAACAGAAAGCTAACCATAATAATTTGAACGAAGGTGCATACATATGAGTCGTATTGTAACCACAGATGATAGGGGTAATACTGTACCAATTAGCAATGTTGAATACAAGCAGAATTTTAAAAACACCTATCTTACAACAAAATATATGTTAAGTTATGTGTTTAAAAAAAGCAGGCATGGACCTATGCTGTAATACAATTTTTAATGGCGCTTTACAATGTGGTGCCCTCGATTGTGTATACTGTATTTCCAGGTTTGATTATTACAGAGCTTATGGGCGAAAAAAGGATAAAAGCATTAGCGCTGTATTTGGGAGTTCTTGTATTGACACCGGTACTCAGCAGTGTAATAAGAAGGGTAGCCAATTATACATCTTTGCGTATATACAAAAACTTGGCAAATGAGTTCTTGAGGGACTACGACATTCGTTCTGCAATGATGGACTACGATGCTTTTGAAGATCCAGATATTCAAAATATCAATGAAAGAATCTATGGCACATTCTATAACGCTTTGACTGTTGTTGATAATGTGTGCGGATTGCTGACTTCTGTGGTTACCCTAGCGGCTATTTTTACAATTGTCGCAAATTTAAATGTTTTCATGGCGCTTGTGGTGCTTCTGGTTATGTTTTTGAATTCATGTATTACCAAAAGGCAAAACGCAAAAAGTCACGAAATAGACAAGGAAATGAGTCCATATCAAAGATATATTAGTTCGTCGCTTATACTAGTATTACATGGTGCATGGGCTGCCAAAGAGGTTCGGCTGTTTAATTTAAAAGAGTTTTTTGCTGATAAACTGTACAAAAAAGGTGCGAAGCCGATCAGATTTCTCTAAAGGGATCTAGAAATTCGCTAAATGCGGGAATATTATATTCGCTGACCGGCTTAATTCAACAAATATTAATGTACATATATTTAATATATATGGTGTTGTATCGCTCGTTAAGCATAGGTTACATGACAATATTTATGTCTGCAACTGGTCGATTGTCTGAGGCGTTTAATAGTATTGTAAACAGTTACATGAGAATGGCAAAAAGCGGTATGGAAATTCATGAGCTTATGATATTTATGGAAACACCTATCAAACAGTATGCTACCGGAACAAAGATCCCTGTTTTTGATGAGAATTCAATTTTTGAATTTAGGAATGTGTCATTCAAATATCTCAAATCTGATATTTACGCAATTAAGAACTTGAGTTTAAAATTTTATGCAAATCAAAGATTGTGCATAGTAGGAAGTAATGGCTCAGGTAAAACAACTTTTTTGAAACTGTTGACAAGACTTTATTTTCCTACAGAAGGCGAAATTCTGTTGAATGGTGTCAATATAAATGAATACGATTATGAAAAGTATCAACAACTTTTTGCACCTGTTTTTCAAGATTACTCGCTATATCTGTTGTCACTACGTGAAAATATCACTTTTTCAAATGAAAATGGCGATGATAATGACATCATCAATATTTGTAAAGAATGTGGTCTCTATGACTTGATTGAAAAGTTACCGCGTGGAATTAACACAAGTGTATACAAATTATTCGATGAAGAAGGATTCGAGCCATCTGGTGGAGAAGGGCAAAAAATAGCAATAGCCAGGGCATTATATCATAATGCTCCGGTTTATCTATTGGATGAGCCAACGTCAGCGCTTGACCCTGTTGCAGAACATGATATTTATGCGCAATTTTATAACCTGATAAAGAGCAAAACCGCAATTCTCATTACTCACCGCCTGTCCGCTGTTCAGCTTGCGGATAAAGTTGCAGTATTTAGCGAGGGACAGGTTGTCGAGTACGGCACGCATACTGAGCTATATGCTAAAGGCGGCGTCTATACCGAAATGTTCGATAAACAGGCGCAGTTCTACAGAGACGCCAAAACAGATCCTTCTGAGGAAGATAACGAGCAATAGGTAGTGACACATATTGAATGTGTAATAAAAAGAATTCTCACTTCTAATTGAGCGAAAGAACTAATATATATTAGTAAAACGCAAATAGGAGTGAGCTTATGACGGAAATACCGAAAGGTGAGGAACGCCCGGTCATCTTAGGCGAATACATAATAGAGCATAAGGCGACCGTTAGGCAGACTGCAAGACAGTTCGGAATAAGTAAGTCGACGGTGCATAAAGACGTAAGTGAACGCTTGAAAAAAGTAAAGCCGTCGTTGTATAAAGAGGTTAAGGTAGTACTTGATATTAATAAACAGGAAAGACATATAAGAGGCGGAGAGGCTACAAAGAGAAAATATGAAATGGCAGCGCTAAAGTAATAAAAAACGGATAAAACGCAAGCAGCATTCCATGGACATAGCTATGGAATGCTGCTTAAATTTATGTATGCTAATTTGTCTCATTAATATTGAAATTATAAAATAACAATGCTAAAATAATATAGATTAAATACTTAAGGAGGATAGCAATGCATCTTGCGGAATCTGGGGAAATGTATCTCGAAACGGTTTATATATTATCACAGCGAATGGAATTTGTCAGATCGTTGGACGTAGCGCAGTATATGGGCTTTTCAAAACCAAGTGTAAGCCGTGCGGTTGGAATATTAAAGGATAGCAATTACCTTACGGTCGACAGCGACGGATACCTGCATTTGACGGAATCGGGAGAAGAAGTTGCAAAAAAAATATACGAGCGTCATACTATACTCACTGAACTTTTTACTCTTCTCGGAGTAGATAAAAAGATTGCCGCTGAGGATGCGTGCAAGATTGAGCACGACATAAGCGACGAGACATTTGAGGCTATAAAAAGGCACTTCAAAGACCATTCCGGCAATATTTAGCCAAACTAAAACCTGATGTATTCCTTTTTGGCACACATCAGACAGCTTATGCGGCGTTTTGTGCCGAAATTATACCGGAATGTCTGGCATGTTATTTCAAAGACACGATTTTATAAAGATATTTCTAAAGGAGCATTCTATGAGGAAGGAAAGGAAGAGCAAAAAAGAAATATACGGGATTATAGGTGTCGGAAGATTCGGATTTGCTCTTGCACAGAGCCTTGCCGAAACGGGAGCGGAAATTATGGTTCTTGACAGAGATCCGCAAAAAATAAAGGCAATGCTCGAATATACCGATAATGCGTTTACAGTGCCAGATTTAACAAAGGAAATAATGCATGACTGCGGTCTGCGAAACTGCGACACGGTTATAGTATGCATAGGCGAGCAGGTAGCTACCAGCATACTTACTACGCTTAATGTAATTGAGCTTGGAGTAAAAAAGGTTATAGCAAAGGCTTCCAGCGTTGAGCACGGCGCGGTGCTTGAAAAACTTGGAGCGGAAGTTGTATATCCTGAGAGGGACAGGGCAATAAGGCTTGCAAAAAAGCTTACTTCCTCAAAAATATTGGAGTACATCACTCTAAGCGGTGAAATTGATATTACCGAAATAGAGCTTTCCGATGTGCCGGAAGACATGACTGTAATGAAGTACGGCTTTAGAAACAAATATAGTCTTAACCTCATTGCTATTAAGCACGCTGAGAACATAACCGTCGATATAGGTCCGGATACTCCGGTGCACAGCAAGGATACGGTCGTGGTATGCGGAACGAGAAAAGATATTGCAAAATTCGAGGAAAACATATAAAATATTTTAGGCATAAAATGCTAATAACGCAGTGCGCATCTGAAAACTGTTGATGCAACTTTAATGTCAGATTTGAGGATTAATTTGATGAGGCTTAGCTATAGAAACACCATACGTTGTTCATATATAGGATATATCACACAGGCGATAGTAAATATTTTTGCTCCGCTTTTGTATGTTACGTTTAATCAGGAGTTTGAAATATCGATATCTCAAATTACGTTTATTACAACCCTTAATTTTATGGTGCAGCTTTTAATAGATCTTCTGAGTGCAAGATTTGTTGATAAAATAGGGTACCGTAAGTGCATAGTTTCAGCACATATTTTCTCTGCTGCCGGACTTGTCGGCATGGCGGTTTTGCCAAACGTGCTTCCGAATTCTTACGCAGGGCTTCTTGTATCCGTAATGCTTTATGCCGTTGGAGGCGGTTTAATTGAGGTGCTCGTCAGCCCTATCGTTGAGGCGTGCCCTACAGACAGCGATAAAAAGTCTTCGGAAATGAGTCTTCTTCATTCATTTTACTGCTGGGGCTCTGTTGCTGTGATCGTTATTACGACGGGCTTTTTTGCGTTGTTTGGGAGAGAAAACTGGAGGATAATGTCCTGCTTATGGGCAATGGTTCCTGCTGCTAATGCTATTATGTTTTCAAAAGTTCCGATAGCAAGGCTCACAGAGGAAAATGAGGGCATGAAGATAAGAGAGCTCGGGAAAATGAAGACGTTTTGGATATTTGCAGTTCTGATGTTCTGTGCGGGCGCAGGTGAGCTTGCACTTACGCAGTGGGCATCAGCCTTTGCAGAGACGAGCCTAAATATACCTAAGACCATAGGCGATTTGGCCGGACCGTGCATGTTCTCTGTTTTGATGGGACTTGCAAGAGTTTTTTATGCAAAGTTTTCACAAAGAATAAACCTAATTTCATTTATAATCGGCAGCTCTGTCCTTTGCGTGGTGTCTTATCTTATTGTTGTTTTGTCGCCGAACCCGATACTTTCGCTTGTCGGCTGCGGCTTGTGCGGACTGTCTGTAGGAATATTGTGGCCTGGTTCGTTCAGCATAGCGTCATCGGAATGCCCCAGGGGAGGCACTGCGATGTTTGCTCTTTTGGCTTTGGCAGGAGATCTAGGATGCACAAGCGGACCCACAATCGTAGGCTTTGTTGCGGATGCATCCGGAGGCGGGCTGAGAGCGGGTCTGGCATCTGCAATAATTTTCCCTGTTGTGCTGATTATCGCGGCGTCGCTGTTCAAAAAAATGAAAACGGCAGGTAAAAAAGCAATTTGCCGCGATGCGTCCAAGTCATAGTCATAACGTAAGTAATAACTTGTCAGCATGATAAATAATATTTACCATGCTGACATTTAAGTTTTGTAAATTGGACGTATGCGTAACATTTGGATTTTTATTTTTAATGGCTGTTAATACAATTGAGACCCACGAAGTTACGCTTTCCTGCCTTGTGTTTTGCTTTATACATGAGACTGCGCACCTTGCCGCCATGTGGCTTGTTGGAGCAGGCGTATCTGAAATTAAGCTGTACGGGGGAGGAATAAAGATTACCGGCACTGATATAGAAAGCCTTCCGGCGTCTAAGCGTCTGTTTGTGTATCTGTCCGGCTGTGCGGCAAATTTGATTTTGGCGGCTGTATTTATGTGCTTGAGAAGCACGCTGCTTGTTGTTATAAATATTTGCATTGCGGCGTTCAATTTGCTTCCCATATATTATTTCGACGGAGGCATGGTTCTAAAAACGCTTTTTTGCGAACACGAAAGCGTGCTTAAAATACTGTCAGGGATTGCTTTTGCTCTGGTGATTGCAATGGCGGCTGCTTCTCTTGTTGTGACGCCGTACAGCGTGTCCTTCTCAGCGCTTATAACCGTGCTGTTTGTTGCTGTTTCCGAGCTGTTCGGATGATTACAAATTGGATTTAATAAAGTATAGGCGGTAATATGATGTTAAAGGATAAAATCGAAAAGCTCGCGCTCCGGTCTGAAAAGCCCTCTCGCTATATAGGCGGGGAGGTTGGCAGCGTCATAAAGGACAAGTCTAAGGTTGATGTAAGATTTGCGTTCTGCTTTCCTGATACCTACGAAGTCGGCATGAGCCATCTCGGAATGAAAATTTTATACGGGTTGAAAAACGCAAGGGAAAATTTTTGGTGCGAGAGGGTATTTGCCCCTGATAAAGACTTTGAAAAGCTCATGCGTGAAAATAATATACCGCTTTACGCCCTTGAAAGCCTTGACCCGATAAAGGAGTTTGACTTTATCGGATTTACCATGCAGTATGAGCTTAGCTATACGAACGTACTTAACATGCTTGATCTTGCCGGTCTGTCGGTATTCGCTGACCAAAGGGGAGAAAACGATCCGATTGTTGTTGCGGGTGGACCGTGCGTATGCAATTCAGAGCCTTTGACGCCGTTTATAGATTTGTTTATACTTGGAGAGGGTGAAGAGGTAAACCTTGAGCTGATGGATCTTTATAATGAGATGAAGCACAGCGGCAGGTCAAAATCCGAGTTTCTTGCCGAGGCGTCTAAAATTGAGGGAATATATGTGCCAAAGCTTTATGACGTCGAGTACAACAAAGACGGCACAGTAAGAAAAATATACTCCTGTTGCGGCGCGCCCATTCCGGTTCACAAGCGTATAATAAAGGATTTTGACAAGGTATATTACCCCGATTACTTTGTCGTGCCGTTTACGGATATAGTGCACGACAGAGCCGTTGTCGAGGTGCTCAGGGGATGTATAAGAGGATGCAGGTTTTGCCAGGCAGGCTATATTTACAGACCCTTTAGAGAAAAGAGTGTAGATACAATTGCCAGGCAGACTAAGGCTCTTTGCGAGCAGACCGGTTATGAAGAGGTATCGCTGTCTTCGCTTTCGACAAGCGACCATCCGCAGATAGAGGAGCTTTTGTCAAAGCTTGTGGATTATACCGAGTCGGAAAAGGTCAGTCTTTCGCTGCCGTCCCTGAGGATGGATAACTTCAGCGAGGAGATCATCGAAAAGATAAACCGCGTCCGCAAATCCGGGCTGACATTTGCCGCAGAGGCGGGAACGCAGAGATTAAGAGACGTTATAAATAAAAATATCACAGAGGATGAGATACTCTCTACATGTAAGATTGCATTTGCTGCTGGCTACTCTACAGTAAAGCTTTATTTTATGATGGGACTTCCTACAGAAACCGATGAAGATATTTTAGGAATAGTGGCTCTTGTGAGAAAGATATCTGATCTGTTTTATGAGATAAACAGGGGGGTAAAGGGCAAATTTCTAAATATTTCGGTTTCATGTGCGACGTTTGTCCCGAAGCCGTTCACACCGTTTGAGTTTGAACCCCAAATAACCAGGGAGCAGCTTGTCCACCGTCAGGAAACACTCACAGGCAGCTTAAAGTCAAAGCATATCAGGGTTTCATATCACAACTACGACGTAAGCCTGCTGGAAGCTGTGCTTGCAAGGGGAGACAGAAGGCTTGCAAACGTAATATATGCGGCGTGGAAAAAAGGCTGTACGTTTGACAGCTGGGACGAGCATTTCAGGTTTGACAAATGGCTCGAGGCGTTTAATGAGTGCGGGCTCAGCCCTGAATTTTACGCCTGCCGTCGGCGGCGATTTGACGAGGTAATGCCATGGTCACACCTTGATTACTTTATTTCGAGGAGATTTTTAATATCCGAAAATAAAAAAGCGCATATGGGCGTAACTACGCCGAACTGTTCGCAAAAATGTTCGGGTTGCGGCGTCAAAAAGGAATACGGAGGCACTTATTGTGGTAAAGGATTATTATGACGTCAGGGCGGTTTTTAAGAAAACGGGCAGGGCTATATACATATCTCACTTAGACCTGATGCGCCTGATGCAGAGAACGTTTAAGCGGGCAAAGCTTCCCGTGTGGTTCACAAAGGGATATAATCCGCATGTGTACCTGATGTTTGCGCTGCCTCTGTCGCTCGGAGTTTCAAGCGAATGCGAGGTAATGGATTTTGGAATAGATATGTCGTCTGGCGCTCCTGATTATGAAGACATAAAAAAACGTTTGAATGCTTCGCTTCCGTCCGGAATAGAAGTGCTTAGGCTGTACGAGCCGAAGCACAAGCACACAGAGATAGTTTCGTGCGAATACGTCGCGGATATTTACTCTGATAATAAGAGCCCGGAGGAGCTTAAAAAGCTTTTTGACGAATTCATGTCGCAGGACGGGATATACATAGAAAAACGCTGTAAAGTAAACATGAAAAAAACGATGGTGACGGTAGATATCAAACCCGATATAACTGTTCTTGACAAGAGCACGGATAATAATTGCCTGCACCTTGGCTTCAGGCTGCCGGCAGGCATAAGGCATTCGTTAAATATAGTTGCGGTAATCGGCGCGTTTGAGCGTTTTTGCGGGTTTGAATTTGATAGGGCGTGTATAACACGTACAAAAATATCTATAGAATCCGGCGACAATTTTATGTAGTTCACTATTGCATTACGTTTTGCTTTATGATATAATACTTAAGCATTTGAGTTCCGTCATGTATTCCGAGCATGATGGGGGTTAGTGCCTGTTCGATAAGAACCAGCATTAAAGCGGATAGTCCTCTGACTTTGCTATGACTCAGCCGCCGCTGTATTGCGGCTTTTGGGCTGATAGAAGTGTATGAATGTCTGAAAGAAAATAGGAGGAGTTTTAAAGTGGATGCTTTAAAAATCATTTCAAACTCAAGCTTGAAAAGCGAAGTTCCCGAGTTCTCGATCGGTGACACCGTCAAGGTGCATGTAAGAATTCAGGAAGGCGACAAGTTCAGAATCCAGGTCTTTGAGGGAACCGTCATTGCCAAAAAGCATGGCGGCATCAGCGAGACGTTTACTGTCCGCAGAATTTCTCACGGTTGCGCCGTAGAGAGAGTTTTCCCTCTCCATTCTCCGGTTGTTGAGAAGGTCGAGGTCGTAAGACTTGCTAAGGTTAGAAGAGCTAAGCTCTACTACCTCAGAGATAGAGTCGGCAAGGCTGCTAAGACTAAGGATGCAATAAGATAAGTTGAGTTAAGAAGAGGAAGCCGGAACAAAATGTCCTGGCTTCTCTTTTCTTTATGTTTGCTATTGAAATTTGCGATATAATTTGGTACAATAAAATGAATTGTTTTGCAAAGGAGCATGTTGAATGAGCGAAGAAGAATTGAATGCCGGTGAATCCGGAAATTATATAAAAAGCAGTGCGACAAGTGGCGCAAAAAAAGATAAGAAGGCTAAACAGGGAGGGCTTGATGAACTTTTAGACTGGGTCAAGTCCTTGACAATTACGTTTATAGCTGTTGTTTTGATATTTACCTTTGTTGCAAGAACGGCTATAGTCAACGGCGATTCAATGCTTGATACGCTTCATCACAATGATTTTTTAATACTTTGGAGTCTTTTTTACACTCCCAAGCAAGGCGACATTATTTCCGCAAATTGCGACGGGCTTAACGAGGTTATCGTAAAAAGGATTATAGCGGTCGGCGGTCAGGAAGTAGATATTAATTTTGATACAGGAGAGGTTTTTGTTGACGGCGAGCTTTTGGATGAGCCGTATATAAGGAATCTTACAATAAACGACGAGGGAGCGTTTGACTATCCCATTGTCGTTGAGGACGGATATTACTTCTGCATGGGCGACAACAGACAGGGTTCAAGGGATTCAAGAGACCCCGCTGTCGGACTCATAGCCAGAGAGGATATACTCGGCAAGGTCGTTATGAGAGTTTATCCGTTCAACAGGATAAGATTTTTCTAATCTAGAATACAAAGGACTGATAACTATGGACGAGAAATTAACTATACAGTGGTTTCCCGGTCACATGGCGAAAGCCCGCCGCATGATGTCGGAAAGCGTTAAGCTGGTAGATGCGGTAGTAGAGGTTACCGACGCAAGAATACCATATTCGAGCCGAAATCCCGATATGGACTCTCTGGTGGGGCGAAAGCCGAGGATTGTGCTGCTCAATAAGTGCGATGCCGCTGATGAAAATGTAACTTCGCGCTGGATTGAAAGCTATAAAAAGCAGGGCGTTGAGGCTCTTGAAACAGACTGCAAGAGCGGCAAAAATGTAAATAAGCTGCTCCCTCTGGTCAGAAGCGTCCTTAAGGACGAGATTCAAAGATGGGAGCAAAAGGGAATGGGCAAAAGATCGATAAGGCTGATGATAGTCGGCATACCTAATTCTGGCAAGTCGTCGCTTATCAACAGGCTTGCCGGTTCTAAGCGCGCAAAGGTAGAGGACAGACCCGGAGTTACCAAGGGAAAGCAGTGGGTTGCAGTGTCGTCAGATATGGAGCTTTTGGATATGCCAGGAGTGCTGTGGCCTAAATTTTCCAATAAGAATGTTGGACTGTGCCTGGCTTTTACAGGGGCTGTCAAGGACGATATAATGGATATGGAATCGCTTGCGTGCGAATTTATTGCAAAGCTCAGATCCGAAAATATGACGGCTATGCAGTCAAGATACGGCATTGAGATAATTCCGGAAATGACCGATTATGAGGTCTTAACCGAAATAGGAAGAAAAAGAGGCTTTCTTATATCTCGAGGCGAGATAAACACCGAAAGAGCGGCTGTCATGCTTTTGGATGAATTCCGCTCCGGAAAGCTTGGCAGAATATCTTTGGAAACTCCGGAGGATAGCCATGACGCTTAACGAGTTTGACGATGAAGTAAGGCATACGTATCCGCTTATATGCGGAGTAGACGAGGCGGGGCGCGGTCCTCTTGCCGGCGACGTGTATGCGGCGGCGGTGATATTTGAGACTAACGTAGTAATTGAAGGAATAGACGATTCAAAAAAGCTGTCGGCAAAAAAGCGCGAAGCTCTTTACGACGAAATAGTGTCAAAGGCAGCTTCTTACTGCATTGCGGCGGCTTCAGTAGATGAAATAGAGGAGCTTAATATTTTAGGCGCGTCGATGCTTGCAATGAAGCGTGCCGTAGATGGGCTGAAAATTGAAGCGGACGCGGCGCTGATAGACGGGAATAAGGCTCCCGATATTAAGTTCCCGGCAATTTCAGTTGTAAAAGGGGACACCAAGTCGTTTTCTATTGCGGCGGCGTCTATTCTTGCAAAGGTATCAAGAGACAGGTATATGGCGGATCTTGATAAGCTATATCCGATGTATCAGTTTTCAAAGCACAAGGGATACGGTACAAAGCTTCACTACGAGCTTATAAAAAAGTATGGAATAAGCCCCGTACACAGAAAATGCTTTTTGAAAAATTTAAGTGAAAAGTAACATGACTGCAAAGGAAATAGGAAACATCGGCGAAGAATACACATGCAGGTTTTTAGAGCGCAGCGGCTGCGTGATACTTGCCCGCAATTTTACCATAAAGGGCGGAGAGATTGACATTATTGCAAAAAAGGGAAACCTGATTCACTTTGTAGAAGTAAAGTCGCGTGCAAAGAATCCACTTCAAAGCGCCCAAGCCGCCATAACGCCTGTTAAAATTTCGAGAGTGGTAAGGGCTGCAACGGCGTATGTGGAAAGATTTAATATGGATTGCTCCTGCGTGTTTGACGCCGCGCTGGTTGAAATAGACCATGGCGTTGTCACAGACTTTAAATATATTCAGCGCGCGTTTACGGCGTAAAACGTTTTGCAGTACGCATAGCGGCATAGAAAAGAGGAGAAATATTATGTACTATCAGAGCACAAGAAACAGCAGCCTCAGAGTAAGCTCTTCACAGGCAATTGTTCAGGGAATTTCTGAGGACGGAGGACTTTTTATACCATGCGAGATACCCAGGATATCGCTTGAGGATATAAAGTCTCTTTGCGGTAAGAGCTATGCTCAGACCGCGGCGTTTATTTTTTCAAATTACCTCACTGACTTCACGGACGAACAAATAGCTTACTGCGTAGATGGCGCATACAACACTAAAAACTTTGACACAGACAGCATAATGGAGCTTTCTCATCTTTTCGACGGAAGATACATGCTTGAGTTATGGCACGGACCGACATGCGCGTTTAAGGATATGGCTCTTCAGATATTGCCGTATCTTTTAACTACGTCGGTAAAAAAGCTCGGAATTGATAAAAAAGTTATTATACTTGTGGCAACTTCCGGGGATACCGGCAAAGCTGCTCTTGAGGGCTTTAAGGACGTTGAAGGAACCCAGATACTTGTATTTTATCCCGTTCATGGCGTGAGTGCAATGCAAAAACTACAAATGACCACTCAGGACGGAAGCAATGTATCGGTTTGCGCCATAAACGGTAACTTTGATGACGCTCAAACAGGCGTAAAAAAGATATTTACCGACCGCGATGTTTCCAAAAAGCTCAGTGAAAACGGCATGATGTTCTCAAGTGCCAATTCGATTAACTGGGGACGTCTTGCGCCGCAGATAGTGTATTATGTTTATTCTTATGTAAGGCTGGTTGCAGACGGACAGATAGAACTCGGAGACAATATTAACATATGTGTTCCGACCGGAAATTTCGGAAACATTCTTGCTGCATATTACGCGAAAATGATGGGCGTTCCGGTAAATAGGCTTATATGTGCTTCAAACTCGAACAACGTGCTTACCGATTTTATTAATACAGGGGTTTATGATAGAAACCGTCATTTTTACACTACAATGTCTCCGTCCATGGATATTTTGATTTCCTCAAATCTTGAAAGACTTCTTTATATTTTATCAGGATATGACGATAAGTACATCAATAGCCTTTACTCTGAGCTTTCAAGCACCGGTAGGTTTGAGGTAAGTGAAGATATCAAGAAAAAGGTTTCACAGATTTTCTCTGCCGGGTTCTGCACCGAGGAGGAAACAATGGACGCTATAAAAACAGTATATGAAAAGTATTCATATACCATGGACACACATACCGCTGTTGCTTATAAAGTTTATGACAGCTATGCCGCCGTTACCAAAGATAAAACCAAAACTGTAATTGCCTCAACGGCAAGTCCGTACAAGTTTTCAGCTTCTGTCTTGGCGTCGCTTGGAGTGCTCACCGAGGGCACGGACGAATTTGCGCTAACGGACGCTTTGGCAAAGGTAAGCAAAATGCCGATTCCTCAGGCGCTTGCGTCATTAAAGACTAAGAAGGTAAGATTTAATGAGACGGTAGACGTATCTGATATGAAAAATGTAGTGTATGGCTTTTTAAATATCAAATAGGTATATATGTAGCTCGGGACCTGATAAGTCCCGATGCTTTCTTGCTTGTTTGTTTGCGCTTTAGCGCAGGATTAGCAGCTTCTTGCCTTAAAGGTCTTGCATTCAGTCTGCGCGGAGCAGTTAGGGTTTGAACATCCGCAGCTGCAAACGTCAATCTTACCTGCTACGCATTCCTGAGAATTTCTGTTGTAAACACAGCTTGAAATATTGCATTTTACGCCGTAAATTTTATCTTGTTCCATGATTAATCATTCCTTTCAGCTTAAGATAGATGCTTCAAGCGGCTTTTAACTGCCGCTTGCATAACTATTATTTGAATAAACGTTAAATATATTCGGAGGTGATGAAAAAGAGTGTCGCTGTTTGTTATAGCAGACCTTCATCTTTCGTTTTCATCAGATAAGCCAATGGATATATTTAAAGGCTGGGAAGGTCATGCGCAAAAGCTATACAACAATTGGCAGAATGTAGTTAAGCCGTACGACACAGTTGTTATACCTGGCGATATATCATGGGCGATCGGCTTGAATAATACTCTTGAGGATTTTAAATTTATTGACAGTTTAAATGGCAGAAAAATAATTTTGAAGGGCAATCACGATTACTGGTGGACTACAAAAACCAAGGCGGATAACTTTTTTAAGGAGAATGGTCTTACCACGTTGAATATACTTAATAATAACCACTACGAATACGACGGAGTCGGTATTTGCGGCACAAGAGGGTGGATCAATGACGGCAGTGAGCCTGCCGACGCAAAGGTAATACGTAGAGAAGCCATGAGGCTTGAGCGCTCAGTACAGGGCGCGCTTAACGCAGGACTTTACCCCGTTGTGTTTTTGCACTATCCTCCGGTCTTTGCCGGGTCGGTCAATCTTGACATAATGCAGGTTCTGCAAAGATATGAGATAAAGCTTTGCTTTTACGGGCATCTTCACGGACCGTCATGTTCAATGGCGGTAAATGGAGAGAAATTTGGTATTGAGTTCAGACTGATTTCAAGTGATTATTTGCATTTCATGCCATGCAACATTACTGAAATTGTGCATAATACCAAAAAAGAATTTTGCTATAGAAAATGATTTTTTTTTATGTTATAATTATATACTGTGTACTAATATCATCACCATACAGGAGGACGTAACATGTTAAAATCAAAAAATCAAGTTGAAACTAATAAATATGAATTGGAGATAGAGGTTTCGGCAGAGGCGTTTGAGGATGCTGTTCAAAAGGTATATCTTAAAAACAAGTCGAAAATCTCTGTTCCAGGTTTCCGCCCCGGAAAAGCTCCCAGAAAGATAATTGAAAAGGAGTATGGAGAGGCGGTATTTTATGAGGACGCCGTAAACACCGTATACGGTCCCGCTATTGAAGATGCTGTAAAGGAAGCTGAACTTACGTTGGTTACAGCTCCGGACGTTGAGGTGACCGATGTTTCTAAGGAAAGCGGCGTTAAATTCAAGGCTACATGCATAACTAAGCCCGTAGTTGATATTAAGGACTATAAGGGAATAAATGTTAAAAAGGATGTCAATGCTGTTACAGACGAGCAGATCGAACATGAAATTGATCATATGCTTGAACGAAATGCAAGAACTATCAGCGTTGATGATAGGGCTTGCCAAAACGGCGACGACGTTGTAATAGACTTTGAGGGCTTTAAGGATGGTGCTCCGTTTGAAGGCGGAAAGGCGGAGAAGTTTACGCTTAAGCTCGGAAGCGGTCAGTTTATTCCCGGATTTGAGGATCAGATTGTAGGACATAATGCTGGCGACGAATTTGAAATAAACGTAACCTTCCCTGAGGATTATCAGGCTAAGGAGCTTGCAGGAGCGCCGGTAACCTTTAAAATCAAGCTGCACGAGATCAAAACGGTTGAGCTGCCAGAGCTTGACGACGATTTTGTCAAGGACACATCAGATTTCAATACCGTCGACGAGCTTAAGGCTGATATCAGAAAAAAACTTGAGGAGACTGCCGAAAAGCAGGCTGAGTCAAAGGTAGAATCAGATATTTTTGACGCTGTGATCGAAAAGCTTGAGGGCGAAATTCCCGAGGTAATGTACGACAATAAAGTCAACGATATGATAAATGACCTTTCGGCAAGACTTTCTCAGCAGGGAATTGAGCTTAATATGTATCTTCAGTTCACCGGTATGACCATGGATTCGCTGAAGAAGACATATCGTGAGCAGGCTGAAAAGCAGGTTAAGCTTAGACTTGCGCTTGAAAAGATTGTCGAGCTTGAAAATATTGATGCAAGCGATGAGGATATAGAAAAGGAATACGCTACTATCGCAGAGCATTATAAGATGCCTGTCGAAACTGTTAAGCAGTATATCAGACCTGAGGATATTAAGCTCGATGTTGAGGTCGGGAAAGCTGTCGATATGGTCAAGGCAGCGGCTGTTGTTGAGTAATTAAATATTTAACTTTGTTATTCTTTATAAAGGAGGAGAACAATAATGGCACTTGTACCAAATGTTATTGAGCAGACCAGCCATGGAGAAAGGTTTTACGACATTTTTTCAAGGCTTTTAAACGACAGGATTATAGTCTTGTCAGATGAAGTTAATGACGCTACCGCGAGTATTGTGGTCGCGCAACTTCTGTTTCTTGAGAGCCAGGATTCAGAAAAGGATATTTACCTTTATATAAACAGCCCCGGCGGCTCGATTACGGCAGGAATGGCTATATATGATACTATGCAGTATGTAAAGTGTGACGTTTCAACAATATGTGTTGGAATGGCTGCATCAATGGGAGCGGTACTTCTTGCCGGAGGAGCAAAGGGTAAGAGAATTGCTCTTCCGCACAGTGAAATTATGATCCACCAGCCTCTAATAGGAGGAGGACTTTCGGGTCAGTGTACTGATATTAAAATCCATTCTGACCATATGGTAAAAACTCGTGAAAAGCTCAATAAGATACTTGCGCACGATACAGGAAGGTCCTTGGAGGAAATTGAAAGAGATACCGACAGAGATAACTTTATGACTGCGGAGGAAGCCGTTGAATACGGACTTATCGACAAGGTCATAACAAGACAGTAATACAGTAATATTGTTGTTGCCGGGCTGTTATAGGCTTGGCAACGCTTTATATCATCAAGGAGGCATATATTTTGGCTGGAGTGGACAACGGCAAAAACGAAGTGGGCATGAGAAGGTGCAATTTCTGCGGTAAGCTTGAAAATCGCACCAAGAGCCTGTTTTCAGCAGGAGATGTTCATATATGCGACGAGTGCGTTTTGTTCTGCTATGATATTCTTGAGGAAAGAAATCTTATCGACAAGCCGGGAAAGACGGACGTCTCCGGTATTACGCTTACTAAGCCGGAGGAAATAAAAAAAGCTCTTGATCAGTATGTAATAGGGCAGGAGAAAGCTAAGCTTGCTCTGTCTGTTGCAGTTTATAATCATTATAAAAGGATTCTAAACAGCAGTGAGAATGACAACGATGTTGAAATTCAAAAGTCAAATGTTCTGCTTTTGGGCCCCACCGGTGTGGGAAAAACGCTTTTGGCTCAGACGCTTGCCAAAACTCTTAACGTGCCGTTTGCAATTGCAGACGCCACTACGCTTACAGAGGCAGGATATGTAGGAGACGACGTTGAGAATGTGCTTTTAAGGCTTATTCAAGCAGCTGATTACGATATTCAGGCGGCAGAACGCGGCATTATTTATATTGATGAGATAGATAAAATCGCAAGAAAATCGGAAAACGTTTCGATAACAAGAGATGTCAGCGGAGAAGGCGTTCAGCAGGCACTTTTGAAAATCGTAGAGGGAACCATTTCAAATGTTCCACCTCAGGGAGGCAGAAAGCATCCGAATCAGGAGTTTATCCAGATAGATACGAAAAATATTCTTTTTATCTGCGGAGGTGCTTTTGAAGGATTGGATAGGATTATAAGGCGCAGGACGGATACGTCTCAAATAGGTTTCGGAGGAAACGTAAAAAGTCATAATGACGATTCTAAAAATGTTTTAGAGGACGTTATCCCGCAGGATATAGTAAAATTCGGAATTATACCTGAGCTTATCGGCAGGCTTCCTATCATAACCGTCCTGTCGGATCTTGATGAAAAAGCGCTTATAGCTATACTGACAGAGCCCAAGAATTCTCTTGAAAAACAGTATAAGAAGTTGTTCAGCTACGACGGTATTGAGCTTGAGATTACTGACGAAGCCAAGTCTGAAATTGCAAAAAAGGCAATCGCACAGAAAACGGGCGCGCGCGGACTCAGATCAATTATTGAAGGACTGCTTCTTAAGCCTATGTACGAGACTCCGTCTGACAGCAGCATTTCAAAGATCATTATAAATGCTGATTGCGTAGTAAATGGAGCTGCGCCGGAAATTATAAGAAAATAGAGCCTATATGCGAAATTGAAAATATATCATTGCTCATTCTTCTGAATAATCGGAAGTTTTCGGTAAATATTACAGAATGAAGCGATAAAAGCTTCATAAATATTTCTCTTATAAGAGGAGGATGAAGGATGAAAAGATTTTTCATTGTCGCATTTTCACTGATGATGGTTTCCCTGATGACGCTTGCAGCTTTTGCGGCGGTAAATAATACTGCCGGCGGCTCTGCAGGTAATTCCGGAGGGACAAACACTATGGCGGATGGATCTAATACCAATAGTGCAACCGGAGAATTAAACGCTGATAATGCAACCGGTATGACACAGGAAAACGGAACGGCAAATGTTGCCGATAATGCCTCTCAGAATGGTACTTCTGCTGGCGGAAGCAATAATGCCGATACGTCTGTAACATCAGGCGGTTCTGAAAATCCAAGAACCTCTGTTGTTATAAGTCTTTTGCCGATAGCTACCGCTGCGGCTGCTGCGGTTGCTCTTAAGAAGGCATAATAAATTTACCCGAGCAGTTTCACAGGCGCAAAAGGCTTATGCGCCTGCGGCGGCTCGGGTAATTTTTTCGTAAAAATATACGTTGATTTGTAGCATGACACGTTATATAATCAAATTATAAAGATGAATTTCTGAGGATGTGATAGTTTGCCTACACCTTTAGCAGATAGGATTCGTCCAAAAACGCTTGACGATGTTGTCGGACAATCGCATATTTTGGGCGCCGGAAAACCGTTAAGACGCATAATTGAAAGCGGAAAAATACCAAATATGATTTTTTACGGTCCGTCCGGAGTTGGGAAAACAACTGTTGCAAGAATTATCGCCGATAACACCAAAATGCGCATGTATAAGCTTAACGGCACGTCGGCGTCAGTTCAGGACATAAAGGACATAATCTCTGACGCGCAGTCTATTTTAGGATATAACGGGATTCTTCTGTATCTCGATGAGATTCAGTATCTGAACAAAAAGCAGCAGCAATCTCTTTTGGAATACATAGAGAACGGCATGATAACGCTGATATCCTCTACAACGGAAAACCCGTATTTTTATGTGTATAACGCAATTATCAGCCGTTCTACGGTATTTGAATTTCTGCCTGTTCCTGCAGATGAAATCAGTCCGGCAGTGAAAAGAGCGTTTCAGATATGCGCAGACGAGCTTGGTCTGAAATTGAGACTTGAAAGCGGCGTAATCGACTATATATCTCACGGCTGCGGCGGCGATGTGAGAAAATCGATTAATACAGTAGAGCTGTGTATTCTTTCTGCTGACAGTTCTGATGGCACGCTCAGCATAGCTCTTGAAAATGTAAAGCTCTTAACACAGCGGAGCAACATGCGATATGACAGGGACGGCGACGAACATTATAACATTTTGTCTGCTCTTCAGAAATCAATAAGAGGGTCTGATGAAAATGCCGCTCTTCACTATGCCGCAAGATTAATGGAAGCGGGGGATATAATATCTCTTTCTCGAAGGCTGCTTGTTATTGCTGCGGAGGATATAGGGCTTGCTTATCCGCAGGCAATACCTATCGTTAAGGCGTGCGTCGACAGCGCTATGCAGCTTGGGCTTCCCGAGGCTAGGATACCGCTTGCAGACGCTGTTATACTTTTGTCTACAGCGCCGAAGTCTAACAGCGGAATATGTGCAATAGATGCTGCGCTTGAGGATATAAGAAAGGGCGACGCAGGAGATATCCCGCCATATCTTCAGGACGGTCACTATGGAGGAGCAGCTAAGCTTGGAAAGGCAAACGGTTATAAGTACCCTCATTCCTATCCGAATTCATGGGTTGAGCAGCAGTACCTGCCGGATAATCTTAAAAACGCAAAGTATTATGAATACGGGGATAATAAGATAGAGCAGGCAGCTAAGGAGTACTGGGAACATATAAAAAACAAACGTTAATAAAACGAGCTTAGGACTATTTTGTACTAAGCTCGTGAAGTTTAAAATACGGTTTCAATTAATTTTGGACATCCTACGGGAGAATATTGCCATCTGTCTATTATTCCGTCGGTTATAAAATATTTTATCGGTATTTTTATAGGGCTGTCGCAGCTATCAACTATAATAAGCTTTATTTTCATCTTTTCCGGGTTTATAGATTTAATATATACGCTTGCAGACTGCCCAGATTCAACCCTGCTTGTAGGTTCTGCAAGACCGGCAAGATTTGGAGCAAGCTCTACAAATATACCGTAGCTCTCTATGCTTCTTATAATCCCGCTGACCGTTTCTCCAGCCGAGAACATCATTGCGTTTTCAAGCCATGTGCCGAGGAGCTCTTTGTGAGTGACATAAAATTTATCATCGTCGTGTCCCTTGTACACAACTTTAATTTTATCATCTAAGGAAAATCTGTCAGCAGGCGTAGATATCCGAGATACCGATATTTCGTCTATTGATATCATCGAGGGAACACCGCAGCCTATATCGACAAAGCACCCGAACTGCTCAATATGAGTCACCTTCGCATCTATTACCTCTCCGGGACGCAGCTTTAAAAGATATTCCTGAACGCACATTTTTTGCGCTTCACTTCTTGAAAGAAGAGCAACAGTTTCGCCGTCAATTTCAGAAAAGCCTTTAACTATAAAGGAAACTGCTTTTCCAACTCGCGATATGATGGCTATATCTTTGGTTTTTCCTTCTTTTATACCTAAACAGGCTTCTTCCCTTGGCATATAGCCCTTTATGCAGGGCAGTTTAATAATAAGGTCGTGATTTTTTGTACACATATCCGCCTTAGCTTCGAGTATTATTTTAGCTTCGCAGGCCGACTGCAGATGCTGGATATCTCCTATGTACTTGTCGTTTTCCTGCGTATTTATAAGCAAGCCTTCCGGCAGATATCTTTTCATTGTTAATCCATCCCTTCCAAATTTGATGTACGACTGATTTATAATATGAAACTTGCGGAGGTTATATTACCTGACGTTTGATTAGGACATAAATATTAATGTACGCCGGTGTTGCCATACCCAAAAAACTGTGATATAATTTATTAGAATTGTATGATCGCGTAGGAGCGTGAGGCGAATGGACATTCAAAAGGGCGATATTTTGACAATGAAAAAAAAACATCCATGCGGCTCTAATAAGCTGCGTGTTTTGCGTTCCGGAATGGATTTTAAGCTCAGGTGCGAGGGCTGCGGGCATGAATTCATGATACCGCGCTCAAAAGCGGAGAAGAATGTAAAATCAATTGATGCCTGTCATAGAGAAATTAAGGACCAAGAAGGATGATATAAATGTTTGAGAAGCTTGAGGTGCTCCGGGATAAGTATAATGAAATAAACGAGCGTCTTATGATGCCAGAGACAGTTGGCAACAACGCTGTTTACAGGGACTTGATGAAGGAATACACACAGCTTACCCCTATTATAGAGACATATAAAAAGTATCTTGCGGCAAAGTCGGCATATGACGAGGCTGAGGAGCTTATTCATACCGAGACTGACCCTGATATGAAAAAAATGGCTGAGGAGCAGTATTTTGAATCAAAGGATGACATGGCAAAGATATCATCGGAGCTTAAAATAATGCTTCTGCCAAAGGACCCTAACGACTCAAGAAATGTAATAATAGAGATACGCGCTGGAGCGGGAGGAGAAGAGGCCGCGCTGTTCGCCAATTCGCTTTTCAGGATGTACACAATGTACGCCGAATCTAAGCATTGGAAAATAGAGTTGCTTAACGCGAATAGGACGGAGCTCGGAGGAATTAAGGAAGTAGAGTTTTCTGTTGAGGGTGAGGGCGCATATTCGCGATTTAAGTATGAAAGCGGCGTTCACAGGGTTCAGCGTGTTCCTGAAACCGAATCTCAGGGACGGATACAAACCTCTACAGCCACCGTTGCGGTACTTCCTGAGGCAGAAAGTGTTGAGCTTAATATTGACGATAAGGATTTGAAGATAGATGTTTTCAGAGCTTCTGGCGCAGGAGGCCAGCATATAAATAAAACCGAATCTGCAGTAAGAATAACACACCTGCCGACCGGAATGGTTGTTGAGTGCCAGGACGAGAGAAGCCAGCAGAAAAACAAAGAAAGAGCCATGAAGGTTTTGTGCTCGCGTCTGCTTGAAATGAAGCAGCAGGAGCAGGATAAGGCAATAGCCGGAGAAAGGCGTTCGCAGATAGGAACAGGTGACCGTTCGGAGAGAATAAGAACTTATAATTTCCCAGAAGGAAGAGTGAGTGATCACCGCATAGGTCTTACGCTTTACAAGCTTGACAGCATCCTTGACGGCTCTCTTGACGAGCTTATAGACGCTCTTGCTACTGCTGATCAGGCTGCGAAGCTTGCAAATCAGGAGGGGACGCTGTAATATGGAAACGCTCATGCTGAGCAGCTCCGAGACGGACTTGTTAACGGCGGCTGAGCTTCTTAAGCGCGGCGAGGTTGTTGGTATACCAACCGAAACGGTATACGGTTTAGCTGCAAATGCGTTTGACGGTGAGGCTGTAAAAAAAATTTTTAAGGCTAAGCGCAGACCTTGTGACAATCCGCTTATAGTCCATATCTCAAGCCTTGACATGATTAAGGACATAGCGTCTTATGTTCCCAAGACTGCGTTAATATGCGCGAAGATGTTTTGGCCCGGACCGCTTACTATGATAATGCCAAAAAAAGATAAAATACCGCTTGTGACAAGCGGCGGATTGGATACCGTTGGAATACGATATCCGTCTAATAAAATCGCAAGAAGAATAATCGAGCTGTGCGGGCTGCCGCTTGCTGCTCCGTCTGCTAATCTTTCCGGAAGTCCAAGCCCTACAAACGCCTTAAGAGTTATGCAGGATATGAACGGAAGGATTGCGGCTATAGTAGACGGTGGGGAATCCGAGGTCGGCGTTGAGTCAACCGTTATTTCGTTTGACGACGACGCCATACGCATTCTGCGCCCTGGAAAAATATCATACGAGCAACTTAAGCTTGCGGCGAAAGAGGTTTACATAGACGAAGGGGTTACCTCAATGCTTTCGGAAAGCGCGACTGCGCGTTCGCCGGGCATGAAGTATAAGCATTATGCGCCGAAAGCAAACGTCGTGTTGATAGACTCAGATGCTGAAGGCTTCAAAAAATACGTTCTTGCCCATAAAGATAGCGGAAGCTATTGCCTTTTGTTTGATGGAAGCGACGCGGTAAACGGAGTTCCTTACCTTACATACGGTATAACCTCCGAGGATCAGGCTCACTGCCTTTTTGAAAGGCTCAGGCAGTTCGACGAGCTTGGTGCAAAGACCGTTTATGCTCGGTGCCCATCTCAAACGGGCGTTGGGCTTGCCGTGTATAACAGAATCCTGCGTTCCGCGGGATTTAATCTTATCAAGCTCGACAACCGGAATCAGGAATGCAGGTGAAACAGCATGAGCTTATCTGATAATTTGCATATTATAGGTTTGACAGGTCAAAGCGGAGCGGGAAAATCTACTGTAAGCAAAATACTTTCGGAAAACGGACTTCCGGTTATTGATGCCGACGCGGTTTCAAGGGATGTGTCTTGCGATGAGCACTTTTTGTCCGAAGCTGCAGCCGTATACCCTGATTGCGTAAACGCCTTCGGCCTTGATCGGCGCAGGCTTGCATCGGTTGTTTTTAACGACCGAAATAAGCTTAAGGAATATACGGCAATTATTTACCCGTATATAACCAAGAGGGTTTTTGATAAGATGCTGAGCTTAAAAAACGAAGGCAGCAGTATTATAGTACTTGATGCTCCTACGCTTTTTGAAAGCGGTCTTAACGACATATGCTCTTTAGTGGTGAGTGTGATCGCTCCAATGGAGCTTAAACTAAAACGCATACTTGAAAGAGATAGTATTCCGGTGGAAGCTGTTTATTCTCGGTTAAGCTCTCAAAATACAGAGCAGTTTTTCAAGTCTCATTCTGATTACGTCATAAATAATAGTTCTGATATTGCAGAGCTCGAAAGTAAAGTTCGCAACATTATCGGCAGGATTAAGGAGCAGTTAGATGGTTAAAAGAATTGCGGCATTTTTGCTTTTAATTGCGTTTGTCGCCGCTTTGATATTCTTTATGTTCGTATACATGCCATATTGGTTTAGAAACGAGTCGTACAGGACGGACTATGCCGATTTGGTAGAGCGCTATTCAAGCGAGTACGGTATAGACAAAAATTTTGTTTTCTCCGTTATAAGGACGGAGTCGAATTTCGACCCAAATGCTGTTTCGGACGCCGGAGCCATAGGGCTTATGCAGATGATAGAGGATTCGTTTGACTGGGTATCTGACAAGCTTGGCGACGATGAGCTTGAATTTAATGATTTATTTATTCCGGAAAACAGCATAAAGTACGGCTGTTATATGCTCGGATATCTTTACAATAAATATGAAAGCTACGAGCTTGTAGCCGCGGCGTATCACTCCGGCATGGGAGAGGTCGACAGCTGGCTCAGCGTCGGCGCCATAAGCCGCGAGTCGCCGGATGTGAGCAAATTTTCAGGCAGCAATACGCGGCATTATGTTAGTAAGGTAATGAGCGCGTATGACAAATATATAGAATTAGACGAAAGGAAATGATAATTTATGTCAGAAGAAAAATCTGCTGCAAAACTTCTTAAGGAAAAGCTTTTTACTCAAAGGAAAAACGGTATGCTCAAGCTTGACGATGCAGAGGTGAAAAAGGTAGATAGCTTTTGCGAGGACTACAAGAAGTTCCTTGATAAATCAAAAACCGAAAGAGAAGCGGTAGACGCCGCACTTGCTCTTGCAGTTGAAAAGGGCTTTAAGGAATTCGACCCTAACAGGAAATATTCGGCAGGAGATAAAATTTACTATAACAACAGGGGAAAGAGTATTATCCTGTGCGTTTTTGGACATGAGCCTCTTGAAAAAGGCGTTAAGATTTCCGCCGCGCACATAGACTCTCCCAGACTCGATTTAAAGCAAAACCCCGTGTATGAAAGCAACGATCTCTGCCTTTTAAAGACTCATTACTACGGAGGAATAAGAAAATATCAGTGGCCTACCATACCTCTTGCGCTGCACGGCGTAATATTCAAAGCTGACGGCGAAAAGGTGACGGTATGCATCGGCGAGGATGAGAGCGATCCGATATTTATGGTAACGGATCTTCTGCCGCATCTCGCTCAGGAGCAGTCTAAGAGGACTCTCGCTGAAGGCATAAAGGGTGAGGAGCTTAACGTCATTGTAGGTTCACGCCCGTTTAAGGACGACGATGAGTCGGAAAAGGTAAAACTAAACGTCCTTTCTATTTTGTTTGAGAAGTACGGCATTGTCGAGGACGATTTTGTATCTGCAGAGCTTGAGGTAGTTCCGGCATATAAGTCAAGGGACGTAGGCATCGACAGAGGTCTTGTCGGCGGATACGGACAGGACGACAGAGTCTGCTCATATACCGCTCTAAGGGCTATTTTGGATTGTGAAAATCCCGCTACCACCTGTATTACTGTTCTTACCGACAAAGAGGAAATAGGCAGCGTAGGAAATACCGGACTTGAGAGCGCATATCTTAAGCACTTTATTTTCTTTATTGCAGAGCAGATGGGAACCACATGCCCTGCCGTACTGTCAAACTCCACGTGCCTGTCGGCAGACGTAAGCGCAGCGTTTGACCCTACATTCCCTGACGTCTGCGAGCCTAAAAATTCATCTTACTGCAACTACGGCGTTACCGTATGCAAGTACACCGGTTCGAGAGGCAAGAGCGGCTGCAATGATGCGAACGCGGAGTTCCTATCTTATGTAAGGAACATGTTCAATTCAAATGGCGTTATCTGGCAGACTGGAGAGCTCGGAAGGGTTGACCTCGGCGGAGGCGGAACGGTTGCCGCGTATATCGCGAACCTTGGAATCGACGTTGTAGACGTAGGCGTTCCGGTTCTGTGCATGCATTCGCCTTATGAAATAACAGCTAAGCTTGATATTTACATGGCGTATAAGGGATTCAGTGCTTTCTTTAATAACTAAATAATTTTACAGCTTGCAAAAGCGCCCGTCAAAATTTATTCGGCGGGCGTTTTTTTGTTTTTTATTCGACACATATTTTTTCAGGGTGGTCCTAAAATAATTTCAGGTGATAAAAATGACCGTCTATCTTGACACCCTTGTCGTTGTGAACATATACATAAGCTGGCTCACAATAAGCCTTGCATCCAAAATATTGAATTTAGCTTGCAACAAGAAAAGAAGGGCAGCCGCGTCCGTACTCGGCGGCTTTTCCTCTTTGATAATACTTATCTATTCTGAAAGCGCTGTCGTTGTAATATTATCAGCGCTTCTAAAGCTTGTATCGCTTTTGCTGATGACTTTTGCGGCATTTTATAAAAAAGGAATGAACTTGAAAAGGCTTGCTACATCAGCTTTGGCGTTTGTAATTATAAACATAGCCTTTGGCGGCGGAGTATACCTTTTACAGTCAATTTTTAAAACAAGAGTGATCTATATAAATAGCTTTACATTTTATTTTGATATATCTCTTACAAAACTGATTTTTATAACAGGAACAGTGTACATAGTAATTTGTCTTGTATCTTATATTGCTTCAAATAAACTTGATAAAAGCCATTCATATCGCGTTTTGATGACAATAGACGATTGCAGCTATCATATAGACGGCGTGTCCGATACCGGAAACACGGTTACAGACATTTTCAGCGGCAAGCCTGTCGTTATTTGTACAGGATTCGGCGACAAAGCGGCACACGGCAGGAAAATAACGGCGGTACCGTACAGCACGGTAAACGGTGAGGGAATACTTTATGCCTTCACTCCGGATAAGCTGTGTATAGAGGATGAGAAGGGAAGTATTAAAGAAGTAAGCGCGTTGGTTGCGTTTACTGACGGCAATTCAAAAAGGGCAGTTTTCAATCCTAAAGTTTTGATGTGATGAGGTGGTATTGTGAAAAATATATTTAAGGAAATAGTTCTTAGACTTGTCAGGATACTTAAAAATCATTCCTCCATTGATTACATCAACGGTTCGGATTCTCTTCCCCCTCCTCTCAAACCGGATGAGGAACAGGCTGTGTTTGATCTGCTTCCCGTAGACCCTAAAAGAGCGAAGGAAAAGCTGATAACGCATAACCTAAGGCTTGTAGTGTACATATCAAAAAAATTCGAATCTACTGGTATTGGCATAGAGGATCTTGTTTCAATAGGGACAATAGGGCTTATAAAGGCGGTAAATACCTTTAATCCGAATAAAAATATAAAGCTTGCCACATATGCTTCAAGGTGTATTGAAAATGAGATACTTATGTATCTGAGAAAGACTACTCAACAAAGAAATGAAATATCAATAGATGAGCCGCTTAATATAGACTGGGATGGCAACGAGCTTTTGCTGTCGGATGTTATAGGAACAGATCCGGACGAAGTAAGCCAGCACATAGAGAGCGAGACGGAAAAAATGCTTCTTATAAGGGCTGTAAATTCTTTAAAGGGCAGGGAAAGGCTTATAATGCAGATGAGGTTCGGACTTAATACCGGCAAAGAAATGACGCAAAAAGAAGTTGCAGACGTTGTAGGCATTTCTCAGTCGTACATATCAAGACTTGAAAAGCGCATACTTAAAGATCTTAAAAAAGAGCTGGAGGCAATCTGCTGATTTCCATAATGTACATGGTTTTTGCGTGAATATGCAAAGTTATCTTCGGCAATAATTTAGATAAATTTATTGTTCGGAGAGTAAAAAGCATACCATGCAGTTTAATAAGGTTGAAATAAGCGGGGTAAATACCTCAAAGCTCAAGGTCTTAAGCGAGGACAAAAAGATGGAGCTGCTTAGAAAAATCAAGCAGGGTGACAAATCGGCAAGAGAGGAGCTGATACAGGGAAATTTAAGGTTGGTTTTAAGCGTAATTCAAAAGTTTATGTCGAGAGGAACGCCGCCGGACGACCTGTTTCAGGTTGGCGTTGTTGGGCTTATAAAGGCTATAGATAACTTTGATACCAGCCTTGACGTAAAATTTTCTACTTATGCCGTGCCGATGATATCAGGTGAACTCAGAAGATATTTAAGGGATAATAATTCAATAAGGGTTTCGCGTTCAACTCGCGACCTTGCATACAAGGCTATGCAAGCAAGAGAAAGACTGATGAATAAAAACAACACAGAACCCACAGCAAAGGAAATATCAAAGGAGATAGGAGTGCCGCAGTCCGACGTAGTGTTTGCTCTTGAATCAATAAGCGAACCGGTATCCATATATGAGCCTGTTTACTCAAACACAGGCGACACTCTTTATATGCTCGATCAACTTGGGGATTCATCGAGTGATGAAGGCTGGATAGATGAGCTATTGCTTCGAGATGCAATAAAAAAGCTCTCAGACAGGGAGAAGAACATATTATATCTGCGCTTTTATCAGGGAAAAACACAGGTTGAGGTCGCAAGCGAGATAGGCATATCTCAGGCACAGGTCTCAAGACTTGAAAAAAACGCTCTTACGCGTATTAAGTCGAGCGTATAGCTTGACAAAAGTTTTTTTGTATGTTAATATGACGTATCGACTGTGAAGAGAAGGAGTAACCTGTCTTTAGTCTAAGAGAGCCCTTGGCCGGTGAGAAAGGGCGGCGGCGGGCAGGTGAATACATCTTGGAGTCCGTATCCTGAAAATTTGCAGTAGGGGTATGCGGGGTTGCATACGTTATAATGCATCGAGGCTGCATTATTTGCAGTAAATTGAGGTGGTACCGCGGTTAACAATCGTCCTCTGGCATTTTGTCAGAGGATTTTTTATTTACAATGAAAGGAACGTCAAATATGAAAATTTATGAAGAACTTAAAGCGAGAGGTCTTATTGCTCAGGTCACTGACGAGGAAGAAATAAGGGAACTGATAAATAACGGCAAGGCTACCTTCTATATAGGCTTTGATCCGACTGCCGATTCACTTCACGTCGGGCATTTTATGGCGCTTTGCCTTATGAAAAGACTTCAGATGGCAGGCAACCGCCCCGTTGTGCTTATAGGAGGCGGAACCGGATATATCGGAGATCCGTCGGGAAGGACAGATATGCGATCAATGATGACTCCTAAAATCATTCAGCATAACTGCGACTGCTTTAAAAAGCAGATGGAGAGATTTATTGAGTTCGGCGACGATAAGGCGATTATGGTAAACAACGCCGACTGGCTTTTAAATCTCAATTATATCGAGCTGCTTAGAGAGGTTGGAGCGTGCTTCTCCGTAAATAATATGCTCAGAGCCGAGTGCTACAAGCAGAGAATGGAAAAGGGACTTTCCTTCCTTGAGTTTAATTACATGATTATGCAGTCTTACGACTTTTACTATCTGTTCCAGCACTACGGCTGTAATATGCAGTTTGGCGGAGACGATCAGTGGTCTAACATGCTTGGCGGAACTGAGCTTATAAGAAGGAAGCTTGGAAAAGACGCGTACGCCATGACCATTACGCTGCTTCTTAATTCCGAGGGAAAGAAAATGGGCAAGACCCAAAAGGGTGCGGTGTGGCTTGATCCCGAAAAAACATCTCCGTATGAATTCTTCCAGTACTGGAGAAATGTCGATGACAGCGACGTTATTAAGTGTATGAGAATGCTCACGTTCCTTCCGATTGAGGAAATTGAGAAAATGGCTGATTGGCAGGGAAGCGAGCTGAACAAAGCGAAGGAAATACTTGCATTTGAGCTTACCAAGCTTGTACACGGCGAGAAAGAAGCCCAAAAGGCTCTTGATGCTGCACGAGCTGTTTTTGGAGGCTCAGGGACAAACGATAATATGCCTACGTTTGAGTTTGAAAGCGACACGGTTTCAATTCTTGACGCAATGGTCAGCGCTAAGCTTGCTCCTTCAAAGGCTGAGGCGAGAAGGCTTATACAGCAGGGCGGTGTAACACTCAACGATAAAAAGGTAACAGACGTATCCCTTATGGTTGATTTAAGTGTGGAAGCAATAATTAAAAAGGGCAAAAAGCAGGTTGTAAAGCTTGTAAGAAAATAATGAATAATAAAAGAGCCGTTCAAATCAATGGACGGCTCTTTTATTTTAGACGGTTATTGATCAGTTATATATACCGCTTCTCATTTTTATTTGTCGTATATCCTCGCCGACAAATCTGAGAGTATGAAGAGTACCTATAAGCCTTGAAACGATTCTTGCATCGTAACGCTCTGTGAGCTGATTCATATCAAGGTTTGAAGAAATTATCGTTGGCTTTGACAAGTTGCTGCGCGAATTTATTATATTATAAATGCTTGCGGAGTTAAACTGCGAGCTAAATTCACATCCAAGGTCGTCGATAATTAAAAGCTCTGCATTTAAAAGCGCGCCCAAAGTGTCGCCTTCCGCTTTGCCGAAGTGCTCCTTTTCAATATTGTGAAGGTAATTTTGAATAGAATCAAACGCCACGCTTACGCCCTTGTGAATGAGTGCATTTGCAATGCAGGATGATAGAAATGTTTTTCCGAGACCGGTTGGACCAAGCATAAAAATCCCCGGAGAATCAGGACCGAAATTTTTTGCATAGTCCATGCAAAATCTCAGATTTTCCGCCATTCTGTCGCGACATTTTATGACGCTGCCGTTGTAACTTACAGTTTCGGGATAGTAGCCTATGTTAAATTCCGAAAAGCTGTGAAGCTTTATTTTGCACTGCTCGTTAAGCTCTTCTATTGTATATTTATTTAAAAGTCTTGTTACACATTCGCATCTGTCTCCAAGCGCTACTCCTGTATCCGAGCATTTCGGACAGGTAAATTTTACTTTTAAATAATCGCCGGGAAATCCGAATGATTTAAGAAGCATGCCGAGCTTTTTCTGCGCTGCAAGATTTTCATCTCTTATTTTCGCTATGCGAAGCGACGTGTCTGATATCCTTTCGCCGCCCGAAAAAATAACAGAAGCAAGCTTTTCCGAAGTTGAAGCTATCCCGCGGTAAACCCTGTATATCTCCGGGTAGTTTTTTTGAATATCGCTTATGCGCACGGAATGTTCTGAAATTGCGCTTTGACGCCGCCTGTCAAGCTCTGCATATGCAGACTGTATGGCCTTGCTTGTATATTTCACAGGTTTTCTCCTTTATTATTTTCGCCTATCCCCAATGTGAACCTGTCAAACTCATCAATGTTAAAGGACGTTTCAGCACTGAATGAAGAGCCTTTTTTGGATTTTGTGTCTGACTGAGCCGCATCAGGTGTAAATATATTTTTTTCAGACCAGGATAAAAGTATCTTATTGATATATTCAAACGAAAGCTTATTGGTGGAATCAACGCACTTTTCTCTTGCAGATGAAATCATTTCAACATCGAAACCCATATTTCGCCATGAGCTTATGTATTTCGACTGCCTTGCAGTAAGCTTGGTCTCGATGCCAAAATCCCGTTTGACCCGGTTTTCGAATTCATTATACACTTTTCTTTGTTTAATTTCTTCATCTATTTGGAGGAAATCAACAATCCCGTTGTCATAAAAGTCCTTGGCTACTGTTTCAGCATACCTTGCCGAGGTTTTTCCCATATCGCGGCAGTACTCTAAAATTAAAATTATAGACGGAACGGAAAATCCGAAATAGTCCTTTAAATTTATCAAAAGCTCGTTATCTGCATGCTTTAAAAGCCTGCCAAGGATTTTTTCCGCCTCTTTAAACATTATACGAGTATCTTCATCCTGCTCGATAAGCTCAGAAATTTCCTTAGGAGTATATCCGGAACGTCTAAGGACCTTGCCTTGTGAAGCCGGCGGCAATGACAATTGATCCTTCCCTGTATTTTCCTGAACTTTTGGTGCGGCATCTGAGTTTAAAGTTGAAGCTTCGCCGCAGGCTTTGCCTTTGTCTAAATCATCCTCGGAAACAACTCCAAGCTGCTTCCAAAAAAGCATGGCGTCTTTAAGCGTGTCTACGGGAACGCCGAGTGCCGAAGACGCTTCTCCGTAATCAAAACTATCGTACTCGCTGCTAAGCATATATAAAAGAAGTTTCAGCGCCGCAGCGTCGGCAAGCTTGATATAATTGTCAACGATACAGCAGGGGACGCTGAAAAATCTTTTCCACCTGCCGCTGATAAGCTTCGGCTTCTGCATTACGCCGACTTCCTTTCTTTTTATAAAATATATACGTTAATTATATCATGCGCTTAACCTTAATTCAACTTAAATATTTGGCGTCAGAAAAAATTATTCCCTGCTATAAAAAACAGGGAATAATTTTGAACTATGAAGCTTACCAGTTGAAAATTAGTAGTTTTCTTTTCTAACCTCGAAGAAGCTGCCGGGGTGAGCGCATACGGGGCAAACGCCGGGAGCCTTCTTGCCCATAACGAGATGTCCGCAGTTACGGCACTCCCACATTGTCTCTTCACTCTTCTCAAATACCTTCTGCATCTCTACATTGTTGAGAAGAGCGCGGTATCTTTCCTCATGAGCTTTTTCAATAGCCGCTACAGCCCTGAACTGATATGCGATAGCGGTAAAGCCTTCTTCCTCTGCTTCCTTTGCAAAGGTGTCATACATATCTGTCCACTCGTAGTTTTCGCCTGCCGCAGCAGCAGCGAGGTTCTGAGCAGTTGTTCCAAGCTCTCCAAGGTGCTTGAACCATAGCTTTGCATGCTCCTTTTCGTTGTCTGCCGTCTTAAGGAATATTTCAGCAATCTGCTCGTATCCCTCCTTCTTGGCAACAGATGCGAAGTAGGTGTACTTGTTTCTTGCCTGTGATTCACCTGCAAAAGCAGTCATCAAATTTTTTTCTGTCTTTGATCCCTTAAGTTCCATAGCTGTAATCTCCTTTATTTTATTATATTATGACTGATCCGCGCAATAATAAGATAATATGCGCAAATCAACGATCACCTGATTTGTTTTGCTCTGCATGTACCGCATATATAGTGGGCGTTGATATCGTATGTCAGCAGCTCTACCCCGAGAGATTTCTCAAGAGAAGGACCGATATCCTCAATAGGAAAATCCAAAACGCAGCCGCAGCAGTCGCAGATAAGATGCCCATGCGGCAGAATAGACTTATCATAGCAATCAGAAAAGCCTTTGACACTGATAAGTTTTATTTCTTTGTCCTCGCAAAGTCTGCCAAGGTTGCGATATACCGTTCCCAGAGCTATTTTAGGCATTTTTTCTTTTGCTATTTTATAGATTTCATCGGCAGTCAAATGCTTGCACGATGAATATATGATATCTTTTATAAGTTGACGCTGCCTGGTCATATGCCTCCTCGAATTATTAGGAATAATTCTTAATTTATAATATCAAACAAAGTGACATTTGTCAAGCATCATTTCTTTTAATATGTATGTAATTATTAAATTTTATTTATATTTAAGTTCTGCATTAATTAAAACGTAGAAAAGATGATTTTAGCTTGACAGCTTGGCAAAGTAATTTTATAATTTAAAAGAATAAATCGCTGAGCTATATGACGTTGCATCACGCAATACGTGTATAGCCGGGAGGGGAACGGGAAGAATGAAAAAAATAACGTCTATTCTGAACCATATATTCATTGACGGGCTTTCGGGAATGGCTCTCGGACTGTTCGCAACGCTGATAATAGGGACAATAATCGAGCAAATAGGAAACCTTATGAGCGGAACAGTCGGCGGATACCTTGTCCTTATTGCGGGCTATTGTAAGGCTCTTACCGGCGCCGGAATAGGCGTTGGTGTGGCGTCGAAATTCAAATCTCCTCCACTTGTTGCCGTTTCTTCTGGAGTGTGTGGAATGGTAGGAGCGTTTGCGGGAAGCATTACGCTTGATACATTTAGCTCCGGCTCGATTTCTTTCAGCGGACCCGGCGAGCCGCTGGGTGCGTTTGTGGCGGCGTTTGTGGGAATAGAGCTCGGACGGTTTGTCAGCGGCAGAACAAAAATCGATATTCTCATTACTCCTGTTGTAACAATACTTGCAGGCTCGGCTGTGGGAATACTTTTAAGCCCGCCTATATCACAGTTTATGAAGTGGATAGGAAGCCTTATTAATTACGGCGTCGAATCGCAGCCGTTTGTTATGGGGCTTGTGGTTTCTGTGCTGATGGGTATGGCGCTTACTCTTCCGATAAGCTCTGCCGCAATAGGAATATCCCTTGGTCTGTCCGGTATTGCCGCGGGCGCGGCGGCCGTCGGATGCAGTACGCAGATGATAGGCTTTGCTGTCATGAGCTTTAAAGAAAACAGATGGAACGGGCTTTTTTCGCAGGGTATAGGGACGTCGATGCTGCAAATGCCTAATATAATAAGAAACCCGTTAATTTGGCTCCCGCCTATAATATCGAGCGCAATATTAGGTCCTATATCCACCTGTGTTTTGAAAATGGTAAATAACGCAACCGGCTCCGGAATGGGAACGGCAGGCTTGGTAGGTCAGTTTATGGCATATCAATCCATGACCGCAGACGGAGTTGCGCCTGTAATTGCGCTTCTTGAAATAGCGCTTATGCATTTCATAGCTCCGGCGGTTTTGTGCCTTGTGCTATGCGAGAGCATGAGAAAGCTGAAGCTTATTAAAGCCGGAGATTTAAAGCTCGACGTATAATAATTGTCATGGCAAAAATCATTAAACATTAATTAGTCATCTGCATATCTCCAATGTTTTCTAACAGAGATACCGAGATTAAATTATCAAAGCACTTGTAATATACAAGGTAAAATGATATAATTAACTCTGTATTATTTGTGTTATTATACTTACGGACGGAGGTACAGATGTGAGCAGGCTGATATCGCTTGTGCTGGCGCTTACAATATTTTTTTTCCTGACAGCATGTCGTAGTACCAGTGTAGAAGCAGGTAATAACGCTTCTATAGAGATAGAAACATATGTCACACAGCAGACACAAGCGCCGACGGCATCATCGCCTGACACGAGTTATTATTACCAGACACAGGTGCAGACTCAGGCTACAACTAATACAACCACCATACCGGATAGCGCGCCGAATGCCGTATTGAGCGATGAGCAGACTGAGCAAACATCAGAGCCGTATACCATTACCGACTATGAAGCACTGATGTATGCGAATGCATCGGTAAATATAAGACAGCTGCCTGACGCCGACAGTGAAAGGATAGGACATATAGACGAAGGCGAGGAGGTATTGGTAACAGGCATAGTTTCAAATGGATGGTACAGGGTAAGAATAGAAGGCAGCGAGTACTATATTAACGGTAGATACCTGTCAGATTATTACGAAGCGGATATTGAAAACGAATATACCGTTTCCGCTCGCGATGACGAAGAGGAAAATACGACGACCGCCACTGAGCCGGTAACGTCTGCCACTGAGGAATCGGAGGAAGAAGTAATTGTAATAGATGAGGTAGAGCTCCCTGACAATGTGGCAGGTGTAAATAAATACACTGCTCTTAATTACGATACGCAAAAGGCTGTGTGGTTTGCGTATCTTGATTTGGATACCATGCTTGCCAACGCAACCAAGACAAGCTTTAAGGAGGCAATACGCGAAGCTTTTATAAACGTGGCGTCGATTGGCTGCAATACTGTATACGTTCATGTGAGAGCGTTCGGGGACGCATATTACTATTCAAACTATTATCCTTTTGCGGCGTCGTATTCCGGAACGCTTGGCATGGCTCCTGACTTTGACCCGCTTGAGATAATGATAGACGAGGCTCACAGCCTGGGTCTGTCTTTCCATGCGTGGATTAATCCGATGAGGACGGCCAATGAAAGGCGCTTTGAGGAGATGAGCGACAGCTATATACTTAAAAGGTGGTATAACTCAGAGACTACTAACGGAACGTATCTTGTTTATGACGACGAGGGAGGGTATTATTGGCTCAGCCCCGCATATACTGCTGTCCGTGAGCTTATATGTGCGGGAATAGCGGAAATCGTTGCAAATTATGATGTAGACGGCATTCATATTGACGATTATTTTTATCCTACTACTGACGAGTCGTTTGACGAGGCGGCGTTTGAAGCATCAGGATACAGCGATCTTGCTGCATGGCGGAGAGAAACTGTCAGCCAGCTTGTAAAGGATATATACAGCACGGTAAAATCATGCAATGAAAGCGTATTATTCGGAGTTTCGCCGCAGGGAAATATAAGCAACAATTTAAACAAGCTTTACGCTGACGTCGAACGCTGGTGCGCGTATGACGGGTATCTTGATTATATCGTTCCGCAGATTTACTATGGATACAGCGGTTCGCTCCCATTTGACGAAGCGGCAAATATGTGGAAGCAGCTTGTCACAAATCCGAATGTTGACCTCATATGCGGTATTGCGGCTTATAAGGTAGGAACGACTACCGAATGGAGCAGCGGTCGAATGCTTTCCGGTCAGACCGAAGAGGCAAGGGCGTTAGGCTACGATGGGTGCGCGTATTACAGGTACAGCTCGCTGTTTACAAGCGGCTCTGATGTTTCCGCGCTTATAACAAGTGAAATTTCAGGTCTAATTTCTGCTATCGCTTTCTTTTAGGTGAACAAAAAGGAGTTCTCATGCACGTTAAAATAAAAAAGCTGATTAGTTTTCTGCTGATATTTTTGTTTGCGTTCAGCACCGCTCTGCCTGAGAGCATAATAGCATATGCGCAGGAGAACTCGGAGTCAGACTCTCAGTCTTCACAGATATCCACGGGGATTCCTGCCGACGCTTACAGCTACGCTTTCCCTGATAATATGAAAGCGACTAACATTACTATAGGCTATGACTTTTTCAAAGATATCAATCAGTCCGCCGACGTTACCCAGAGCGAAATATCTGAGATAATGTCCAACCTTGAGAGCTACGGGCTTAATTCCATCATAATTAATACCAGCTATAACGGCGTTGTATACTACGAGATAGATGCGAAGGTATACCAAAACGGTTCTCCGCTTGACATGCTGATCGAGGCTGCAAGGGACAGAAACTTTTATGTATACATATCGTTCGACCTTGACGACGCAATTCAATCAAAAGATATTGAGGAGCTGAATGCAGAAATAGATTACCTGTCGCAATGCGCCCACAAGCTTACTAATAAGTATCTTATAGACGGCATTGTGCTAAGCGGATATTACGCGTCAAACGATGAGGGCAGCTATGAAGACTACATTATAAACGGTTCCGGCATAGGCTATGAAAACTGGCTCAGGGATAAGAGCGGATATATATTCAGGCTTGTAAGCGACGCTATACATTCGACAAACAACACCATAGCCGTAGGAATTGCAATAGAAAACGCGTGGCTTAACGCCTCAACCAACGAGCTTGGCTCTGACACGGAGGACGACTTTGAGGCTCTTACAGACGGATATTCAGACACTAAGTCATATATAGAAAACGGATATGCCGATTTTATGATTGTAACCTGCTACGGCGGTCTTGAGTCGGTCGAATTGAATTTTGTCAGCATAATATCCTGGTGGGACGAGCTTGCGCAGTCGGCGGGTATACCGATGTTTATCAGCCATGCCAACGAGAGGATAAGTACGTCTGATTCTTCGTGGGCGGCCGACCAGATACTTAAGCAGCTTGAGGAATGCAGAAATTACGCATCCTATCGGGGAAGCGTTTTCCGCTCATATGAGTCTCTGAAGGAAAACGTAGGCACAAGCACGGACGCTCTGCGAAGATATTTTGACGGGCTCATAGACACCAACTCTTTATATACCGAGCTCTCAATGGTATTGCCGAGACAGAACGATTACACCACCTATGAGCCTACAGTTAAATTCCAGGGCTCGTTCGATTCCAATTTTGATGTCTACTTCAACGGTGAGAAAATAAACCTCAATGAAGCCGGAAACTTCTATTTTGAAGAGGATCTTGAGGTGGGCATGAACATCTTTACGTTCCAGAACAAGGCTAATACCGCAACTTATAAAATCATGAGAAGAGTCAAGGTTCTGCAATCCTGCGAGCCTGAAGAGGGAACTGAGCTCAGGGTTGAAGGAACTACGAGGATTTCTGTGAGCGTGGTAGCTTACTCCGGCTCGGAGGTCACCGCGACATTAAACGGCGAAACCATAAGGCTTACCGAGGGTGAAGTAAATCCTGATGAGCTGGGCTCAAACACCAACTATGCGTTGTTTACCGGGTATTTCGTCGCTCCGGAGGGAATAGTCGGCGAGGAACAGGATTTAGGCAGCATAGTAATAGACGGAAACTACATGGATATATGCTATGAGTCTATGAACGGTGCAAGAGTAATCGTAAACGCTGTATCGCCTACCGCTGAAAGGGCTCAGCTCGTAGTTGTAAAAGAGGACAACACTCCTACATTTGATTACTATACTACTGGCAATGTCGCAACTCCCACTTCAACGCGTCTGCCCGCCGGAACAATAGACATTCTTGTAAACGAGGTAACATATAACGTTTCATACAGAGGCGTAAGTCAGTCTGTCAGGTACTATCTGACAGCATCCGGCCGTAGGATAATGGCGTCTGACTGCGAGCTTATAGACGGTTATACGATTGTGGATAACACCGCCACCGTACTGGGCTCATATGTAAGCGATACTGACACCATTATAAGCCTTAATCTAAACTATCAAACGCCGTTTTCGATATCTTATTCGCCGCAGCCGTATGACGATGAGAACAGCAGCTATTATTCCGTCAGCAGCTTTGAGCCGGAATATGTGCTGATAACATTCGATTATCTATCCAACAGCGCAGGACTTCCGCAGTTCAGCTCGGATTCGCTGTTCAGCGACGCTGAGTGGAGGTATGTAAGCGTTGACGGCGAGCAAAAGCTTCAGCTAAGGCTTAGGCTTAGAAAGCCCGGAGTCTTTGCAGGGTATTCTTCAAGCTATGATGGAAACGGCAATTTGACCCTCCGATTCAACGGGTACCGATCAAGCATATACGGCGCGGTCATTGTTATTGATCCCGGACACGGTTACAATACAAGCGCCAGCGTGTTTGACCCGGGAGCGGTAGGGCATGTTCTTGAACAGAGCATAAATATCGCTCTGTCAAGAGCTCTTACAGAGAGTCTTCAGGCTGCCGGCGCGATAGTTTACATGCTTCCTACCGACACTACCTATATCAATTTGTATGACCGTTCAGAATACGCAAGGCAGTATAATCCCGACATGTATATAGCCATCCATTGTAACAGCGTTTCAAAGGGAGAGGGCGTAAAAGGCGTAGAAGCGTATTACTTTACGCCGTTCTCTCAGCCGCTTGCAAGTCTTGTATCTGAAAAAATGGCGGATTACTACAGGGATTACGTCTATCAGGACGGAAAAAACAGAAACAGAGGGGCAAAATACAATTACTTTGCCGTTACTCTTGAACAGGAATTTCCATCTATACTTGTAGAATCGGGATTTATTACCGATTACGAGGAAGCGATGGCGTTAAACGACCCCGACGTTCAAAGGGGTCTTGCGGGCGCAATAACGGATGCCGTCATTGAGTACTTTGAAAGAAATTAAATATTTATTTTATGAAATACTGGGAGGAATAACGTGTTTAAGATTTTAAAAAAGCGAGAGCTAAACGAACAGGTGACTCTTATGGAGATAGACGCGCCGCTTATCGCAAAAAAAGCCAGGGCAGGTCAGTTTATTATATTCCGCACGGATGAAATGGGCGAACGCATACCGCTTACCATTGCCGATTATGACAGAGAAAAAGGAACTATTACAATCATATTTCAAAAAGTGGGCAAGTCCACTATGCAGCTTGGCTCAATGAGCGAAGGAGACTGTATACTTGACGTTGTAGGCCCGCTTGGAATGCCTACTCACTTTGATGAAGGTATAAAAAAAGCTGCTGTAATAGGCGGAGGAGTCGGATGTGCAATCGCATATCCTCAGGCTAAGGCTCTTCACGGAATGGGCGTAGACGTTGACGTTATTGCAGGATTTAGAAACAAGGATATCGTTATATTAGAAGATGAAATGCGCGCAGTGTCGTCAAACCTGTATGTTACCACGGACGACGGTTCTTACGGAACAAAGGGCTTTGTGACAAATAAGCTCAAGGAGCTTATCGACAGCGGAGCTGAGTATGATTTGGTAATTGCAATAGGTCCCGTTCCAATGATGAAGTTTGTCTGTGAGGTAACAAAGCCCTATAATATCAAGACAATAGTATCCTTGAATCCTATTATGATAGACGGAACAGGAATGTGCGGAGGCTGCCGCGTTACGGTAGGAGGAAAGACAAAATATGCATGTGTAGACGGTCCTGATTTCGACGGCTTTGAGGTAGATTTTGACGAGCTGATAAGAAGAAATGCCGCGTACAAAGATCAGGAGACCGAGGGTAGAAAGCATGTTTGCAGGTTGACCGGAGGTGTAAGAAATGCCTAATATGCAAAGCACAAAAACGCCGATAAAGGAGCAAGATCCGAAGGTAAGGGCAAGAAACTTTAAAGAGGTCTGCGAGGGTTATACGAGGGAAGAGGCCATAAACGAAGCAAACAGATGTCTCAACTGCAAGAACAAGCCATGCGTAAACGGCTGCCCTGTTGGGGTAATGATTCCCGAGTTCATATCAAAAGTAAAAGAAGGCGATTTTGAGGAAGCTTATAAAATCATCACTGCAACGAACGGTCTTCCAGCGGTTTGCGGAAGAGTGTGCCCGCAGGAAAACCAGTGCGAGGGCAAATGCGTAAGAGGAATAAAAGGCGAGCCTGTGGGAATAGGGCGCCTGGAGCGCTTCTGCGCCGATTACATGGCCGATAAGGAAATAGAATATGCAAAGCCGGAGCCAAACGGAATAAAGATAGCAGTTATAGGCTCAGGACCGTCGGGACTTACCTGTGCGGCTGATCTTGCGAAGCTTGGTTATTCGGTAACGATTTTTGAGGCGTTTCACACTGCCGGAGGAGTACTGATGTACGGCATTCCCGAATTCAGGCTTCCAAAATCGATAGTCCAGCATGAGATAAATAATCTTAAAAAGCTTGGCGTTGAGATCAAGATGGATATGGTAATAGGAAAGGTGCTTTCCGTTGACGAGATACTTCAGATGGGCTATAAAGCCGTATTTATCGGTTCAGGCGCAGGTCTTCCCAACTTTATGGGAATTAAAGGCGAGAGCCTTGTCGGAGTATTCTCGGCTAACGAGTATCTGACAAGAATAAATCTTATGAAGGCATATCTTGACGAGTACGACACACCGGTAAAAAAATACAGTTCAATCGCGGTCGTAGGCGGCGGAAACGTGGCGATGGATGCCGCAAGATGCGCTATGAGACTCGGAGCTGAGCATGTTTACATAATTTATCGCCGTTCTGAAGCTGAAATGCCTGCAAGACGCGAAGAGGTTCACCATGCCAAGGAGGAGGGGATAGAATTTATGTTCCTGACCAATCCTTTGGAAATACTCGGCGACGAAAACGGATGTGTAAACGGAATCAAATGCATAAAAATGGAGCTCGGCGAGACTGGTGCAGATGGCAGGCGTTCTGTTAAGGCCATACCCGATTCAGAGCATGTTATTGATATAGACGCATGCATTATGGCGATAGGAACGTCTCCAAACCCGCTTATAAGCTCTACGACAAATGGTCTTGACACCAACAGAAAAGGCTGCCTTATAGTAGACGAAAACATGCTTACGACTAAAGACGGAGTATATGCGGGAGGCGACGCCGTTACCGGCGCTGCAACCGTCATACTTGCTATGGGCGCAGGAAAAACTGCCGCAAAAGCGATTGATGAATACATAAAATCTCTTTAAAGGTTGAAATTCAGGTTTTCATATGATATACTCTTTCATATGTAATAACATATGTTATAAAATTTATCTCGGAGGACGTTAATATGCTACCATTTGTTACACTTATGACTGGAAATACGGCTTCGTCAGCCGCTTCTACCGGCTGGATGTCAATAATTTGGCTTGTAATCTTAATTGTTGCATTTTACTTTATACTTATCAGACCTCAGCGCAAAAAGGAGAAGAAAGACGCTGAGATGAGAAAGAATATCCAAATCGGTGACGAGATAGTCACTGCCGGAGGAATTGTTGGAATAGTATGCAAGCTTGAAGAGGATACTCTCGTAATCGAGACCGGAGGCGACAGGAGCAAGCTTAGGATTAGGCGCTGGGCTGTTTCACAGAATATTGATGCTGAAAAGGAAGCGTCGGCAGCAGCTGCTGCGGCTAAGGAGGCTAAGGAAGCCAAAAAGTCTAAAAAGGATTTTGAAGAGGCAGAAATCGAAAAGAAGGACTAACTTTAATTTGATTCTATTATTTCATCCCCTTGAATACTGTATATAAAACAGTGTTCGAGGGGATTTTTATGTCAAAATTAGATGTCAGTCATGGCCTGAAATACGGATTAGCTGCCGAAGTGGGAATGATTTTTGCAATGATATTGATAATTTCTGTTGTACTTCTTGTTTTTAATCTTTCCAAAGCAGTAATTATGATTGCTGTTGTGGTTACTCTTTTTGCGGCGTCTTATACCGGAGGATATGTGTCTACCCAAATATGCCGGCATGGTGGTCTTGTTCAGGGCTTATTATGCGGAGCAGTTTTATGTGTAATTATTTTACCGGCAAGCGTTGTATCAAACGGATATTTAAGCGGATATTGCATACTTAGGCTCATCGTATGTGTTTTGGGAGGCGCGATAGGAGGAATAAAAGGGATAAATACAAAAAAGACAAAAGAATAGGCAATTTTGATTATGGTCATATTGTATCAACTACCCACATAAGATATTAATGGACAGGCAATACACAGCAGAAAGGATGGTTAAAATGACCACAAGCATATTGGCTGCTATAGAGCTTTTGCAGGGAGGAATAAAGAGCGCCTTTTGCAATATGGACAAGAATGACAGGGAACAAATAACAGAGATACGTTTAAGGAACGGACGACGAGTAAGCATATGTATGGGCAAAAATAATTTATTTTTAGATGAAAGCGGCAAGATATTGAACGAGCCGGACTATGCAATTACAGCTTATGAAACAGATATAGAATATGCGTTTAAAACTGCTTTTTCTTACTCATTGCACAGCTATTCAAAGGAGCTTGCAATGGGGTACGTCACTACAAGGGGCGGTAACAGAGTAGGCGTGTGTGGTACTGCCGTTGTAGGGAGCAGCTTTAAAGACGTAGAAACTATAAAGTATGTTTCTTCAGTAAATATAAGGATTGCGCGTCAGGTAAGAGGGTTTGCAGATAAGATTTATGACGAATGTTTTTGTGGATGTGATACATATAAAATTCCGAGCATTTTGATAATAGGTCCTCCGGCATCGGGAAAAACCACTCTGCTCAGAGATTTATCAAGGCTGTTAGGCACAAGAAGCAGAATATCGCTTATCGATTCACAGAACGAAATATCCTCAACCTTCAAAAATCATCCTGAAAATGATGTAGGAGAGCTCACGGACATATTTGTCGGGTATCCAAAGCACTCTGGAATATCGAGCGCAGTACGCATTATGTCGCCTAACGCAATAATAGTTGATGAAATCGGTACGAGAGATGAACTCGACGCCTTAGAGCTTGCATTCCACTCAGGCGTAAGTCTTATAACTGCCGTACACGGCAAAAGTTACTCAGATGCGTTGAATAAGAGCAGTGTAAGGGCTCTTGCTGATATGGCAGACTTTGAATACGCCGTAGAACTTACAGGCGGCTACAATTACAGGATTAAGAAAATTGTTTAGATTTTTTTTATGTACAGCGGTAGTTATTTCAGCTTTTCTTATTTCACGTGAGATAATATCGCAGGATATCAGGCAGACAGAGCTTACTCGCGAGCTTGTATCGGTTGTTGACAGAATGCTTGCATTGCTAAGGTATCAATCCGCTGATGTTTATCAACTATGCTCATCCTGCTTTAAAAAAAGCGATTTATATGAAGTAAGACGGTTTATTTCCATAAACAACAGCTTCTCAGAACAGTGGAAGCAGGCATGTAAAGATGCGCTCAAGGATGCGGACAAGGATGCATACGACGAATTTTGTGGAATTGCAGACTACCTTGGCATGTATGATCTTGAAACTCAGATGCAGCGGCTTGATTATACTGAACAGGCTTTAAGAAAAATTTACGAGGGGAAAAAGGATAATCTTCTTAAAAAGAAAAAGCTCTGCTACAGCCTTGGAGTATTTACCGGAATAATGATTTGTATGATAGTTATATGAGGTAACTTGGTATGGATGTTGATTTGATATTTAAAATTGCCGGAGTAGGAATTATTGTAGCCGTACTTAGTCAGCTCTTAAAGCGCTCTGAGCGAGACGAACAGGCCCTTATGATAACCATAGCCGGTCTTGTTATAGTTATGTTAATGCTTGTCAGTGAAATATCAAGGCTGTTCGATACCATTAAGAGTACCTTTGGATTCTGATGGATATCATTATTATTGCCGTAGTATGCGTGACGGCGGCGGTAATTTCCAAGGTCATTCAGCCGACTAACCGGGAGCTTTCCGCCGTGATCTCAATAGCGGCTGTAGTAGTTGTTGTCGCATCAATTATAGGAAGCATATCCGACGTGATATACAGCCTTAAGGGTGCTGCAGACGCGTCAGGAGTCGGAAGCGAGTATATATTAATAGCCTTCAAGGCGCTTGGTATATGCTATGTTGGAGAGATAGCGTCATCATGCTGCAGAGACTGCGGAGAAACGGCGCTTGGAGGAGTTGTAGATATTTCGTCAAGAATTGCGATAGCAATAATATGTATTCCGCTTGTCGAAAGCTTTATAGACGTTGTAAAAAATATTTTGGAGATTTAAATGAAAAGAATTTTAAGAGCATTATTCGCACTGGTGCTGATATCGGCATTTGCATTTACGGCACATGCTTATTACTCAGAAGAGCTTGCCGGTGAGCTTGAAAATATGGAAACAGCTTCGGCAGATGAATTCTTAAGTGAAAACAATGTGGACATATCCGACCCGGAAAGCATAAAAAATGTCAGCGCCAAATCTATACTTGGCTATTTTGGCTCAGTATTTAAATCTGCTCTTATTGGTCCTTTAAAGATACTTATAATAGTACTTGTTTTGTCTCTTATATGTCAGGTGACTCTTTCAATATCATCACGCTCTGACTTTATCGGCGATGTATTTGTAATAGTATGCTTCTTGGCAGTATCTCCATTTATACTAAGCTCATTTTCTGAAATGATGACAGCAGTAAAGTCTCAGCAAGCGTTTATGGCATCATACATACCTATATTTGCTGCAATAACGGCAGCTTCCGGGAATATAGGAGCTGCAACCTCTTATAATGCTCTTGTATTATATGCTGCTGAAGGAGTTACAGCAATATCTACATTAGTTTTAAAGCCTATGTTATCATGTATGCTTGTAATGGCGTGCCTTCAGGCGGTAAACAGATCGCTGCCTGATTTAACCGGTACTTTAAAACGAGCTTTTACCGGCATTACGGGCGTTATAATGACAGTTTTTGTCGGTGTAATCAGTTTGCAGACTGTTGTTGGGAGAGCTGGAGGTGAAATTGCACTTAAGGCAGGAAAATATATTGTGTCAAGCTTTGTCCCGGTAATAGGAATGTCGCTGTCCGAGTCTTATAAAACAGTTAAGGTAAGCATAAGCGCCATGCGCTCCGCTGTGGGCGCAGTTGGAATAGTTGTAATAGTTATTATTTTATCAGTACCAATAATTACCATGTGGTCGTACAAGCTGATGCTTATGATATCTGAATGGGTTTGCCAGATAACCGGTTCAAGTATGCTGGCTTCTCTCGTTCGCGGGCTATCTGATGTATATTCGCTTTGCGTTACGCTTCTTTTGATATATGCATTAATGTTCATTATATCAACAGGAGTGATAATAATTTTGGGCAGTGAGGCGTACATATGATTTTTCTTAAAAATCTTACGATATCAATATGCGTGCTGTCTCTTATGTATTTTATTATTATGCTCATTACGCCTGACAGATATAAAAGACAGCTAAGATCCTTAATATCCATAATAGCAGCTGTTACTATCGGGGGGATAGTGCTGGGAGCTGATTTTTCCTTTGACGGCATCCCGCAGATTGAATCGGAAAGCTTAAATGGCAGTGTTTCATATGCAGATCAGCTTGTTATATCAGAGCTCGAGAAAAGGCTTGAGGAACAGATAGGCAAGATGATTCAGGAGGCGCAGATACCTATGGAAAAAATATCTGTTGAAACTAATATTGACGATGACAACTGCATATTTATTAGTAAAATCAGCATGACCATTGGTGGCAGCAGGGAAAAATACGAGGCCGAAGCTATACGTCTTGTGGAAACAAAAATAGGTGATATCAGCATAGACCTTACATTCTCGGAGGACGAAGATGGAGCTTAAATCCATTAAAGAAAGCCTTAAGCAAAGGTTTAAGCTTACCGAAAAAACTACAATTTATCTAATTATCGCGTCGCTGGCGGTGATTCTTCTCATTTTTATGAACGGCTTTGAGAGCGACGAAACCGAGGAGATATCAGACGATTATGTTGTACCGAATGTAGATACGCAGTTTTCGGACAGTCTTTGCAAACAGCTTGAGGAAATTGTTTCAAAAATAGAAGGTGTAGGAGACGTCTCGGTAATGCTTACAATGGAGGGATCATCATCAATAGTGTACGTTGAAGACATTGAAAAAGCGGATTTGGAGAAAAAAACCGAAACAGTTATCATAGGAAACAAGGAGGCGTTAATAGAAAGGATTGATTGCCCAAAGGTCAAGGGAGTTCTTGTAGTTTGTACAGGAGGTGAAGATATAAATGTAAAGGAAAAAGTTATCAATGCGGTCTCAACCGTTTTAAATATATCATCAAACAGAGTTTATGTAACAAATTCAACCAAGGAGAGATAATTATGACAAGTATTAGCAAAAGATTTGGAACAAAGCTTAATTTTAAGTTTGGAAAAAAACAAATAATCATCACCTGCCTGACATTGCTTTTGGGAATTGCAGTTTATGCAAATTATGAGCTTTCAAAAACCGAGCTTAAGCCAACTGAGGTAATGGACGGCATTGATATGAGCGGCGAATACGGAGAACTGCAATATGTAAATGGCACCGGACTGGAGACATATTCGTCCGAAGATTATTTTGCGCAGGCAAGGCTTAACAAACTTACATCCCGTGATGAGGCTGTTGAGACATTACAGATGATGCTGAGCGGCGGAGACATCACAAGCGAAGAAATGGCAACTTATACGGAAGACGCAATAGCTCTTTCAACTCTTATTGAGAGTGAAACCGTAATAGAGGATTTGATTAAGGCTTCCGGATTTGAAGACTGCGTAGTTTACCTTGACGGCGAAAACGCGAGCATTGTCGTAAAGTCCGACGGCTTAACGGCAGCTCAAGCGGCGCAAATAAAAGACATACTTCTGTCAGAGGTAGACGTTGCAAATGAGAATATAAGAATTTTTGAGGTAAAGTAGTTGTCTGCTTGTGAGTTTTGTGATATACTAAACATATATAATTTTTATATGTATTCAAAATGGATTAGCCATAGATTAATCTGTAGTTAATCTCCCACTACCGGCAACAAGATGTTAAAAGGAGGAAGATTGTCTTATGGATGTTTCGGCAAAGTCAAGAAGAGGTACTCTTCGCGTTTCTGAAAACGTCATAATATCAATATCCAAAAACGCCGCGCTGGAGGTAAGCGGAGTTGCCAAAATCGCGGCAAAACCATTTAGCGTTCGAAAGCTGTTTTCGAGCAAAACCGATGACAGCGCTATAAGCGTCGCAATGCTGGACGGTGTTGCAAAAATTTCTATGTCGATAGTAGTATGTAAGGGCTATAATGTCGTTACAGTTTGCGAGCAGATACAGGAAAGGGTTAAATCTGCAGTCCAGTCGATGACGGGGGTTACTGTTTCTAAAGTGAATGTTTCCGTTGTGGATGTGATTTTTTCGGACGTTTCCAACAAATAAGAATAGTGCCAAGCCTGCGCCTGTGGGCTTGGCATGCTCTGCGTTAAAAGATTTTACAGGTGGGAAGTTTATATGGGTATTACAAGACATGATATAAGAGAATCGGAGTTTATCTTTGTATTTGAAAAATCCTTCAGAGATGAGCCGGTTTCCGTATTAATAGATCTTTCGTGGGACAACGATGCAGTAACCATAAACGACGAGGTAAAGGAAACTGTCGAGGGAGTGTTTGAGCACCTCGACCAGATCGACGAAATTATTGCGGGATTCAGTAAAAAGAGAAGTATCGACAGGATACCTAAAATCAATTTAGCCGCTTTAAGGCTTGCGGTTTACGAAATAAACTACAAGTCGGACAAAGTTCCGGTAGGCGTCGCTATTGACGAGGCTGTAGGGCTAGTAAAAAAGTACGCACAGGATTCTGATGTTTCGTTTGTAAACGGTCTTCTCGGCTCATATGCCAGAAGCCTCGAGAAAAAATGATATGCCGCTGTATTTGGGGCTTGACACAAGCAATTATACAACCTCTGCCGCACTTTTTGATAGTGCAGGCGGAGAAATAAAGCAATCAAAAAAGCTTCTTCCCGTTAAGAGAGGCGAGCTTGGTCTCCGCCAATCGGATGCGGTGTTTCATCATGTCGGACAGATTTCCGAGGTCATAAACGGACTCAACCTTTCAGGCACCGAACATATCAAAGCGTTGGGTGCTTCATGCCGTCCAAGGAACGTTGACGGCTCTTATATGCCGTGCTTTTTAGTGGGTGAGTCTGTAGCTTCAAGCATCGGAACGGTTACAGGCAGACCGGTTTATAAAACCTCGCATCAGGTGGGGCATATACTTGCGGCTCTTTATTCCTGCGGTAGGCTTGATCTTATTAAATCCGACAAGCCGTTTCTTGCGTTTCACGTAAGCGGAGGAACGACAGATTGCCTGCTTGTAAAGCGTGACGGCGAGAGTGTAATATCGGCTTTTCAGGTTTCAGGTTCGCTTGATATAAAGGCCGGGCAGCTTATTGATCGAATCGGGCTTATGCTCGGGCTTAAATTTCCGTGCGGCATAGAGCTGGAAAAGCTTGCGGTCAATTCGACAGCTCAATTTAAAATAAAGCCCACGCTAAAAAACGGCTCATGCTGTCTTTCGGGAGTTGAGAACAAATGCTCGGATATGCTCTCGCACGGAGTTTTATCCTGTGACATTGCGCTTTATGCACTTAAATATATAGAAGCAGCAATTAATGAAATGACCCGCTTCGCTCTTAGTAAATATTCAGATATGCCTGTAATATATGCAGGAGGCGTAATGTCCGATATGCTTATAAGAAAAAGCCTTCAGACGGATTTTGACGCTTATTTTTGCGAGCCGTGCTTCTCCTGTGATAATGCCGCGGGAATTGCCGTTTTTGCTGCTATTAAGGACGGTGCGTATCTGTGAATCCTATTCTATCTGTTTCGTCGGTAAACGCTTATGTTTCTTTTAAGCTAAAAAATGATCCTAAATTGAAAGGAATAGCTGTAAGCGGAGAGATATCTGACGTTTCCATCAACCACAGCTCCGGGCACATGTATTTTACTCTAACCGATCAAAAAAGCTCCATCAGGGCAATAATGTTTTCTTCAAACGTAGAGAGGCTTAAGTTTTACCCTGAAGCAGGTCTAAGCGTAATTGCATTCGGTGGAATAGACGTTTATGAAAAGAGCGGGGTATATCAGCTAAACTGCACTCAGCTTCTGCCGTCCGGCAGGGGAGCGGACTATATAAGGCTTGCTCAGCTTAAGGATGAGCTGGCGCAAAAAGGCGTTTTCTCAAAGTCCAAAAAACAGATAAAAGAGTATCCGAGTAAGATTGCCGTCGTAACATCGCCTACCGGCGCTGCTGTAAAGGATGTTATAAGCGTAGCTAAAAGAAGGTATCCTTTAGTTAAGATAGAGCTTTTCCCTGCCGTCGTTCAGGGAATTGAAGCTCCTGGGAGCATTGCCGGCGCGATAGCTCTTGCAGACGCCAGCGGAGCTGACACTATTATTTTAACCCGTGGTGGAGGCTCGAACGAGGATTTATCATGTTTTAATGCAAGAGAAGTCGTTATGGCAGTTTATAACTGCAAAACCCCTGTGGTTTCAGCTGTTGGTCACGAAATTGACGTTTGCCTGTGCGACCTTGTGGCAGACCTTAGAGCGCCTACGCCATCAGGTGCAGCAGAACTTTGTACGCCGGATATAAATGATATTTTCATGCAAATTCGATATATGAAAGAACGTATATCAGAAGAAGCGATTAAGAAGATGTCAGCGGCTCAAAGAAGCATTATGAATATAAAAGATATGCTGTCGGTTTTTTCACCGGAGCGCAAGCTGAAATCCATTGCATATGAAGTGCAGTCGTATAAAATGATAATATCGTCGCTTTATACTCAGAAGCTTAAGCGCCTTGAAAATGACGCGGCTGCCTGCAGGCGCTTGATAAGCAGTTTTAATCCAATGAATATAATTTCGCGCGGATACGCTCTTATATATAAAGCAGACGGCGGCTCAAGCTGCAAGGATAAGAAGCTTGTTACAAGTGCAGATGCCGTCAGCGTAGGAGATCGGATTGAAATCATTCTTAAGGACGGCAGTGTCAAGGCAAAAATTAGTGATGCTGCAGGTAAAGAAAACGACGCAAGTTGATTAGGGATGTACGATTATGAATTTTGATGAATCATTAAAAAGACTTAAGGAAATATGCTCAAAGCTCAGCAGCGACGGTACAACCCTTGAGGATACCGTGAAGCTTTACAAGGAAGGCATGGAGCTTTCCGACGAATGCCTTAAGGTTATCTCAGAAATGAAAGATGAGCTTGGTTCAGACGGAGGAGAGAAATGAATGAGCGCTGTAGAGCTGTTTTAAAGGAAGATGTAAAAAAAATCAACGCTGTCATTTCCGACTGCGTGTTTCTTTCTCACTCTGATTCTGCAAGAGACAGAGTAATACAGGCAGAGTGCTATGCGTTGTCTGCCGGAGGTAAGAGAATAAGACCCGTGCTGTGTATGGAATTTTACCGCTTATGCGGCGGAACGTTCGACATTTCGGATATTGCCGTCTGCCTTGAGCTTATGCATACGTTTTCACTTATTCATGACGATATGCCGGAAATGGACAACGACAGTTTAAGGCGCGGAAAGCCGTCCGTTCACGTGGAGTACGGTCAGGATATCGCTCTTCTGGCAGGCGACGGATTGAGCATACTCCCGTTTGAAATTATATCCAGCTATGCGCTAGACGGCAGGATATCGGCTTTGGTTGCGGCAAAGCTCATACATATTCTTTCTTCGGCGGCTGGCAACAATGGAATGATAATGGGTCAGGTTCTTGACTTATGTTCTGAAAATTGCAACCCTGATATAGATTATCTGACAAAGATGTCCGCGCTCAAGACGGGACGCCTTTTAACCGCCTCATGCCTGTTTGGAGCAACGCTCGCAAATGCAGACGGCGATATGCTGAAAAGCGCAAAGGCTTACGCTGAAAATCTCGGTCTTGCGTTTCAAATTGTTGACGATATACTGGACGTTATCGGAGATGAAAAGCTATTGGGCAAGCATATAGGAAACGACAAAGAAAGGAACAAAAAAACATTTGCAGATATTTTAGGCGTAGAACGCGCCGGAAAGCTTGCGGCAGAATATACTCAAATGGCCGTTGACGCAATAAAGGGCTATGACGGCTCTGAGCTTTTATGCGAATTGGCGTATGAGCTTGCAGGCAGAAAGCTATAAATTATAAGGGACTCTTGAATGTGAACAATAATCTTTTAACATCGCTGCAGCTTCCGCAGGATATTAAAAATCTCAGCATAGACGAAGAAAAAGAACTCTGCCATGAAGTCAGAGAAAAAATAATAAGCACGGTTTCAAAAAACGGAGGACACTTGTCGTCAAATCTCGGCGTAGTAGAATTGACTGTCGCCATCCACAGGGTGTTTGATTCTCCTAATGATAAAATAATATTTGACGTGGGACATCAATGCTATACGCACAAGATTCTGACTGGAAGGTACAATGCATTCGATACGCTCAGACGCAAAGATGGAATAAGCGGCTTTCCAAAGCCAAAGGAATCGGAACACGACCCTGTAATATGCGGACATAGCTCCACGTCTGTTTCGGCTGCGCTTGGAATAGCTCAGGCGATGAAGCTTCAAGGCGACAACCACCATGTTGTAGCCGTTATTGGCGACGGAGCATTGACAGGAGGGCTGTCATATGAGGGACTGAATAACGCCGGTAGAAGCAGGACGAATCTCGTTGTTATAGTAAATTACAACGAAATGTCTATATCAAAAAACATTGGCGGCATAGCAGAGCATCTTTCTAAGCTGAGGATAAAAAAATCGTATAAGAAGGCAAAAAACTTTACAAAAAAAGTTATCAGCCATATACCGTTCTTCGGAAAAAGGCTAAAGGATTCAATCAGCCTTTTTAAAGATGTAATTAAGGGAAAGCTGCTTCACAGCACATTGTTTGAGGATTTGGGCTTTGAATTTATCGGACCGATCGACGGCCACGATCTTCTTGCCGTTGAAGACGCGCTAAACGCTGCAAAAGCTTTATACGCCCCCGTAATAGTACAGGTTAATACCGTGAAGGGAAAAGGTTACAATCCCGCCGAAGAAAACCCTGGTAATTTTCACAGTGTTTCTTCCTTTGATGTCAAATCGGGTAAAACGCCGGTTCAGGAACATGGATTCCCGCAGGAGTTCGGCAAGCTGCTTGTTAAAGCGGCGAGAAAGGACGAAAAAATATGCGCAATTACTGCTGCAATGAAATATGCAACTGGTCTCGCTGAATTCAGTAAGGCGTATCCCGAGCGCTTTTTTGACGTTGGAATAGCAGAAGAGCATGCCGTTACGTTTGCGGCAGGGCTTTCCAAAATGGGCATGATACCTGTGTTTTCTGTGTATTCGTCGTTTTTGCAGAGAAGCTATGATCAGCTTATTCACGATGTTTCAATTGCCGGGCTTCATGTTGTGATTTTTGAATGCAGTGCCGGAATAGTCGGCAGGGACGGAGAGACTCACCAGGGGCTTTTTGATATACCGTTTTTAACTACAATACCGAACGTTACAGTATATTCACCATCATGCTATAAGGAATTGGACATTTGCCTAAATAAGGCATTATATTATGATGACGGACTGATAATAATCAGGTGTCCAAAAGGCGGAGAGATTTTATCTGAGGGAATTTCTCAGGATTATAGCCTTACGGTAAGGGACGGCGATTTGCTCATTGTTTCATATGGTCGTGAATCCGGAGCCGCCGATAACGTATCCTGTAAGCTTGGATTTGACCATTTGAAGCTGCTCAAGGTATTTCCGATAAGCGAAGACGTTGTGGACATTATTAACTGTTATAAGAAAGCGTATATATTTGAAGAGTGCAGTTATGAGGGCTCGATAGGGCAGAAGCTCAAGGCTTGCTGCAAGAGCTTAAGGGCTCGCGCGATAAACGGATATGTTCAGCACATGAGTATTGAAGAAGCGATAGACATGTGCGGATTATCAGAGAAAAAAATAGCGGAGCTTATAAGTGAGGACGGCAATGCAAAGACTTGATATTGAGCTTGTGACCAGAGGAATAGCCAAAAGCCGCGAAAGAGCGCAGAAATATATTAAATCCGGCGGTGTATATGTAAACGGAAAATCTGTCACAAAGCCTGCTTATGATGTGGATATCGGCGACAGCATCGAATATCTCGGCAAAAAAGAAAAGTTTGTAGGCAGAGGAGGGCTAAAGCTTGAAAAGGCAATAAACAGCTTTTCTCTTAATCTGAACGGGCTTACCTGCGTTGACCTTGGCGCGTCTACCGGAGGCTTTACCGACTGTATGCTCCTGCACGGCGCAAAAAGGGTATATGCAGTGGACGTAGGGCATGGACAGCTCGATGAAAAGCTTGCCGCAGATGAACGGGTTGTGAACCTTGAAGGTATAAACGTTAAAGAAGTAACGCAAGACACAATAGGGGGAGAAACACCGGATTTTGTATCGGCCGATTTGTCTTTTATATCTGTTAAATATGCTGCGACGGCTGCCGCAGGACTTCTCGCATTTGGCGGGAAAGCCGTCCTTCTTATAAAACCTCAGTTTGAAGCGGGGCAAAAAAATATTTCAAGGGGCGGAATCGTAAAAAGCAAAAGCGTTCATATGGATGTTCTTTCTGATATTGTGAATGCAGTTCAAAAACTCGGCTTTTCGGTTAAAGGGCTTACTTCGTCTCCGATAAAAGGCGGGGACGGCAATATTGAGTATCTTATTTATCTAATCAAAGAAGACATCGTATGTTCTGATTTCCTTGACATTAAGGCAATAGTTGAGCAGGGGTTTACAAATAACGTAAAGGAGTTGAGACCGTGAAAGTTTTTTTATATCCAAATCTTGCAAAGCTGCATGCGTTTGAATGTACTGTTGAAGTCGTAAATATTTTGCACAGTCTTGGCTGTAGCGTTATAATGCAAAAAAAGCTTGACGGCTGCAATGATGTGATTATACTTTCTGACAATGACGGAGTGCAGGCGGCAGACGTTATCATAACTATTGGCGGCGACGGAACCATACTTAAGATTGCGTCGTTAGCTGCAAAAAATCATAAAAAGCTTTTGGGAATTAACTGCGGACGCCTTGGATTCATGGCATCTATGGAAAGATGCGAGCTGGGTCAGCTTGAAAGGCTTGTGTCCAAGAATTACAATACCGAAAGCAGGATGATGCTTGACGTAAATATAGAGCGCGAAGACGGTCAAATAATTTGTGCAACGGCGTTAAATGATATTGTAATTACTCATGGCTTCAAATATAATATAAATGATTTTACTGTTTTAGCCGACGGCGTTAAAGTTTCATCGCTCAGGGCGGACGGCTTGATTTTTTCGACGCCTACCGGTGCGTCTGCATATTCGCTTTCTGCCGGCGGTCCGCTGATAGAGCCGTCAATGGACTGCATAGAATTTACACAGATATGCCCGCATTCGCTGTTTGCACGTACAATGATTTTTTCACCTGATAAGCTTATTGAAGTGAGATTTATGGCAGATGGTGAAATAGGCATAAGCGCGGATGGAAATCAAGCAATACCTGTTTGTCAAAAAGATAGAGTATTCATTAAAAAATCCCTGCTAAGATTAGATCTCATCGACATCAGTAAAAATAACTACTTTAAATCAATTGGCTCAAAGCTGATGCAGCCCGCCAAGGAAATGTAAACGGAGGACGAATGAAAAGCGATAGGAAAAAAGCAATTTTAGATATCGTCTCGAAATACGAAGTAGATACTCAAGAAACATTGCAGGCGCTGCTGCTTGAAAGGGGCTTTAACGTTACTCAGGCGACCGTATCAAGAGATATAAAGGAGCTCTCTTTATTAAAAACAATGGGCGCAAACGGAAACTACAAGTATTCGCTGCCGCCAAAAAGCTCAGAAAGTAACGCAAGGTCATCGTTTTACTCTCTTTTTTCCGATGCAGTATTGTCGGTTGACACGGCGTTGAATACTGTAGTCATAAAGTGCAGTACCGGAATGGCAAATGCCGTATGCTCAAAGCTTGATTCCGTCGGATTTGGCTCGGTTGTCGGAACGCTTGCCGGGGATGATACGATATTCGTGCTTATGCGCACTGAAAAGGATGCCGTGAACATGGCTCAGGAATTAAGTAATCTTTTGTAAATCCGAGCTTTGAGACATCTTTTTTGCAAAAGGAAGTGATGGTTCTTGCTAAGTGAGCTTCACATTGAAAATTTAGCGGTAATAGAAAATTCGACTGTGAATTTGGAAGATAATCTTAATATATTTACCGGAGAAACAGGCGCGGGCAAATCTATCCTTATAGGCGGCATTAACGCAGTGTTGGGTCAGAGAATTTATAAGGATATAATACGGGCGGGTGCAGAACGCGCGTATGTAAGCGCTGTATTTACCGATATCCCAAAGGCTGTTGAGGACAAGCTTTCAGAACTTGGTCTTGAAAGCGACGGCGAGCTTATAATTTCCAGAGAAATCCGTTCTGACGGAAAAAGCCTCGCGAAAATTAATTCGCGCCCAGCAAACGTATCCGCGCTGAAAGAAATAGGGGATATGCTTGTAAATATTCACGGTCAGCACGATAGCCAAATTCTTTTAAATCCAGCTAAGCACTTAGATATTCTTGATAGCTATGCTTTGTCCGATAAGCTTTTAAGCGATTATCAGGACTCGTTTAAGGAGCTGCAAAGAACCGCAAGAGAAATCAACCGTATAAAAAACGACGTGAGACAAAACGAGCAGCGCAAAGCATATCTTTCGCGAATAATAGAGGATGTCGGAAGTCTGGGCATTACAGAGAACGAGGATAAGGCGGTAGAGGAGAGATTTAAGGTTTTAGATAACGCTGTGTCTCTTTCACAAGCACTAAAAACCGCTGTTTCCTGCCTTACCGGGGATGACGACGGCGAAGGCGCAAGCGATCTTGTCGCCAAAGCGTTTACTGGGCTTAAGGTAAATGAGGATATTTTAAAGGAACTCGATCCTGCCGCAAAAAGGCTTGGGAGCGTTCAAATTGAAATAGACGATATCAGCGCAGAGCTGTCCCACATTCTTTTAAGTCTTGATATAGATGAGAATGAGTATGAAGAATTAACCCAGCGAAGAAATCAGTTAAATATGCTTAAAAAGAGATATGGTCCTGAGCTGAGCGACGTAATAGGGATATATGAAAAATCTCTGGAGGAGATAAGAGCGCTCGAGGATTCGGGAGAACTGATAGAAGAGCTTGAAAAAAAGAAAGCCAGGCTTCTTTTAGAGGTAACAAAAAAGGCCGAAAGGCTTTCGCACTTCAGGCAGGAGGCGTCACTTAGGTTTGTTTCAGAGGTAGGAGCAGAGCTTGCGTTTCTTAATATGCCAGACGTAAGGCTTTCAGTCAGTAATCAAAAGGGCAAGCTGACTTTAAGCGGAATGGATAATATAGAATTTTTGATTTCTGCAAATAAGGGTGAGACCCCAAAGCCGCTTGCAAAAATAGCGTCTGGCGGAGAGCTGTCAAGAATTATGCTCGCTTTAAAAAGCGTTCTTGCCGATAAGGATTCAATTCCTACCCTGATATTTGACGAGATAGACTCAGGAGTCAGCGGAAGGGCTGCTCATAAAATCGGAATAAAGCTAAAGGAAATTTCAAAAAAACATCAGGTAATATGCGTAACTCATCTGCCGCAGATTGCTGTTATGGCTGATAACCATATGCTTATAGAAAAGAAAACCGAGAACGGAAGGACGGTTACGGAAATAAAGCCTTTGAGTTTTGATGAAAGAGTTCGCGAAATAGCAAGATTTTTGGGCGGAGAAAACATTACGGAGACTGTTCTTAAGGATGCAGAGGAACAGTTGAAATCAGCTATGGAGGTTTAACAGTATGGTTGTTTGTTTTATTGCTAACGGATTTGAAGAAATTGAGGCTTTGATGCCCGTTGACTGCCTCAGAAGATGTGAAAAAGAGGTCGTCACTGTCGGAATAGGCGGATGTATAATCAAAGGATCTCACGGTATTCCGGTGATAACCGACATGGAGGACAACAAGCTTAAAATGTCATCAAACGTTGAGATGATCATTCTTCCGGGTGGCATGCCGGGAACGCTTAACCTTGAAAAGAATCAAACTGTCATTGATGCGATTGATTACTGCGCAAACAATAACATACCGATTGCGGCAATATGCGCAGCGCCGTCTATTTTGGGGCATAAAGGTCTTTTAAAGGGTAAAAACGCCGTTTGCTATCCCGGCTTTGAAAGCGAGCTTGAGGGAGCAAATGTTTTAGACTGCGCTGTTTGTGTTGACGGAAATATCATTACTGCCTGCGGAATGGGAGCGGCTAAGGAGTTTTCCTACGCAATTGTTGAAAAGCTTATTTCAAAGGAACGCGCCGACAGACTTATAAAGTCGCTTAATGTGAAGGACAAATAGCTTTAACTTGCGTTTATGTATAAAGGAAGTGCTGTATGACCGATAATAAATTTGAAAAATACGACAAGCTTTTAAATGAAATTTTAGGTGACTCACAACCTGCTGATGAAAAATTAAAAAATAATAATGAAACTATTGAAAATGACGCAGACATTAGTATCATTTCTGAAGAATTGTCTGACAAAGCAAGCGATTCTGTTTCAGAAGTCTTTCCTGAGCAGAAAAATGATTTTGGCGGAAAAACTATTCATATAACGGAAGGCAGCGGCTCTACGAATCTATTTAGCTTCAAAGATAAACTTGAGTCTTCGCAAAACTATAGTAGTTATACGGAATATGAGCAGTCGGTAAGAAAAAAGAGAGGGCGAAAAAAAAATTACACTGTTTATGCAGGAATAATCCTTGCAACGCTTGTTGTGTGCATTTCGATTGTCCTGTCTATTACTGTTATAACGGTAGGACGAGACGTTTTGGGCATAGAAAGCTATGACAGCGTTTTTACAATAGATATTCCGGACGGTTCTACTACTGCCGACATTGCAGACCAGCTTTATGATGAGGGAGTCATATATTATAAGAGCATATTTATAGCTTTGGCAAAAATCAAGGGCGCAGACGGAAATATGTATCCGGGAGATATCGAAGTTTCCTATAACATGAGTTACGCTGATATCATAGACAGTCTTATGGAAATGCGGGAGGCAAGAGACACTGTTACAGTGACGTTCCCAGAAGGCATTACACTTTTGAGAGCAGCGCAGCTTCTTGAAGAAAACGGAGTATGTGAAGCTGATGACTTCATATATACCTTCAACTCATCGGTATTTGGATATGAATTTGAAAGATATGTTTCATCGTCAAGTCTTAAGCTGTATAAGTATGAAGGGTACCTCTTCCCAGACACATACGAGTTTTATCTGGACGATACTGCTTACAACGTTGTAAAGAAAATAAAGCAAAGGACTGATGAAATTCTCAATGCGGAAGTGATACAGCGTTCCGTTGATATCGGAATGACCCTTGACGAGGTGGTTACGCTTGCGTCTTTGGTGCAGCTGGAGGCTTCAAATGTAGATGACATGAAAAACATTGCCTCAGTATTCTTAAACAGGCTCCATGACCCGGAAAACTATCCGATACTGCAGTCTGATACGACGTATTCTTATATCGACGACGTTATAAAAAACGTTTTAACGGTACAATATCAGGAAATGTATGACGCATATGATACCTACACTTGCACAGGTCTGCCTGTGGGAGCGATATGCAACCCCGGTCTTGACGCGATAAACGCGGTGCTTTACCCGAATGAGACAAACTACTATTACTTCTGCTCTAATATTGAGACAGGTGAAACCTATTATGCAACGACTTATGAAGAACACCTTGAAAATTGTGAGGCAGCAGGATTAGATGTCTAAGGAGGAGTGAACACGTTTGAGCGAATATAATAAACTTGAGGTCCTTTCTCCCGCAGGGGATATGGAGCGGTTTTATTCGGCGATACTTTTCGGAGCAGACGCAGTGTATTTGGGCGGAAAAAACTACGGAATGAGGTCGTCGCCGTCGAATTTTTCATTTGACCAGCTTTCAGATGCATGTTCCTACGCTCACGGTCTTGGAAAAAAAGTATACCTCACCTGCAATACTCTTCCGACAAACGACGAGGTCGAACATTTTGAGGGATTTATAAAAGAAGCGTACGGATGCGGAATCGACGCCGCCATCGTAAATGATATAGGCGTTTTTACAATGATAAAAAAATATACTCCTGATCTTGAGCTTCACGTATCTACCCAGGTCGGAATAGTAAACTATGTTACTGCAAATGCGTTTTATAATATGGGCGCTAAAAGAGTTGTTCTTGCAAGAGAACTCAGCATCGACGATATAGCTGCGATTAGGGCTAAAACACCGCCTGAGCTTGATATTGAATGCTTTGTCCACGGAGCTATGTGTATGTCCTTTTCGGGAAGATGCCTATTGTCGCAGTATTTTGTAAATCGTGACGCCAACCGCGGCGAATGTGCTCAGCCGTGCAGATGGAAATACTATTTGATGGAAGAAAAGCGTCCTGGAGAGTATTATCCCATATATGAAAATGATAGCGGTTCATACATACTCAACGCAAAGGATCTTTGCATGATAGAACACCTTGATAAGCTTGCAAAAGCAGGCGTTACAAGCTTCAAAATCGAGGGACGTGCTAAATCCGCATATTACGTTTCCGTAATTACAAACGCATATAGAAAGGCTGTGGATATTCTAAAGGAAAACTCCGATAACTACGTTCTGCCCAAGTGGATATCGGACGAGGTATACAAGGTTTCGCACAGAGAATACTCTTTTGGTTTTTATTTTGGCAGACCAGAGCAGTCTCAGTACTACGAATCAAGCGGATATGTAAGAAATTATGACGTTGTTGCTGTAATCGATGACTGTAAAGACGGATATCTTTACTGCACGCAAAGGAATCGCTTCTTTAAAGGCGATGAGCTTGAAATACTTGCTCCTGATACAGAGCCGTATGTTTTTAATGCCGACACAATTATAAACGAAGCAGGGGAGCAGGTTGACGTTGCAAATATAGCTACAATGAAGTTTTCGCTTCCATGCGCAAAAACGTTTACTAAAGGCAGTATAATACGCAAGAAGCTATAGTACTTGTGCTGTAACCCAAAATAAATATTTGCCATATTATATAAAAATAATTGTTTTCGGAGGAGACAGATATGGCAGATACAAAAAAGACGTTTTTCTTGGGTCATTCAACGCCTGACGGCTTTTCAACTCACCTTACGGATGACATAAGTTCGAAAAAGTTCATTACTTACATTATTAAAGGTGGTCCTGGAACAGGTAAATCATCAATGATGAAGAAAATTGCTGCTAAAATGTCGGAAATTGAGGAGCCGGAGCTTTATTACTGCTCGTCAGACCCGGATTCCCTGGATGCAGTAGTACTGCGCAGTACCGGCGTTATAATTGTTGACGGCACATCGCCTCATGTTTTTGAGCCGGAATATCCCGGCGTAAGCGAGATACTTGTTGACCTGGGAAGCTGCTGGAATGTACATGAGCTTGCAAAAAATAAAGAGAACATCATAAGGACGACCGTTCAAAACAAAAAATACCATGCCTTGGTCAAGAGATATCTTAAAGCTATAATATCTCTCAACGACGACGTGGTTTCGATAAGCTCAGCGTGTTTGTATAAGGCAAAGCTGGACGCATATTGCGACAGACTGTCATCAAGGCTTTTCCCAAAAAAGAAAACAGGTTCTGCAAACATTTATCACAGGCAGATTACCTCTATTACTCCTAAGGGAGTGATGACTCATAAGTGTAACTTTGATGATCTAACAGTTTATAAAATATGTGATGACTACTATGCTGTTGCAGACAGGCTGCTAAGTAAGCTTGCGTATAACGCCGCATCTTGCGGATATGACGTTATTGTGAGCGAAAATGTTTTTCTGCGAGCGGAAGTTTTACAGCATATGATTATACCGGAGCTTAAAATCGCGTTTGTCTGCGATAGCGGCATGGTTGATTTTGATGTAAAGATTAATGCCATGAGATTCTACGATCGCTTTGTGCTTAAAGAAAAGCGTAAGCGTTTAAATTTTGACCTTGGCATGGTAGATAAACTGACAGCGGAAGCGGTAGAGGCCCTAAGAGTTGCAAAAGAGATCCACGATGAGCTTGAAAGCTACTATATTGGTGCCATGGACTTTTCAAAGGTAGACGCGGTAGCCGAAAAACTTCTAAAAATGATAATAGAGCATAACGTACAAAGCATAACATAAAAGAATAAAGAAAATGAAAGTACACCCCCATAATGTTGAGAGCATTGTGGGGGTTATTTGTTGTTTTCCTTATCAAGATTAGATGAAAAATCATGGTTCGGCTTATTTACATTTTTTGTATTAGAAAGAGGGGAACGCTCAGCCGCTTCCTTTACATCCTTATTGGATAAATGGGTGTATATTTCGGTCGTTCCTACATTTACATGACCCAATATTTCCTTTAGAACCATTATGTCGACGTTGCCGTATTCATACATTAATGTAGCAGCGGTGTGCCTTAATTTATGAACTGATATGCCGAGGTTGCCAAGCCCAGCAGCCTGAAGTTGGGATTCAACTATTTTTTGAATACGTCTTGTTGTAAGCCTTGTCAAATGGTTTGAGTGCGTAGAAAGAAACAAAGCGTTCTTTTCTATTTGTGATTTTGGACGCACCTTTAAGTAATCCTCAATCGCGTTTATACATGCGTCGTTAAGGTAAACAATTCGTTCCTTTCGTCCTTTACCGAAAAGACGCAGACTGCGTCCTGATTTGCTGTAATCAGATATATTAAGCCCCGCGAGTTCACTAAGACGCATTCCGCAGTTTAGAAAAAGCAAAATTATACAGTAATCTCTGACTTGATTTTTGCTATGAATGTTTTCGAGCAGAGTTCTGCTCTGATCTAATTGTAAATACTTTGGCAGTCTTTTTTCCGGCTTGGGAAGTTCAAGGTGCTCGAGCGGGTTAAAATCAAGCATCATAGATTTAACGTGAAGATAATTAAAAAATTGTCTTAGTGATGAGGTCTTTCTGGCGCGTGAAGCATTGGAGTTTTTTCTTTTTTGTCTGAGAAAATTCATGTATTCATACGCATCGGTCAAAGTAAATTCCTTGATGTATGAAAACGGGACGTCACATATCTTTATTTCAGAAAAATCAGTATCTTCCGACACGTCATCGTGTATAATTTTCAAATAACGCAAGAAAGTTCTTAAGTCTGTGTAATAAGCCTCTTGAGTTTTGTCCGAATGATTTTTTATAGTATGTATGTAATTTAGGTAGTCTTTTAAATACAAAGGACAGTCATTTTCATATTCAATGCGCATTTATAAAATTCCTTTCAAATTAAATTCAACAAATATAAACGAATTAAAAGAAAAAAGATAATGTAATTTATAATATACTATAATAAAATAGATAATGCAATAATTAATATTGTATTCTTTTAACATTCTCATGATGCATCCTTTTATTATCTTCATTTAATCATTCTTCCTATTTTTTACTTACTAATTCTACGCATGAATGTCCAATAGTATAATAAAAGGGGAGTGATAAAATTGAAGCTTATCAAAGACATGCTTGCAGGCAAGCTTAAAAATATGACATATTACGAATCTTGTGTTACAATTTGTGGAAGTAATGAAGTGCTTATTGAAAACATTACAGGAGTGTATGAATGCAATGAAATAATGACAAGAGTAAAAGCAGGAAAAAATGAGATAGTTGTCTGGGGAGAAGAGTTAAAGATAAAAAACTATATCAACAGTTCGGTAACAGTATGCGGAAAAATCTCCTCTGTTGAAATTCAGTCTGTAGGAGTAAAAAAGAATGAATCTTTCTAGACTTTTCGGTACATTTAAGATTAAAATTGAAGGCTTTGATGCGGGGCTTATCATTTCAAAACTTACAAATATATGTACAGATATTTCGCTTTACACGTCTGACGAAGCAGTATATGCATCAATTTCGATATTTGACATAAAAAAAGTGAAAAGCCTTTGCGAAAAACAAGGATATTATTTTGAAATAGTATCTGAAAATGGCATATACTTTACTTTTAAAAAACGATTCAAGCGCTACGGTATTATTATAGGGGCGGCGGCATGCGCTGTAATGATATTTATACTTTCAAATATAGCTCTTAAAATAAGAATAGTCGGAGCGGACGATCCTGAAATACAGTCGCAAATAATAGAGCTTGCAGCCCAAGAAGGAGTAAAAGCCGGTGCATACATACCATCTTTAAATTTTTTAAAAATAGAAGCAAGGCTTATGGAACTGTCAGATGATATATCATGGGTATCTATCGGTCACAGCGGACCGGTTATTACTGTAAATGTCAGTCTTGCAACACGGCGGGTCGAGTCTATGGAGGGAAGAATTCCCTGTAACATAGTAGCAAAAAGAGATGGAGTAATCGTCAAGGCGGATGTTCTGTCCGGAGAATTTAGCTCGCTTATCGGATCGGCTGTAAAAGAGGGCGAATTGCTTGTAAGCGGAATTGTTGAAAATTCAAACGGCAATGTATACTATTATCATTCCATAGCTTCAATTATTGCTGAGTATGAGGAAACGGTTGAATTTGAACAAAGGCTTTATGACACTGTAATTTCGGACGGTGAAACGACCTACGGCAGATATCTGAGTGTTTTTGATTTGGATATTCCGATTTCAACGACTCGCCCACCAAATGAAAATTATACTGTAGAAACGGTATCCGTACCAGTAAAGCTGTTTGGTATTACACTTCCGATAAGCATAAAAACAGTGGAGTACACCACTCATGTAACCAAAGTAAAATCATACTCTCAAACTGAAGCGCAGAACGTACTTCTTGAGCGGTTGGAAGCATATCAGGAAAACATACTTGACAATCAGGAAATTGTTTCCAGAGAGGTATATTTTAGCTTAGAAGACGATGTCGTAAAGCTAAAGGCTTTGTACAAGCTAAGAGGGGATATAGGAGTTGAAAGCCCTATTTTTGTCAAGTAATAAAGAAAAGATATTGAATTGCGGCTTATAATCTGATATAATTTTATAAGATAATGCAATCTGAAAGGACGATTAAATGACGGAGAAGTCAATTGTAGTTACAAACATCAATCATGTTCTCAACCTGTTTGGCAGCCACGATACAAATATAAAGATTATTCAGGAGGAGCTTAATGTAAACATAGTAAACAGAGGTTCAGATATAAAGATATCCGGTAATCAGCAGGATGTGGAAAAGGCATATACATGTATAAATTCTCTTTTAAAAATTTCCGAAAATGGAGACGATATATCACCCCAGCAGGTAAGATATGTTCTGTCAATGGCGGTAGAACCTAATGCTGGGGATATAGCAGCACTTTCAGACGGCGGCATATGCGTAACCTCGGCAGGAAAAATAATAAAGCCTAAAACGCTTGGTCAGAAAAAATATATTGAATCGATCCAGGCTAATACAATTTCCTTTGGCGTAGGTCCTGCCGGAACGGGAAAAACTTTTTTGGCTGTTTCAATGGCGGTAAAAGCTTTCAGAGCACACGAGATA
>DBFJJS010000017.1:0-86279 GCA_048393055.1 Candidatus Faeciplasma sp.
AAAACCCGCCCCTGTCTTAAGACAGGGGCGGGTTTTTGTTTTATTGCGGGTTTGCTCGGGCTTTCTGGGCTTGGCCGCCGCGCTGCCGCTTTGCGGCATATGCGCCCTTTGGTATTTTACCGGCTACGCGTCACTTAAAAATCATTTATACCAGACTGGTCGCGAGGAATTCCCGCAGGGGCGCGCCGCTACGCGGCGGCCAAGCCTGTGCGGCACTCTTTTTCCTACGGCCTTTCTTCGCCGTCCGGCGCTAGGTGCACTATCCCACACATTCCGGGTCCAACATGCGCGCCGATAATGGGGGAAAGCATCATGGAGGTTATGACAGCTTTGGGGTTGAAAGTGCGTATCTGCTCGCAAAGGTAGTCCGCCCTGTCTGGACAATCAGAGTGCGCTACGAGCACTCTTTCCCCGTCCACGCAGCCTGAATGGGTTTTATAAAGCTCCACAAGCTCGTTGAGCGCAGGTCTTACACCCCTCTTTTTTTCGAAGGTTGAAAGAGTTCCGTCGGTATCTATTTTAAGTATCGGCTTGATATTGAGCGCCGTTCCCATTACCGCGGTGGCAGGGGAGATCCTTCCGCCCTTCTTGAGGTACATAAGATCCTCCACCATGAACCAGTGGTATACCCTGAGCCTGTTTTTCTCAAGCCATGCGGCGTTTTCCTCTATGCTCATGCCGCTTTGCCTGTTTTGCACTGCAAGCTCCAAAAGCATTCCTATTCCGACAGTCGCGCCAAGCGAATCCACGCATACGACCCTGCCGTCCCCGTACTTGTCGCAAAGCTCCGCCGCCGCGGCAAGCGAGGAGCTGTAGGTGCTCGACAGCCCGCTCGAAAGCGAAATGTATAATACGCTTTCGCCCTCCTTTAAATACGGCTCGAACAAATGCTTGTAGTTGTAGGGGGAAATTTGAGTGGTGCGGGTAAGGTCTCCCGAGCGCTGACCGTCGTAGAACTTCTTAAGCACCTCCGGCGGCTCTATGCAGTCGCAAAGCCTTTCCTGCGACCCAATGGTATAGCTCATCGGCACAAATTTTATGCCGTTTTCTCTTGCGTAATCAGCAGGGATGTCCGCCGATATGTCGGCAAAAATAAGATAATCTGCTTTTTTGTCAGTCATATTCTACCTCTTTTTGAGCAAAAAATATGCACATTTCGTGCCGCTTTTTGCTATTTAAAGCTTGTCGGGGTAAAGTCCCGCAGCGTGGAGAGCCCTGAGCTTGTTTTCAACGTCCTCCTTGTCCGCCTTATAGGTTATTCCGAACCACTTGTCGTGCGACGGCGCTGCAAGAACAGTCATCTCGCCCGAAGCAAGGAGGTCGTTTACCATTACGGGAAGCAGACACTCCGCCTTTATCTCATCGGGAGAAAGTGATTTCAAAAAGTCCTCGAAATAGCGCTGCATTCTGTCCAGCACGCCGTTGTGGAAGCCCCAGAAGTTCATTGAAACCTCCGAATCGGGGTCGATGACTCCTCTTTCGCTGGTTATCTCGCCGCCGCTGGGGATAATTCCTCCCGTCTCATCGACATTAACGAGCTTGCCGTCCTTAACGGAGCATACGCCCCTTGTCACAGCGCCGTTCTCGCTTACGGTGTTCTTTAAAATGTATGTAACCATCGCGGCGTCCGAACCGCTGTGAAGCCTTGAAAGGAAATCATACATCAGGCTGAAGCACTCCGTGCCGTAGTAGTCGTCCGCGTTTACGGTTGCGAACGGCTCAGTCAGATACTTTTTTGCGCAGAGCACCGCGTGGACCGTCCCAAAAGGCTTTACCCTGTCCTTGGGGACATTATAAAACGCCGGGATCGTGCTGTAGTCCTGAACCGCGTACTCGAGCTCGACCCTGTCCTTAAACTTTTCGCCCACGGTGTTTTTAACCGTCTCGACCATTTCTTCCTTTAAAACAAAAACTACCTTTTTAAATCCCGCCTTGATAGCGTCGTGTATGGAATACTCCATAAGTATCTCGCCGTCCGGACCGACATGCGAAATCTGCTTATCGCCGCCGAAGCGCGAGCCGAGTCCTGCCGCCAATACAAGCAAAGTCGCCTTCATTAAAACGTCCTCCTAATTAAGATATATATACATATATAATATACTTTGTTCGGTTTAATATGTCAATCGTTTTGGGACAATGTATCAACTTTAAGTATATTATAATTTAAATATTAATATTTGTTTTACCGTCCTGAGATGTTTTATTCTCATCCGACTCGCTTGCCGCGCGGTTTTTTCTGAAAATCAAAGTTTTCTGAACGATATAGTTAAAAACAAACATCACAGCCTCCGCCACCGGCTTCGCTATCCATGTCGGAGCGCCAAGCGCCCTTACAAGAAGTTCCATGATAACAAACGTCTTTACAACAAAGCTCACAGCGGCAAGACCGTAATAACCGCCCATCTGCGCTATGACGCTTTTTTCCGATTTAAACACCCACAGCCGGTTTATATGAAAATTTATCTGGGAGCTGCACAAAAACGCGATGGTCGCGGCAGCCTCCATTGCCAGAGTCCAGCCGGAAAAAAGGCGCTCGAGAGCCAAAAGCAACAGATAATCCACCGCAAACGCGATGCACGACGAAATAAAATACCGCACCGGTCTTTTCTCAAGAAGGCGCAAAAGGGGTATGCGTTCCGAAAGTGTTTTTACAAGCCCGGACGCTTTGTCGCAAAGCTGTTTCAGCATATTCGTGTATCGCCTCCTCTAAAAATAAGCGGCATTTTCGCCCTTCTCATACGCAGGCAAAGCTTCCCCGATGGGACAGCATCCTGCGAGGCGTCCTCCTGCGAGGCGTCCTCCTGCGAGGTTTACGCCTTGATGGGGGCGCCGCGTAGCCGCTTTGCGGCTTCACGGCTCGGCTTATAGCCGAGCCGTGCCGGCAGGGCGCGCCGGAAAAATTTTTTCTGCGCATTGCTCAGCCGGGTCTGCGACACGAGGCGCGCCCTGCCGCGGCGCCGCGGCGCTGATTCCGGCCCAAAAGTCCCGCTTAAGGTCATTATCTGCTATTATACACGTTCTGCGAGAAAATACAAGCACAATGTATTAATCTTACCTAAATATAAGCGGTTTTTTGAACAAAAATTTTTCTTGACACGACCACCGCATTAGTAGTAAAATAGATAGGCAAATTAAGTAGTTAATTAAATTGAGAAAGGATAGTGTAAGCATGCTCAAAACTCTGGCAAAGAGCGTCCGCGAATATAAAAAGCCCGCGCTCATCACGCCGATTTTTGTAATCTTTGAGGTTGTTCTCGACTGCATTATTCCCTTTATCATTTCGGACCTTGTCAACAACATTCAGAACGATAACGCGGATATGAGCTATATCCTCCGTTCCGGACTGATTTTGACTGTTATGGCCCTTTTGTCGCTGCTGTTCGGCACGCTTGCGGCGTTCACATGTTCCGACGCCTCCTGCGGTCTTGCCAAAAACCTGCGGCATGACGTTTTTGAAAGGATTCAGGGATTTTCATTTGAGAATATCGACCGTTTTTCAACTTCTTCTTTGGTAACGAGGCTTACAACCGATATTTCAAACATCCAAAACGCGTATATGATGATAATCCGAACTGCGATACGCTCGCCGCTGATGCTCATTTTCTCCTTTATAATGGCGTTTATAATGGGCGGGGATATGGCGTGGATATTCGTAGTTGTAATACCGATCCTCGGCGTTGGACTGTATGTTGTGTCAAAGCTTGCGATGCCCCGTTTCAGAAGGGTATTTAAAAAGTACGATACTTTAAACAACTCCATCCAGGAGAACATAAAGGGCATAAGGGTTGTAAAGAGCTTTGTCCGCGAGGACTACGAGCAGAAGAAGTTCGACGCCGCCGCGGAGGACGTATGCCGCGACTTTACCGTTGCGGAAAGAATCGTAGCTCTCAACGGACCTCTGATGCAGTTCTGCCTCTATGCGGTAATGGTATTTACCCTTACCTTCGGCTCGTATCTTATAATCACCACCAACCGTCTTGCGCTGGACGTGGGACAGCTCTCCGCGCTCCTGACCTACAGCTTTATGATGCTCTCCAGCCTCATGATGCTTTCGATGATATTCGTCATGATAACCATGGCGGACGAGTCTGCCAAGAGAGTGTGCGAGGTATTAAACGAACAGACTACTCTTACAAACCCCGAAAACCCCGTTTACGAGGTAAAGGACGGCTCCATAGACTTCAACCACGTTTCGTTCAAGTATTCCAGGAAGGCAAAGCGGTATGCGCTTGAGGACATCGACCTGCACATTAAATCGGGCGAGACTATAGGCATTATAGGCGGAACAGGATCATCTAAATCCTCGCTCATACAGCTTATATCAAGGCTTTACGACGTGACTGAGGGCGAGGTGCTTGTCGGCGGGGTAGACGTCAGAGCGTACGATCTTGAAACCCTCAGGAACAACGTCGCGGTAGTGCTCCAGAAGAACCTTCTGTTCTCGGGAACGATAAAGGAAAACCTCCGCTGGGGCAATGAAAACGCCACCGACGATCAAATCATAGAGGCGTGCAGGCTTGCCTGCGCGGACGAATTTGTCGAGACCTTCCCGGATAAGTACGACACCTACATAGAGCAGGGCGGCGCAAACGTCTCCGGCGGTCAGAAGCAGAGGCTGTGTATCGCAAGGGCGCTTTTAAAGAATCCTAAAATACTCATCCTTGACGACTCTACCAGCGCGGTCGACACCAAGACCGACGCCAAGATAAGGGCGGCCATGCGCACATACATCCCCGACACTACAAAGATAATCATCGCGCAGCGCACCGCCTCGGTTGAGGACGCCGACAGGATAATCGTAATGGACGCGGGAAAGATAGCGGCCTTCGGCACGCACGAGGAGCTGCTTAAGAGCAACGACATCTACAGGGAAATATACGTCTCCCAGAATAAGGCGGAATCCGACAGAAAGGTGGCGGCTGAAGATGCAAAGTAAATCCAAGATGGGGCTTCTTTTAAGGCTTTACAAGCAGATGTTCAAGTATTACCCCGTGCTTTTGCCGCTCTCCTTTGTGCTTATCGTCTTTAACTCGATAGTAAGGAGCATACCGTCGATATTCATGCAGCATGTAATAGAGATGATCGAGGAGGCCTCCGGCTCGTGGGACGTCGTTGCGCCCAGAATCATCGGAGCGGTAGTAATACTTGCGTCGTTTTATGTGCTGTCGCTTATCGCAGACTTCGCGTTTGCGCAGATGATGGCGGTAATTACCCAGGGAACGCTCAAAAAGCTCAGGGAGCAGATGTTTGACAACATGCAGAAGCTTCCGATAAAATACTTCGATACAAACGACCACGGCGATATCATGAGCCACTATACAAATGATATAGATACCCTTCGGCAGATGATATCCCAGAGTATCCCTCAGATACTCATGTCCGCCACGATGGTGCTGACGCTGTTCATAATTATGATTTACTTCAGCATTCCCCTTGCCGCCGTGGTAGTTCTCGGCGTAATACTCATGACCGTATTTATAAAGAAGATAGGCGGCGGCTCTGCCAGGTTCTTCTTTAAGCAGCAGGAGTCTTTGGGTAAGGTCGAGGGCTTTGCGGAAGAGATAATGAACGGCCAGAAGGTTGTAAAGGTATTCTGCCACGAGGAAAGGGCGCAGGAGGATTTCGATAAGCTCAACAACGCGCTCTTTGAGGATTCCAACCGCGCCAACAAATATGCTAACACCTTAGGTCCTCTGCTTTACAACATCGGCAACATCCTCTACGTTGTAGTAGCCATAATAGGCGGAGTGCTCCTTGTCAACAACGCGCCCAACCTGAGCATTGCGGGAGCGGCGATGTCAATAAGCATAGTTGTGCCGTTCTTAAACATAACAAAGCAGTTTACCGGAAACATAAATCAGGTTTCTCATCAGATAAACGCAGTTGTAATGGGTATTGCCGGTACTCAGAGAATTTTTGAGCTTATGGACGAGGCTCACGAGGTAGACAACGGCTATGTAACCCTTGTGAACGCCAGGTACGACCACGACGGAAACCTCACCGAGTGCGAGGAGAGGACCAACCAGTGGGCATGGAAGCATCCGCACTCCGCCGACGGAACAATCACCTATGTTCCCCTTCAGGGCGATGTGAGAATGTTTGACGTCGATTTTGAGTACGAAAAGAACAAGCCGGTGCTTCACAATATCACACTGTACGCTAAGCCGGGACAGAAGGTTGCGTTTGTCGGCGCTACCGGCGCGGGCAAGACGACAATTACAAACCTTATAAACCGCTTCTACGACATTGCGGACGGTAAAATAAGGTACGACGGCATAAACATCAATAAAATCAAAAAGAGCGACCTTCGTCACTCTTTGGGCATAGTTTTGCAGGATACAAACCTGTTTACCGGAACGGTAATGGACAACATCCGCTACGGCAGGCTTGACGCTACCGACGAGGAGTGCATGGCTGCGGCGCAGCTTGCGGGCGCGGACGACTTTATCGAAAGGCTTCCGGACGGCTACAACACAATGCTGACTCAAAACGGAGCGAATCTTTCACAGGGTCAGAGGCAGCTTCTTTCCATCGCGAGGGTAGCGGTCGCAGACCCGCCGGTAATGATACTCGACGAGGCGACCAGCTCCATAGACACAAGGACCGAGGCGATAGTCCAGCGAGGCATGGATGCTTTGATGGTCGGAAGAACGGTATTTGTTATCGCGCACAGACTCTCAACAGTTAAAAACTCAGATGTTATAATAGTTTTGGACCACGGACGTATCATCGAGCGGGGCAGCCACGACGACCTGATAGCTCAAAAGGGTCAGTACTACCAGCTTTACACCGGCGCATTTGAGCTTGAATAGTAAAAATAACCGGAAAAACGGCTTTCTTATAGAAAGCCGTTTTTTTTGCCCTGAGAATGAGATCCCGATACTTTTAAATTTAAATCAGCTCCGCTTTTTTTATAAGCAGACGCGCTCTTTCAAAGTATTTTTTATATCTTTTGCCGCGGTCGTTGTTTTTTTCACCGATTGCTATCCATTCGCATAGCTCGTAAAGCAAAAAATACGCCGCCGTCCTGTAGTATTCCATGCGGCTTATTCCCTTCGGTTTTATAAGCTTTTCAAAATAATATTCCATCGCAAACTCTTTGTCCTCGCTGCTCATATAAAAGAGCGCCTGCCTGTCCGCCTCGCCGTGCGCAATAAGACGCGCAAGCGGGACGGGGTAGGGAAGTATGCCTGCATACTCCCAATCTATAATGGCAGCTCCGCTATCGGACGCCAGTGCGTTAAACGGCAGCAGGTCGTCGTGGCAGAGCGTTCTCGGAACATTTTCGTACAGCTTTAAAAACTCATTGTAGGCATTTTTTATATCCCCGTCCGGCAGATATTCGCCGCGCCTTTTCCTGTCCGAAAGACTTTCGTCATAGCTGTAACACCTGTCCTGAAGCACGCGCTCCTCCCAATACATGTCCTGAATGTATATAAGCTCATTTAAAACTGCGGTCAGTCCCTTTCTTTCGCATTTCACAAGGCTCCTTCCCTGCACGTACTCCATTAAAAGATACTGCTCTTCGCCGTCGGTCAGACTGCCGCAGAGCTTTGGCACTCCGTGTTCCAGCCGCTCTAAAAACGTCTTATAGACGGCATACTCACAGCCTTTGGCTTTTTTAAGGACAAACGCAGCTTTACCGTCCCTTTCCACCTTCCAGACGCTGTATTCCCCGCCGTCCTCCTCGCTTTTAAAGGCCGACGCCGTACAGCCCTCATATCCGAATTTTTTTAGTATCAAGGATACATCCATTCTTTATACATATCTCCTTTTAAATATGAAAATGCCGCGCACAGGACGATAAATTCGTCACAGGACGTTCGTCACAAGACGACATGTTCGTCGCAGGACGAAACTCGTCGCAGGACGATATATTCATCACAGATTGCGCGGCGCTTATTTATTTTTTCGGGATTTTCAAAGTCAATCCTCTTCCTCGGATTCATCCTCCGCCGGCTCATCGGCGTCGTCAGGCTCGCCGTCGTCTGACAAGTCCTCCTCGGTCTGGGCTATTCTTTCCTCCTCGGCAAGACCTGCAAGCTCCTCGGCAGAGAGCTGCTCGACCTCGTCGTGCTCGGCGTCCTCATCATGGGCGGCGGTTGTAAATGCCGCTACCAGCCTGTCGGGAGCGTTCTTGGTCTTCATAATCGTAACTCCGCCGGAATACCTGCCCATTACGCTTATGTCGCTCGCACGTACCCTGATTATAATGCCGTCGTTGGAAATAAGTATGACGTCCTCGTCCTCGCTTACCGTCCTTATCCCGCAGACCCTGCCCTTTTGCTCGTTCACGCGGTAATTGAGCATTCCGTAGCCGCCTCTGTGCTGCAGGCGGTAGCTGTCAAGCTCGACGCGCCTGCCGTAGCCCTTGTCGGTAACGGTGAGAAGGGTAGCACCTGGAATAACCGCCTGAAGCGATACTACCTCGTCGTCGCCCCTGAGCTTTATCGCCCTCACTCCGTGCGCGGAGCGCGACATCTGGCGAAGCGTTTTTTCCTCAAACCTTATTATCATTCCGTTTCTTGTCGCCACCAGAAGCTCGCTGTCGCCGCCGGTCATCATCACGCCTCTTATTTCGTCGCCCTCGTCGAGACCTATCGCGATAAGTCCCGATTTTCTGACGTTTTGATACTTCGAAAGATGCGTCCTCTTTATTTTGCCGTTTTTAGTCACCATTGTGATATACTTATCCTCGCCGAAGTCCTTGCAGCATATCATGGCGGCTATTTTATCGACGCCGGGCGTCAGGGGCAGTATATTTACAATGTTGTTTCCCCTTGACGATTTCGAGCCCTCGGCAAGCTCATAACACTTGAGCTTATACATTATGCCCTTGTTTGTAATAAAGAGTATGTTGTCGTGGGTAGAGCAGACGAGCATTTCGGACACAAAGTCCTCCTCCCTCTGCTTCATTCCGCTTACGCCTCTGCCGCCGCGCTTCTGGACCGAGTATTCAGATGAGCTTGTGCGCTTTATGTAGCCGTTGTTTGTAAGGGCTACAACGTTTGTATCCTCGGGAATAAGGTCCTCTATGTCAACCTCGCCGCTGACAGCCTGGATTTCGGTGCGTCTTTCGTCTCCGAACTTGTCCTTTATTTCCTCGATTTCCTTGACGATAAGCTCCAGCATCTTTTCATGGCTGTTTAAAAGCTCCTCGAAGCCTCTGATTTTCTCCTCCAGAGCCGCAAGCTCGTCGTATATCTTCTGACGTTCAAGCCCCGTGAGCTGGATAAGGCGCATGTTGGCGATGTAATCCGCCTGGATTTCGGAGATTCCGAACCTTTCGATAAGCCTTTCCTTTGCCTCTGCGGGAGCCTGCGACGAACGTATGATTTTTATTACCTCGTCGATAAAATCAAGGGCGATGATAAGTCCCTGGAGTATATGCTCGCGCTCTCTCGCCTTTTTAAGGTCAAACTTTGTCCTTCTGGTTACGACGTCAACCTGGAAGTTAAGGTATTCTTCAAGGATCTGCTTCAGAGTCAGAACCTTCGGCACGCCGTTCACAAGCGCAAGCATAATAACGCCGACGGTGTCCTGAAGCTGGGTATAGCTGAACAGCTTGTTTAAAACTATCTGCGGGTTCGCGTCCTTTTTAAGCTCTATTACAATGCGCATACCGGAACGGTCCGATTCGTCCCTTAATGCGTGTATGCCGTCTACTCTTTTATCCTTGACAAGCTGGGAAATGGACTCTATCAGCCTCGCCTTGTTCACCATATACGGTATTTCGGTGACTATGATGGCGTTTCTGCCGTCTATTTCCTCGATAGAGGTCCTCGAGCGAAGGGTTATCTTTGCCCTGCCGGTGGCGTACGCCGCGCGGATTCCCGCCCTGCCCATGATTATTCCGCCGGTGGGGAAGTCGGGACCCTTGATTTTCTCCATCAGCTCGTCAAGGGTGCAGTCGGGGTTCTCGGCGACAAGCTTAACGCCCTCTATGACCTCTCCCAGATTGTGCGGGGGTATGTTTGTCGCCATACCTACCGCAATTCCCACCGAGCCGTTTACCAAAACGTTCGGGAAGCGGGAGGGGAGCACCACAGGTTCTTTTAATCTGTCGTCAAAGTTTGTTACAAAATCCACCGTATCCTTGTCGATATCGGTGAGCATGTTGAGCGCCATTTTCGCCATTCTCGCCTCGGTGTAACGGTAGGCGGCAGGCGGGTCGCCGTCGATAGAGCCGAAGTTTCCGTGTCCGTCGACAAGCGGATACCGCAAGGAAAAGCTCTGCGCAAGCCTTACCAGCGCGTCGTAAACCGAAGCATCGCCGTGCGGGTGGTATCTACCAAGGCAGTCGCCGACGGTAGTCGCGCACTTTAAATATTTTTTATCGGGGGTAAGACCGTCCTCGTACATGGTATAAAGTATCCTTCTGTGCACAGGCTTTAAGCCGTCTCTTACGTCCGGCAGCGCGCGCTGGATAATTACAGACATCGAGTATGCTAAAAAAGACGATTTCATTTCGTCGTTTATTTCGGTCAGTTTAACCTTTTTGTCCTCTACTAACAAAAATAATCACGCTCTTTCGCTTTATTTTTTTCTATTTTCCTCTATTGATTTTACCAATCGACCGAGCGCTTCGTTCTCATCCTCGCTGAGTCCTGACCTTGGTATTATGCAAAATGTGGTTTTTGAAAACAGCCCGTAGTAACCCTGCTTTTCGACCGCACGAAGCGTCTTGTCGCTCAAAAGGGTGACGGTTTCCGGTATTTGTTCGGCTTCCTCGCCGGAGGGAACGGTTTTTACGCAGAACCTGTCCTCATAAATGGTGATTGTATACCTGTCGTCCTTTATGTTGTCGAGGGCACAGGCTATTTTCTTTTTTTCTATGTGCGGGGTGAGCAGGTTTATCGCGAGCATGAATATGCATATCGCAAGACAGAACCAGCCTGTCCCGTACTGCGGGTCCCTTACAATCTGCTCCACAAACAGCACCGCTATCACAGCAAATAAAACTGTAAACACTATCTGGCGCTTTCTCTTGAAAAGCCTTGTGTAGCTGTCGTAACCGTCCAGCCAGCACTGCTTTTCATGTCCGTATTCAATACTTATATTTTCCATACAGAGCTCCGTTTTAGAAGTCGAGGTTTTCGGCAAACCTTGCGTTCTTCTCTATAAATTCTCTTCTCGGGTTCACCTTGTCGCCCATTAAAATGCTGAAGGTCTCGTCCGCCTTTTCCGCGTCCTCAAGCGTTATTTTTACTATAGTCCTTGTTTCAGGGTCCATTGTAGTTTCCCAAAGCTGCTCCGGGTCCATCTCGCCGAGACCCTTATAGCGCTGGACGTCCGGCTTCGACCTGCCGTCGGGCGAGGTAAGCTCTGCAATATATGCGTCGCGCTCCTCGTCCGAGAACGCATACCTCACCTGCTTGCCCCTTGCCACCTTGAAAAGCGGCGGCTGAGCGATATATATGTGTCCCTGGTCAATAAGAGGACGCATAAACCTGAAGAAGAAGGTAAGAAGCAGCGTCCTGATATGGCAGCCGTCCACATCGGCATCCGCCATTATTATCACCTTGCCGTAGCGCAGCTTGGAAATGTCAAAATCCTCGCCTATTGAGGTTCCCAGCGCGGTGACGACAGGGGTCAGCTTTTCGTTGCCGTATACCTTGTCTATCCTTGCCTTTTCGACGTTGAGCATCTTTCCCCAGAGCGGAAGTATCGCCTGATACTTTCTTTCCCTGCCTTCCTTTGCCGAGCCGCCCGCGGAGTCTCCCTCTACTATGAATATTTCGGTCTGCGCGGGATCTCTTTCCTGGCAGTCCGCAAGCTTTCCGGGCAGATTTGCGGAATCGAGCGCCGACTTGCGTCTCGTCAGATCCCTTGCCCTCTTTGCCGCCTCGCGCGCCTTCTGCGCCTGAAGGGTCTTTTCAAAAGTGGACTTCGCGACCGCAGGGTTTTCCTCGAGGTAGTTCATCAGCTTTTCATATACTATCGTCTCGACAAACGGCCTTATCTCGGGGTTTCCGAGCCTTCCCTTGGTCTGTCCCTCAAACTCGCAGTTTGTCATCTTTACGGACACTATCGCGGTAAGCCCTTCTCTTACGTCGTCGCCTATGAGCTTTTCACCGTTTTTAAGCAGGTTGAACTTTTTGCCGTAGTCGTTTATCACCTTTGTGAGCGCATTTTTAAAGCCTGTCTCATGCGTTCCGCCGTCGGGGGTATGGACGTTGTTGGCAAATGAAAGTATAAGCTCGTTATAGGAATCGTTGTACTGCATCGCTATTTCCGCGATGTTATCGTCCTTAGCGCCGCTTATATATATTACCTCCGGACTTAAGACCTCAAGCCCCCTCGTCTGGTGAATATGGGTGACGAACTCCCTTATTCCGCCCTCGTAATACAGCTCCTCCGTAACAGGCTCGCCGCTTCTTTTATCGGAATAAACTATTCTTACTCCCGCATTCAAAAACGCCTGTTCCCTGAGCATTTTTAAAAGCGTTTCATGGTCGTATTCTACAGTTTGCTCGAATATCTGCGGGTCAGCCTTAAAGGTGACTACGGTTCCGGTTTTATCGGTTTCGCCTATGACCTTAAGCTCCTCGGTATAGTTTCCGCGTTCAAAGCGCTGGAAATAGATGTTCTTTCCGTCGTAAATAGTGAGCTCAAGCCACTCCGAAAGCGCGTTTACAACCGACGCGCCCACGCCGTGAAGCCCTCCCGCAACCTTATATCCGCCTCCGCCGAACTTTCCTCCGGCATGGAGCTTGGTATATACTACCGTCGCGGCTGATATGCCCTCCTTAGGGTGTATGCCGGTGGGGATTCCTCTTCCGTTGTCGGACACCCTTACGACGTTGCCCTCCAAAAGCTCTACCTCTATTTTCGTGCAGTAGCCGGCCAGCGCCTCGTCTATGGAGTTGGTTACTATTTCATATACAAGATGATGCAGCCCCTTTGGTCCTGTCGAGCCGATATACATTCCCGGACGCTTTCTTACAGCCTCCAGCCCCTCCAAAACCTGTATCTCGCTTGCATCATAGTTGTTGTCCTTATCAACGGCTGTCGCTGCGGCTGTGTTGATAATTTCTTCGTTGTTATCCAAAATATTGTCCTCCATAACTGAATTTTTATTACTTAGAGAATAATTTAAGTTACATTATACCGTTTGTAAGGCTATCGTATCTTTTTTTTAGGGTCTGAGCCGATATCGAGCTTATATACACCTTTTCGGTCAGCTCGCTGTCAAAGGTAATTACAAAGCTTTTAGGCATATCCATAGAGCAATATACCACCCAGCCGGACTTTCCGGCGTTTGCCAGGTACTGTCTTGTTATTTTCGAGGTGGACGGCTTTTCGATATCCATAATAGCTATGACGTTTTTTAAAAGCACCGATTTTCCGTTTCCCAAATGCAGATACACAAAGCTCCTCCTATTTTCTGCAAAAATCCTATTTTTCTGAAAAATTCTTATTTTTCTGTGAAGATTTTTCCTCCGCGCATGACAAATCTTTTCCCATGGACGGATATTTCAGGCTCGCAGCAGGTTATAAACACCTGCGCGCCCTTTATCTGCCCCAGGACAAAATCCCTTCTGCCCTTGTCAAGCTCGGAGAGAACGTCGTCCAAAAGTATTACCGGCATTTCCCCGGTCTCATTAAGCACCTCTTTAGCGTGCGCGAGCTTTAAGCAAAGCGCCGCAGAGCGGTTCTGCCCCTGAGAGCCGTATTCCCTCACAGGTCTTTCGTTTATATTGACCTCAAGGTCGTCCCTGTGGACGCCGAGCTGTGTAAAGCCTGCATTTATATCGTCCCGGCGGGATTTTTTCAGCTTATTTAAATACTCCTGTGCCATGCTTTTGTTATAATCCGTCCTGCCGGCAAGGCTGTCGAACACGGTGGAGCTGTACTCTAAGGTGAGCTTTTCCCTGCCGCCCGATATAGTATCGTAAAGCTTTGAGGCGTGCAGCTTCATGCTTTGGGTGTAAACGCTTCTGAGCATGGATATATACGAGCCCTGAAGCGCGAGCTGCCCGTCCCACATGTCAAGCTCGTCCAGCTTTGAAGCACCCGCGCCTATGCTTTTCAAAAGCGCGTTCCGCTGGTCGAGTATAGCGCCGTAGCGCTGCAAAATCCCCGCATAAGAGGGTCTTAGCTGCGAAACGCACAAATCTATGTGGTTTCTTCTTGCCTGCGGGTTGCCCTTTGTAAGCTCCAGATCGTCCGGAGTGAATATGACAAGCAAAAGCTTTCCGACAAGCTCGGAAAAACCCGACGCTTTGACCCCGTTTAAAAGTATCCTTCTTTCGCTCCGGCTTCTTGTCAGGCAATAGTAAATGCTTTGATCACGATAGGAATTTTCAAAGCTTATCCCAACGAGCGCGCGTTCCCTGTCAAAGCCGACCATTTCTCTTTCTTTAGCCCCGCGGAAGCTCTTAGCCCCGCTTCCGAGCCACACAGCCTCTAAAAGATTTGTTTTTCCCTGGGCGTTTTCGCCTGATATTATATTTACCCCGCCGCACGGCTCAAGCTTTACTGCGCTGAGGTTTCTGAACCCGTCCGCCTCTATTTTGCTTATTTTCATATAACCTCAAGACAGAGCGATATTTCCTCTATTGTCACCGTATCGCCGCGCCTAATTTTTTTCCCTCTCATAAGGCAGGCTTCGCCGTTTACCTTGACCCTGCCGCTCTGTACAACATCCTTGGCAATGCCGCCGGTCTCGGTCACCCCCGCGAATTTAAGAAGGGAATCGAGCTTTATATATTCACCTGCTATTTTTATTTCTTCCTTTTGCATAATCAGTCCTTTTTAAGCCTTACGGGAAGCACAAGGAAGGTGTATTCCGAGCTGTTCAGCGGCACTATTTTCATGGGAAGCGTTCCGCCGTTCATCATAAGCTTTACGCTTTCGTCCGGTATCACCTTCAGCGGATCGATAAGATATTTGCAGTTAAAGCCTATCTCTATTTTCGGACCGGTAACGTCCGCCGGTATCTCATCGCTTATCTTTCCTATCTGGGTGCGGCAGGAAATCTTAAGGCAGCCAGAATCAAATATGCATCTTACAGGGCTTTTTATCTTCTCGTTTATAAGAAGCGACGCCCTATCCAGACAGTTCATAAGGTTTTTCTTATCTATTATTACCTCGGTAACGCAGGTTTGCGGCAGAGATCCGCGATAGTTGTGGAACTCTCCCTCTAAAAGTCTTGAGAACACGGTATAGCCAGAAAAATCGAAAACCACCTGCTTCTTTGATATGAGGATTTCACAGGTTTCGTCGTCGTCCCCCTTCAAAAGCCTTGCGACCTCGTTTAAGGTTTTCGCCGGAACTACGAATTTAAAATCTTTATCAGCCTTTACCGGCTCGGTCCTTATTGCGAGCCTGAAGCCGTCTATGGCAACGACGTTGAGTATCCCGCCCTCTATTTCAAACAGCTCTCCTCTTAATATCGGTCTTGTATCGTTTTGAGAAACCGCGAATATCGTCTGGTTTATCATGTCCCTTAAAACAGGCTGAGATATGACAAAGCTCGAATCAGACTCAAAATCCGGAATAGACGGGTACTCGTCCGCGCTCATGGCGGGAACGGAATATTCAGTATTTCCGCCCGTAATAGTCATATTAAGAGTCTCGTCCATGGTTATGGAGATTTCATCGGTAGGCATCTTTTTTATAATCTCGGAAAACAGCCGCGAATTTACTACCAGCTCCGCTGAATCGGATGATACGACGTCAACAGAGGTTTTTATTCCTATTTCAAGGTCATAGCCCGTAAGCCACAGCGTAGAATCCGACAGGCTCAGCTTTACTCCCTCCAGCGCCGGGAGAGACGACTTGTCCGCTGCCGCCTTTGATACATTTATAAGCGCCTCATAAAGGCTTTGTCTGTTGCAAAGTATCTGCATGTTGATAGTCTCCTTTTACATACACGGTATTTACCCGATTTATAAATGAAATGATATATATTTATTTAGAATTAGTAGTAGGGGCGGTTAGCTTGTTAAAAAAATGAGCGGGACAAGAAATATAGCCGGTTTCGCTCTCAACCGATAATCAACAGCAGAATAAGAAAATGTTGAATACCGGAACTCGCGTTAAAACGGTTTAAAATCTCGCGTTTAAAGTTAAAAACCATGTCAAAAACAAAAAATCTTTTAACCTGCGGCGTTTAAAACGATATTTTGTCCTGTATTCGCTTAACTTCAATTTAACAGATTTTTTGACGAGATGCCGCCATGAATCCGCATGGCAAGCCGGACAAACATCAATCAAAAATATTCCTTCCGCGGCGAGTTTAAAATAAAAATTGTTGAAAACTCCGTTGAAAAGTTCAAAACTGACCGCTTCAAATGTTCTTCAGATTTTTTATGATGTCCTCCACAGTTTCGCGCAGGTCCGAATTTTTGGCGAGGTTTTTCTTCATGTCGGCGTATGAGATGGTCATAGTTGAATGGTTTCGGTTAAACTCTTTGCCTATATCTGTAAATGACATTCCTTTGACCTCTCTTATGACATATACCGCAACTTTCCTCGCAAGGGAAATCTGAGCGTTGCGGTTGGAGGACTTAATGTCCTGCGGGGTGACGCCGAAGGAATTGCTGACGTCGTTTAATATCCTGTCTATTGTTATCTCAGCCGGCTGAGAATCTATAAGAGTTTCCTTGATTACCCTTTGAGCCATCGCAATCGACGGGGTCTCGTTTGAAAACATGGTGAGCCCCTTCATTTTGTTTACCGCGCCCTCAAGCTGACGGATATTTTTCTTTATCCTTTCGCTTATGAGCCTTGCAACGTTTTCGGGGATGACAAGGTCCAAAAGCTCGGCCTTTCTCATAACTATTGCCATCCTCGTTTCAAAGTCCGGAGGCTGGATGTCTGCCTGGACGCCGAGTGTAAACCTCGTTTTTATCCTGTCCTCAAGCTGCCTTATGCGATTGGGGGAGATGTCGGAGGTCAAAACTATCTGCTTTCCGGCGTTGTAAAGCTCATTGAAGGTGTGGAAGAATTCCTCCTGAGTCATTTCCTTTCCGGCAATAAACTGGATATCGTCAACCAAAAGGAAATCGCAGCGGCGGTACTTATCGTGAAAATCGACGGTGTTCTGGCTGGATACCGCCCTGACAAGCTCGTTTGTAAAATTCTCGCCGGTGGTGTATATTATATTTAGGTCGGGATGGTTTTTTCTCACCTCATGCTCAATGGCTTTCAAAAGGTGAGTTTTTCCAAGACCGGAGTCTCCGTAAATAAACAGCGGGTTGAACATCGACTTATGCATCTGGCTGTTGACGTTGTTTTTTCCGCTTACGGCTATGCAGTACGCATATGCCAGCTCGTTTGACTTGCCCTTGATGAAGTTTTCAAAGGTAAGTTCATAATCCGCGCGGCGATGGCTGCTGATAAGGTCGTTCATTTTGCGCTCGTATTCGTTAAACCCATCGTCCGGTTCTCCGTCCTGCTCCTTTACCACAAATTCAACCTCAACAGGGAATCCCAAAACGTGCTCCAGCGCCTTTTCAAAAACATCCCCGTATATCTCCTGAGTGGTGCGGCGCATAAAATCGTTCGGAGCGATAAGAGTAACCTTTGTTCCGTCAAGCTTTCCGGGTTCAATGCACTTTATCCATCTGTTGTATCCTATGTCGCTGACCTTGGGGTCAAGCTGGCACGCGCGCTTCACGCTGTCAAACAGCTCAATAAAAGAGTTCATTAGACATTTACCTTCCGTTTTTATGATATTTAAAAAAGGTGAAAATCTCCCGTATGCCGAAAACGGCAGATATTTTCCCATCATTACATTTATATCTTATATAATATCATAAAAACGCGGTTTTTTCAAGGCATTTTTATAGAATACTATTATAAATATATTGATTATAAAAAGTGACGAAACCTGCGGATAAAGCGCAGCCGGCGGAAAACTCCTTAAAAATCCGGCGCAGAGGCGCAAAAAATGATAAATAGGTATTGACAAGCCGCCCGGCGGTAATATATAATACTAAATTGCAAGGCTATCTATCAAGGGATTGCCGACATATTTAATGTAAGGAGGCAACCGAAGTGCAGATAAAAAGAACATATCAGCCCAAGAAAATCCACAGGAAAAAAGAGCATGGATTTTTCAAGAGAATGGCTACTAAAAACGGTCGCAAGGTTTTAGCTCGCAGACGCGCAAAGGGCAGAGCAAGGCTCACTTACTAAATTCTAAGGACCACAGTTTGTGGTCCTTGATTTTTAGAACGGCTTAAAAAGTATGTTTAATCTGTTGCGGTGAAAAAATGATTTACACCGAAATATTAAAGGACAAAAGGGTCTTTGCAAGGCTTTATAAAAAGGGGAGGTTTGTCGCCTCCCGGGAAGTGACGGTATACTTTCTCCCCAATCGTTTGGGAAGAAACAGGTTTGGGATAACCGTCGGAAAAAAGCTCGGCGGCGCAGTGGTGAGAAACCGCGCAAAAAGGATAATAAGAAGCGCTTACAGGCAGTGCGAAGGTGATTTGCCGGTAGGGTACGACTATGTGTTTGTCGCGCGCGGGGCTGTCATAGGGAAGAAATCCACCGATATTGAAAAGATAATAAGGACAAAGCTATTAAAGGGTATGGCGAAAAGAGTTGAAAAAAATAGCTGAACTGCTCATAACGGCATACAGAAAATATATCTCTCCGCTTAAAGCGCCCTGCTGCAGGTATTACCCGACATGCTCGGAGTACGCGCTGGAGGCGGTAAAAAAGCACGGCGCGGTAAAGGGAACGATACTCGCCGTATGGAGACTTTTAAGATGCAATCCCTACAGCCGCGGCGGGGTGGATTATGTGCCGGAAAAATTTCATCTGTATACCTTAAAGTCAGAGGCGCGCCGGAAAGCTAAGGAAGGCGCAAAGCCGGAAAAGTAAAAGGAGAAAAAATATGTGGGAAATCATCGCTTGGCCGTTTGGTAAAATCCTTTGGCTGTGCTATCTGCTGGTTAAGAACTACGGTCTGGCACTGCTTTTGTTCACCGTGATAATAAAGCTCATAATGCTGCCTTCCGCAATCAAGCAGCAAATGAGCACAGCAAGGCTTGCGCGCCTTAATCCTAAGCTCGAGCAGCTCAGGAAAAAATACGCTAACAACAGGGAAAAGCTCAACGAGGCAACAATGGAGCTTTACAATCAGGAAAACGTAAACCCGATGGGAAGCTGCCTGCCTCTTGTGCTTACCTTTGTAATACTTTTTGCAGTTATCGAGGTAGTGTACGCCCCGCTGACATATATAGGAGACGTGCCGAAGGAAACACTTGAGACGGCGCAGACCACGGTTTACGACGTGTACGCGGTGAGCACCGCGATAGACGGGCACCAAACTACAGTAGAGGACATCCTTGCAAACGGCGATGCTTCGCTTTACGATACGCTTTTGTCATTTAAAAGCGAGGAAAAGTCCGCGCTTGCTTCTTACAGCGACGAAAGGCTTGAGGAAATTGCCGCGATACTTGAGGAAAACCCTGGTCTTGACGAATACATGACCAACGAAGAAAAGGTTTCTCAAAGGCTTATCGCAGGCGGAGCTACGTCGAGGACCCAGCTTATAATAATCTCGGTCGCAAGGGATTATCCCGGAATCTTCGACAGCGAGGTCGTAAGGCTTTGCGACGAGCTGGATTACACCTTCCTCGGCGTTTACCTCGGCGAATACCCGAGATGGACCTCTATTTTGATACTTATTCCTATCGTATCGCTTGTTTCTCAGCTTGTTCTTACGTTTTTGTCTCAGTACTATCAGAAAAAGAGCGGAATGGCTGCAAACGCCAACAAGTCCATGAAGGTAATGCTTTATGTGATGCCGCTTATATCCTTCTGGATAGCGTTCAGCTTCCCGGCAGGTATCGGTATATACTGGATATTCTCAAGCGTAGTTTCGCTTATTCAGACAGTCGCGCTCAACATGTACCTCACCCCCGCGAGAGTGGATAAAATAATCGAAAAGCAGGACAAGAAGGGCAGAAAGAAGCCTTCGCTTTATCAGATGGCGCTTGAGAAGCAAAAGGAGCAGCTTGCGGGTCAGAAGTCAGTCGGTGAGCTTGCTTTGGAGGAAGCGTCCACAGAAGAAGTAAAGCTTTCGAGGGCAGAAAAGAAAGAAGCGGAAAGAGCTGCGCTCAACGAGGCAAGACGGCGCTATTATGAAAAATACGGAGACAGCACGGCAGAGGATGCAGGCGAAGGCAGCGAGACCGGAGAAAACGATTTGACTGCTTTAAAGGACGCAAGGCGCCGTTATTATGAAAAGTACGGCGACAACCTGAACTCGCTCCAGTCGGACGAGGACAAATGATGTAATAACGGCAGGGAGCATAAACCATTGACACATATTTCCGCAGCTCCTGCTGTAAATAAAGGAGAGAAAAAAATGAAACAGACTATCACGGCTAAAACGGTGGCAGAGGCAAAGGAAAAGGCGGCACAGCTTTTCGGTGTGGAACAGGAGAAGATAAGTTTTACCATACTCGAGGAGCCTAAAAAAGGTCTTTTCGGCATGAAGGGAGAGGCAAGGCTTGAGGCTGAGTACGTCAAGACAAAGCCTGAAATCGCGGCGGATTACGTCTCGGACGTCATGGTAAAGATGGGCTTTGAAAAGCCCGAGATAGCCATAAGCGACATTGAGGGAGGTTCCTGCCTTGAGCTTTCGGGAGACGGCGTTGACGGGATTATCGGCAGGCGTGGAGAGACAATAGACGCGCTTCAGTACCTTGCGTCGCTTGTCTGCAACAAGCATGACAGGGAGTACTACAGAATATTCCTCGACTGCGACGGCTTCAGGGAAAGAAGAAAGCTTCAGCTTCAGGAGCTTGCAAGAAAGATGGCGCTCAAGGCAAAGAGGACAGGTCGTACTGTTGCGCTCGAGCCAATGAACCCCTACGAGAGAAGAATAATCCATGCGGCGGTATCGGAGGTAGAAAACTGCACCTCGCGCTCGGTGGGTGAGGATCCGTACAGAAAGGTGCTCATATCATCCACGGAGAAGCGCCGTTACCCGTCAAAGGGTTCAGACCAAAAGCGCTCAAAGAAGCAGTCGGGCGGCAAGCGCCGTGAATTTAAGGCAAGAAGCCTTGATATATCCTCATCTTTTGAAAAGGATTATAAGAAGCCGAAGCCGGAGGACGAGATCGGCTCGGGTCTTTACTCGAAGATAGAATTTTAAGCTTCGGGCGGTTTCCGGCAGCGGAGACCGCCTTTTGTTTATTCCTTTGAGGGAGGTTACATATGGATACCATAGCTGCGATTTCTACTCCGCTCATGACCGGCGGACTGGCAGTTATAAGAATAACAGGGGATAAAGCCCTTGAAATTGCCGACAGGATTTTTGTGTCCTTCGGTGCGGGAAAGGAAAAAAAGCTGCCCTCGAAAATGAATGGGCACACCTGTGCGTACGGAGAAATTGTCTGCGATGGAAATACACTTGATGATGTTGTCCTCACGGTCTTCAAAGCTCCGCACAGCTATACAGGGCTTGACACCGCAGAGATATCCTGCCACGGCGGAGTGTATCTTGCGCGCAGGATACTAAGGCTTATAACGGATATGGGAGCGCGTCCGGCACAGGCGGGTGAGTTTACAAAACTGGCATTTTTAAACGGCAAGCTGAGCCTGACGCAGGCGGAATCGGTAATGGATATTATCTCTGCTGATGGAGAGACGTCGCTGCGGAGCGCGAGGCTGATAAAGGAAGGCGCATTATACAAAAGGATAAAAGCGGTAAGCGACAGCCTTGTGTCGCTTCTTGGCTCTTTGGCGGCTTGGGCGGATTACCCCGACGAGGATGTGCCGGACGTAGACGGAAGCTCCATGAGCGAGGTCATTGAAAACGGCATATCGTCCATTAGCCAAATTCTTAACGACTACGATAAGGGCAGGGTTCTGCGCGAGGGGATAGAGACAGCGATCGTCGGCAGACCGAACGTCGGAAAATCCACCCTTATGAACGCCCTTTTGGGATATGAGAGAAGCATCGTCACCTCTTCTGCGGGCACGACCAGGGACGTTATTGAGGAGAGCGTCCGCTTAGGGGATGTAAAGCTCAGGCTTTGCGACACAGCCGGAATGAGGGAGGCCCTGGACGAGGCCGAGGCGATAGGAGTGTCGCTCGCAAGAAAAAAGCTGGGCGACGCCGAGCTTATAATAGCGGTGTTCGACGGCTCAGAGCCGCTTACCGATACAGACCGCAGGCTTCTCGATGAAATTAAGGATAAACGGCATATTGTGGTAATTAACAAGTCCGATTTGCCGCAAAACATTAACTTTGAGTATAGTAATGATAAAAATATACTGTATGTTTCAGCAAATACCGGAGATGGGCTTGAAAAAATCACCGAAAAGGTCAACGAGCTGTTCGAGCTTGGGTCGGTGAGCGACGGAACTCATATCTTTGCTAACGAGCGCCAGCGCAGCCTGTGTCAAAGCGCTTGCCACTATTTGGAGCTTGCGCTCGAGGCTGTCCGGCTCGGTCAGACCCCTGACGCCGTTACCATATATATAGACGAAGCCGCGGACGCACTTCTCTCCCTTTCCGGAGAGAAGGTCACCGAGGCGGTTGTAGACGATGTATTTTCCAGATTTTGTGTCGGAAAATAGCTTTATTTTAATGGCTATTTGTATATTTAGCTTATTATATTACGTTTAGTATTAGATTTAAGGTGATTTTATGGATTATTCAGGTAGCTACGGCTACACTGCATCCAACACAGTCGCATCCAACAATGCCGCATATGACGACGTCGTATATGACTATGTTGTAATAGGAGCGGGGCATGCCGGAGTGGAGGCAGCGCTCTGCGGTGCGCGTCTTGGGTTAAAGGTCGCGCTCTTTACAATCACGCTCGACGGCATTGCAAACATGCCCTGCAATCCCTCCATCGGCGGGACGGCAAAGGGGCATCTTGTCAGGGAGATAGACGCGCTGGGCGGCGAGATGGCAAGAGCTGCCGACGCAACGTTTTTGCAAAGCAGGGTGCTCAACCGAGGTAAAGGTCCGGCGGTTCACAGCCTGCGGGTGCAGTCGGACAGGGTAAAATACCACTGCTATATGAAGCATGTGCTCGAGGAGCAAAAGGGGCTCGACATCAAGCAGGGAGAGGTAGTCAAAATTTTAACTGACAGCTCGGGGCAGGTCTGCGGGATACTCACCCGCACCGGCTCTGTTTACAAGTGCCGCGCGGTTATCGTTTGCAGCGGAACATATTTAAACGGGGTTATACATGTGGGAATGACCTCCTATGAAAGCGGTCCGGATTCTACGCTTCCCGCCAGGGGGCTTTCCGACAGCCTGCGCGAGCTTGGAGTAACGCTTCGCAGATTCAAGACGGGAACGCCGGCAAGGGTTCACAAAAGGAGCATTGATTTTTCCCAGCTCGAGCGCCAGGACGGAGACGAAAAAATCCTGCCGTTTTCCTTTGAAACTACCGGCGAGCTTAAAAATAAGGTGAGCTGCTATATAAGCTATACCAACTCTGAAACCCACAAAATCATCCTTGAAAACCTAGACCGCTCGCCGCTTTACTCCGGGAAGATAGAGGGTATAGGACCGAGATACTGTCCGTCCATCGAGGACAAGGTGGTGCGTTTTTCCGACAAGCCCAGGCATCAGCTTTTTATAGAGCCGATGGGTCTTGACACCGACGAGTATTATTTGCAGGGCATGTCGTCATCGCTGCCGGAGGATGTGCAGCTTAAATTTTTAAGGACGATAAAGGGGCTTGAGCATGTCGAGATAATGCGCAGCGCCTATGCTATAGAATACGACTGCTGCGATTCGCTGGAGCTTTTTCCTACACTTGAATTTAAGAAAATCCCCGGTCTTTACGGCGCGGGACAGTTTAACGGAACCTCAGGTTACGAGGAGGCGGCGGCTCAGGGCCTGATGGCCGGGATCAACGCCAGCATGAAGCTTTTGGGGCGCGAGCCGGTGATTTTGGACAGGGCGTCCTCATATATAGGAACGCTTATAGACGACCTTGTGACAAAGGGCGTTACCGACCCGTACAGAATGATGACCTCGCGAAGCGAATACAGGCTTCTTCTCAGGGAGGACAACGCCGACGAGCGCCTGACTCCCATAGGTTACAAAATAGGTCTTATTTCAAAGGAGAGGTACGAGCGTCTTTTAAAGAAGGAAGAGCTTATAGCCGAAGAGGTTGAAAGGCTTGAGCACACCAGCGTAGGACCGTCGCCGGAGCTGAATAAATATCTTGAGGCGAGCGGCACCGAGCCCATTTCAAACGGGGCGACGCTTGCAAAGCTTTTAAAGCGTCCTCAGCTCAGCTATGAGGGGCTTAAATGCGCCGACCCGGATAGACCAACGCTTCCCGCCGAGGTTTGCGAGCAGGCAGAGCTTCGGATAAAGTACGAGGGCTACATAAAGCTCCAGCTCGAGCAGGTTAAGAGGATGAGAAGCCTTGAGGAAAAGCTTTTGCCGGAGGATATCGACTACGCATCTGTTCGCGGCTTAAGGCTTGAGGCGGCGGAAAAGCTTGCAAGGGTAAGACCGCTCAGCGTCGGACAGGCCTCGAGGATATCCGGGGTAAACCCCGCGGATATTTCAGTGCTCCTTGTATGGCTTGAGCAGGAAAAGCGCCGCGGCGACCAGTAAAAAGGAGAGACATTATGCCAGTAATTGATAAAGACCTGCTTTGCAGGCTATTTTCCCGGTGCGGCCTGCCGCTCGGCGGGGAAATGGCGGACCGGTTTTGCAGCTATGCGGAGCTTCTTTGCGAGTGGAACGAAAAAATGAACCTAACCGCAATTACTGACCCGGAGGGGATTGTGCGCAAGCATTTTCTTGATTCCTGCCTGCCGCTTTCGATGGTGGATATAAAGCAGGGAGCAACCCTTATAGACGTCGGGACCGGCGCGGGCTTTCCGGCGATACCTCTTAAAATACTCCGCCCCGACCTTCAAGTCACCCTTTTGGACAGCCTGAACAAGCGGCTTGTGTTCCTCTCTCAGGTGTGTCAGGAGCTTGGCATAAGCGCAGATATTGTGCACGGCAGGGCGGAGGAGTGCGCAAAAGCGCCGTCTGAGAAAAGCGGCGGGAAAAAACAGGGCAGATCGTCCCTGCGTGAAACCCGGGACTACGCGGTCGCAAGGGCGGTCGCAGGTCTCGGCGTGCTGTGCGAATACTGCCTGCCATACGTTAAGCCCGGAGGAAGCTTTATAGCTCTTAAGGGCGCGGACGGCGAATCGGAGGCAAACGAGGCTGCGCGCGCTGTAAAGGAGCTTGGCGGGACGGTTGAAAGCGTTATAAGGTACGACCTGCCGTCCGCAGACGGGTCGAAGGGCGATGCGAGAACACTTATAGTCATAAAAAAGATTGCGCGCACTCCCGACAGGTATCCGCGCACAAAGGCTAAAATGGATAAGTTTCCGCTGTAGCAGCGGATAAACAGATTTTTTATCAGCAAAGCGCGGTATCGACAAATTTCGCTGGCAGGAAACCTTTCTTTGTGGTAATATATGGTTAATACATCTGCAAAGAAAAGGAAGTATAACCATGCCAAAATTATTTTCGTCAATCCCAATAAAAAAGCAGACGGCATCAGGCCGTGTTATAGAAATACCCTGCGAGGAGATTGCGCCGAATCCATATCAGCCGCGCAGATATTTTGACCAGTCGGAGCTTACAACGCTGTCCGCAAGCATTAAGACGGACGGAGTGCTTCAGCCGCTGCTGGTAAGGGTTACTCGTTCGGGCTACGAGCTCATCGCAGGGGAGAGAAGACTGCGGGCCGCTATCATGGCGGGTCTGGATACTGTTCCGTGTATAGTCTGCGAGGCGACGGACCGCAACTCCGCGCTTATGTCGCTTATAGAAAACATTCAGCGCAGCGACCTCAGCTTTTTTGAGGAGGCGGACGCCATAGCGCGGCTTATTGACCTTTACGGCATGACTCAGGAGGACGCCGCGCTCAGGCTGGGATATGCGCAGTCCACTCTTGCAAATAAGCTTCGCCTTTTAAAGCTTTCCGCTGCGGAGCGAAGGGTGATAGTAGACAACGGTCTTACAGAACGCCATGCGAGGGCGCTTTTAAAGCTTACCGACCCTGAAAAGCGTCAGGAGGCGCTCGCAAGAATAGTGAAGGGTAGGCTTAATGTGGAACGCACCGAAGCGCTGATCGATTCGATGATAGAGTATGACAAGTATAAGCAGCGCATACGCAAGGGCTCGGCAGTGTTTAAGGATTTGCGTCTTTTCATGAACACCGTAAACAAGGCAGTGGAGACAATGCAGATTGCGGGCGTAGAGGTGAATGTGGATAAGCAGCAGTCCGAGGACTATCTTGATTACCATATCAGGATTCCATTGAAAAAAGGATAGATATGTTTTTAAAATATGCGATGCATTGTACATAATGTAAGCAATAATTTGTATGCGGCAGGCGGATGGGGGCACTCGCCTGCTTTTTTGTCTTATAATGTTCCACGTGAAACATATGCAGTTTGTATTATTCTGTGAGGCGGCTGTCTCACCCCATGCAAAAGATTTAACAATGACATATGCGTTGATGTCAATACAAAAAATTACCCGTTTCCTGACGAAAAACTGTTGCAAACTTTCATATATGTGTTATACTAAAGATATAGAGGTTTTACAGCTGCGTAAAGAAGGAGAGGGAGAATGGGAAAAATAATTACCGTATCCAACCAGAAAGGTGGGGTAGGTAAATCAACGACGGTAGTAAATTTAGCGGCCGCGCTCGGCGGAAAAGGGAAAAAGGTGCTGGTTGTAGATATTGACTCGCAGGGAAATACTACTACCGGCTTTGGAGTCAGAAAAAAGGCCATTGTAAACACGGTTTACGAGGTTTTGATAGGCGCATGCAGGGCGTCGGATGCAATAGTTCCGACAGCATACAAGGGGGTTTCGCTGATATCCTCCGCTCAGAAGCTCGCAGGCGCAGAAATAGAGCTTGCAGCGGTCGAAAACAGGCTGATGAGGCTTAAAATGCAGATACTGACAGTAAAGGACAGCTTTGATTTTATTTTAATAGATTCACCTCCGTCGTTGAGCCTTATTACACTTAACGCACTGGCGTGCTGCGATTCCGTGCTCATACCCATACAGTGCGAATTTTACTCCCTTGAGGGGCTTGTTCAGCTGATGGATACTATAAAGAGAGTAAAGGACGGGTACAACCCTTACATGCACATCGAGGGGATACTGTTTACAATGTATGTAGGCAGATATAATCTGACGTCTCAGGTGGTCGGAGAGGTAAAAAAGTATTTTCCGAACGACGTTTATAAGACGGTAATACCCAGAAACGTAGCGCTTTCGGAAGCGCCGAGCCACGGCAAACCGATAATGTATTACGACAGGACGTCAAAGGGCGCGGAGTCGTATGAGGATTTCTGCAATGAATTTTTAGCGCGGATAAGACAGCGTTCCAAAAAGCTATAGGAGGCGGTGGGCATATGTCGAGGATAAAAGGACTGGGAATGGGCATGGATGCCCTATTTACAGAGAACGAATCCGAAGAGCGTAGTGCCAGAACGCTCAGGCTCACAGAGATATTTCCGAATAAGCAGCAGCCCAGAACCGATTTTGACGAACAGGCACTCGAGGCGCTTGCGGAATCGATAAAACAGCATGGCGTGCTGCAGCCGCTTCTGGTCCGTCCGATGAAGGATGGGGGATATCAGATCATAGCAGGCGAACGCCGCTGGCGGGCTGCGAGAATGGCGGGGCTTGAAGAGGTTCCGGTGCTTATAAAAAATCTTGACGACGATAAGATGATGGAGCTTGCGCTGGTGGAAAACCTTCAGCGTGAAAACCTGAATCCTGTCGAAGAGGCGCTTGGCTATAAGGAACTGATGGACAAATACGGCTATACTCAGGAGCAGGTTGCAAGAATAGTGGGACGCTCGAGACCTGCGGTTGCAAATTCGCTGCGCATTCTCACTCTTGACGGTGCCATCCTGAAAATGGTTCGGGACGGCGAGATATCCGCGGGTCATGCAAAGGTTTTAGCGGGAGTAGAGGACGCAGGGCTTTGCCTGGAGCTAGCTTCGAAGGTGAAAAAGGATCTTTTGACGGTGAGAAATCTTGAGGAGCTTGTCAAAACCCAGTCAAAACCGAAAACCGAAAAGCATGCTCCGAAAAAGGACGTGTTTTTAAGGGAAGTTGAGCTTTCTCTCGCTGAATCAACCGGCAGAAAGGTGGCCGTAAAGGGCAAAAACGGCAGAGGAAAGCTTGAAATAGAGTTTTACTCTGAGGATGATTTGATTGCTATTGCAAATCTTCTCGGCGGCATAAACGGTTGACGGGAAATCGCAGCAATATACCGGGCGGCCAAACATGTGACAAATAACTGCGTAGCTTTTGCCGGAATGTTTCACGTGAAACATCGGACTATAAGCTGAAAGGAAAATATTGATGATAGATATTAAATTTCTACGGGAAAACCCGGAGGCGGTAAAGCAGAACATAAGAGATAAGTTTCAGGACGCAAAGCTTCCGCTGGTAGACGAGGTTATAGCGCTTGACAGGGAGCACAGGGAAGCGATAACCGAGGCGGACAAGCTCAGAGCGGACCGCAACAGGCTGTCGAAGCAGATAGGCGCGTTGATGGCCAAGGGCGAAAAGGAGCAGGCGGAGGCGGTCAAGCGTCAGGTAACGGAATCCGCCCAAAAGCTTGCCGAGCTGGAAGCTAAGGAATCGGAGCTTGAGGAAAAGATAAATAAGATAATGATGGTTATCCCCAATATTATCGACCCGAGCGTGCCCATAGGCAGAGATGATTCCGAAAATGTAGAGATAGAGCGGTTTGGAGAGCCTGTTGTTCCCGATTTTGAGATACCCTATCACACCGATATCATGGAAAGCTTCAACGGCATAGACCTTGACAGTGCAAGGCGCGTAGCGGGAAACGGATTTTACTATCTGATGGGCGATATCGCAAGGCTTCATTCCTCTGTTATCGCCTATGCAAGGGACTTTATGATAGATCGTGGGTTCACATACTGTGTGCCGCCGTTTATGATAAGATCGTCGGTTGTTACGGGAGTTATGAGCTTTGCGGAGATGGACGCCATGATGTATAAGATAGAGGGCGAGGATCTTTATCTTATTGGCACGAGCGAGCATTCCATGATAGGAAAGTTTATAGACCAGATAATCCCGGAAAGCCAGCTTCCAATCACCATGACAAGCTATTCGCCTTGCTTCAGGAAAGAAAAGGGCGCGCACGGTTTGGAGGAAAGAGGAGTTTACCGCATACACCAATTTGAAAAGCAGGAAATGATAGTGGTTTGCAAGCCGGAGGAAAGCATGATGTGGTTTGACAAGCTGTGGAAAAATACGGTTGACCTGTTCCGTAGCCTCGACATCCCGGTAAGGACGCTGGAATGCTGCTCGGGGGATCTTGCCGACTTGAAGGTTAAGTCGCTTGACGTGGAGGCATGGAGCCCAAGGCAGAAAAAGTACTTTGAGGTAGGCTCCTGCTCGAACCTGGGCGACGCTCAGGCGAGAAGGCTTAAAATAAGGGTAAGCGGCGAAAACGGCAAGTATCTTGCGCACACGTTAAATAACACTGTAGTTGCCCCGCCGAGAATGCTCATAGCCTTTTTGGAAAACAACCTGTGCGAAGACGGCTTGGTAAAAATCCCAAAAGCATTAAGACCATATATGGGCGGTAAAGAGCTTATAGTACCGGTCAGGGCGCAACAATAACTTATAATATTTAACATTTATCTAACGCCCCACATTCCCGCAGCGGCATTGAACGTTTTAAAGGGATTTTGGTATAGGAGCGTCTAAAGACGCAATATTTATAATTTGGTATAGGACTGTATATTTATCCGTTGCGGGCAGGAGGGGCGGTTAAACGAATAGGTGCAGGAATTCTGGTATGGGAAAGATAGTCAGGAATTCTGGTATGGGAAGGATAGTCAGGAATTCTGGTATAGGATAAGCGGTAGGAACGGTCGGAGCAGATAAAAAAGTCTGTTCTGGCCGAGATCCGCGAAAAAGAGAGCGGAACATTATATTTTGAAAGGAGCATCACTATGAAAACCCTTAAGGAAGCTTATAAGGACTATTTTACCATCGGCGCTGCGGTCGCGGCAAGCTGGCTCGACGAGGCTAAGCGGGTCGTTAAGGACAATTTTGACACCGTGACTGCGGAAAACGAGATGAAGTACAACGGCATTCATCCGCACAAATATCAAAGACCCGATTTTTCCGGGCTTAAAAAGGGCGAAAAGCCGCCGCTTCCTGAGCTTACGGACAGGGAAAGGTTTGTGCATCCGTCAAAGGAGCTTGATACTGCTCCCGCAGACAAGATATACCGCTTTGCCCTGGACAACGGCTTGAAGGTGAGGGGGCACACCCTTTCGTGGCACGGCTCGTATCCATACGGGGTTTTCGAGCAGCTCACCCCGGATGAGCTTATGACAAATACGACCGAGCATTACGAGTTTGTTTCGGAGCATTTTCCAGACTGCTACTGCTGGGACGTTGTAAACGAGGCAATTCAGGATAAGCCCGGAGGATATCTGAGGAACACCGTATACAAGGAGAAGCTAGGCGACGACTATCTCTTTACCCTGTATGGCATGGCAAGAAAGTACTTCCCTGACGCGGAGCTGTGCTGCAACGATTACAACGAATTTATCCCTTCTAAGCGGGACAACATTTTAAAGCTTGTAAATTCGCTGAAGGAGAGGGGACTGGTTGACGTTATCGGCTGCCAGTGCCACATTAATGCGTTTTTCAAGGACAGTGATTTCGATAATATCCGCCGTGCGCTCGACATGTACGCAGGTACGGGGCTTAAGATCCATGTCACCGAGATGGACGTAAACTGCGTCACCTGGGACGGACCGGTAAGGGAGGTCACGGAGGAGGCGGTTAAAAACGTGCCGAAGGTTTATGCCAGGGCGTTTGAGATTTTCCGCCAGTACAAGGGCGCGATTGAAAACGTAACGCTGTGGGGAGTGTCAAACAAGCACTCGTGGCTCAACAGTTTCAAGCTTCAGGGTTCGACTGTAAAAAATCAGCCTCTTCTGTTCGATGAAAACTACCAGCCTGCCGAGGCTTACTACGCTGTGGCGGAGTTTTGACGGGACAGTCGGGGCGGTACTGAAAAAATAATAGAGCAACGCCGCTTCGGACATCTTCCGGGGCGGCGTTTTTTGCAAAACAACGCTTTAAAGCGGCTTGAGGAGCATTGAAAAAGCATATTATACACTTGACTATACGACAAATATATAGTATATTAGATTAAATAAAACAAAAAAATTTTAATATAATACGGAGGGGTAATATGTTTGAAGCTGAGTACAAGGAAAAGTTCGGAAAAGAAGGTCTTACATTTGACGATGTTCTGCTGATACCTGCCGAATCGGACGTCACGCCGAACATGATAGATCTTAAGACTGAGCTATGCAAGGGTATAACGCTTAATATCCCCATTATGACCTCTGCCATGGACACCGTGACCGAGTCTGCAATGGCTATTGCGGTTTCCAGGGAGGGAGGAATAGGAATAATACATAAAAACATGACTATCGAAATGCAGGCGGAGGAAGTCGACAAGGTAAAGCGCTCGCAGAACGGCGTTATTGTCAATCCGTTCTATCTTTCCGCCGACCACCTTGTCTCGGACGCGGACGAGCTGATGGGCAAGTACAGGATATCCGGCGTCCCGATAGTGGATGAAAACGGGAAGCTTTGCGGAATAATCACAAACCGCGACATGCGCTTCATTACGGACTTTACAACAAGCATAGGAAGCGTGATGACTAAGGACCACCTTGTAACGGCTCCTGTCGGCACTTCGCTGGAGGATGCTCAGCAGATCCTGAGAAAATACAAGATTGAAAAGCTGCCGCTTGTCGATTCGGAGGGGCACCTCAAGGGTCTTATCACAATAAAAGACATTGAAAAGGCAGTGAAGTATCCCAACTCATCGACAGACTCGCAGGGAAGGCTTATCTGCGGCGCGGCAATAGGCGTAACGGACGACGTACTGGACAGAGCAGGCGCGCTTGTCGCAGCGGGTGTAGACTGCCTTGTGCTCGACTCCGCTCACGGACATTCAAAGAATATTCTTAAGTGTGTTGAAAAGGTAAAGAACGCCTTCCCGCAGGTTCCGGTAATAGCGGGAAACGTAGCTACTGCGGAGGGAACGGAAGCTCTTATCAAGGCCGGCGCTGACTGCGTAAAGGTAGGAATAGGTCCCGGCTCAATATGCACGACCCGTGTTGTAGCGGGTGTAGGCGTTCCGCAGATCACGGCGGTGTTTGACGCTGCGTGCATGGCTGCAAAATACGGAATACCGATAATTGCGGACGGCGGAATAAAGTATTCCGGAGACATTGTAAAGGCTCTGGCGGCAGGCGCAAACGTAGTAATGCTCGGTTCTCTGCTTGCGGGCTGCGACGAAGCTCCCGGAGAGATGGAAATCTATCAGGGACGTTCGTTCAAGGTGTACAGAGGAATGGGAAGCCTCGGCGCTATGGCGTGCGGCTCAAAGGACAGATACTTCCAGACTGGCTCAAAGAAGCTTGTTCCGGAGGGCGTAGAGGGAAGAGTGCCCTACAAGGGACAGCTTTCAGAGACAATATTCCAGCTCTGCGGAGGAATAAGGAGCGGAATGGGCTACTGCGGATGCAAGGACATCGAGACCCTTCACAAGAAAACCAGATTTGTGCGCATAACAGGCGCGGGACTCAAGGAGTCTCATCCTCACGACATTTACATCACCAAGGAAGCACCAAATTATTCTGCACATATCTGACGGCAAAAGTAAGCGATATCTGCGCGGCGCATATGTGAAAGGCTGTTCACATGTGAGCCGCCTTTGTTTTACGCCGCCGTAAAGGGAAGGGAGCACCGGCTTTGTGCGGGGCAACGCTCCTCCCGGCGTCTTTTTGTTCCTTACACGGCAAAAAGACGCCGGGGTCAGGCGGCGGCGCAGCCGCCCGCCTCCTCAGAAGCGGCGCGGCGGGACAGCCGGTCTTGCCGGACGGAAATTGCGGTTTAAATAGCGGGTGTGTAAGACATAAACATAGCCGCCGCTCCTGAGCGAGCGTTGCCACTGTGCAGGCGGCAGCCTGAATTTGCTCAATACACGATACTATTAGTAATATAATTAAGATAATATACTTTTAGTTGCAATAATTTCATGAAAAGAGGCGCTTATATGCCGGAGCATGGGTTTAGAATAATCGAATACGACCGCGTAGAATCGACCAACACGATTTGCACCGAGCTTGCAAAAAAAGGCGAGGCAGGAGGACTGTGCGTTGCTGCGCTGGAGCAGAGCGCCGGCAGGGGACGCAGAGGCAGAAGCTTTTGCAGTCCGGCAGGAACAGGCCTTTACTTTTCGGTTTTGTACCGGGGCAGACTTGGCGTAGAGGACGGATTGCTTATAACGCCCGCTGCGGCGTGCGCGGTGTCAAGAGCGCTCGAGACAGCTTCCGGACGTAAAATGGGCATAAAATGGGTGAACGATATCTTCTGCGGCGGAAAAAAGGTCTGCGGCATACTCACCGAGAGCAAATTCGATTTTTCTCGCAGCAAGCTCGATTACGCCGTCATAGGCATAGGCATAAACCTTGCCGAGCCGCAGGGCGGATTTCCGCCCGAAATAAGCGGCGTTGCCGGCGCGGTTTTCGAGCGGGGACGCTCAATCGGCGCAGCCGAGCGAAGAAGCCTCCTTGAGAGCCTGCTCTGCGAGCTTGGATTTGAGCTTGACAGGCTTGAGCAAGGACCGCAGACCCCCAATGCGCCCGCCGCCTTTTTAGAGGAATACCGCCGCCGTTCCGTGCTGATAGGAAAGACCGTTGCGGTGATGGGCGAGAAGGAAAGCTACCCCGCGGTCGTTGTGGGGATTGACGACCATGCGCGCCTGCTCGTAAGCTCGGAGGGGAGGATAAATGTCCTTAGCTCGGGAGAGGTGAGCGTAAGACTTAAATAACACCGTGACATCAGAAAATATTTTTAAATATATTCAGAAATAACAATTCTCCGACAGGAAAACCCGTCGGAGAATTGTTATTATATTTACTATACGTATAAACACAAACAAAAATACTAAAAGTCGAGGATTTGCGCTTTTTTAGAACTCCACCCTTGGAGCAATATAGCTCTCAAGCTCTCCAATAGGAAGTCTTACCTGCTCCATGGTGTCCCTGTCGCGCACGGTTACGCATCCGTCCTCCAGGGAATCAAAGTCAAAGGTTATGCAAAACGGCGTTCCTATTTCATCCTCACGGCGGTAGCGCTTGCCTATCGAGCCGGTTTCGTCGAAGTCCACCATAAACTTCTTTGAAAGCTGCTCATAGACCTTCATCGCGCCGTCGGAGAGCTTTTTGGAAAGGGGAAGCACCGCCGCCTTGTAAGGCGCTATGGCGGGGTGCAGGTGAAGGACGGTTCTCACGTCGTTTTTCTCCGGGTCTATGACCTCTTCGTCGTAAGCCTCGCACAAAAGCGCGAGAACAGTCCTGTCAAGACCGTAGGTGGATTCTATGATGAAGGGGATAAATCTTTCGCCTGTTTCGGGGTCGAGATATTCAAGCTTTGTTCCGCTGTACTCCTGATGGCGTGTAAGGTCGAAGTTGGTTCTGTTGTGAGTGCCGTTTATTTCGCCCCAGCCGAACGGGAACAAAAATTCGATGTCGCACGCCGCCTTTGCGTAGTGGGCGAGCTTTTCGTGGTCGTGGTATCTCAAATGCTCCTCGCTTATGCCGAGATCCCTGTAGTACTGCATTCCGAACTTTTTGAAGTAGTCGTACAGCTCGGTGTCCGTGCCCTCCTTGCAGAAGGTCTGGAACTCCATCTGCTCGAATTCTATCGTCCTGAAGGTGAAGTTGCCGGGGGTTATCTCGTTTCTGAACGCCTTGCCTATCTGACCTATCGAAAAGGGAAGCTTTGCGCGCATCGTGCGCTGTACGTTCAGGAAATTCACGTACTCTCCCTGAGCGTTCTCCGGGCGCAGGTATATAATGCTCTTTGCGTCCTCCGTCACTCCGCGGTAGGTCTGGAACATAAGGTTGAATTCCCTTATTTCGGTGAAGTTGTGCTTGCCGCAGTGCGGACAGGGGATCGAGTGTGCCTTTATAAATTCAAACATTTCCTGCTTGGTCATTTTATCGGGGTGCGCGTCGGGGTCAAAGCTTTCTATGAGATTGTCCGCCCTGTGGCGCATTTTGCACTCCTTGCAGTCAAGAAGCGGGTCGGAAAAGCTTGCGACGTGTCCCGACGCCTCCCACACCCTCGGGTGCATGAGTATGTCCGCGTCAACCTCGTAGCTGTTTTTTCTCTCCTGAATAAAACGCTTGCGCCAGCTGTCCTTGACGTTGTTTTTCATTCTTGCCCCCAGCGGACCGTAGTCCCAGGTGTTTGCAAGACCACCGTAGATTTCGCTTCCGGGGAAGATAAAGCCTCTGCCCTTGCAGAGCGCGACTATCTTGTCCATCGTTTTCAAAGAATTATCCATATTTCTCTCCCAAAACAACGCCCGAACATATTTGAATATTTGGTTCGGGCTTATTAATATCAACGCTATTGTAATCCAAGTTTGCTAAGAAGTCAAGCGCCGAAGCGGGCGGCAGTGTATGTCTCTTTGGGATAATACACAAATTCACTGCTTTAATGCAGTAAAAATTTTTGTTTACATGTGGTTGACACCTGTGCGCACATGAAGTATAATGAAAAATAGCTATTTTAGATAAATGGAGGAATCCGAAATGAGAGTTTATAACTTCAGCGCAGGACCGGCTATGTTGCCGGAGGAAGTTTTAAAAAGAGCGGCGGACGAAATGCTCGAATACGGCTCGACAGGTCAGTCCGTTATGGAGATGTCGCACCGTTCCAAGGAATATCAGGCGATAATAGACAGCGTAGAGGCAAAGCTGAGAGAGATAATGTCCATACCCGACAATTACAAGGTGCTGTTTTTGCAGGGCGGCGCGTCAAGCCAGTTCGCAATGATACCCTTGAACCTCATGAACAAGAACAACAGGGCCGACTTTGTGATCACGGGACAGTGGGCAAACAAGGCGTATCAGGAAGCCTCAAGATACGGCACGTGCAACATTGTCGCGTCCTCAAAGGATAAAACCTTCTCATATATCCCCGAGCTTGATAAATCCAAGTTCGACCCGGAGGCAGACTATTTCCACATCTGCTATAACAACACTATCTACGGCACCCGCTTCAACGAGCTGCCCGACACCGGAAACGTCCCGATAATTGCGGATATGTCCTCGTTTATTCTTTCCGAGCCGGTGGACGTCAGCAGGTACGGGATGATCTACGCCGGCGCTCAGAAGAATATGGGCCCTGCGGGACTTACGGTTGTCATAATCCGCGAGGATCTTATCGGCAACGCCATGGAAATGACTCCTACCATGTTCAACTATAAGACACACGCCGACAACGGCTCGATGTACAACACCCCGCCTACATACGGAATTTATATCCTCGGTCTGGTTCTCGACTGGGTAAAGGAGCAGGGCGGTCTTTCGGAGATGGAGAAGCTCAACAGGAAAAAGGCTCAGCTTTTGTACGACTGCTTAGACTCCTCCAAGCTCTTTAAGGCGACGGTTCAGGGCAGGGACAGATCCCTTATGAACGTGCCGTTCGTGACCGGAAACGACGAGCTCGACGCCAAGTTTGTAGCCGAGGCGAAGAAGGAAGGGCTTATAAACCTCAAGGGACACCGCACGGTCGGCGGTATGAGGGCGTCGATTTACAACGCCATGCCTTACAAGGGCGTTGTAAAGCTTGTAGAGTTCTTAAGAAAGTTTGAGGCTGAAAATGTATAATATTTTAACTTTAAATAAGATCGCAGCAATAGGCACAGATAATTTTGACAGGGCGAAATACAACGTAGGCGACAATATCGAAACCCCCGACGCGATAATGGTGCGTTCGGCAAACATGCTCGACTATAGCTTTAACCCTGAGCTTATTGCAATCGCAAGAGCGGGAGCAGGCGTAAACAATATTCCCATAGACCGCTGCTCGGAGGCGGGAATATGCGTATTCAACACTCCAGGCGCGAACGCCAACGCCGTTAAGGAGCTTGTTATCGCGGGTCTTTTGATGACCTCGAGAAAAATTGCCGCCGCCATCGACTGGGCAAAGACCCTTAAGGGCAAGGGCGACGAGGTTTCAAAGCTCGTTGAAAAAGGCAAGTCGCAGTTTGCAGGACCTGAAATAATGGGTAAGACCCTCGGAATAGTGGGTCTTGGCGCAATAGGAGTAAAGGTTGCCAACACCGCTCTTTCGCTCGGAATGAAGGTAGTGGGCTACGACCCGTTCCTTTCCGTAAACGCGGCTCTGGGGATGAAGCCGGGAGTAACGGTTGTAAAGACTCTTCCTGAGCTTTTCGCCGTGTCCGACTACATAACCCTCCACCTGCCCTATAACAAGGACACCAAGGACACCGTGTGCGCCGAGAGCATCGCCAAGATGAAGAAGGGCGTAAGGATACTCAATTTTGCAAGGGGAGAGCTTGTCAACACCGCCGATATCATCGCAGCGCTTGGCTCGGGCGACGTGGCGGCGTATATCACCGACTTCCCGAACAACGAGCTTATCGGCGTGGAGGGCGTTACCGCGATACCTCACCTTGGCGCGTCCACACCCGAGTCGGAGGACAACTGCGCGTATATGGCTGCAAACGAGCTTATCGACTATATCGAGACGGGCAAGATACAAAATTCCGTAAACCTGCCCAACTGCGAGCTTGCAAAGACCGCGGACCATCTTGTCTGCGTTATTCACAAGAACGTTCCGGATATAATTGCGCAGGTTACCGCTGCGATTTCAAAGGCGGGCGGAAACATCGAAGGAATCGTCAACAAGTCAAAGAAGGACTGGGCGTACACCATGCTGGACGTTACCGGCGACGTTGCAAGCGCGAAGGACAGCATTCTTGCCATCGAGGGAGTTACCGGCGCGAGGGTTATCTGACGGGTCTGCCGCATTGGCAATCTGAAGCTTTAACAGCCGGTCGCTTTCTCCGTGTGGAAAGAAGCGTGGATGCCGTTATACTGTAAGGTTCTACATGGAACAATTTTAATATAACAATAACCGAATTGTTGGTGAAGTTGACCTCCCGGCCAGGCAAAAGCTCAGTCGGGAGGATTTTTTATGATATAAGCGGGCAAGGCAGGGCGGGGCGAAAATGGCGGCACGTCCAAAAACATGCCGCCGCAAATAGATATCAATATTTAAGGGTCTCGCCGGATTTTACAACATGGAGCTTTTCGCCCTGCCAGCTCTTTTCACACAGCCATATATCCTTGGCGGTGGGGTTATATACCATTCTGGAGCTTGGCGAGGTGGAGTACTCTAAAGCCTTATACGCAAGGTGGTACTCGCAGATTTCTATGTTTGTGGCAAACCATATATCCCCCTGCTCGGACATGAACTTCAAAAAGCCCTCGATAACGTCCCAGTTGCCGTCCCGCCTGAATTCTGCGGTGTGCCCCCACAGGTAAAAGAGCGCGGGCTCGTTTTCCGGGACTCCGCTTCCCGATGCAAAATTCCTTGCAAGCTCCATAAGCCCCGGGTGGTTGTGGTGAGCCGTAGCCCTAAGCCTGAGCCAGTCCTCCGGCATGGCGAAGTCCTCCCTGGTGTTTACGGTCCGGCAGTATTTTATGCCGTTTCTCGCAAGCGCATTTACGCTTTCGTCGTTATAATGACCGTATGGATACGCGGCGCCGCGCACCACCATGCCGTACTGCATTTCAAGGTTTGCCTTGTCTGCGGCTATTTCATAGTTCAGCTCAGCCTCCGTAAGGCTTGTAAAGCTGCGGTGCTCCAGCCCGTGGACGGCTATTTCCACGCCGTGCTCCCTGTAGCTTTTTTTCGCCTCGGAAAGAGTAAGCCTCGGCCAGCCCCCGTCAGGCTGCGTGCCCTCCTCGCGGTAAATCCCCGAGCTGACGTTAAACGTTCCCTTTATACCGTATTTGTCCATCAGCTCCATCAGACGCATATCGTCGTAGTTGGCGTCGTCGTAGCTGAGGGTGAGCGCCTTTTTAAGACCGTTTGGAAATCTCATGCTGAGCATTTTTCGTACCTCCGTTTAATATGGATTGACATTGCGCCCGGCGCATTGTAAAATAATTCGTTGAATAAAGTATATCTCTATTTCGGAAGTATTTCAAGAGAATTAGGTAAAAAGGAAGTAAATTATGCTCAGTCACATTATAGACACCCATTCCCACTATGACGACCCGCGGTTTGACGGCGTGAGAGAGGAGCTTATAGACAGGCTTTTTTCAGATGGGATAGCGGGAATAATACATGCCGCCACCGATATCAGGTCTTCGCAGTTCGGCATAGACGCCTCCCGCCGCTGGGAAAAATTTTATACCTCGGTTGGGATACATCCAGAAAACGCGGTGCTGGCTTTTTCGGAGGGCGATGGATACCTTGAGCGCCTCAAAGCCCTCTGCGCAGAGCAGAAGGTGGTGGCAATAGGGGAAATAGGTCTTGATTATCACTACGAGGGGTACGACAGGGACGCGCAGATAAAGCTCTTTCGAGAGCAGACAGCGCTTGCAAACAGCCTTGATCTGCCGGTGATAGTCCACTGCCGCGACGCTGCCGCCGACTGCATGGCTGTCCTTAAGGAGCTTCGCCCAAGGGGAGTGATGCACTGCTTTTCCGGCTCGCCTGAGACCGCGCGCGAGGTATTGGACCTTGGCATGTATATAAGCTTTACCGGCGTTATTACCTTTAAAAACGCGAAAAAGCCGCTGGAGGTGCTGAAAAAGCTTCCTGCGGAGCGGCTGCTTCTGGAGACCGACTGCCCGTACATGGCTCCCGAGCCGATGCGCGGCAAAACCTGCGACAGCTCGATGATACCATATACCGCCGCGCGCGCTGCCGAAGTGATGGGCATGGACGCCGATCGCCTTATAAAGATAACGGAGGAAAATGCAAAAACACTTTTTCGCCTGCCATAGCGCCGCAATACGAAAAAACAAGCCCGCGGCTGAATGCAGACCCGAAAAAGGAGCAAAGAAATGACATGCCGCTGAAAACGAACGCATACGTCGCCCAAAGCGTACGCATACGTTGCCAAAGGCGAACGCATATCAAAGAGCTAACCCCGTTCAAAGAAAAAACAAGGCCCCGCAAAAAATAAGCCCCCGTCCAAAGGAGCGTCATCCTGTGGATTGGGGCTTTTTGGTGACCCGTACGAGAATCGAACTCATGTCTCCGCCGTGAAAGGGCGGTGTCTTAGCCGCTTGACCAACGGGCCGTTGTGGTGGCTGTAACTGGATTTGAACCAGTGACACTTCGGGTATGAACCGAATGCTCTAGCCAACTGAGCTATACAGCCATCTTTCAAAACCATCTTGTCAATAAGCGACTTATTTATTATAGTTAATCAAGAATAGTTTGTCAAGCTTTTTTCGCTAAAAAAGTTTTATCTACGGGATTTTCATTAAAATACAGATCAAATCCGTTGCTGTCAAAAAAGCGCAGAGCCTTATCGAGCCTCAGCCCATAGACATAATGCCTGACCTTGCTGTCGGAGGCAGTGTATATTATCGCGGTGCAACTTCCCGAGAGGTGCTGCGGCACGCTCTGCCGCAAAACCACCTTTGTGACCTTGTCCTTTGGAGCTATGACAGTGTGAAAGCTGTAGCGTTTTGAATATTTCATTATAAGATGGTTTTCGCTCATTCCGATACCGGTTGTAAACATTGAAAAAGTCTTTATTACCGCAAGCCATACGGCGGGTATCTCCGCTATCGCCAGCGCCGTAAGGGCAACGGAGCTCCAAGAAGGCAAAAACCTGGTCACAACAGCGTATCCTGCCAGCGGTATAAGCGCCAGCAGCGCCGGCCAGAAGTAAAAGCCCGCATAGCTCTTGAGGTCTGAACGAAGCCCGACTTTCGGCTGCGGATAATCGGGAAAAACCTCCGTAAGCGTGCTGCCGAGTTCCCTTGCGGAGGCTATCGGCATGACAACGGAAAGCTCCGAGCGCCCCGTAGAGCCGTAGCCTGCGCACTGGCAGTGCAGGGAGGATATCCTTAAGAGCCTTGCAAGAAAGCTCTGCTTGAAATCTATAAAGTTTACCCTGTCCAAAAGGATTATGTGCCGGTTGCGGGACAAAAGCCCGCTTTTTATATAAAGGCTGTCCGAGCATTTTGTGAGGATATAGCCCCAGAAGTAAAACACGTTTGTCACAAAGGATATCAGCCAGCTTACTGCGATTATTATTGAAATGCCTGCCGCTGCCGGAGGGATGATCCTTGACAGCTTGTCAGCGGCTTCGCTCAAAGTGTCAAGAATAATCCTTGCCTCTATCTCTCGGTCAAACATCTGGGAGGTTTCCACGATAAACGCCAGCGCCACAAGCACTCCCGAAAGGGTTGAAGACGCGAGTATGGAAAACGCGAGGAGCCTTGGCTTATTGGTAGAAATCGAATAGCTTACGCTTTTTACCCGCGATTGCTTCATTGCAGCGTACAGCCTGTCTGCGTCAGAGCGCTTCATAACGAGAGTGATGTCCGCTCTGTCAAAAATTCCGGCATTTGTGCCTATATACACCTTGCATGCTCCCACCAGTCTGTATAATACATTCTGTTTTATACTTAAAGTAGATACTTCACGATAGCATACCCTGTCCTCAGCTGTTACAAATATACCGCGCTTTACAAGGATGCGTTCGTGATTAAAGCTAAAGCTCACGCTTATAAGCCTCAGCCATGCGAACGCTATGATTGCGGCAAGGACGATAAGGTCAAACCATGTTCCCTCCAGCCACACCCTGAACGCGTCTGCGTCAAGGCTCAGCGAATAAAGGCTTCTTATTATCGGTATGATAAGAAGCCAGAAATAGCGTGTGGTATAGGATAGCAGCTTGATAGGGTGCTGCTGCGCCGTGCGCTCGGTCATGGTCTACTCCTTTTTACTACCTTTCCGTGATTTTCATATGAAGAAGGCTTGTTATGTCCTCGCTGTCCGCGCTTTTCAGAAACGGCAGCACCATAGTCCCGCCAAGCCCTCTCACAAAAATAAAGTTAAATCCCGACAGCCTGCTCAGCGGGAACGCTATGGTAGTGACATATTGAACTGCCGACATTTTCATGCATTCCCGTCGGTAGAAGAAGAGCCCTGTGTGAAGGCATATCTCGGCGTTCGATACGTATATAACCGTTCTTCTGAAGTAAGACGGCAGGATTATAAATCCAAAGGCTATTGCTGCCGTCCAGAATAAACCTATCAGAGAAATCATAAGTATTCTTAGTGAGACAAGGTATATCCTTGCCAAAACAGTCAGAGCGGCTGTTAGGATGAGCAGGGCAATGTTAAGTATTATCAGAGCCGAGTTCTTTGGCTGGTATTTTCTCATTTTTTCGGCCTTTCAGATCAAAGGGTGGTGAGCTTGTGGTGAATGACGCGTTAAAATTCATATCTGATTGCGTGTGGGGACTTCCCACAGTGGCGCTTATTGTCTGCACAGGGGTATATTTCAGTGTAATGACGGGATTTATGCAGCTGTTTTCCCTAAAGGAGATCCTGCGCTTTGCAAAAAAGAAGCTCTTGGGAGGCTCCAAGCCGTTCCGTGCGATATCTACCTCGCTTGCCGCCACGGTGGGTACGGGAAGCGTCACCGGAGTTGCGACCGCACTTACCTTAGGAGGCGCGGGGGCGGTATTCTGGCTTTGGATTTCCGCGTTTTTGGGGATGGCGGTAGCGTATGCCGAGGGTATTATAAGTATAAAATACCGCGACGGCAAAAAAGGCGGAATAATGTATGCTATAAAAAACGGTATGCACAAGCCGTGGCTGGCGGCGGTCTATGCCGCGCTGACGGTGCTGGCGTCCTTCGGGATGGGCAGCATGGCTCAGGTAAACTCAGCTGCCATGGCTTTAAAATCGGAATTTTCCGTACCGGCTGCCGCGTGCGGCATAGCGATAGCGGCAGTGGCGGCAATCTGTATATATTCAAAAAAAGACCTTACGGGAAAGCTTTGCAGCGTATTTTTGCCGGTATTAGCGGTTGGATATATCGCATTAATGCTCTGGCTCGTGTGCGCTAACATAAGCGAGCTTCCCGGGGTGCTTTCAGACATTGTCGCCGGCGCGTTCGGTCTGCGCCAGGCTGCTGCGGGAGCGGCGGGCTATGCCGTAAAGCAGGCTGTGAGCGTAGGGTTTAAAAGAGGAATATTTTCAAACGAGGCGGGGCTTGGCACTACCGCCGCGATACACGCCGACTCCGGCTGCGAAACAGCCCACGATCAGGGGCTTATGAACATGCTGGAGGTTATTATAGATACGTTTATAATATGCACACTTACCGCCCTGGGTATACTATCGTCCGGCGCGCTTGAAAGCGGAGAGGATGGCGCGGCGCTTGTGACTGCGGCCGTAAGCTCGCAGTTCGGAGCTCTGTCCGGCAGGCTTGTCGCAGTCAGCATTGCGGGCTTTGCCGCCGCTACGGTAATCGGCTGGTCAAAAATAGGGCTGGGAGCGGCAGATTATCTCTCAAGCCGCTTTACGAGCGTGTATAAGCCGCTTTTTGTCGCAGCCTGCTTTGTCGGCGGAGTGCTGAGTCTTGAAGCGGTGTGGCAGATAAGCGATATCTTCAACGGTCTTATGGTTTTTCCCTGCCTGTCCGCGCTGATATATCTGCGGCGCGAGGTGGTAGGCGAGTATCACAGCCGGCCGGTCGAGCCGAAGCCTCGCTCTCCGCGTTCCGACGGCTCAAGCTCATCGGAGCATTCCACCTCCGGAAAGATGACCGGCGTCACGACAAGCTGAGCAAACCTTTCTCCTGGCTCTATGGTATAGGGCTCGCTCCCGTGGTTTATTATCGGGACGATTATTTCGCCTCTGTAGTCGGAATCCACTACGCCGACGGAATTTGCTAGCGTAATCCCGAATTTTCTGCCTAAGGACGAGCGAATAAAGATAAGAAGAACTACGTCCTTCCTTTCGGGGCAGCACGCGACGCCGCACGGTATTGACGCCCGCTCGTTTACGCCTATGGTCAAAGGCTCTTCTATGCAGGCGTGAAGGTCGAGACCCGCGCTCTGCGCGGTGGCGGGAGCGGGGATTATCGCGCTGTCCCGCAGCTTTTTAAAGGTAAGCTTCATATTTTCTCCTTTATAAATAACTAAACTCAGATTATGCCGCGGTAGTAAAGCCCTCTGGTACAGCCGTCCTGCGGCAGAGCTCTCTTATGTGCTGCTCCGTCAATGTACTCAATGTATATTTTTCGCGCCTGTACGGCGGATTCAGTGGTGAAATACAGTATGCCGTAGTCAAGCGAAAAGTCGTCAAGCTTGTCGGCAAGGTACAAAATCTTTGAATTTAAAAGCTCATAGTAGCCGAGCTGCTTTTTGCACAGGACGGGGAATTTTGCGCCTGTGCGGTCGGTAAGCGAGCGGGTGCAGACGCGGCACGCCTCGCGCACGCCTTTTCCCTCATGCTCCGCTTTTATCGGGCAGTTTACCGTCAGCATCAGCGGAAGCCTGCCGTATATAATCGCCCCCGCAGGCGCGGGACAGGATATGTCCGCAAGCTGGGAAGCCTTAAGCTCAAACGAAAGCGTCAGAGCGGACAGACCTTCGCCCGCATACATGTTGGCGGAAACGGAATTTGTTATATTCAGACCAAAGCCCCCGACAGCGCTTGCCCCCAGCCCCAGCGCTATCCGAATATGCGCGGGATTTTGACACTCAGCGCAGGTAAAGCCCGATCTCATAGCCCTTTCAAGCTCTGAAATAACGGATTTTTCATCGAAAGTAAAGCGGGGGAGCGACAAAACAGCGTTCTTTACCGGATATCCCTCTTTGAGATACTCTTCCCATGCGTCGAGGGGGATAATTATTTTTTCTATTTCATTAGTAGGAAGCTCTTTAAGGGCTGAAATTTTCTGCGCGCTCACCCAAAGCTTCGGGCTGCGGCGGACAGGCTTGTCAAACTTAAGGCGAAGCGCCGCTCCGTCAAACCTCTTTTTGACCCCCAGGCGGAGTATCCTTTCGCAGTCTAACGCCTCAAGTGCGTCCCGCCGGAGGGAGTTGAGCCTTGAAAGCGGTATCATAAGCCCGTCCTCAAGCGCTATGTCAATGCTTTTCAGCCGGTAAAACGTCGAACCGAGCTTGCTCAGCTGCGCATAAACATCCTCGCGGGAGGTAGCGCGGTTCACAGCCTTCTCCGGCGGAGGACAGCTTACGCTTACGGCAGATATGCCGTCTTTAGCGGTAAGGGTGCAATCCTTGCCTGCTACGGCGCAAAAGCTGAGGTCAAGCTCAAACCTTGCCTCGTCCTTCCGGTACAGCTGCCTTAGCTGAGGCAAAGCCGCCGGCGCATCCATCGCGTCCTCGCGGCTTCTTGCGCCGAACATCTTGGCTCCGAGCCTGCCCGTAAAATAACTATTGGTAAACCCGCTGCGCGAAAATACTGCTCGTAATAGATCCGAGTCAAAAGCCATGCCCTCGAGCGCGAGTCTTACCGCATGTGTAGCTGCGGCGACGTATTCGGGGCGCTTCATCCTTCCCTCTATTTTCAGGGAGGACACGCCTGCGTCCCAAAGTGCTTTCACGCTGTCCACGAGGGAAAGGTCCTTAAGCGACAGGCTGTATTTGTCGCGGGGCTTGCCGTCCGCAGAAAAGGGCAGCCTGCACGCCCCCGCGCAAAGACCCCTGTTTGCCGAGCGCGAGCCTATCATGGCGCTCAGGTAGCACTGACCCGAGCAGGACATGCACAGCGCACCGTGAACAAAGACCTCCGTCTGTATCCCCAGGCGCGAAAGCTCCCTTATTACGTCCTCCGGCAGCTCCCTTGCGAGAACCACGCGGCAGTAGCCGTTTTCTCTCGCCCACATCACCCCGTTTTCGGAGTGTATGGTCATCTGCGTCGAAGCGTGTATATGCATTTCAGGACAGGCCGTTCTTGCGATATACTCCGCCGCCCTGTCCTGTATTATAAGTCCGTCCACGCCTATTTCGCAGGCGTATTTTATTTCACCGGCAAGATCACTGAGCTCCCTGTCCAAAACGCAGGTATTGACCGCCTGATACAGCTTCGCCCCGTACCGATGGCAGAGCCTGACGGCAAGCGCAAGCTCCTCCCGGTCGAAGTTTTTAGCGTTGTGCCGCGCCGAAAAGCGCTTTGCGCCTGCATACACGGCGTCCGCACCCGTTTTCAGCGCCGCCTCGAGAGATTCGAGCGAGCCGCAGGGAGAAAGCACCTCCGGCATGGGTCCGACCGGGTATGATAGAAAAATATCACTATCTGCCGCGCTGTTTACGGCGGCATTTTTTTCAAAGGTGCCGGTCATAGCTTTGAGCCAAGCTTAGCTTCAAGCTCCTCTATGCGCTTTTTAAGCGCCGCTATCTCGCGCTTTGCCGATTCATATCTTTGGCGAGCCTTGTCCGCCGATGTCACGTATTCCCCGAGCTGAAGCCTGATATTGTCGGCGTTCGAAGAGGCCTTTTCCGCTTCGTCCATCGCGTCCAGCGCCGATAAAATCGCAACGTCTATGCCGCTCAGCGTTTTGCCCTGAGCCAGCATCATATTCATTTTTTCATCCAGCTTCTGCGCAAGAGCCGTTGTGTATTCAGGGGTGTTGTCTGTTCCAAGGGTGTATTCTCTTCCGATTATCCTTACTTTCACACGGTTTTCCATATCGCTTCACCCTGCCTTTGCCCGTGTCAAAGGCCCTTTCTTATTTTTCTTCTGCACAAGACAATAATTCAAAATAATTATATCCCATTTTTCCCGAGTTTTCAAGCCGCGGCAACAAAAATTCACACATTTCACACACAAAAGCGGTCGGGTATATTGTCCCGGACCGCTTTTCGTTTACAGTTGTTTTTACTTAGCAGTAAGCTCAAAATACTCCTTTAGCTCGGTTTTAAATTCCTCCGACGGAGTAAAGAAATCGTTTCCATCCCATGTTCCCCTCGGCAGACGGTATGTCGCGGGGGTTGTCTCGGTGTCTAAAAGATGCTCGTACGCCGGGCGCATGGTCTCGAAGCTGCGCGTGGTTATATCCGTATCGGAATTGTTGAATATGGTGTTGAATATATTTTGCAGATTGACCTTTATATCCTCTGCATGCGTAGTAAACGCGGAGTTTATAAGGGAGACGGACAGCTCGCCGATGACGGATATCCTTGTCTGCTCGCCGTTTGAGTAGAGCGGGTAGGTGATTATCCTTCTTATATCGTCGCCCCAGAGGGTTCTGTTGGCGGGACCGGCGGAAAAGCTCGTGAGCTCGTCGGTGTCCTCGTTCCTGTAGTACAGCTCCTCCGGGAAGCTGTAGCTTGTAACGCCTCCCGTGTATTCGACAAGCGAGCGCCAGCCGTCGTTCGTTATTTTTATATAGCTGTCGCACTCAATGTCAAAGACGCTTTCAACCGCTGTTATAAGATAATCCATGCCGCCGCTTTCAAACAATGCGGACATTGTTCCGCTCATGGATCCGACCGTAGCAAGAGTTGTAGACGGCACTGGCACGATAAGAATATCGCCTTCGTCCGGCAGGACGCGTATAAGCGCCATGCCGTTTATGGTCTGACCCTCCGCGCCGACGAAAAGATACGTCTTTCTGAACTGGGAGTAATCTGTCTGCTCGACGACCTCGCCACCCTGCTGCCCGGAAAGCTCCTGTTCCTCATCCCTGCGCTGGGCGGGCTGGGTGACGAAAACGTCCAGCATGATCAGAGCTGCCGTGCCGAAAATCAGCAGGCAGACCAGCATTGCGGACAAATATACCAGCAGGACCTTGACTTGGGACCTGTCTTTTTTTAATCTTCTTGACGAGTTGGACATAATGCTCCTCCGAAAGCCGCGCCCTGGCTGCGGCTATTGCAATTTTATTATGTGTGGTATATAATGTTTACGTTCGCCGCCGGCAAAAAGCAGCCGGCGCGCGCCTATTTTCCGGTATTGTCAAAGCGGAGTATCCCGGCGAGCGAGTTTACGTCTACCACCTTCGAGGCAAGACCCTGTTTTTTCGCGTAGTTTATCGTGTAGCCGGTTCCGCTCCTTTTATCGTATATAAGTCCCAAAATCATGGACGAATGATCCACCATAAACCTGTTGCGGACGTAATAACAGCCGGCGTGGTACTTTTCCGACAGGAATATGCATTCGTCGGCCTCGGCGACGAGGTTGTTGTAGTCCCAGAGCTCCATGCCCCTGCGGCGTCTGGATTCTTCCTTAAACGGGGAAACCGCCACTACCTTCAGACCGAGCTCGGGGTGCTTTATCCCTATGGACATGACATACATCGCGCCCCACATGTCCACTCCTCTTGCAAGACCTGTTATAAACGTGCGGTAGCCCTCGCTTATCGCCTCGTCAACCTGGATGTACAGAAAGCTTTTCATCATTTCCATCCTCACAGCGTCGCCTATGACCTCCGGCGGGAAATTTTCGGGGCGGTGACCGGTAAAGCAGGCGGTGGTTGTCCTGTCCGTTAAATATTTTGACTTTATATCCGTCATAAACTGACCTCGTTGTCTTGTATAGTATATCATGCAGTACTGAAATCGTATCACAAAACTCCTCTTATTTCAAGAGGATGGCATAAAACTTAAGCAGATACTTCTTTTAATCCCTGTTTTTTAGTGAGCCTTGGGCTTAATTGCCCTTTGAGGAGGGAATTACTTGACAAAAAAGGAACTTAAAAGGGCGTGGGCGGAGATACATCTCGACCGCCTGAAAAGAAACCTTGAAAAATGCCGCGGACTGCTCAAAGCTCCCTGCGAGCCGATATGTGTGGTAAAGGCCAACTGCTACGGCCACGGAGCGGAAGGGATATTGCCCTGCCTTGAGGAGGCCGGCGCGAAATGGTACGCGGTCTCCAACGTCGTCGAGGCGATAGAGCTGAGGGAGCTTGGCGTAAAGGGGGAGATACTCATACTCGGCTATACCCCGCCGCAAAACGCCTGCGAGCTTGTTAAATACGATATAATCCAGGCTGTGACCGAATACGATTATGCAGTCGAGCTCTGCCGCAGCCTTCCCGCGGGGAAAAAGGTGCGCTGCCACATAGCGGTGGACACCGGCATGACCCGCATAGGCATAAGAAGCCAAAGCTTTGACGAGCTGTGCGGTCTGTGTGAAAAAACGATACGGCTTGACGGCATAGACGTTCAGGGGATATTTACTCATTTGAGCGCGGCGGACAGCGAAAAGCCGGAGGATATGGAGTTTACCCGCCGTCAGATAGAGCTTGTCTGCGAGGTTAAACGGGAGCTTGAGCTAAGGGGGGTTAAAGTCGGGTGTCTCCACTTTTTAAACTCTGCCGGAGCGGCGTATCACTTTGATCCAAGGAGCGATTTCGCGCGGTTCGGAATAATGCTTTACGGTCTTCGCCCGGATTTTCACAGGGAGCTTCCCGTAAGCCTCGAGCCGGTCATGGAGCTTAAGGCGTGCGTCTCTCAGGTAAAGACGGTTGAGCCCGGCACGAGCGTAAGCTACGGGAGAAGCTTTATCACCGGGCGCGAAACCAAAATAGCCACCGTTTCGATAGGCTACGCGGACGGATACCCCAGGCTTTTGTCCAACATGGCAAGGGTGATAATAAAAGGGCAGTACGCGCCGGTCATAGGCAGGGTATGCATGGACCAGCTTATGATAGACGTGACCGAGGTGCCGGACGTAAAAGAAGGGGACGTTGTCACCATGTTCGGAAGCGACGGGAATTTAAGCGTCACTGCCGACGAGCTTGCCGACAGCTACGGAAGCATCGGCTACGAGCTTGTCTGCGGGATAAGCCAGCGCGTGCCGAGGATATATTTGCCTTGAAGGCTGCGCAAAGAAACGGTAAAAAATCGAAAAACACTTGATTTCTTTCGCGGCGGGTGGTATAATACATGCGATAACTTTTAATGAAAGGCTGGAATTTCTCGTTCCGGTCTTTTATATTTGTTGCAAGCTTGCTTGTATGCAAACGCAGTTTGCATACAAACTTCGTTTGCATGAGAAAGGCAGGGTGATATAAATGGCGGACAGTGCCACCGCGGCGAAGGTAAGGGAGCTTGCGCAGCCGCTGTGCGACGAGCTTGGGCTGTTTTTGTGGGACGTAAGGTTTGAAAAGGAGGGCGCGACGTGGTATCTGCGCGTCTTTATCGACAAGGACGGCGGAATAGACATGAATGACTGCGAGTCGCTGCACAGACCGCTCGACAAGCTTCTGGACGAGACCGACCCGATACCGCAGTCATATGTTTTCGAGGTCTGCTCTCCTGGACTTGGAAGGGAGCTCAGGCGTCCCGAGCATTTTGAGGTCTGCATGGGCGACCCGGTCAGGGTGCGCCTTATACGCGAGCAGGGCGGCAAAAAGGAGCTCATAGGGACTCTTTCGGGCTATGAAAAAGGGGAGATAACCCTGTCGGACGAGAGCGGGGAGAAGACCCGCGTCCGGCTTTCGGAGTGTGCGTTCGTCAGGCTTTATGACGACGGCGATCTGTTTTAGAAATAAGATTTGAAAGGAATGGTTACCAGATTATGAATAAAGAATTTTTCGAGGCGCTTGCCGGGATAGAGCAGGCGAGCGGCATTTCCCAGGAGCTGCTTATAGAAAGGATCAAGCAGGGGATAATGAAGGCGGTCAAGCGCGACTATCCGAACACCGAGAACGTAAGGATATACATCGACCCCGATAAGCAGGCGTTTGGCATGTGCCTTTTAAAGACGGTCGTAGAGGGCGAGCCGCAGGACCCGGCAAACGAAATTTCGCTTGACGAGGCGAGGACATACGATCCCAAGGCGGCCGCAGGCGGGGTGTGCGAGATCCCCCTTTCTCCCGCAAAGTTCGGAAGAGTTGCGGCCTCCAGCGCCAAGCAGTCGATACGCTCGGACATCAAGCAGTTTGAGCGCGACAGGCTCGTAGCGCAGTACAAGGACAAGGAGCACGAGCTGGTTTCTGCGACCGTCCTAAAGGTAGAGCCGGCAACCGGAAACGCTATAATAGTTATAGATAAAGACGAGATATACTTTCCCAGAAGCGAACAGATACCCACAGAGGAGCTGAAGGCGGGAGACATTATAAAGGTATACGTTGTAGGAATACTCAACCCTGACAAAAAGCCCGCCGTAAGGGTTTCAAGGACGCACCGCGATTTTGTAAAGAGGCTTTTTGAGCTTGAGGTGCCGGAGATTTACGACGGAACGGTAGAGATAAAGGGCGTTTCAAGGGAGGCAGGCTCAAGAAGCAAAATAGCGGTAATGAGCAAAAATCCCGACGTCGACGCGATAGGCGCGTGCATAGGTCCGAAGCGCTCCAGGATAAACGCCATAGTAAACGAGCTTGCCGGCGAGAAAATAGATCTTATAAGCTACAGCGACGACGAAGCCGAATATATCGCCAAGGCGCTTGCGCCGGCTGAGGTACTTAGCGTAGAGCTTGCCGAGGACGGGTCAAAGAGCTGCACGGTCACAGTTCCCGCAAACCAGCTTTCACTTGCAATCGGAAACAAGGGACAAAACGCAAAGCTGGCGGCGCGGCTTACAGGGTATAAGATAGATATCTGCGCGGCGTCCGGCGGAGAGGGCAGCCGTGAATCAGAAAAGAGCGTGAAGCCGGAAGATGAACAGGACTAAGAAGCTGCCTGTCCGCACCTGCACGGGCTGCGGGCAGCCGAAGGAAAAAAGAGAGCTCATAAGGATAGTGCGCACGCCGGAGGGAAGCATATTGATAGACCCGACGGGGAAAAAATCGGGGCGCGGGGCGTATATCTGCCGTGACATTGAGTGCCTTAAAAAGGCGAAAAAGGCAAAAAGGCTGGAAAAGGCTCTTTCGGCGCAGATACCGGACGAGGTATATGCGCAGCTCGAGGCGGAGCTCGCGGACGCCTTAAACAGCGGGAAGGAAATATGAGCGATATAAAAGGAATACTTACCATCTGCCGCAGGGCCGGAAAGCTTATAGCGGGGATGGACGAGGTAAAAAAGGGCTGCCGCAGCGCCGCGGCGGTAGGCATAATAATTTCCGGCGACATTTCAAACAACTCCCTGTCAGAGATAACATCTGCCGCCAAAAGGGCGGGGATACCCGTATATCAGACCGATATGTCGACATATGACGTCGGCATGGCGCTGGGAAAGCCGTACGCGGTAATGGCTGTAACAGATCCGGGATTTTTAAACGCCATGAAAAAGGGGCTTACCGAGTTAGATATTTAAGCCTTAGACCAGCGGGGGAAAAGCAACTATTGTAAGTAAGGAGATTGCCTATGATAACAAAATACAAACTAAACGATCTTGCAAAGGATTTAAAGCTGCCGGCAAACGACATAATCGACTGCCTGTCTGCAAAATACGGGGTTAAAAAGGCTTCGTCGTCGCTTGTGCCGGAGGAGGTAAACTACGTTTTAGAGTATTTTACTCAGAAAAATCAGGTTGACAGCTTCGACAGCTACTTCGCGTACCGTCCGGCTAAGAAGCAGGAGGGCGAAAAAGAAGCTCAGAACGAGGCAAAGCCTGTCCAGAACGCGGAAAAACCGGCTCAGAGCACGGAAAAACCGGCTCAGAGCGCGGCAAAGCCGGCTCAGAATTCGGCGAAGCCGATTCAGAACGAGGTAAAGCCTGCACAGAATGCGGCGAAGCCGATTCAGAGTGAGGCGAAGACTGTCAAGAGCTCGGAAAAGACGGTTCAGAACGAGGGCAAGCCGATCCAGAGCGCGGCAAGAGCTTCTCAGAAGAACACCTCAGGAAACGCTCCGCACAAATCCCGCAGCGACGAACACAAGCCTGCAAAGAAGCACGACAGGGGCGAGAGGATACAGCTTGTCACCAATTCCACCGGGACTTCGTCCTATGAGTCCAGCGAAAACAAGAAGGTAGTAGACACAAGGGGCAGCTATGTAAATATCGACAAGTACAACGACAAGTACGACAATCTTGCCGACACCAAGAGCAGGTTCGGAGACAACTATCAGAAGAAGCAGAAGCTTGTTCAAAAATCCAAGCAGCAGAAGAAGGAGCGCCTTTCCACAAAGAAGGAGACCGAGGCGCAAAGGCTCAAGCGTCTTGAGCTCGAGCGCGCGAGAAAGCAGCAGCTAAAGGTCATGATACCTGACGAGATAGTCGTGTCTGAGCTTGCGACAAGGCTTAAGGCGACCGTTGCGGACGTAATTAAAAAGCTTATAGGTCTTGGAGTAATGGCTAACCAGAACCAGACTATAGACTTTGACACCGCCGCGCTTGTAGCGGAGGAGATGGGCGCAAAGGTAGAGCGCGAGGTCGTTATGACGATCGAGGAGCGCCTTATAGTCGATGAAGAGGATAAGCCGGAGGATCTTCAGCCCAGAAGCCCCGTTGTGGTTGTCATGGGACACGTTGACCACGGCAAAACCTCGCTTTTGGATAAGATAAGGCATGCTAACGTCACGGCGACGGAGGCGGGAGGCATCACCCAGCACATAGGCGCGTACCGCGTGAGCGTAAACGGCAGGGAGATAACCTTCCTTGATACCCCAGGTCACGAGGCGTTTACCGCGATGAGGCTTCGCGGGGCTATGGTAACGGATATAGCGATACTCGTTGTCGCGGCGGACGACGGAATCATGCCACAGACCATAGAAGCCATAAACCATGCCAAGGCGGCAGGGGTTTCCATCATAGTTGCGATAAACAAGATGGATAAGGAAGGCGCTAACCCGGACAGAATAAAGCAGCAGCTTACCGAGCACGAGCTTGTTCCGGAGGAATGGGGAGGAGATATAATCTGCGTTCCCGTTTCCGCAAAGACAGGCCAGGGAATAGAGGAGCTTTTGGAGGACGTTTTGCTTACGGCGGACGTGCTCGAGCTTAAGGCGAACCCGAACAGGCTTGCAAAGGGCTCTGTCATAGAGGCAAGGCTCGACAAGGGAAGAGGTCCGGTGGCGACAGTGCTTGTGCAGAACGGAACCTTAAAGCAGGGCGACGTTATCATTGCGGGAACTGCTGTCGGCAGGGTAAGGACCATGACCGACGACAAGGGAAGGACAGTGACCCAGGCAGGCCCTTCCGTGCCGGTCGAGATAACGGGACTTGCGGAAGTCCCATCGGCGGGAGACACCTTCAACGCCGTAGCGGACGAAAAGCTTGCAAGGGAGCTTGTCGAGCAGCGCAAGCAGGAGGCGAAGGAGGAGGTGTTCAAGCAGTATCAGAAGGTAACGCTTGACAACCTGTTCAGCCAGATATCCGAGGGCGAGATAAAGGAGCTTCCCATTATAGTCAAGGCGGACGTTCAGGGCTCTGTAGAGGCTGTGAAGCAGTCCCTTGAGAAGATATCCAACGACGAGGTAAAGGTAAAAGTCATACACGGCGGCGTGGGCGCTATTTCCGAGTCGGACGTAATGCTTGCCAACGCTTCCAACGCGATAATAGTAGGCTTTAACGTAAGACCTGACCCGGTCGCGAAGGAAAACGCGGAGCGCGACGGCGTTGACCTGAGGACCTACAGGGTAATTTACGACGCTATCGAGGAAATAGAAACCGCCATGAAGGGAATGCTCGCGCCAAAGTATGTCGAGACGGACACCGCGCGCGTAGAGGTGCGCCAGGTTTATAAGATATCCGGCGTCGGCTCGGTGGCGGGCTGCTACGTTGTGAGCGGCAAGATATCAAGAAACGACCTTGTGCGCGTAGTGCGCGACGGTATAGTGATATCGGAGGATAAGATGTCCAGCCTCAAGAGGTTTAAGGACAATGTAAAGGAGGTCGCGGCGGGCTTTGAATGCGGCATAACCCTTGAAAAGTTCAATGACTTTAAGGAGGGCGACGTTTTCGAGGCGTACCAGATGACCGAGACCGCAAGGTAACAGTCATTAGGAAAGGAATGGTGATAAGAGTATGTCAGGCTTTAAATCGGGGCGCATGGCTTCCGACCTTCAAAGGATAATAAGCGCGATGATACCGGCGCTCAAGGACCCAAGGCTTCATGGGCAGATGCTTACTGTCGTCAGGTGCGAGGTCTCGCGCGACAGCTCGAGCGCAAAGGTATATGTATCGAGCGTCGAGGGGATAGAGCGAGCAAAAGAGGCGGTAAAAGGGCTTGAGAGCGCGTCCGGGCTGATTAGACGCGAAATATCCTCGGTGCTTCACATAAGAAAAGCGCCGGAGCTTAAGTTTATCGCCGACGACTCCACCGAGTATTCCGCCCGCATATCGAAAATGCTGAAGGAGCTTGACCTGCCGCAGGACAGCGGGCAGCCGCAGGACAGCGGGCAGGACATTTCGGAGGGCGGTGCGTCCGATGAGTAAAATAGATTACGGCGAGCTGGCCGGTCTTATCGAAAAATGCGGCAGCGCGGTGATACTGACCCACAAAAGCCCGGATGGCGACTGTATCGGTGCGGGGCTTGCGCTGTGCTACTACCTCAGGTCAAAGGGGAAAAAGGCAAACGTCCTTAATTCCGACGGCATACCCAAAAGGTACGACTTTTTGGCGCAGGGGTACTCGGACGAGGAATTCGAGCCGGAATATGTTATATCGGTAGACCTTGCAGACACCCAGCTTCTCGGCGAACCGCTGGAAAAATACAAGGACAGGGTGGATTTGTGCATAGACCACCACAAGTCGAATAAGCTTTATGCTAAGCGCAGCTTTGTGGATGGCGACGCCTGCGCTGCCTGTCTGATGCTTTACGAGCTTTTCGGCTTTATGGGCGAGCTGGATGGCGCGGGGGAGCTTATAGCCTCCTGTCTGTACACTGGAATCGCCACCGACACCGGCTGCTTTAAATTTCAGAACACCAGCCCGCAGGCGCACAGGGCGGCGGCAAGGCTGATGGAGCTGGGCGTGGACTATGAAAATATAAACCGCAGGATGTTTGAAATAAAATCGCGCGGGAGGATTTTTGCCGAGCAGAAGCTTATCGGCAGGATGAAGTTCTTCTGCGGCGACGAAATAGCGCTTATAACCGTAACAAACGACATGATAGACGGCTACGGCATAGACCGCGCGGAGCTGGACGGCTTTGCTTCGATACCGCTTACTGTTGAGGGCGTGAAGATAGGGATAACTCTGAAGCAGCAGGAGGACGCGCCAGGACAGTTCAAGGTCTCAATCCGCACTATCGACGCCGACGCCTCTAAAATAGCGGAGCGCTTCGGCGGAGGAGGACACGCGCGGGCGGCTGGCTGCACCATTGAGGGAGACGTTCACGACGTCACGAGGATGATCGTCGAAGAGGCGGAAAAATACTTATGAAGCCGGGGATTTTGCTTGTAAACAAGCCCCAGGGGTTCACCTCCTTCGACGTTATAGCCGTTTTAAGGGGCATTTTGCACGAGAGAAGGCTCGGTCACACCGGAACGCTCGACCCCATGGCGACCGGGGTGCTGCCGGTTTTGGTGGGAAGCGCCGCGAAGGCCGCGGACATCCTTCCCGAAAACGAAAAAAGATACGAAGCGGGCTTTAAGCTCGGGCTTGCCACCGACACTCTCGACGTAACCGGCAAGACGGTTGAAACAGTAAGCGCCGTTGCGTCGCACGGGGACATAGAGCGGGTCTTGGAGTGCTTTCGGGGCAAAATAATGCAGACCCCGCCGATGTACTCCGCAGTAAGGGTAAACGGCAGGCGGCTTTACGAGCTGGCGCGCCGGGGAGAAGAGGTAAAAAGGCAGCCAAGAGAGGTGCATATTTACCGGCTTGAGCTTTTGGAGTTCAATGAAGGGCTTCAAACCGGTAGGCTTATGGTGAGCTGCTCCAAGGGCACGTACATACGCTCGCTTATAGACGACATAGCCCGGGCGGCAGGAACGCTTGGGGTAATGACAGACCTTGTAAGGACATATTCCCAGGGCTTTGAGCTTAAGGACTGCCTGAGCCTCGACGAAATAAAGGCGCTTGACGACCCGTTCAGCCGGATAATACCGGTGGACAGGCTGTTTGAGTGCTACAAAAGGCTGGATTTAAACGAGAAGCAGGCTGCAATGTATAAAAACGGCGTGAGGCTGGACTGTAAGCGCGTTCGCGGGGCAAACGAAAGCGAGGACGGGATTTACCGCGTATACGGCGCGGAATTTCTGGGGCTTTGCGTGGTATCAAACGGCGAGCTGCGCGTTTACAAAAATTTCTGGCAATGACGCTTTGACGAAAGGCGGGATAGTGTGGATAAGGCGGTGCTTCTCGGATTGTTCGACGGCGTTCACATAGGACATGCCGCCGCGCTTGAGGCGCTTTGCAAAACCGGCGCGAAGGAAAAGCTGGTTTATACCTTCCGCTCGGCTGAGCTTGACACCAAGGGCGAAAGAAAGCTTTTGCTCACTGATTCGGAAAAGGAGGAGAAGCTTTTGTCGCTCGGCGCGGACAGAGTCATATTCGCGGATTTCAACAGCGTAAGAGAGCTTACGGCCGAGGAATTTGTTTGCGGAGTTTTGTCAGAGGAGCTTCATGCGGAAGCGGTCGTGTGCGGCGAGAATTTCCGCTTCGGCAGGGGAGCTGCGGCCGGAAAAACAGAGCTTGAGGAGCTGCTGGGAGCGCGGCTGATATGCGTTCCGACGGTCTTTCGGGGCGGCGAGCCGGTCTCTACCACCAGAATACGCGGGCTTTTGGAAACGGGACGCATAAAGGAAGCCAACGCGCTTTTGGGATACCGCTACTTTGTCAGAGGCAGGGTGGTGCACGGCAACAGCTTCGGCAGGCGGATGGGGATAAGGACTATCAACACCGCGTGCAGCCCGTTAAAGCTTATCCCTGCGGACGGCGTTTATTCAAGCGATGCCATTATAGACGGCAGGAGGTATCTGTCCGTTACCGACATAGGCGTAAAGCCCACCGTCTGCGACGGCGCGCAAAGGGGAGTGGAGACCCATATCCTTGAATTTGACGCGGATATATATGATACAACTGCAAGTATAATATTTAATGATTTTTACCGCGAGGAGAAAAAATTTGACTCCACAGCGGAGCTTATAGATCAGATAAACCGTGATATAAACAGAAGAAGGGAGGAAGGCTGAGTTAATCAGCTTATTTTGAACATGAACGAGGTAAGAACAAGGTTTGCGCCCAGCCCTACGGGCTACATGCATATAGGAAACCTCAGGACCGCGCTTTACACCTATCTTATAGCGAAAAAGGCGGGGGGAAAGTTCATCCTGAGAATCGAGGACACCGACCAGGAAAGATATGTCGAGGGAGCGGTCGAGATAATATACCGCACTCTTAAAACGGTTGGCCTTAACTGGGACGAGGGTCCCGATATCGGAGGGCCTGTCGGACCGTATATTCAGTCGCAGAGGATGGGCATATTTAAAAAATACGCCCTGGAGCTTGTTGAAAAGGGAGAGGCGTATTACTGCTTCTGCGACAAGGACAGGCTCGCGGAGCTCAAAGCGGTGCAGGAGGCGTCGGGAGTCAGCCCGATGTACGACAGGCACTGCCGCAGCCTCTCAAAGGAGGAGGTAGACAAAAAGCTTGCCGAGGGCGTACCATACGTTATCCGCCAGAAGATACCTCTCGAGGGAACGACCACCTTCCACGACGAGCTTTACGGCGACATAACCGTCGATAATTCCACGCTCGACGACCAGATACTTCTCAAGGCGGACGGAATGCCGACATATAACTTTGCGAACGTGGTGGACGACCACCTTATGGGAATAACTCACGTCGTCAGGGGAAACGAGTATCTGGCCTCCACCCCCAAGTACAATCTTCTGTATAAGGCGTTCGGCTGGGAGATCCCAAAGTATATCCACGTCGAGCACATCATGAAGGACAAGCACAACAAGCTGTCCAAGCGAAACGGGGACGCATCCTTCGAGGACCTTATGGCAAAGGGATATCTTCCCGACGCTGTTATTAACTACATCGCGCTTCTGGGCTGGGCGCCCAAGGGCGAGCGCGAGATATTCAGCCTTTCGGAGCTTATAGAAGAGTTTGATATATCCGGCCTTTCAAAGTCCCCGGCGATATTCGACCCGCTAAAGCTTCGTGCAATAAACGCCGAATACATCAGGCGCATGACCCCGGAGAAATTTCTGGAGCACGCGACGCCATATATCAGGCAGAGCGTTAAGCGCGAGGATGTGGATCTTGCGAAGATAGCGGCGCTTTTGCAGAACCGCACCGAGGTGTTTACCGACATCCCGGAGCAGGTCGATTTTATAGACAGTATGCCGGATTATGAGCTGTCGCTGTATGAAAACAAGAAGATGAAAACAAACTGCGACACCTCCTACGAGGTCCTTACCCACACCTTACCCGTTTTGGAGGGGCTGAAGGAGTGGAATTTCGATTCGCTTCACGACGCATTGTTTAAGCTTATAGCCGATATGGAGGTAAAAAACGGCTATGTTTTATGGCCGGTGCGCGTGGCGATAAGCGGAAAGCAGTTCACTCCAGGAGGTGCGCTTGAAATAGCCGACATCATCGGAAGGGACGATACCCTTGAAAGAATGAGGCGCTCCATAAGGAAGCTTGAAAGCAGGTAGCGGCGTGCGAGCATAAATTTTCAACATAAGACAATGTTTTTGCACACTTTACACACCAATTACACACAGGCGTCTTATTCTATAATGTAACGCTGGCACGAAAGGATGAAAACTGATGATAGAGGTAAAAAACCTTTGTAAGTCCTACGGCGACAAAAAAGCGGTGGACAACATAAGCTTCAAAGCCAACAACGGCGAAATCCTCGGATTTTTAGGGCCGAACGGCGCGGGAAAGTCCACTACCATGAACATACTCACAGGATACCTTTCCTCAACGAGCGGCGAGGTGTATATAAACGGCAAGGAAATACTTGACGACCCCATAGGAGCGAAAAAGGAGATAGGATATCTTCCCGAGTTCCCGCCCCTGTATCTTGACATGACGGTAAAGGAGTACCTTTGCTTTATCTACGAGCTTAAGGGCTGCCGCCTGCCGAGAAACACCCATCTTAAAGAAATATGCGAGCTTGTCAAGATAGACAACGTCTACAACCGCATAATAAAGAACCTTTCAAAGGGATACAAGCAGCGCGTGGGGCTTGCGCAGGCGTTGGTGGGAAACCCCAAGGCTCTCATTCTCGATGAGCCCACCGTAGGTCTTGACCCGAAGCAGATAATCGAGATACGCACACTTATAAAAAAGCTCGGCAAAAACCACACCGTCATCCTTTCGTCGCATATACTCACCGAGGTACAGGCGGTATGCGACAGGATAGTGGTAATAAACCAGGGGAAGATAGTCGCGGACGACACCGCCGACAACCTTTCAAACGCCCTCACTGCCGACCACAAGCTTATAGCCAGGATCGACGGCCCAAGGGAGGAAGTAATAAAGGTAGTAAGCGGCATTTCCGGCGTCGTTTCGGTTCTGGCGGACAGCCAGAGGGAAAAGGGCGTTTGGGAGTACAACATCGAGGCGGTAGAGGGAACGGATATAAGGCGTGAGCTCAACCGCAGGCTTGCCGCAAGAAACTGGTATATCATGGGTCTTAGGTCGAGCGAGCTTACCCTTGAGGATATCTTCTTAAAGCTTACCATGGGCGAGAGCGTAAACGAGTTTATGAACAAAAAGGCTGAAGATCTTGAAAGCCACAGCTTGGAGGGGTAAGCATGAACGCAATATTTAAGCGCGAGGTAAGCGCGTATTTTAATTCTCTGATAGGTTACATCTTTTTGGCGGCGTTTTTTGCCGCGTCCGGAGTGCTTTTCGGGCTTACATCGGTCACGCAGAGCGCGCAGGACGGTCTTTTATACCTTACGACCGACATGTCGAGCATGTTCTCGCTTCTGTTCTTCGCCCTGCTGGTCCTGATACCGATTCTTACGATGAGGACTCTTTCTGAGGACAAGCGAAATAAAACCGATCAGTGCCTTCTTACAGCGCCTATAAGCCTTACGTCGCTGGTTTTGGGCAAATATCTGGCGGCGTTTCTTATCTACCTGATGGGCGTTTTGATGACGCTTGTCTATGCCATTGTGCTCAGCTTTTTCGCCGAGGTCGCATGGCTTGAGGTGCTTGGAAACGTAGTGGGCCTTATACTTGTCGGAGCGGCGTTTACGGCCGTCGGACTTTTTATCTCATCGCTCACCGAAAACCAGGTAATAGCGGCGGTGGGAAGCTTTGTATGCATGTGCGCGCTGTATCTGATATCTGCCATCGGAGCTATCATACCGGTGGACTGGATAGCGAAAATATTTGCGGAGCTTTCCTTTGCGGACAGGTACTACACATTTACATACGGTATATTCGACTTTTCCAATGTGCTGTTCTTTATCAGCATAGCGGTGATATTTATCTTCCTGACCATAAGGGTTCTGGAAAGACGCCGCTGGAACTGATTTGGCCTGGCGCAGAAAGGATTGAGACAGTATGAATATAAAAGGATTTTCGCAGTTTGCTTCGGGAAACGGCGGCAGGGAAAAGAAAAAGATAAACAAGCGCCATTTAAAGTACGGCTCACTGGCGACGGGGCTGACGGTGCTGTTCGTCGCGGCGGTAGTGCTTGTGAACATAGTTGTCACGATGCTCTTCGACCGCTTCCCGATAACCCTCGACCTGACGGGAGACAGCATATATTCCGTGTCGGAGGAGACGCGCGACTATGTCGAAGGGATAACCTCCCCGGTCAGCATAACGATAATGGCGACGGAGGACAATTTCCGCTCCATAAGCGACTATACCGTGCAGTGCGCGGAGCTTTTGGAGAATTATCAGCAGTATAACCCGCTTATATCGGTGAGCTACAGGGATCTTTTGTCGAACCCTGATTTTACCGCCAACTATTCGCAGGTGCTTACCAGCGGCGACATTATAGTAGAGCTTGACAATCAGGAGCACAACAGGGTAAAAGTGGTTTCGCTGTGCGACATTATAAACGTGCCGGACGACTATGCAGCCACCCTCGCGGGGTATGAGCAGAGCTACGGCGCGCTCTATACCCACCAGATGTTCGATTATTACGGCATTATAGTTTCCTCAAACGCAGAGCAGGCTATAACCTCCGCGATAATGGCGGTTACCGACGCCAACCCAATAACCGTTGCGACGCTTACATATCCCGGAGGAAACGAATCTGATGTAAGCGGACTTACCAATTTACTGGATAAAAACGGATATGTTTTGACTACGCTAAACATCCAGACCGACGACATCCCGGAGGACGTGGATATTATCATAATCCCTGCTCCGAAGGTAGATTATACCGAGGCTGAGACCCAGAAGATATCAGAGTGGCTTACAAACGGGGGAGAGCTCGGGCGCGACCTTATATATGTCGCCTCCGCGCAGCAGGCTCAAACGCCTAATCTCGACGCGCTGCTATACAGGTACGGCATAACGGTGGAGGATAAGATAATATACGAGACAAACTCCAACTACTATACCGGTGTTCAGAATTACACCTTCCAGACGATGGCTTCAGAAAATTACAGGGACGACATAGCAAATCCGGAGCTGTCGCTGGTTGTGCCGAATGCGAGGGCGGTAACAGCAAGGTTTAACTTAGAGAGTGGATATACTACCTGTGAGGTGCTGGTAAACTCCTCGAACGGCGCTGTGCTCAGGGATATGTACGACACATCTTCCGAATGGGATGCGTCCGAGGCTCAGGAAAGAGGGACTTTCAGCTCCGTTGTTTTGGGACGGTATGAGGCTCTCAATCAGGATACGCACATATCCTCTTATACAAACGTCATAGCGGTGGGCTCAGACCTCATGCTTTCAAGCACTCTGATGTCTGCGTCGCAGTTCAACAACGGCGACTTCTTCCTCAGCCTTATCAACGAGCTGAGCGGCAAGACCGAGGGCATCACAATTCTTCCTAAAACCATTCAAGCGTCGGGGGTTCTGGTAAACGACACCGTCAAGAATTCTCTTAACCTTACATTCGCAGTTATAATACCCGCGCTCGTGCTGATAGTAGGCACAGCCGTCTGGATTAGAAGGAGACACATGTAAATGAAATCAAGGACGAGAAACTTAATCTTTGTCGCAATATTCGTAGTCTGCCTTGCCCTGGTATTCCTGCTGCTGGTTTTGACGCAGCCCAAGGAGGGAAGCGACGCCGAGAGCGATATAACGGCCGACACATCCGTCGTACTCCTTTCAGGAACTAACGATGACGTTGCGAGTATGACGGTAAAAAACGATAGCGGCGAGTACACCATAACCAGCAGCTCGAAGGGTTTTTCTGTGGTCGAGCTCGAGGGTCTGAGGCAGAACACAACGACCCTTTCTGCTATGGCCAACTGCGCGTCCGGCATAACAGCTCAGACACTTGCGGAGGAAAACGCTTCCGACCTTGAAAAATACGGGCTTTCCGAGGACGACCCCGAAGCAAGCTGCACTGTTACGCTAAAGGATGGCACCACCTATACGATTCTCTACGGTATAACCGCTCCCGACGGTAACAGCGTCTATGTCAGATTTGCAGACAGCAACGACGTATATGTGGTCCTTGCAAACTCATCTACTTATTTTTATAATCCAAAGGAGAGGTTCATAAGCCTTATAGTTCACGATGAAATAGCAAGCGAGAGCGTGGCGCCTACAATAGACCTTCTCACGGTAACGAGAAAGGACCTAGACTATGACATAGTGTTCGAGGACGATACCAAAAATTACGCCTCGGACGAGGTTTCAATGGCGTCCTCGCAGGTGATGATCTCCCCTGTGTATGCATATCTCGATATTATAAACTCTAATGCCATCATATACGGCATCTGGGGGCTTACCGCCACCGAGGCGATAGTTCCGTTCCCGACGGAGGAAGACTTCGAACAGTATGGTCTTGACGACCCGTTCTGCACGGTAGTATTAAACGCGGAGCTTCAGACGTATACTCTTAAAATAGGCGACGTGGCGTCCTATACCTACGATGAGGAGGGCAACGAGACAAACGAGCCCGCTTACTTCTACGGCTACTTTGAAGGCGTGGACGTAATATATACCTTTGCCGCGAGCGAGGTGCCGTGGGCGACGTTCATGCCCATAGATATACTTTCGAGCATGATGACCTCAAATTACATTCTCAAGCTCGACTACATGGATATTCAGGTGCACAACGGCGAGGATATAGACTATTACTTTGACGTCACCGGAGACGTTGATACCACTGAGCTGAGCGCAACGCTCAACGGCAATCCCGTGGACACCCCGTCCTTCCAGACGCTCTATCAGTTCATCCTTAAGTGCCCGATAGACGCGCTCTGCTTTGACGAGCCGGCCGAGGACGCGAAGCTTCTGTGCTTTATCGAGTTCCGCAGGGACGACGGCGGCGGGGATACGCTTGAGTTTTACGACGGAGGCTCAAACCGCGTCATAATAAAGCTCAACGGCGTGACCTCCTTCAGCCAGCCAAAGAGCTATTTGGACGTGCTGTGCTCCAACCTTGAGCTGTTTGCAAACGGTGCTTCGGGAGAAGAGCTTCAGATGATTTGGTAATACCGCAGTAAAGCGGCGAGAAAGGAGACTGCAATGGCTGAAAAGTTTTTTGAATATAAAGGGCTTCCGCTTGTGAGGAAGGGCAGCGAGCTTTATTACGGCAGCATGGGGGACAACGAGGTGGTTATGTTCCAGATTGCCTCTCAAAAAAAGGAGGGCGATCTCGATATTGCGACAAAGGTGAGGATATACCGAATGCTCACAGACGAATCCGTCCCTGTAATGGAGCGCATAACAAAGACCGCCGAGAAGCCAAGCCTTTTCGAGGCGTTAGATCTTGCTCACGACTGGATCGGAAGATAGTTTTTTCGATTTGCGCATAAAAAATCAAACGTTTTTTGCCCCAAAGCTCGAAAGCTTTTGCATCAGGCTTTGGGGCTATCGCATTTCAGCGCGTACTTTTTTGGCTGAGCCCATGTTTTGCTGCGCATGTTTACGCTGAAAAAATGTCACAATTTTCAGATTACAAAGCGTATTGTCACAGCGAGTGTTGAAAAATCCGTTGAAAGCGTTGGAAACTCACTGTTTTTGGGGATGGGTTTTCAACAAACGCACAGAGTTTTCAACAACTCAAAAAATGGTTACAAATTGATAACGGACAGTAGAGGGCAGAAATTGTGTAAATTCCTCTTTTTATACTAAGTGCTGCCCGATAATTATTGCGTGCAATATATGATAAAATAGTATGTCCTTAAAAATTGAATAAAACGCGCCGGCATGAGTAAAACTATAGTTGCACCGACAAAGTGTTAAAAGATTCTTTAAGGGGTGATAATTATTAAGATACTCGATAGAATAGCTTTATTCCTTCTTATTATAGGCGGAATAAACTGGGGACTTGTTGGAATATTCAAGTTCGACCTTGTCGCATATCTTTTCGGCGGCTCTGCGGCGATAATTTCACGTGTGATATATATCGTCGTTGCGGCGTGTGCAATTTGGTGCGTTTCTCTCTACTTCAGAAATACAAGACTGGTAGAGGAGTAGCGCAGCCCCGACGCAGCGCCGTCCTTCGGGGCGGCGCTGCCGGGCACGGACTTGACAAATCCGGTGCGTGCTATATAATGTAAAAAGCAGTACTTATAAAAATGAAGGGAGAAACAGCGATGGATACGGACAAAAAACCATGCCTTATCACAACGGCAATAGCCTATACCTCAAGAAAACCGCATATCGGAAATACATATGACGTCGTATGCGCGGACGCATTGGCGAGGTTCAGGCGAATGCAGGGATATGACGTTTTCTTCCTTACCGGAACGGACGAGCACGGTCAGAAAATAGAGGAACAGGCTCTCGCGGCCGGAATAACCCCCAAGCAGCATGTCGATAATATCGCGGGGGAGGTAAAGCGCACCTGCGATATGCTGAACGTGTCCTATTCGAGGTTTATAAGGACTACCGACGAGGACCACGAAAAGTGCGTGCAGAAGATATTCGACAAGCTCTACAGCCAGGGGGACATATATAAAAGCGAATACGAGGGCTGGTACTGCGTGCCCTGCGAGAGCTTTTATACCGAGACCCAGCTTGTGGATGGAAAATGCCCCGACTGCGGCAGGGAGGTAGTAAAGACCAAGGAGGAGGCGTATTTCCTGAGGCTGTCAAAGTATCAGAAGCAGCTTGAGGAGTTTCTTGACGCCAACCCCGACTTTATCCAGCCTGAGTCCCGCAAGAAGGAAATGATAAACAATTTTATAAAGCCCGGGCTTCAGGACCTGTGCATAACTCGCTCCTCCTTTAAATGGGGAATACCGGTCGATTTCGACCCCAAGCACGTTATATACGTCTGGATAGACGCTCTTTCAAATTACATATCGGGGCTCGGCTACGATGTAGACCACCCGAGCAAGATGTACGATTATTACTGGCAGAACTGCACCCATATTATAGGCAAGGACATTTTAAGGTTCCATTCGATATACTGGATAATCGAGCTTATGGCGCTCGGAGCGAAGCTTCCCAAGAAGATTTTCGCGCATCCCTGGCTTTTGTTCGGAACGGACAAGATGTCAAAATCGAAGGGCAACGTAATATATGCGGATGACCTTGTAAGCCGCTTTGGAGTTGATGCGACAAGGTACTATCTTTTGAGCGAGATGCCGTTTGCGGCGGACGGCTCGATTTCCTACGAGACCGTTATTGAAAGATACAACACCGACCTTGCCAACACCATAGGGAATCTTGTGAACCGAACGGTTACTATGGTGAACAAATACTTTGACGGCTATGTCGACGCTCCTAAGGACAAGACCGAGCTTGATTTAGAGCTCGAGGCAAAGGCGTTAGAGGCGGCAGGCAGCATGTGCGGGCACTTTGAGGCGTTCAGATTTGCCGACGCCTGCTCAGACGTGATGGCGCTCGCAAGAAGGGCAAACAAATACATAGACGAAACCGAGCCGTGGGCTCTGGCAAAGACACAGGAGGGCAAAAAACGCCTTGTCACCGTGCTCTACGAGCTTATCGAGACGATAAGGTTTATCGGCATACTCATTCGCCCGATGATGCCGTCCACCTCCGAAAAGATACTTGCCCAGATAAATACCGACAACAGCGGTCTTGACACGCTGTGCGCGTTCGGAGGCTACTGCGCGGGCTCTAAGGTGGGCGAGGCGCAGCCGCTGTTTGCAAGGATAGACGCGGCAAAGCTCTTAGCGGAGCTGAACGCCGAGATGGAGGCGGTAAAGGCGGAGCTTGATAAAAAGCAGGCGGAAGAGAGCAAGGCTGAGGTAAAGCCCCTCGCTCCCGAGATAACGATAGACGAGTTTTTAAAGACCGAGCTGAGGGCGGCGAAGGTTTTGGACTGTGTAAGGCTTGAGAAGTCCCAAAAGCTTTTAAAGCTCACCCTCGACGACGGAATGGGCAAAAGGCAGGTAGTATCCGGCATTGCAAAGTGGTATAAGCCGGAGGAGCTTATCGGCAAAACGATAGTAGTGGTAGCAAACCTGAAGCCCGCTAAGCTCTGCGGCGAGATTTCCGAGGGCATGATAGTATGCGCCGAGATGCCGGACGGTTCGGCAAAGGTCGCGTTCCTCGATGACAGCGTACCCGCTGGCGCAAAGCTCAGGTGATTATATGCGGCGCAAAGCGCCGCACGTATCTGTCCGTAGCTCAGTGGATAGAGCAATACGCTCCGACCGTATGTGCGCAGGTTCAATTCCTGTCGGGCAGACCAGGCTGAGCCTGGACGCAGTTCGCGCCCCGGGTTCAGCTTTTTCTTTTGTCAAACCGGCCCGCGTCGGAGTGACATCTTTTCCGTTGCCTCTTTATACGTCGGCGCAGGTTTTAAAAACCCGCGCCGGTCTTTTTATTGCATTAAATTCAAATCCGTGTTATCATTTAAGCATACCTTATTACAACTGTCGGGAGGACTGGTTAATGAAAAAAAGAAGAATAGCCATGCTTATTTTGCCGCTTGCAGCGTTTGTTTTGGAGCTTCTGCCATTTGGGGCGGTCCTGATTTTCGCCGAGATGTACGGAAACAGACCGGCAAGCCACAGAGTAGGTTACTCCTATTTTGATCTTACGCTTGTGGGCTACGCGAATTTTGGTCCTTTCATCGCCGGGATGATGACGGTTGCTGCGCTGATTTTTGCGGCTGTATACGGCCTGTGGGGCAAAAAAGGCGCGCTTTTGGGCGCGGCGGCGGCGTCCGGGCTGGGAGCTGTGGCGTCAATTTGGCCGCTCGTATACGGAATAGACTTTTACAACATAATAAGCGCGGCCATTACGCTGCTTCTTGCCGCGTGCGCTGTGCTTGCGTTTAGGACGGCTGCCAAAAAGGCCTGAGCTGGAGGGATTATGGTATTTGAACAGATGCAGAGAATAGGCGCAAAGGACGTCGGCGCGGGCAACCTCTTAAGAAACCGCGCGATACTCGAGTATCTTGAAAATGTCGCGGGGGGTCATGCCGACAGCGTCGGCTACGGCATAAATTCAATAGAAAAAACACATCTGAGCTGGCTTTTGCTCGACTGGCAGGTCGATGTGATAAGCCGTCCCAGATACGGCGATAAGCTCCTTGTGCGCACATGGTCGCAGGGGGTTAAAAAGTACTACGGCTACCGCGGCTTTGAAATACTTGACGGCGAGGGCAAAAGGCGCGTTTCGGCGCTTTCCAAATGGGTGCTTATAAATACCGACAAGCTCTCTCCCATTCGTGCAAGCGAGGATGTCATGGAAAAATACACTGCCGACCCGGGCTATGCATATGCTGACGCTGAAGCCGCAATGCCAAAGCTCCGCCCGCCAAGGGACGCAGAGCCCGACCTTTGCACCCAGTACCGCGTGATGAGGCGGGATATTGATATTTTCGGACACATGCACAATATTTATTACCTTGATTTGGCGTACGAGGCGCTTCCGGAGGAGGTTTACGCCCGCGAACGCGAGTTTGATAATATAAGGATAAACTATTCCAGCCAGGTGAAGCTTTCGGACCTGCTCAGGCTTTCCTATTACCGGATTGAGGACATGCACACAGTAGTGATTTCAAGCGCGGAAGGCGGAGAGGTCCATGCAATTATCGAGCTAAAATAGAATAAAAGACGGGTTGTTATGCCATATACTCATATATAGATAGACATATTCTCAGCATTTTGTCATTTTCAATTGATAAAGTGTTTTTTATCTGTTATAATTTATAAAAAAGCACAAGGAGGCTATTATGAAGTTTACTAAACGACTTGCGGCTTTCGGATTGGCTGTCATTATGGCGGCGGGAATCCTCTGCGGCTGCTCAGGCGGGGAGGATAATCAGGAACCGCAGACGCCTAAAACCGAAATAACCGTTACACGCCAGTCGTCGAGCAAAAATAAATACGGCGATACCAAGCTTTATGCTCTCGAGGAGCTTACTACATCGTCGCCCGACGGCAAAATCACCGCGTATTTCTGGCAGGACGAGGCCGGAGGGCTTTACTACAGCGTCGAATCCGACGGCGAGGAGGTAATTGCGGCTTCAAGGCTGGGTATCATGCTCACAAGCTGTGATTTTTCAACCGGTATTGAGACGATAACCTCCTATGACCGCGCGGACGAGATAGACGACGAGTACGAAACCGCGCTAACCATTTCCCTTGAGGATGTGAGCTGCCGCGACCACTGCATGGAGCGTCAGATTTACCTTGGCAAGGGCGAAGCAAGCCTGACGCTTTTGGCCAGAGTATATGACGACGGCTTTGCCTATAGATATGCGGATGTAGACGCGGGAAACGGCAGCGATTCCGTTTTTGTAATGAACGAGCTGTCCGAAATAAACCTTCCCGAGGACACTGTGACGTTTGCGGGAGGCTACAGCGCCACATATGAGTTCGACTATATCGAGCGCAGCTACGATGAGCTTGTAAATCACTCCGGAACATTTAACACCCCTGTTACCGCTTACACCGGCGACAGATGGATGCTGTTTTCTGAGTCGGACGCGTTTGCGGGAGATATAGACTACGTAAAGAGCGTTTTGGATACCAGCTCCGGCAGCGCGACGCTTCGCTGGCAGTTCGGATTTGAACGTGACCCCGTAAACGAGGTAACGGACGACCTTGCAAGCCCCGGACACATAAGAATAACGGAGGTAAGGACGTCGAACGGCTTTACCACCCCCTGGCGAGTAGCAATAATTGCGGACAGCGTGACCGAGCTTGCCGCGTCCGACGTTATAGATTCGCTCTGTCCGCCGATGGACGAGGATCTGTTTAAATCGACAGACTGGATCCAGCCGGGCAAGGTTTCCTGGTCGTGGTGGTCGGGCGGAGACCAGTCCAACTACGACGTTCAGGTGGACCATGTCGATTTTTCCGCCGAAAACGGCTGGGAATATTGCTGCCTTGACGCGGGCTGGCCTGCGTTTGAGGACAGAATAGAGGAACTTTGTGAATACGCAGAGGACAAAGATGTAGGAATTATACTATGGGTCAATTATCTGCACCTGAAGACCCCTGAGGAAATAGAGGAGCTGTTCTCTCAGTGGCACGACTGGGGCGTAGTGGGAGTAAAGACAGATTACTTTGAAAGCGACGATATAGACGTTCTCGAGGTCATGAGAAATGTAGCCGAGATAGGCGCGGAGTATGAGCTGATGATTTATTATCACGGCTGCATAAATCCCTGCGGCGAGACGAGGACCTATCCAAATATAATGACTACCGAGGCTGTTTTGGGGGAGGAATTCAGAAAGTGGTCTACCGTTCCCACTCCCGAAAACTGCCTGATGTACCCCTTCACAAGAAATATCACCGGTTCGATGGACTACACTCCGAGCTGCATAGCGATAACCAAGACCGGCGAGAGCGCGGGCTTCAGCATTGCCAAGTCGATAGTGTACGAATCTGCCCTGCAGCACTTTGCAAGCTCCGCATATACCTTCCCGTACTTCATCGGTCTGCCCCTGCTTTCAAGAATGCCGGCGGCGTGGAACGAGTCGGTTCTCATTGACGGCTATCCCGGGGACTATGTGACCTACATGCGTTCCGACGGCGAGGACTACTATATCGGCGCGATGACCCTTGAGGCGCGCACTGAAACGGTATCCCTTGATTTCCTCCCCGACGGCGAGTATACAGCGTATATTTATTATGATGATGAAAACCGCGAGCTTGCCCTTAAGGAGCAGACTGTTACAAACGCAGACGAGCTTACCCTTGAAATGCCGGATATAGGCGGTGCGGCGGTTCTTATTACCGCAGGGGAGTACGACACCTCGGTTGAGGACGCCCCGAACGCCAGGCTTGACGGCTACACCTATTACGAATGCGAGGACGGAACGCTTTCCGGCTCTGCAAGCGTTTCGGACGGCATGATGTGCTCGGGCGGCAGGAAGGTAGGATATGTCGGCAACGGTTCCTTCAACTCAGTAACCCACACCGTGACGGTGGATGAGGCGGGAGAGTACGAGCTTCTGGTTTACTACTGCACAGGCGAGGAAAGAGCTATCGACATTACAGTCAACGGCTCTGACAGGTACGAGATGACAGGACTTACCGGAGCGGGATTTGATATGCCTGCTGCGGAAAGCATAACCGTAACGCTTAACGCGGGTGAAAACACAATCAGACTCACCAGAAACAGCGGCTACGCTCCCGACCTTGACATGATAGCGGTAAGCGAAGAGCCGGTGTAACAAAAATAAACAAACGAGGCGACTGCGCAAATGAGCAAGAAAAAGCTTAAAGCAGTTATACTTGCATCAGTCCTGCTTTTGGCTGTCTTAGCAGTCTCGGCTGCCGTTTTAAACATCGACTCGCTTGAGTCTGTTGAGACGGGTGAGATCTCGCCCAGCGATTATACCGTTATAAACCATATGAAAAGCGGCGCAGGCCCTGAGCTTGGCGTATCCTATATGATCAAGCCGCTTGCCGACGGCGTTTATCATCTCAATGTAGTCATAAGCGGGAGGGAGAGCGGAAGCTACTCTGTGAATAACCTTCGCGCCAGACTTATAATCCCCGGCGAGCCGGTGTCGGAATACGCTGCCTGTTCCCTGACCGGAGGGTACAGCGTTACGCCTTCGGTGGGCTATGACGGCGGGAATATGGTTGTAAGCTATGAGACCGACGGCTCTGATATAAACCTTGACATGTTTTTAACAGGAAGCGTCCGAAGCGCACAGCTTGAGCTTTGCTACGATATCAGCGGCAGAGGCTTAAAGCTGCTGAATGGGTTTGTTGACAATGCCGTGGCGCTTGAGCTCATGCCTTAAGCTTAAATAGCTCAAATCAGCCCCGGGACGGGATAAATTCGTTCCGGGGCTTTCTTTGTAAAAAAATCCCCCTGCGTTCGTGTTTTGAACACTTGGACGCAGGGGGATTAATTGTTTTATTCAACCCTGAGGCAATTATTTGCCCCTGTGATTGCAGTATTATTTCTTTCTCGGGTCGTCCACAATGCCGCGCTTGACATAGGTGGTGTGCAGAAGGTGATGAGCCTTTTCCGAGCCCGGTTTGCCGAGATATTCGGCATACAGGGCCTTGATGGCGGGGTTCTCGTGGGACTTTCTTATCGGGGCGTTCTTGTCGATATCGTAAAGAACAGCCGCGCGCTTAGCCCTTATATCCACGGTGTTTCTAACGTATCCGGGCTGCTGCGGCTGACCGCCGCCGTTTACGCATCCGCCGGGACACGCCATAATCTCAACAAACTGATAATCCGCCTCGCCGCTTTCTATTCTCTTCAAAAGCGTCCTTGCGTTTGAAAGACCTGACGCAACCGCAACCTTGATATCCATGCCGGCGACATTGTAGGTCTTTTCCTTGATGCCTGCTGTGCCTCTTACGTCAACAAAATCAACGCTTGGAAGCTCCTCGCCGGTAAGTGTCTCGACAGCGGTTCTGAGCGCCGCCTCCATAACGCCTCCAGTCGCGCCGAATATAGCGCCCGCACCGGTGTAAATTCCGAGCGGCTCATCGAACTTTTCGTCGGGAAGGGAAGTAAACTGGATTCCCGCGCGCTCTATCATTCTTCCCAGCTCGCGAGTGGTAAGAGCGATATCAACGTCCGGAACGCCGTTTGCGTCCTCGTCGTTTCGTCCTATCTCAAACTTCTTAGCGGTGCAGGGCATTACCGATACCACTACGATATCTGCGGGGTCGATACCCTTCTTCTGAGCGTAGTAGCTCTTTGCAATAGCTCCGAACATCTGCTGCGGAGATTTGCAGCTTGAAAGGTTTTCGGTCAGCTCAGGGAAGTAGTGCTCGCAGTACTTTACCCATCCTGGCGAGCAGGATGTTATCATGGGGAGCTTTCCGCCGTTTTGTATTCTTTCAATCAGCTCGTTTGCCTCCTCCATTATGGTGAGGTCTGCGCCGAAGTTGGTGTCGTATACCTGGTCGAAGCCGAGCCTGCGCAGGGCAGCTACCATCTTGCCCTCGGCGTCCGTGCCGATAGGAAGACCGAACATCTCGCCCAAAGCCGCTCTTACAGCCGGTGCGGTCTGCACTATAACGTGCTTTGCGGGATCTGCAAGCGCCTCGAACACCTCGGTGGTATTGTCCTTTTCAGCCAGCGCGCCGGTCGGGCAGACCGCTATGCACTGTCCGCAGGAAACACAGGAGGTGTCCCCGAGTCCCAAATCAAATGGCGAGCCGATATGGCTTGAGAAGCCTCTTTCGTTAGGACCGATAACTCCTATGCCCTGGGTCTTTTCGCATACCGCCACGCATCTGCGGCAGAGTATGCACTTGTTGTTGTCTCTTATCATGTGAGGCGCACTGTCGTCGATTTCGTATTCTATTTTTGCACCGTCAAACCTTCCCTCGTCCTCGACCTTGAGGTCGCGGCAGAGCTTTTGAAGCTCGCAGTGTCCGCTTCTTACGCAGGAAAGGCACTTTCTGTCGTGAGTAGAAAGAATAAGCTCAAGCGTCTGACGCCTTGCCGCGATTACCTTCGGCGAGTTGGTGTATATCTCCATGCCGTTTGAAATCGGATATACGCAGGCGGCAACCATTCTCTTCGGTCCAAGAGCCGGACCTCTCATTTCCGCAACCTCTGAAATGCAGATACGGCACGCGCCGATCTCGTTGATCTCCTTCAAGAAGCAGAGGGTGGGAATCTCAACGCCTGCCATTCTTGAAGCCTCAAGGACAGTTGTGCCCATAGGAGCTTCAACCGGCATACCGTTTACCTTTATGCTTAACGTATCCATTAATCCTTAACCTCCTATATTACTTCTTGGAAATAGCACTGAACTTACATACGCTCATGCACGCTCCGCACTTTACGCACTTTTCGGTGTTTATCTCATATGCTGGCAGCTTCTTGCCGGGAGCTATGTAGTTGGTCTTTGTGATAGCGGATACAGGGCACTGCCTTGAGCACATGCCGCAGCCGATGCACTTTTCCTTGTCTATGTCGTACTTTACAAGGTGCTTGCAAACGCCGGCGGGGCAGGTCTTATCCACAACATGCGCGACATACTCGTCCCTGAAGAACCTTAAGGTTGCCAGAACGGGGTTGGGGGCTGTCTGTCCCAAGCCGCACAGCGAGTTTTCCTTGATGTAGTAGCAGAGCTTTTCGAGCCTGTCAAGGTCCTCGAGCGTGCCGTTGCCGTTTGTTATCTTGTCGAGTATCTCGAGAAGCCTCTTTGTACCTACACGGCAGGGGGTGCACTTTCCGCAGGACTCGTCCACAGTGAATTCAAGGAAGAATTTCGCCATATCCACCATACAGTTGTCCTCGTCCATTACTATCATACCGCCCGAGCCCATCATGCAGCCTATTGCAGTGAGGTTGTCGTAGTCAACAGGCGTGTCGATAAGGCTTGCGGGTATGCAACCGCCGGAAGGACCGCCCGTCTGAGCCGCCTTGAACTTCTTGCCGTTCGGGATTCCGCCGCCGATGTCCTCAATTATCTCGCGAAGGGTCGTGCCCATCGGTATTTCAACAAGTCCGGTGTGCTTTATCTTACCACCGAGAGCGAATACCTTTGTACCCTTTGACTTTTCCGTTCCCATGGAAGCAAACCACTCCGCGCCGTTGAGAATGATCTGGGGGATGTTTGCAAAGGTCTCAACGTTGTTTTCAACCGTAGGCGACTCGTAAAGACCCTTTACCGCAGGATACGGAGGACGGGGTCTCGGCTCGCCTCTGTTGCCCTCGATGGAGGTCATGAGCGCGGTTTCCTCGCCGCATACGAACGCGCCTGCGCCTAAGCGTATGTGAAGGTCAAAGTCAAAGCCCGTGCCGAAAATGTCCTTGCCCAAAAGACCGTATTCCCTTGCCTGATTTATCGCTATCTGAAGCCTCTTAACTGCTATCGGATACTCGGCTCTTACATAAACATAGCCCTGAGTCGCGCCGATGGCGTAGCCTGCTATTGCCATAGCCTCGATAACGCTGTGCGGGTCGCCCTCGAGAACGGAGCGGTCCATAAACGCGCCCGGGTCGCCCTCGTCGGCGTTGCAGACGACGTATTTCTGCGGAGCTTTATTAGGCGCGCACAAAGCCCACTTTCTGCCGGTGGGGAAGCCTCCTCCGCCTCTGCCTCTTAAGCCGGAATCGGTTACGCACTTGATGACGTCCTCGGGGGTCATTTCGGTGAGCACCTTTCCCAAAGCTGCGTAGCCGTCCATAGCGATATACTCGTCGATATTTTCGGGGTCGATAACTCCGCAGTTTCTAAGAACTACACGGTGCTGAGACTTGTAGAATGCGGTGTCGCCCAGCGAAACGTTTCCTACCACCTCGTCTGCAACCTCCTTGCCGGTGTCAGTGTAGGCAAGGCGCGTGACTACTCTTCCCTTAAGAAGGTGCTCGGTCACGATTTCCTCGACGTCCTCGGGCTGCACGCGGCTGTAGAAGGTTCCGTCAGGGTAGACGATGACAACGGGTCCCAGGGCGCAGAGACCGAAGCAGCCTGTTTGGACAAGCTTGATCTCGTCCTCAAGACCGTTTTTCGCTATGCTTTCTGTGAAAGCGGTCTGAATCGCCTTACTGCCCGAGGAGGTACAACCTGTGCCGCCGCAAATAAGTACATGTGCACGAATCATAATTGTATTATTCCTTTCTTGGCTTAATCGTTATTAGCTGTAATAGTATATTCGGAGATGACCTTGCCGCCCTTGAGATGCTCCTCAACGACGTGTTTTGCCTTTTCGGGTGTCATCTTTACATATGTGACCTTGTCCTTTCCTGCTTCAAAGACCTCCACTACCGGCTCGAACTGGCATATGCCTATGCAGCCGGTCTGCGTTACGGAAACCTTGTCGCTCAGCCCTGCCTTTGACACCTCCTCGACAAAGGTGTTAAGCACAGGACGCGCGCCAGCAGCAATTCCGCAGGTCGCCATTCCGACTACCACGCGGACGTTGGACGTGCCCTCTCTAAGGACTACCTTGTCCTTCATCTTGTCCTTGATAGCCTGTAATTCTGCTAATGACTTCATAGCTTTTGTTCCTTTCTAATTAATATTGTTGGTACTGTTTTGATTTTCGGCGTACTGTTCATGCATATAGTCTCTAATCCAGCTTATGACCTCGTAGCTGCACAGGGGGATATCCTCCATCACTGCCCGTATCTGGGCAGTTTCGAGCTCGCACAAAACCCTGCCGCAAAAAGTATGTTTAAAGAGAAAATCACTGTCGGGGTGTCCCTGTATCAGGGTGACGATGCTTTCCGCAACGTCGCCAAGGGGGACGAAGTCTATGTGATTTGTGTAAAACAGCGCGGTGACGGTCGTCCCGTGGCTGTCCGGAAAATTATGCTCCCATCTTGACTCCACACTCATGCTTCCGCCCGTCATCTCGGCCTCCATTTTCAAAAGAGGCAGCCCCATCCCCACCTTTCTGGTGGTTCTCGTGGTATAAAACGGGTCGGTGACGGTTTTAAGGGTTTCTTCGCTCATCCCGCAGCCGTTGTCCCTTATTGTAAGAGTGAGGGTGCCGTCCGTCTCATCGATGTAAATCTCCGTGAGGGCAGCTCCCGCCTTCACTGAATTTTCCGCAATGTCCAAAATGTTAAGCGATAGTTCCTTCATAAGCTACCTCAGATACTCAAACAGCCTTTTTCTTACCAGAGCGCCCGAATACGGTTCGTCGTCCAGCTCAAAAAACTCGCGCTTTTCCTTAATGTCCCAAAGATAATGCGCGTCCGAGCTCACTATTACCTTTTTGTCCTGAAGCCTATGCCGCAAAATCAGCTCATGGACGTTCGCGGGGTCGTTAAACTCTATGCAGCCGAATTTCGGCGTTTCCGGGAAAAAACCAAGCACTGCAAGAATCCCGTTCGCCTCCCTGTCGATGTGCGCGGGATAGCATATCCCGCCGAACGAGTCCGCAAGCCGCGCCGCCTCCTCGATAGTTATTTCGGTGGCGTTGAGAAGGAGGTTATCCTCATGACCGATAACCTCGTCGTTTTCGCCGCAAATAATCTGTTCGCCGAAAATATCGGGGCGGTTTTTTATAAGGACTCTTTTCTTTTGAACGGCGCGGTCAAACTCCATCGCACACTCAAGCTCTTCAAACAGGCATATGGCGTGCACGTCCTCCGCGGTGGTAAGCTCCATGCCCGCTATCGGGATTATTCCGTTCGCCTTTGCCGCCTTGAAAAACGCGGGGCAGTTTTTAGACGTGTTGTGATCCGTCAGGGCCATGATGTTAAGCCCGTTCAAAACCCCCATCCCGGCGATGTTCGCAGGAGTGCAGTCGTTGTCCGCGCAGGGAGAAAGACAGGAATGTATATGCAGGTCGTAGTAGTATCTGTTCATAGCGTCCGGCTTAAAACACAAGCGATTTCATACGCTCCAAGCCCGCTTGAAAGGATGTTTACGCCTTTTGCCTGCGCGGTCGCCACGACGTCGGGCGCAAGCTCCACGTTTTCCGCAAGGATTATGCACGCGGTGTCCGCAAGCGACGCTACAGCAACTATATTTATGTTGGACATTATGGTTATCCACGCGCTGCCGGCTTTTGCCCTGCCCATAACCCAGCTTAAAAGGTCGCCTATGTACACGCCGGTTATTTCGCGATCTCCATCCGGAAGCGAAACAGCTTTAAAGGCGTCGTTTTTTAAAAGCTCGTTTACCGTCATGGCTCGTTCTCCTTTTCAGCACCGTACAAAAGCCCTTCAAGCTGTTTGTTTCTTATCAGCACGCAGCTTGAAATATCCGCGTTTCCCTTTACGACGTCCTCCGCAAATGCGCGGCAGGTCGGCGCTCCGCAGGAGCCGCAGTCAATTCCGGGAAGCTCGTTTTTAAGATTCTGAATGTCTGCCATCATCCTGAGCGACTGGGCGATATTGTCCGAAAGGCGCGATATCGGACGGTATTCCGGAAGCTCGTCAAACAGGTAATAGTCGGGGATATAGTTATCCGACTTTGAAAGCTGGTTTCTCGACACCGGAAGATACCTTCTTATCCTTTGAAGCCTCGCCTTTGCGATAAACGGGTTCTGTATCGTCAGCACTCCGCCGACGCAGCCGCCCGTGCAGGCGTTCAGCTCGATAAATTCAAGGGAAGGGATGTTTCCGTTTTCTATCTGGTCGAGGACCTTTATCACGTTGTCTATTCCGTCCGCGGCAAGATAGCTGTCGTTTAAAAGCGCAGTTGCCTCTCCTCCTGTGGACGCCCAGCCTATTCCTATCATTCCCGACTGGCACAGCGGGATTTCGGCGGGATCATGCGTCATTTTGCCTATGAGCAAAAAGTAAAGATCGCTTATCGACACCACCACGTCCACCGCGCTCTTGTAGTCCGCAAACCCGTTTTTAACGTAGCTCGACTTGGCGGGACAGGGGGAAATAAAGCACACGCCTATCTCCTCGTCCTTAAGCTCGGGATGACTTTCTTTGGCTCTTTTCCTTGCAAGCTGAGCCGCGACCTCCATTGGAGGCAGTATGTGAATGATATTGTCGTTTAAAGAGGGGAATCTCAGCCCTATAAGCCTTAAAATAACCGGGCATGCAGAGCTTATCGCGGGCTTTTTTACCCCCGGGGTTTTGAGATAACGCCTTGTGTAAGCGGAAACAAGCTCCGCAGCCGCAGAGACCTCAAAGACGTCGTCAAACCCTATTTTGTACAGACCGTCGAGCACGCAGTCCACGTCGTCAAGATTGTCGAACTGGCCGTAAAGAGTGGGGGCGGGAAGCGCTATCTTCCATTTGAATTTGTCCATGGCGTCAAGCTTTGAACATACTGCCTTTTTAGCCTTGTGTGGACAAACTCTGATACATTCCCCGCAGTCAATACACCTTTCCTGGTTGATGACGGCGCGGTTGCCCTTTATTCGTATTGCCTCGGTGGGGCAATGCTTAAGACATGTTGTGCAGCCGGTGCATTTTTCAGCATCAAGGCAAACCGAATGTTCATACTTGTTCATAGTGCCACCTTACAGGTTGACTATCATTTTCACCGTAGTCCCCACCCCGACAGTGGAATCGATGACCATGTTGTCGGTATACCGCTTCATGTTCGGAAGCCCCATTCCCGCGCCGAAGCCGAGGGAACGGATATTGTCCGGAGCGGTGGAATACCCCTCCTGCATCGCAAGGGAGATATCCTTTATTCCCGGACCGTGATCGGTCAAAACGATAGAAACCGCGTTCTCTGTCACCGTGACGTCGGCTTCTCCGCCTCCGGCATGGATGACCATGTTTATTTCGCCCTCATACATGGCGATAGATACTCTTCTGATAATATCAGGGCTTATGCCAAGCTGCCGAAGGTTCTTTTTTACCTGTACCGAAGCCTGACCGGCAGAGGTGAAATCCGTCCCGTCGACGTCAAAATGAAATGTAAGCGCGTTGTCCATTATTTAGCGTCATCCGCCCGAAGACCGTTGGTGTACAGTATTCCGCAGGCTTCATACATACGCTTGCCGGTAGCTAAAATCACAATAGAGCTTTCATTTGCAAGTCGTATCATCTCTTGGTTCGGCATTTTCGACCGAACAAATACTATACAGCGCATATCCATCATTTCGGCAGTCCTGATGACCTGTGGGTTTACAAGTCCGGTAAGAAGTACAGCCTGATCTTTTACATACGCGAGAACATCGCTCATCATGTCGCTTCCGCAGGCGGAGTAAACGTGAGAGTCGAGCTTATCCTCGCCGCATATTACCTTGGCGTCAAGCAGTTCCTTAATCTGAGCAATCTTCATCAGCGTGCTTCCTCCCAAGTATGTATCGGAATATTAAAAGCCGTATTTTGCCAGTATCCCGTCAATATCGTCGACGGTGAGACGTCCGTAAACGTCGTCGTTTACTGTCAGTACCGGAGCAAGTCCGCATGCGCCTATGCAGCGGCAGGCGGTAAGGGAAAATCGTCCGTCAGGCGTACATTCGTCGCCGCCTATTCCAAGTTTTTCACACAGCTTGTTGAAGATGTCGCCCGAGCCCTTGACGTAGCAGGCAGTTCCTAAGCACACTGAAATGTTGTACTCTCCCTTTGGAACAAGGGTAAACTGAGCGTAGAAAGTAGCCACTCCGTAAACCTTTTCCATCGGAATCTCCAGTTCACGGGCAATAAGCGACTGGACCTCGATAGGAAGATAGCCGTAAATGCCCTGCGCCTTCTGCATGATAGGCATAAGGCAGCCGCGTTCATTCTTGTTTTCCTGAATAAACTGCATCAGCTCTGCTTCCTGCTCGGGGGTAGTTTTAAAGGGAATTGATGTAATTTTGTTGCCCATTATTTAACCTCCTTGAGTAATAGAAATGCCGGTCGTCAGGGGTATGCCATTCCCCTGAGCTATGCCAATAAGGCATACCAACACGTATATAAAAGTATACCATATTTAATCTTCAATATCAAGAGATAACACCTAAAAATACGTGTTAAATTGAGGAAAAATACACGTTTTCACCAAATATAAGTTGTGCAGTTTGGAGACGTATGCAGCATATGGCTATTTGACAAGCGCAGTGCGCAGTAATAAACGAGCCTCATTTGCACGCAACGAGTGCGGATGGGGTTCTCAGGAAATCAGTGAAAACGCAACTTAACGATCTTACGCATATGTTGAACGCCGTAGAAATTTGTGTTATAATCATATAAAAGCGCGAAAGGATGGCGGCTGTATGCAGGACGAACTTAAGAAAAAGGCTGAAGAGGCGGTTAGAAGATTGGAATCGGTTTACCCGCAGGCGCAGTGCTCTCTGGAGTATAAAAAACCGTATGAGCTTTTGATTGCAACGCGCCTGTCCGCGCAGTGTACGGACGCAAGGGTAAACGTTGTTACAAAAATACTTTTTAAGAAGTATCAAAGCATAGAGGACTTTGCAAGCGCCAATGTATCTGAGGTGGAGGATATTATAAGGCCGTGCGGTCTGTTCAGGACCAAGGCAAAAAGCATAGTAGAGCTTGCGAACGTGCTGATAAACGAGTACGGCGGGCAGCTCCCCGATACGCTGGACGAGCTTATAAAGCTGCCCGGCATAGGACGCAAGACTGCGAACCTGATAATGGGGGACGTATTCCATAAACCTGCTGTCGTGACCGATACCCACTGCATACGCATTTGCTTAAGGCTCGGGCTTACCGACAGCACCGAGCCATATAAGGTGGAAAGAGAGCTGCGCGAGCTTCTGCCGCCGGATAAGTCCAGCGACTTCTGCCACAGGCTTGTTAATTTCGGCAGGGACACCTGCCGGGCAAGAAGCCCTAAGTGTCAGGGCTGCCCGCTGAGCGATATTTGCGCGTACATGGAAAATATCGGGCATAAAAGCGAAGCCTGAGCATGCATAACAGAAATAACCGCCGCCCGGTAAGGACGGCGGTTTAACGTCGATGCACTAAAATATATACAATAAGCTATAAACTTTAGGTTCAATACCTGCTGTAATTTCCGGCGAGCCTGTTCATTCGGTTCATATAATCCAGCTCCCTTTGGACTTGCTCGGAGCTGTAGGCTGCGACAGCCGACGACGAGCTCAGCTCGTCGAGCTTTCCCGAAATTTCCTGGGCGTGCTGCGACATGGCGGACACGCTTTCCGTCAGCTTCTGCGTTTCGCTTAGGAGGTAATCGCTCTTTTCGTTTGCACGCCTGAGCTCGCTGCACAGTATGTACTGGCTGTGCTGAGCCGTCTGAAGGTTGCTTATAACGTCGTTGATGCCGGTTAAAACAGACTTATTGAACACCTCCTGCTCATACATGTTGTATGCGCTGCCGAGGTCGCCGCATCGCCCCGACGCAAGGTATTCGTATATGGAGCATACGGGGACAAGTCCTCTGTATTTCGGATAGACGATGTCGCGGGAATACATCTTTTCAAGATTATTTTTTGTGGATTGAAGCTGCTTGTCGAGCGCTTTTATTTCGTGAATAAGTATTTTCTCGCGCTGCTTGTTTTGAAGCCGCAGGTCGCGATTGAGGGCAATCCTTTTTTTGTGCTTGTCCACGTCCTTTTCGTATTTTCGTCTGCTATCGCCGGACTTATTAAGCTCTTTAATAAACTTTCTGACGGAGAAAATTACGCACGCTGCAAGCGCGCCAAAACCGACGAGCAATACTATCGGTTCGGCCTCGTTATAGTCGAAAAGAACCCCGTCTACGCTGATTATTATCAGCAGCAGGAAAAATATTATCGTCACTATAAAGCCTGCGACAGCAGATGCCGCTATAGACAGAACCAGCAAAAGTATATTTAGCGGCAAGGGCATGCATGAGGTGTCTTTTACGGGCTCGGCGCCGTCGTCGATAGGGCTTCTGACGGAGTCAAGCTCCGCACTTAGCCTGCGCAGCGCGTCCTCCTGAATATACTTGTTCGTTTCGGTATCGATGATTATCCTAAGATAATCCTTCAGCGATTCAAGCTCAGTCATATTGCTCACCCTGTATCGAATATTATGATTTAGCGAGACGTACCGCAAATCACATCTCAATATTACAATATTTCATGCGCACATTCAATACTCTTTGAAAGTAAAAAGCTATCCGCCCCCAAGCCATAAGGATAAAGCGAAATAATGATGCTGAAAAATTGAGCTTATGCGTCCAAAGGACGGAATGGGCAGCGGGTGATTGTTTGGCGCAAAAAAATCGGAACAAGTTACCCTGTTCCGATTTGGTGCGGCAAGTGGGACTTGAACCCACACGTCGTTGACACACGCACCTCAAACGTGCCTGTCTGCCTATTCCAGCACTGCCGCATATTCATCCGCTGTTCTAAACAGCTTTTTCATTATATCATCTAAGGTTTGCGTTGTCAATAGAAATGCAAAATTTTTTCTTGTGTGCATGAAACCCTGTCTGCTATATTAATAGCCTCAGACTTTCCTGAGGCTATTTGCAGGCTGTTATCATTTTTGCGGGCAGATCGCCGCTTAAGCTATTCCCAAACAGTGTGGTCGCCGACTCCGCCGAGGCAGAGAAGCGGATCCATTCTTTCATTGTCATATCTAAGCTCGAAATGAAGGTGATTTCCAGATGCCGAACCGGTCATTCCGACATGACCAATTACGTCGCCCTTCTCGACATGGTCGCCCTTTTCTACGTCTATAGATGACTGATGAGCATAATATGTTTCATAGCCGTTGCCGTGGTCTATAATAACCAGCTTGCCGTATGATGAATATGTTCCTGCGAAAGTGACAATTCCATCTGCCGCAGCATAGATGTCAGTTCCTCTGTCCGCCGCGATGTCTATCGCCCTGTGGGTGGAATTATCCCAGCTCCTGTAGCCATAAAGAGAGCTGACATAACCTCCGTCGCCGCCCACCGGCCAGATAAACGTTCCCAGCGTGTCTATTACATGTGTGTCGCCCTCAAGGGTGGTATTTTCGGCAGTTCCCACTATATATATCCTTGGAACCATTTCCTCGATTACGTATCTTGAAACGATATCTCTTCCGGTCTCCTTGCCGTCGGTCTCGGTTACAAGCGCGGTCACATTTTCATATCCCGCCGAGCCCGACTGCTTAAGCTCCTCGCAGAACTGCTCGATATCGTCGTCGTAGATGAACTGGTCTGCTCTTTCTATGATCTGGTCGTAGGTTTCGTAGTGAGTGGTTATTACCGACATGTTCGGCTCGTCATAGTTGTAGGCGATGATATCGCCCGTCCTTACTCCGCCCTTAAGGGATGGATTCTTAGCAAGAAGCTCATCCGTGGTGTAGCCCAGCTTATCGGCAATAAGCGAAACCGAATCGCCGCTCTGAGCCACATAATATGCTTCAACGTTTACACTGCCGGTGATGTACGCAACGGCTAAATCTGAGCTTACAAGGTTTGTCTCAAGATACCTTCCCTGAGTTATTTCAACCTTGTCTTCAAACTCTACAGACACGGCGTCCTCTGTATAGCCATCGGCAAGCCTCTGATCCAAAGCAGCGCTGATCTTCTCCATCTCGACCTCGTCATAAACGCCGATAAGAGAATCGTTTATATAAAATCCGTAGGCGTCTACTACCCCTATCTGAGATGAGCTCATCATAAGCTCGGACAGGCTGTCGCTGTCAACGGGGGTGTCGTTTGTCTGCATCATTCTTACTGAAAACTTCGGAGTTTCTATTAGCGCATCGTCGCCCTCGGTGTATGTGATTTTTTCCTGCATGAGAGCCTGAGCCTGGCTGTATTCCGCTTCGTTGTTTATAACGCCGAGGTCGTTGCCGTTATACTCGACAGATATCGTGTACTGAAGCGAGCTTGCATAGCTTATAAGGGCAAATAAAAACGCTATGCATACTGCAGGGGCAGCGTAGTTGAAAACTCTCTTAAGCCCCTGAAGCCCTGTCGAAGCAAATTGACCAACGGCTCCGAAAAACGTTTTTATGGTTTGCTTTTTACCGAGACCGCTTGATTTCTTAAGCTGTATACGCACCTTGCTGATCGCTCCTATCGCATGGGCAACCGGCGTCAGAATAAAGCACCAGATATCGTAAACAGGCTGCTTGAATGTTTTATATATATAATTCCAAAGGTAGCTGAGCACCTTTGAAAGAAGCTTGAACGCAAATCCGAAAACAGTCTTAAAAACTGTATATACAATACGCGCCACAGTCCTGCCGGTAAACTGCAAGAAGCTGAATATCGCCGACAGTCCGGCAAGGATATGTGCTGTAAGCATAGGCCGACCCCTTTCTCAATAGTTACAAATCAGTTACAAGAAGCTCCTTTATTATAACAGAGAAAAATAAAAAATCAACCTATAAATTTTTCCACTAGGCAACTTTAAGATAAATTTTGTTAACTATGCACAGTTTTGCGACGAATTTATGTATAGTATTCCAAACGATTTATGTCTATTAATGTAATATGCTGCAGCTGTTGCATGATAAAATAGTTACACGCTGTAACCTTTACAAAAAGCCGGCGACCGTTTTTGCTGCCTGCTGTTTCTGCTTTTCCTGTGGTAAGGCTAATATTATATAGTATAATTTTTTCGCACGTAAGTTTGCAATACGCTCTTAATGTATGTAAAAAAGCAGCCCCGCGCTAAAGGGGCTGCAAATTTTGATTGCTGCAGGTTTTGCTGTACTGTAAGTGCAACGGCTAAGAGCAAAACACATGGCTTCCTATCTGAGTGATTACAGGGCGGGAAAGCATAAATGAATTTGAGGTCTTTGCCGGATTGTAATAGTATATCGCGCCGCCGGTTGGATCCCAACCGTTTAAAGCGTCTCTTGCCGCGTCGTAGCAGCTCGCCTCTACCGGCTCCCAGAACTGACCGTCGTTGATGGCTGAGAATGCGCCGTTTTGATATATTACTCCCGATATGGTATCAGGGAACGACGGATGCTCGACCCTGTTAAGAACCACCGCTCCGACCGCCACCTGTCCTGTGTACGGCTCGCCTCTTGCCTCTGCGGATATTATTCTTGCAAGCAGGTTGATATTAGATTCGGTCGCCTGAGGAACCTGTCCTATGCTTATGCCGAGGGCGCTGAGCGTCTGAGGACCTGCAATGCCGTCCACGCTGAGCCCCTGCTGCTGCTGGAACCTTCTCACTGCCGTCTGTGTCTTAGTGCCGTAGTAGCCTGTCACATCGCCGGTAAAAAGACCCCGGTCTTTAAGTGCCTGTTGTATCGCCGTAACCTCTTCTCCTTGGGAGCCGAGCCGTGAAAGCGCCTCGGTCTCGCCGGTGTACACGGGAACGGAATTTTGCAGAACAAAAATCGAACATATACATATAATAGTTATAAGCAGGAGATAATATAAAGTACGTCTTTTGGATGAAGTCATATTTGCCTTCCTTTCATAAGATGTTTTTATTAGTATTTCACACGCAATGCGGAAAATTCATTTATGTATATGTAATATTGTGGATAAAAATAAAATGTGTATTAGCAGTGATGCCATGTCGGTATTCCGCAATATGCTAAGGGCACAGAAAAAGAGCATGCTTGCGGACGCGAATCAAGTCTATTTTAGAGAGGCTTCGTAAAGTAAAATTATTTTTTCTGAAAAAGGAGAAAAAAGAGAGAAAGAGGTATTGACAAGTAACAATAAGTGTGGTATTATAAGCGAGCTGTCCACAGAGAGGGCAGTGCGAAAGAGACCGACCCGAAGGAGAGAGGCTCGAAGGGAGCAAGCCTGGCGGCTTAGCTGCGAGACATCTGAAGGGGGGT
>DBFJJS010000018.1:0-35363 GCA_048393055.1 Candidatus Faeciplasma sp.
TTTTCGGCAATTTCCTTAACCTCACCAATAGTGATGTTAAGCACATTTGCTGCCTCGCGGCCCCAGTATCCGCCGACTCCAAAGAAGTCCCAGGGATTAACCAAATCCGAGAACGCCTCGCCATCCGGATTGTTGAATACTTCAATTTCTTCAGCGAAAGCCGCTACTGAAAGAGTACAAGCCATTATCAATGCCATGATAATCGCTAAAATCTTTTTCATATTCTTACCTCCACTAATATTAATAAAAATAGGATTAACCTTTTTTTATATTATCACATGCCCCCTTAAAAGTCAATCGGAAATAAGTGTATTTGTGATATTTGAGCATATGAGAATAATATTTTGTGAAAAACGACATCCCCCGCCTTTTTGCGGCGAGGGATGCATTCGCACATTTTCACGAAATTATGTCCACAATGTTATGCATGTTAAATGCGCCTAACATCCGCCTGTATTACTTTCTCTTCTTGAAAGCAATAACGCCGGCAGCAGCTATAGCCATGGGAAGAACCGCGAGAACGATTCCGGTCTCAGCAGGGGTCTCAGGCTCGGTGGTTGTAGTGGTATCATCAGTAGTTGTGTCGGTAGACTCGGCAGGGGTCTCCTCTGCGGGAGTTTCCTCAGCGGGAGTCTCAGACTCGGCAGGAGCGTTGTCGGGGTCAACTACGAATGTAACCTCAATGGTGCTTGCCTCTGTAGGGACATTGAGAATGTGGTTGTTTCCAGTAAAGCTGTTGTAGTACTGAATCTCGATAGTACCGTCAAAACCAGCAGCGTAATCATAGGCCTCGCCGCTGTCAAACTCAGCAGCTGTGCCGTCCATAGTGATGGATGTGGTTCTGATGGTTGTTCCGGAAGGAATAGTTGTAGGCTCTGCTTCGCCGGCATTGTTCTTTACAATGATCCAGGAGAGCGCCTTAGCGTCGCCGCTGTAAGTAAGGGTGTAAGTGCCGGGACCGGTTACCTCAACAGTGTCAACCGCGCTCCATCCACCGTTGTCAGGGTCGCCTATGAACAGTCCGAAAACGGTTGTCTCTTCATATGCAGCAAAAGCGCTGACACAAAGGGCGAGAGCCATAACTACCGCAACAGCAGCAGAAAGAATTCTCTTCATAATTTTTGCCTCCATTTAGATTAAAATTCAGGTTAGAAACCTAAGTTAATATTATCACCGTGCAAAAGATTTGTCAATATAATTAACAGGTAAGAATTAAAAAACTGATCCTAAAAAACGATTATTCTTTCGCAAAATAGCCTAAAAAATAGAGTAAAATACCTATTCAAAACAGTATCAGCATTACCGTTTTACTCACCGAACGCTATTGAAAGCCTCTCGGCCGCGTCCTCGGCTTCCTTCTTAAGTCTTGAACCGGAGTCCTGTGCGGATACGTTATTATACGCACTATAAATAGTATCGACAACGGCTTTGGGGGCAAAGCGGTGTCTTAGGTAAAGGTTATCGGTGCTTTCAAGCTCGGGATACCCGCCTATTGCCGCAGTCGGGACTCCCGGGATTTCGGGAAAGCTGATGGTCCCTGCATCAAGGGTGTCGAAAAGGCACTCCAAAAAAACTGCGGAAAGCTCCGCGTTATCTGACGCCGGATTTATCATAAGATAGTTCACCTGCATATAGCTGTATTCGATATCGTACAGCGGGGTCTTACCATCCGGGTTTTCAGCATGGTACTTCAAAAGCTCGTACAGCTCGCCGCCGTCGCCGTCGTCAAAGCGGTTTTCATAGGAATCTATATTTTTTATGCAGTACTGCTCAAGAGCTGTTTTGGAATCGGGGTTTTTATCGCAGTCCTTATACCATGCGCTGCCGTAGGGAACGCCGAAGTATCCGCCGTTATAGCCGCAGGCAAAGTCCGTATATACGTTCCCGGCTATCTTCCCAGCCAGAGTGTCAAACTGCGTAAGATCTACGTACACGCCTGCTTTTATATATGCGTCTGCATCCACGGAGCAAGCATAGATATCTATATCGCCGTCGCCTGCGAGAAGCTTTATATTAAGCCTGGTCAAATCGTCGTTGTAGCAGGTTGTCCTGACTATCGCGCCTGTTTCGCTCTCAAACGCGTCTATGGCGGCCTCGATATTTGCGTTAAACGCGTCGTTTTTCACCTGATACGCAACCGTCAGCGACTGCGGGGGATTTTCATAGTCAAACACGCGCACGGAGGAATCCTCGTCCGAAAGCGTAATCACAGCATTCTCAAAGCAGCTTACAAAGCCGCGCGCGTTCGAGTCAAGGTCTCTGTATTTGTCAAGCACTACGTTGTCCTCGCTATCAAGGTCGTCCTCGCACAAAACCACATATGCGTCCGCCGTCCTGACGAGCGACAAAACCGTGTTGGCCCTTTCGTTATACGCGATATCCTTTACGCCTATGTGGTCGGAGGAATTTGCAAGCTGCCTCAGGCTTTTCAGCTCTCCAGACGCCGGGTCAAAGCAGAGCAGCCGGGCGCTTCCCGACGCCGTATTATCCTGTGCCGCAAGGACAAGCCCGTCCTTATATCCGCATATTGAGGTTATACGCTCGTCAGAGACGTCGCTGACAGGCGCTCCGTCATCCATGGAAAACGACTTGAGCACCGTCTTTGCTCCTATAAGGTCCGCCTCTGCATTTATGAGAACGGCAAAGTATCCGTCAGCAGCTTCAAATCCGATTACATCCGCTCCGGCAAGCTCGGATATGCTCCATTCGCCGCCCTTCTCGCCGTTAAAGCCGTAGGAAAAAATGCCGCCCGCGCCGCTGTCCAATATGTACAGGCTCTCGCCGTCCTCCGCTATTGCCGAGCCGCCCCTCTCGATCAGGATTTTGCATTCCCCGGTTTCGGTATCGAGAGAATAAACCGAGTCCGGCAAAAGTATGTATACGCTCTTGCCGGACTGAACCGCTCCGAGCGCCGCACTGTGGTCATAAGGCAAAGCGATATCCTCTGCCGGGACGTAAGCCTCGTAGCTCACGCGCTTTTTCACATAGCTTTGCGAGGCTTCATCCGGCATGCCGCTATCTGGCGGCGAATCGGCGCAGCCGGACAAAAGCGCCGCGGCGGTAAAAATACCCGCCAGGAACAAGGCTTTTAATTTAAGTAGCTGCTTCATTTTAAATTCTCCATAACGTAAAATTGCGGTATCGCATTTGCAAAAAGTCACCGGTGACACGTGTCATACCTTATAATTAAGGGTATCATCAGAGCGTATATATGTCAATATTTATATTTGTTTTTGTATGATATATACAATTTAAACCTATGCAATTATATATTGCATATATTTCAAGCAATGAATACGGGTAATGCAAACCGTTGCATCTGCAAAAGAGGTGGAAAACATGCTTGAAATTTTTCTGAAAAGAGATAAAATGAGGGTATAGCGCATGAAAGGAGCACGGTTCATGAAAATCGGAGTTATAGACGTAGGCGGCGGTCTCAGGGGCGTTTACGCCGCGGGTGTTTTTGATTACTGTATGGATAAAAACATACGCTTCGACCTCGGGATAGGAATATCGGCGGGAAGCGCAAACATCTGCTCCTATGCCGCCGGTCAGCGCGGACGAAACTATGTCTTTTACACAGAATACACGTTCAGAAAGCAGTACATGGGAATAGGGAATTTCATCAAAAAGAGATCCTTTTTCGATATGGACTACGTATACGGCACGCTCAGCAATTCAAGCGGCGAGAACCCGCTCAACTACCCCGCTCTTCGGGACAACCCAATACAAATGTATGTTGTAGCGACAAATGCGGTAACGGGCGAAGCGATGTACTTTGACAAAAGCTTCATAGGCCAGGACGACTATGCAGTAATGAAGGCCTCCTGCGCCATACCGTTTGTCTGCCATCCTTACGAGGTAAAGGGAATAAAATATTTCGACGGGGCGCTCAGCGACCCTGTGCCGGTAAAAAAGGCGTTTGAGCTCGGCTGCGATAAAATTGTGCTTATACTTACCAAGCCGGCGGATATAGTCAGAGACTCAAAAAAGGACGACAGGATCGCGTCGCTGATACAAAAAAAGTACCCTGCAGCGGCGCAGTGCCTCAGACTGCGTGCTAAAAGGTACAACGAAGGAGTAGCCCTTGCAAAGAAGTACGCTCAGCAGGGCAAAGCCGTTATAATATCCCCCGACGACACCTGCGGAGTGGATACTATTAAAAAAGATAAAGACTCGCTCATACGGCTTTACAATAAGGGATATAAGGACGGCAAAAGAATTTCTGAATTTATGGATAAAATGTAATTGTTTTGCCAAATAAAAACGCCGCGAACAATAACAGTCCGCGGCGAAATGGTGAGCCACTGGAGATTCGAACTCCAGACCCTTTCATTAAAAGTGAAATGCTCTGCCAACTGAGCTAGTGGCTCATCTGTACGATTACAGCTTTTCTATTATATCAAAGCATATTTTATTTGTCAATATTTTTGCGCATTTTATTTTCGCGGCGCGATATATTGAAAGAAGCCCGAAAAGAGCTTATAATACAATTATAATTAACAGCGTGCATACGCTCGAAAGGATGTGCAGTATGTCATTTATAAACAAGAGCTTTATGCTTTCAAACGACACCGCCAAGTATCTTTACAAGGAATACGCCAAAAGCATGCCGATAATAGACTACCACTGCCATATCGATCCAAAGGAAATCTATGAGGACAAAAGCTTTGACAACATAACTGAGCTGTGGCTTGGTGCGGACCACTATAAATGGAGGCTGATACGCTCTAACGGCGTACCGGAGGAGGAAATCACCGGAGACGCAGACCCAAAGCTCAAATTTTTGCGTTTTGCCGAGGCTATTCCAAAAGCTATAGGCAATCCGATGTACCACTGGGTTCACCTTGAGCTGAAACGGTATTTTGATTACGACGGAATCCTGAGCACCGACACGGCAAATGAGGTTTACGAGCTCTGCAACGAAAAGCTGAAAGAGCCGGACATGAGCGCAAGAGGCATCATAGCCGCGTCGAACGTCAAAATGATAGGCACGACGGACGATCCCGCAGACAGCCTTGAATGGCATATAAAGCTCGCGCGCGACAGCTCGTTTAAAACCCTTGTGCTGCCGTCTTTCAGACCGGATAAAGCGGTAAACATCGACAAGGACGGCTTTGCCGATTACATTCCCGCCCTTGAAAGCGCATCAGGAATAAAAATAAGAACCGCAAAAGACGTTATGGAGGCGCTTGACGAAAGGCTTGCATTCTTCTGCGAAAACGGCTGTGCCGCGTCGGACCACGGTCTTGATTATATGGTATACTCCCCTGCGTCTGACGAAGAAGTGGAAGCGGTATTTGCCAAGGCAATGAACTACGAGCATATTACAAGGGACGAAGCTGACAAGTACAAAACAGCCATGCTTTTGCACCTGGGACGTCAATACGCGAAACTCGGAGTGGTAATGCAGATACATTACGGCGTGCAGCGAAACCCGAACACGAAAATGCTCGGGCTTATCGGTCCAGACACCGGCTTTGACTGCATGAGGACAATGGACAGCTCGGTTCAGCTTGCGGGATTTCTTAACGCCCTTGAATGCACGGACAGCCTGCCGAAAACTGTTATTTACTCCCTAAATCCCCACGACAATGAAATGATAGATACTGTAATAGGCAGCTTCCAGGGATCTCTGCTGCCCGGTAAAATACAGCATGGCGCGGCATGGTGGTTTTCAGACACAAAATCCGGCATGGAAGCGCATCTTAAGTCGCTTGCAAACCTTTCGATACTCGGCAACTTTATTGGGATGCTGACCGACTCCCGCAGCTTCCTCTCCTACACCCGCCACGAGTACTTCCGCAGGATCTTATGCAGTATTATAGGAGAGTGGGTCGAAAACGGCGAATATCCCGACGACGAAAAAGCCCTCGGCGCGCTGGTAAGCGATATCTCCTACAACAACGCCGCAAGGTATTTCGGCATCAAATAATGAAACGAAGCTTCGTTTCATTCAATGCAAGTGAAGCATCCCCGGTAGGGTCTTTCCTATCGGGGATATTTTTATGTCCTAAGATCACAAATGATTCTTTATATTAATTATAGAATCAATAGTTTTAATTTACAATAAATTTTTATAGTTCTATATGGAACAGTTACTGTAAAAATACAAACTAATAGAATTGATTTAAATCTTATAGAATTGGTTTAAATTAATACTCAACCACGCTATAGGCACATATGCCAATTGCCCATTATAAGTATATATACTCTAACGTTTTGATTTTCTTTAATTTCCACATTAATGCATAATAAGACAATTGTGGCCAAATAAATAGCATAATTTTACCTAATAATATTATATAGTATGTAAGATTATTAATTATAATCAATTACTGTATTTATTAAGGCGAAAAAATTTTCCGTTCGCGTCATGTACAAAGTGAAAATCATGTGATATAATTAAGAAAAAAAGAACCAACGGAGGTCCACAATGAAGAAACTGTTAAATTGTTTACTTGCACTGCTTGCAGCTGTTGCAATACTGTTCAGCGCAGGTGTGATTACAAATCCAGATATTGATAACCTTCCGACTGATAATCCTTCTGCCAGCGGCGAAGTAGACCCGGGAGAGGGAGACCCTGACGACGGATACCCGGGCGACGGAAATCCTGATAACGGAAACCCCGACGGCGGCGACACTGATAACGGAAACCCCGACGGCGGTAACGGAGACTATGATTTATTAAATGGTCCTGACCCCGGCACTGATGAATATCCTTTTTCAGGTGATTGACGGCAGCTCCCCATCGAAGTTTTCCTCATAAAACCTGCGGAATAAATCTATATCGGATTGCTCGACATTAATGGTAGCAGCAAGGATATAAGCTTTTTTCGCCGACTGTTCCGCCTTTTCCATATCGCCCTTGTTATTTCGATTAACCAAAGCGAAGGCATAGACATACATAACTGTGGGCAAGAACCGATATCTTCCTGAGCATTTCATTCCTTCGATCCCTTTTTCGCATATTCTTATGCACTCGGTGTATCTGCCTTCCATGCAAAGGTATTTTGCAAGGTTTGATATTATCATGAATACCGTTCTGAGGGATTCGACTGTGTCTGAAAGGCGTCTTTTGTGAAATTCAAGAACCTTCTTGTATATATCGATCGCTATATCGCGCCGGTCAGTTCTGCCGTAGGCTATCGCCATATTGTTTAAAGTGAGTATTTCCTCGTAGGACAAAACTCTGGGGAATCTGTCCAAGCTGAAATTTGGGCGCGTTATCTGGATTATTTTGATTTCCTCCTCGAGAGCTTTCTCATAGCTCCATTCGCCGGACTCCACTTTTCGGACGGTATCAAACAAAAGGCAATATTGTCTGTCGCTTTTAGCCATTTTGGCGGTATGTATATCTATCATACTGGTGAGCTCGTCAAAAAGCCTGTATGCTTCGTCTTTTTTGCCGATAACAAAGGTTTCGTTGATGCGATATATCTTTTCAGCAAGCTTCATATCGTCTTCGGAGGTATAGCAGCTATAGAATGTAGCTGCAAATCCAAGCCTTTGGAAGATTGCAATAGCAGTATCTCTCTGTGGCGTGCGCATACCGCTTTCAATTCGCGAATATGTTGCAGCCGAGCAAATACCTTCGCAGACATCATCCTGAGTAAGACCAAGCTCTTCGCGCTTTGCTCTCATGTATGCTCCCAAGTTGTAAATCGCCATTTCCTATCCCTCTTTTACGACAAAATGTGAATGTACTATTCATACATTATTTTATACTATAAAAAGTCATATTTCAATACTTTTTTGCATGTTGAATTATCTTTCTTATTCTTTTTTACATAATCGCTGGCATTTATCGTAACTTTAATGCTTTGCATTTGAAAAATGCTGTAAATAAGCGATTACTCTGCGGCAATGTGCAAAATACTTACCGCAAGCATCCTTATTGATAAGACAGTATGCCTGCCTTGAAAATGACATGGGTAGTTACCAGTTTCCTTAACATTTACAGGCATTCAGCATCGCTCACGTCAGCCTGCTCCATTCTTACAGGTCTTGGCTGGCATATTGTTCTTATATATTACCGAATTTTCCTTACCGCCTCTGAGATTAATACGGCATCAATGTTGCGCGGCGGAGATTGCCGCGTGGCAAAGATGCTGTGCTGACAGGATAAATCAAACCGGCGGTTGATTGCTTATCACTTAGACATACTCTAAATTTTTCCTATACCAGAATTCCTGCCCGAACTATAAAACGGTTTGGGCAGGAATTCATTTTATACATATGTTAATTTAACCTTATCAGTCTTATAAGCGGCATGCAGGCTACTCGCGTACATTACTGCCGTACTTTATAAAATAATCTTAGATAAACAATTTAATACTTCATAGTGATATAATAAAACTTAGTTGTTATATAAGTATAAAAACTTACTTTGTTTTTTATTTACTATTATTTTTATATTTTATTGACAAAATTATTTAATATGCTATAATAAAATTATAGAATTACTGTGCTGATTCTTCAGTCATTGCTAAATGCTATAATGAAATATTGGGGGTGGTGAGTTACAGTAATTATAAATAAACAAAACGGAGGTGTTGTATCACTTATATCTTTCGTTGTATTGATATCTCAAACAGGGTTAGTGCCCCGAAGAGAACAGACAAAATTTATATCTACTTTTAAGGAGGAACATAAAAATGAAGGCAAGAAGATTAACTGCGTTTGCAATGGTATTATTATTAATGCTATCAATTACTGTAAATGCTGTAGACACTTCTGTTTGCTTGTCAAATGGTGTGCTAAAAACATGCAGAGGATGTGGCAAGAGAACAATGATAGTTACTTGCGGATCATACGCTGGCGAATATCCTGATACAGACTGCTATATACTCTCTCACCATCAACCTTGCGTAACTATGAACCGTATCAAATATCTTTCGTTTGGCGTGTGCTCAAGCTACGGACTTGGAGATACAAGTGCTGGTAGAGGTACTTATGAATATGATGAGCATGTTGAATCGTGCCAGCATTCCTCTACCGATGACGTAGTGTATATCACCTGTCCTTACAAATAAATATTGGAGGTTACTATGGCAAGACTTATAGCGCTGATTCTAGCTTTGTCAGTCTCGTTGACTGCGTTTGCCGCATGCGGATATGAAAGCACAGAAAACGATGAAGAAAAGCTCAGGCAGCAAATTGCCGGAATTAATCCCGATGCTGAGGAAGAAGACGGCGATTATGACCTCGTTGTTGCTTATTACGGCTATAATGTATTTGAAGTCGACAATATTCTTCCCAATTTTGAAGCTGAAAACGATGTTAAAGTAAAAACTCTTCAATTTGAAGATGGCGATGTAACCGCGCTTAACACAATGCTTATGTCCGGTGACAGCGGAATAGATATCTTCTTTACGGCAACTATTGATATATATAACTATATCAAGACAGGATATTACACTGATCTCAGCCAGTTTGAGGGGCTTAAAAGCAGGATAGAGTCAAGCGAATTTACTAAATTTGCCGCAAGCTACAACGGCGAATATTTCGGAATTCCATCAGACACCTATTATTTTGAGTCTGAGGGTTTTGAGCAAAACGGACTTACGTTTGAAAAATATATATATAAAAATATTAATGCTTTAGAAGGCACATATTCCGACCCCAACGGTGAGGAGCTTTACAGCGTTTTAAGGTATCTATATGACAATCCGGAAGACCCCGCAGAGAATCCGTACTATGCAGACTATAACTACAAGGTTTGCACCGCGGAGTATTTTATTATAAATCCTTATTCTGAAAATAAAGATTTGGCGGCAAAGTTTTTAGAAATAGTATATGACTATAACTGCGGAGACTTTACCCCCTTAGACGGAAAAGGCAATCCTTATCCGGCTTCATATATTCAGCTCTATCCTGAGGTAGAGGATATGACGGGAGCACAGTTTTCTTGGAACTCAAACGTATGGAGCATTATCGAGCCGGTAAGAGAGCTTTATAACAGTCTGAGTGAAACCGACGGCAGCGACGAAACGCTAAAAAGGCTTGCAAGCGAGGCTGCCGGCGACGTAGTTATGAGGCTTCAGGCATAGCGCGGTATATAGTTCGATTATTTTAAGAAACAATTCATCCCGTCGGAATGCGTATCGAAAGCTTCGACGGGATGCTCATAGAACCTGTCAATCATTATATAAAAAACTCTTGACATTTTACAGTACAGCTATTATAATTAATTCGTTATCATCAAACATAAATATGCAATAGTAAGTTCGCCACGGAGAAATACCCAAGTGGTGAAGGGGCTCCCCTGCTAAGGGAGTAGGTCGGGATTTCCGGCGCGAGGGTTCAAATCCCTCTTTCTCCGCCATATTGGAGCAAGCTGTGTATCGCTTGCTCTTCTTTTTTTGCAAAAAGTCACGCTCGGCTCACCTGCTCAGTTGCGAGTATCATAGCTGTTGTGAACCCAAAAACCTTTTAATGCGGTTCCTATATAAAATGGATGTGCAAAAAGCGCATCCATTTTTATTTTGTCCGAAAACAGAATAAAGCAACTGAGAGTCGGTTGTTTCGACGACCTAAATCTATATTTTTCTCATTAAATAATAAATCACATAATTACCCTATACTATTGTCTCTTTTGATTTCATACATTTGAGATACTGTAACAAATTGAAATCCTTTTGCTTTAAGTTCGGTAATAATTTTTTTCAACGCCCTAACTGTTTCTATATTGTCGTCGTGAAAAACGATAATATCACCATCTTGTATACTACTTATAATGGCATTATAAATTTTATTTACATCCGGATTCTCCCAATCTCCGCTATCGATCGTCCATAATACTAGTGGGATATCAATTGCTTCTTTAACTTCTTCTGTATACTTTCCATATGGAGGACGAACATACTTTATCTCATACTCCGGCAGGTTTTTTTCAGTTCTTCTTCTGTTTGCCGTATTTCCTGTTTTACTTGCTGCGTATTCAGCATTGTAAGATCAGGATGAGAAAATGTATGGCTTCCAATCTCATGACCGCTTGCAGCCATCTCCTTAACCAGAAGTTTGTTCTCGTCAAGCTTTTCACCTACTAAAAAGAACGTTGCCGGAACCTGCTGTTCATACAAAATATCCAACACCTGAGGCGTATAACGATAATTCGGTCCATCATCAAAAGTTAGGGCTACAATCGGTTGTGAGGGATTAATTTGTACCTGTATAGCATTTCTATAAATACGTAGATAAAATCTCGTCAAAAGACTAACAAGTATCAATACAATTATTATACCTAAACATGAAATAAACAAAAAATTTTTGCGCATTACTTCCATTCCTTCTTTCTATGCAGCAGTCGTATAAAATAACCATGCAGTGCTGCCGTGCTCTGAATAATTTGGAAGAATAATATAAAACACGCAAGTCCTAAAAAGCTGTTTTGAAACTTGATTTTCAACTTTTTCTGATAGATATACATACTGAGAAAAAGTAAAACACTAACAGCTATCGTAATCAGGGTAAGAAATCCCGCCAGGCAATAATAACCGAACAACGCAAGGATAACCCAAGGAATAAATCCAAATAAAAAAGCAAGGTCAAGATAAATAACGGAAAGGTTCACAAATTCAAAATGCCGTGAAAAAGCTGTACCCTGCTTCCAAGGCGGAACAGCAGACAATCCTTCCACCATTCCGATTGCCCAACGCTTTCGTTGATTGTATAAGCCGCCTAAAGTTTCCGGAACGATTGTATATCCAACTGCCCCGGGCTCGTAAGTGGATGAGCAGCCTTGTTGAAGCAATTTATAAGTTAGTACAATGTCTTCTCCAAGCATGTCCTGCCAACCGCCAATTTGCCGCACAGCCTCCGTCTGATAAGCGCTGAATGCACCCTATGCTACCAAAGTAGACCGGTAACTGCCTTGAAACCGTTTAACGGCAGCAATGCTAAGCAGATAATCGTAGTTTTGCATCTTTGCGGCTATAGAAGCCTTTGGATTTTTAACAAACAGATTTCCCGCAACACAAGCGCTTTTGCAAGCTACAATATGGTTCATAATCTTTTGCACAGCCCTTTTTTCCAAGAAAGTGTCAGCATCGACAGTAATAAAATGAGGAGTGCAGACCCGACTTAATCCTTTATTCAACGCATGTGCCTTGCCAGCTTTGCCGCAGTAAACGTATTCCACCGAACGATTTCTAAAAGCAGATGCTTGGAGCTTTATAACCTCCTGCTTGGTATAGTCGGTAGAGGCATTATCCACTACAATCAGTCGGATATGACCCTTATACTGTTGATCCGTAATCGCCTGAATAGATTTAGCAATGGTTTTCTCCTCGTTGTGTGCGCACATGATAATAGTAGTGTCTTCCCATGTGTCTGGATATTTTTTTAATTTCCAATGCAGTAAGTTTGAAAAAAACATGGCGCTCATCAAAAAGCCCGGCAGCAGGGCGATACCGCAAATAACAAACCAAACATATATTCCAGGTAAAATATAAGAAACTTCCTGTGCCCAGCCGATTGCAAAGAATAACGAAACGGCAAGCCACAGTCCGCCAAAACAAATCGAAAGAATAAATTTCGTTTTCAAAAAATCACCTCTCTCCTATTGTATTCACATGCAAGAGAATGGGTGATTTTATTATTAGGTTAAAAACCATTCTAGAACTTTTGATTAACCGTTCAAATAAATGGTGTCAGCCATTGTGTCTGTAGCATAAGGTAAAGTGGGGGCATCATTCCCTTTTAAGTTTATAATTAGGAGGAAACACCATGGGTGTTACAAATTCAAATAAACAAATCGATGTAACACGCATCGATTGCGATGGGTCGTTAAAAGTTACGCTGGCGCTTGCAGCGGCTCCGGACATCTTATCCAACCCCACAGACATTGTCCTGGTGCTGGACCGTTCCGGAAGCATGGCAGGCAGTCCGCTTACTAATATGAAAGCAGGGGCAAAAACCTTTATTGATATCATCGATGAAGCGACCGACAGTTCTCAGGATGGGAATATCGGTTCCGGAAGCCAGATCGGAATTGTCAGCTTTTCCGATACGGCTACTGCGGACACACAATTGATCACATCTGTGGCAACGCTGAAAAGTGCGGTAGACAGCTTAACGGCAGGCGGATCTACCAATCATGCCGACGCATTTGCCAAGGCAACGCAGCTGTTTGATCCGTTGTCAACAAACGCGAAGGTCATTGTTATGTTTACGGACGGAAAAACCACTTCCGGTCCTCCACCTGCTCCGGTTGCAGCAGCAGCAAGGGCATCCGGTATAATCATTTATTGCATCGGTCTTATCGGATCGGACGGAATTGACGTAAGTGTGCTAAACGACTGGGCCACCGACCCCGACGCTTCACATGTAGCAGTCACACCGGATGATGCAGACTTGGAAGAGCTTTTTAAGGACTTAGCCGCAAATATCTCTAAAACAGGTGCTACTAATATTGTTATTGACGAAGTGGTTAATCCTGATTTTGTCATAACCAGCGTAATTCCGCCCACAAAAGGAACCGCTATGATGTTTGATTCAAATACTATCCAATGGAAAATTGATGAACTAGGTGTATCTGCAAACGAAGGCGCTTCTTTGGAATTTTATATTAAACACATTGCGCAGGATTCAGGTGAAAAGCTGGTGAACCAGTCTATCACCTATTCCGACAGTGAAGGAAACGCAGTTGTTTTCCCCGACCCTTCTGTAACGGTTGAATGCAACATTATTGTTAATCCGGAACCATGCCCTGTTCCGATAGATTTAACCGTTGACGGATGTCAGGATTCCGTCGTTATAGACGTTGGAGACACTTATCTTGAATCCTTAGGTCGTATTCTTCAGTTAGATGTCACAGTAAAAAATGTATGTCCCGGCAAGCGCGTTGCTCTGGCAGTGATTCTCACTGAGGTTGATTCAAACGGCGTTGAGTATCAACGAGGAATGAAGGCAATTACCATTCCGGCACACAACTATCCGAATTGCAGAGATGTGCTGGTTAAATGTATTAAGTTCGTTCTCCCGGAAGACCTTGATGTATCCGGAGGAACACCAAGATCTATGTGTAATGCAAGGAATTTTAAAGCACGCTTTATCGCGCACAACATTGATACCGATTATAGGTGCTGTGATTCAGTAATTACGATACTGTAAAAGCAACGCCGACGTTCAGTCGTCTATTTAAGCCGATTGGACGTCGGCATTTTTTATTCTTGTTTATGAAAACTATGTACAATCGATCGAATATGCTGCGTATTAGTAAGTAAAAAGGCTGAAAACTAACATTTTTGTATTTGCGAAAAAACTGCATTCATCGCTGCTTTTGGTGTAGAATATTTTTTATTAATTTAAAAATAATATGTATAATTTGATTTTATGGAGGAAACATCATGCATTCATTATGGGTTCATGAATTAAATTGTTCCGGTTTTGAACACCAAAAGCAAGAAATTAAAACCGATGTGCTTATTATAGGCGGAGGTATGGCAGGGATTTTATGCGCATACACGCTTCATCAGGCAAAGATCCCATATATACTTGCAGAGGCTCAAACTATATGCAGCGGCATAACAAAAAATACGACCGCAAAAATCACTTTGCAACATGGTCTAATTTATGATAAATTGATTCGTAAATTTGGCATTGAAAAATCAAGACAATATTTAGAAGCAAATGAAAAAGCACTCAGTAAATATCGGGAAATATGCAAGGATATCGATTGCGATTTTGAAGAAAAGTCTTCTTATGTTTATTCCACTGACAATAGCTCAAAAATAGAAAGGGAAGTCCTGGCGCTTGAAAAGCTCGGCAGATATGCCGAATATACTCAGCAAATTCCACTGCCATTTTCAGTAGCCGGCGCAATAAAATATTCGAATCAGGCACAGTTCCATCCTTTAAAATTTATTTCTGCCATTTCAAAAGGGCTTAACATTTATGAGCACACAACAGTGAATGAACTGATCGAAACTACGGCAATTACTAATCATGGTAAAATTAACGCAAAGAAAATTATTGTAGCCACGCACTTCCCGTTTTTAAATAAGCATGGAAGCTATTTTTTAAAAATGTATCAACACCGTTCTTATGTGCTTGCGCTCGATAATGCACAAAATGTGGATGGTATGTATGTAGACGAAGCCCAAAAAGGGATGTCCTTCCGCAATTACAGGAACCTGCTGCTGATTGGCGGCGGAGATCACCGCACTGGGAAAAAAGGAGGCTGCTGGAACGAACTGCAAAATTTCGCGCAAAAGTATTATCCAAATGCAAAAGAAAAATATCGCTGGGCAGCGCAGGACTGCATGACGCTTGACGAAGTTCCCTATATCGGCACTTATTCCGCCAACACACCAAACTTATATGTTGCCACTGGCTTTAACAAATGGGGTATGACGTCTTCCATGGCTTCGGCAATGATTATATGCGATATGATTCAAGGAAAGAAGAATCCCTATGCAGAGGTATTTTCTCCGTCGCGAACTATGCTTCGACCTCAGCTGGTTGTCAATGCCTTTGAAGCAGTTGTAAATCTATTAACGCCTACCGCTAAACGCTGTCCGCACTTAGGCTGCGCCCTAAAATGGAATCCTTGCGAGCATACTTGGGACTGCCCTTGTCATGGTTCAAGGTTCACAGAGGACGGCAGGCTGATTGATAACCCAGCTACCGGCAATTTAAAAAAGTAAGACAGTAAATTTAAAATCAGACAACCTTAGCATGCAAAATGATAACCATGGTTTGAAGTGACCTTTAAGCTTACTTCCTGTGAGCTGACTGCAGTGTCTGGTCTACAGTTGAGCACTACGTTAGAATATTAAACTTATAATTCACTTATAATATTTTTAAAGGTATAAACATTTTCCTTGACCGAATAAATATGTATTTGTGGAAATACTAAAATAGATTAAAAAAACAGGAGGTAAATTCTTATGGATAACAAAAACGGATTTACGATTAACAAACGCGATCGAGTGCTCAGGGCATGGGAAAATTCAACTGAGCTGGTACGTGACTATCAGAGTTATGCAAATCAAATGGAGAACGAGGATAAAAGCGCAGCTAAGCTTTTTGCGGAGTTTGCAGAGGACGAAGCGCTTCATGCTTCAAAACTGCTTAATATTCTTCAGGGTTATGAGAAATAAACCAAACGAGCAAATTAGAACAATTATATTGTAACACCCCTATTTTTGTAGCTGCAATACATTAAGCTGAGCATGGATATAATTTTTGCAAAATGCTTGATTTTTTTAATTGAAGGTCTATATCTGCGCAAATATAAAAACGGTATGCAATTTGCATACCGTTTTTTCGAATTTATACACACGTCTATTGTCATTTTGCCATTACCGTAAAATATAATCCTATTCCGCGATCTTCTATGCGGGCGAATGCAAAAGCTAATACCGATAGCGCTTTTTATTTTGTACGGTTAAATTATTTTATAATCGAAAATTTGTAGTATCACATATTTCAAATCATAAAATAATCAGATTTGCTTGTCGTTAATATTATTTAAGCGTCCAGCTTTGGCTCTCGGACTGAAGCTTTACCATATGTGCGTAAATTCCATCCTTTTTAAGGAGCTCATCAGACGTTCCCTCCTCCGCTACCGTCCCGCCATCTAAAACAACAATTTTATCAGCGCCGGTAACTGTGCGCATACGGTGGGCGATAACCAGAACCGTTTTATCCTTGATAAGACGTGACAGGGCTGTCTGAATAAGCGTTTCGTTCTCAACGTCTAAGGATGCGGTCGCTTCATCCAAAAGTATTATAGGCGCATTTTTAAGAAACGCCCTTGCTATTGAAATGCGCTGCCGTTCACCTCCGGACAGTTCACAGCCGTTCTCTCCAATGTTGCTGTTCCACTTGTCTGGCAGCCTTAGAGCAAACTCATCGACATTTGCAAGCTTTGCCGCCGCTAAAACCTCTTCGTCCGTTGCGTCCTTATTTCCAATGCGTATATTTTCTAAAATAGTGTTGTTAAACAGTGTAACATCCTGAAAAACTATGGAATACAACGACAGCAGGGCTTCAGGATCGGTTTTGGAAATATCCATTCCTCCGACTGTAATCCTTCCTCTGCTCACATCCCAAAAACGTGCAGCAAGCCTTGATACAGTAGTCTTTCCTCCGCCTGACGGTCCGACAAGAGCCGTCACCTGACCTTGTTTTGCGGTAAAAGATACGTCTTTTAAAACCGTATCGCCAGTATTATAGGCAAATCCAACGTGGTCAAAGCAGATGTCGCATCCCTTGTTAGTAAGACATGCCTCTCCGCTCTGAACTGGGTGGTCCAATATTTCATTCATACGTGCGATGTTCGTTCCTGTGCTTATGACCGCAGCAAGATTTTGCAGCGCTCCCTGAAGCGGGTCATAAAGACGGGATACCACAAGCAGAAACATGAAAAACGTCAAAACATCCAGCGTACCGTCCACAAGCAATGCCGCCCCTGTCAGAGCAACGCTTGCTATGCCAAGCTTAAGTATCAAAGACGCGCTCACAACAAACGCCGCAAGTCCAAATTCATTTATTATTGACCTGCGCTCCACCGCTTGTATTTTCTTTATCAATCCTGATAAATACCTGTTTTCAGCGTTATTCGCTTTTAAATCCTGAGAAGCTTCGATACACTCCTGGATGCCGTCTGCACACTCCATTTTAACATCCATAGCCTTCTGATTAAGCCTGCGCTGAACCCTTGCGGAGCCTCCTACTATTGCGAACGACACAGGCAGGATCCACAATGCCGCCAGCGCCATCCGCCAGTCAAATGCAAATAGTCCTGCGGATATCAATACAGTTGAAATCACCGACCCCGCAAGCTCGGGAATAAAATGCGAAAAGCTCTGCTCTAAAAATGTGCAGTCCGCCATTATGGTGCTTGTCAAATCTGCCAGGTCCTTTTTCCCGAAAAACGACAACGGTATCTTCCTAAGCTTTTCCGCAAGAGTAATCCTGCGGACCCCGCTCTCAATATATGTGGCAAAATAGGTTGCGTTATACTGCAAATAGGTTGAAAGCAAAATAAGTCCTATGCATACCGCGCAGCCAACAATATAAAATACGATTCCTCCACCGGATACTCCGCCATTCATTAAATCCCTGACCATTAGGTAAAGAAGGCTCACCGGTATCATAAAGGTTATATTCTGAAACACACATGCAATACAGCCCTTAATAAGATCCTTCGCCCCCTGCTCGGAAAGAGCATACTTTTTCTGCAGCCATTTTATCATATATACTACGCCTCCTTTGCAACCTTCCACTGTACGGAGCTTTGATAGTTATCCCACATTCTGCTGAACATCCCGTTTTTAGCCAAAAGTTCTTCGCTTGTTCCGCTTTCTGCAATCTTGCCGTCGTCAATAACATAAATTTTATCAACTCCCGCGACTGTAGACAAGCGGTGCGCTATCATTATTACCGTCTTACCCTGAGACAGCCGGGAGAAAGCCTTCTGGACCCTGTATTCGTTATCTGGGTCGGCAAACGACGAGGCTTCGTCCAAGATAACAATAGGTGAATTTTTAAGCATTACTCTGGCTATGGCGATCCTCTGCTGTTCTCCTCCGGAAAGGTATACCCCTTTTGTTCCGATTACGGTGTCAACTCCGTTTGGCAGCTTTTCAATAATATCTGAGCATTGGGCGTTTTCAAGAGCTTTTATAACCTCCTCTCGGGTAGCGCCCGGTTTTGCCATCCTGACATTATCTAAAATCGACGCCTTTATCAGCCTGCTGTTTTGGAACACAAAGGAGATAGTATCCATAAGCTCCTCTTTTGATATGTCCCTTGCATCCACTCCCCCTACCCTCACAGTCCCTTCCTGCGGGTCAAAAAATCTGGCTATGATATTTGCAAGCGTAGTCTTTCCGCCGCCGGACGGTCCTACCAACGCCACAGTCTGTCCGGCAGGGATAGTCAGGCTTACGTCCTTTAAAACATCCTTTTGTCCATCATAACTGAATCTTATATTCTTAAGTTCTACTCCTGAATCCTTTGGGTGGCTTGGGCTGCCTGCTTCCTTAAGCGACTCAAGACTCAGCACGCTATCTATCCTCTGAAGAGCGTCGTCTACTATCATGGCGTTTTCGCTTTGGAACATTATCTTTGTCAGCGTTACAGATATAATAGGCGTGATTATAATGTAAAATATCAAATTCAAAAGGAACTCGTTTGTCACGCCGCCCCCGGTAATAAGCAGCGCGCCTGCAATCAGAAACACAAACACGCCGTTTACCCCAGCAGTATACAGCATCATAGGCATGCGGAGCTGCTTTGTATACGCTATTACCCACTTCTGATAGCAGTCTATTGAGCCCTTAAATTTTTTAAAGGAATATATCGTTTGACCAAAAGTCTTAACTACCGGTATGCCGCGCACATACTCCACGGCCTCGTTTGACATTTCCTCCAAAGAGTTCTGATATTCCTTCATTTTCTGCTGCATGCTCTTGCCTGTCATCGCCATCATAATCATAAACGCAAGCACGACAGGCACAAGGCTTAAAAGCCCCAGCCTCCAGTCAAATACCAAAAGGAGAAGCAACAGACCGCAAGGCGTAGCTATAGCCCCAGCCTTGTCGGGAAGCTGATGCGCCAGATATGTCTCAGTGGCGGCGCTGGATTCGTTGACTATCTTGCGAAGCCTGCCGCTTCCAAACGACTCTGCCGCTCCAAGCGGAAGCCTGACAATATGCTTCATAGCTGCAATCCTTAAATTCGTCGCTATCCTGAACGCTCCCATATGCGAGCACATAAGAGCAGCAATGTAAATCAACACTGCAATGACCGCAAATAAAACAGCCATCCAGCCGTTTTTGACAAGATCCTGCGCCTCAAAAAAATTCGGCGCAACATCTAATACCTCGCGCATGATACGCCAAATGAAAACATACGGCACAAGCGCTACTAGCGCGCTTACCGCAGAAAGTATCCACGAGGCATAGGTAAAGTATTTATGGTTTCCCGCGTACCCCAGCAGGCGTGATAAATTGGATTGCTTCTTCAAATTAAGCTCCCCCTTTATTTTTAATCTTTGCTTTACAGAAGCAAGCCTTTGCATTGAAATCAACCCGAATTGGTTAGCCCAAGCTAACCAATGTCTTAAAAATTATAGAGCATTACTGCCCCATAATTTTCATCCATCCGGCGGTATAAAAAGCCCGCATTTCTCTGAGGTAATTATCAGCGTCCGCAAGCGGCATTTGATGGATAATCAGCTCAAAAAACGTATGGAACATTCCAGTAATCAAAATGTGTTCAAGTCTTGGATCTATCTCTGGCGAGGGCACACCAAGTCTTCTTAAGACCATTTGATATGCGTGAGTAGCGTCCAGCTCTATCTGCACCATTTCGTCTATCATGCCGGCATAGCATGTACCCTCAGAACAGCATACAAGCAATTGGCAGTCCTCAAGATGCTCATATGCATAATGAAGCATATCCACCATACACACCCCGGAAATATCGCCAAGGCGCTTCGGCTGCTGCTCATACGGCATGCTCGCAAATTCATACTGCGCCTGCTTAAAGCGTCCTGTAAGATAATCGTAATGCTCTCCTACAAGCGAGGAAAAGAGTTCCTCCTTGCTTTTATAATAGCCGTAGAATGCGCCGGTAGTCATTCCGGCGGATTTCACTATGTTGCGCAGAGAGGCAGACTTGAACCCCTTGGCTCGGAATTCCCTTCGGGCTGCCTGATGAATACGTTCTAATGTCGATTCATTTGGCATAAAGTCTCTCCTGTATAACAATGTTATATAACACTGTTATAGTTTATCATCAGTCCTTTTGTTTGTCAAGCAGAAATTATAGAAAAAATCTTGCCGACCTATAAAAAATTTTTAATTCAAGGGTATTGCAGAATGCTGAAAGATGTAGTATTATATAGTTAGCTAAAACTAACTTGGCTTGCACCATCTCTTTTTTAACCAATACCAAGTCGTATGGACGGCACATTATACGGCTTATATACTTTATAAGGAGGACTTATTGTGATCGAATATGTTGTAGAGATAGAAGGTATGGCATGTTCAATGTGCGAAGCGCACATCAACGACGCCGTCCGCAAGGAGTTTCCTGTAAAAAAGGTGTCGTCATCTCATACAAAAGGAGAAACAGTGATCATATCCGAAACTGAGCTTGACGGGGACGCAATACGCCGTGCTATTTCCGCAACCGGATATAATGTAAATAAAATTACGTCGCGCCCTTATGAGAAAAAAAGGCTGTTTTCCTTTGGCAAATAACCCATGCCAGAAATACGCAGCTCAAACCGAAAAGTTAATGTAGCGCGTGAAATCGCAGACGTGACTATTTCGGCAGACAACTTGTTAGAACTTGCAAGGCTACGCGCTCTTTCCAAGCTCTTAATGCATAGGATACGCGCAAATTACCGATTTGTTATCGCTTTCAACGGCGGACTTATCGCCCTTGGAGCAATGGGAATACTGTCTCCGTCAACACTTGCTCTCAGCGTTTACAGCATGACCAACCTTCTGGCGAATTGTTACGACGGCAAAGAAAAAAGCGCATCTGCTAAACAGCAGACGCACTGAATATTTCAACGAACGGTTACCCTATCTCCGTCCTCAAGCGGGCGGTCGGTTTCCATAACAATTGTCTCGCCGTTTCGTAGACCGTCGGTAACTGCATAGCTCTCATCGTCAAGCTCATAACCGGTAATTTCGCGCTTTTCAACCGTATATATTACGGCGGAAAAGCCCTGCACGGATGTTACGACGTAAACGTATTTATCATCGAAAACGCAGCTTTTGGGAATCGGCTTATAGCTGTCCTCTCCAACCATTACATAGGTGTATGACGTGGTAGTAGTCACTTGCGGCTTTGACTTGTAAAAAAGCGTTTCGCCAAAGAAGGTAAAAAAGATGATTACGGCGCAGAACAAACACATTATAATCGTGACAACCTTTTTCATGGCGCTTCTCCTTAAAATTTATAGCTCTCCATGGAAGATTCAAGCGTTTCGCGGAAGAGAACAAACAGCATTATTATCGGAAGCATGTATACCGCTCCTCCGGCATAAGAAACATCCGCCGGTATCTCAGACAGCATTACACTGAGCGGAAGTATATCGTCGTTTTCCATCGAGAAAATTATTGCCTGATCCACCATATTCCAGCTCTCGCAGAAAATCAGAATCGCCACCGACACTATCGCGGGCTTTATCTGAGGTATGATGGCATAGCGGAACGTCTTGATAACCGACGAGGTCTCAAGCGCAGTACAGTCGATAAGCTCGTTCGGTACATTTTTAATAAACTGCCTGAACAGAAAGGCTGCGAACGGCGTAAACATCATCGGGATGGTAAGCGCCATCGGAGTGTTGAGCATGTGGAAATCCCTGAGCTGAATGTAGTTCGGCAGCATTGTCGCCTGAAACGGAAGCATCATAACAAGTATAAATATAAAGAATATGGTGTCTCTGCCCTTGAACGGTATTTTAGCAAATACAAATCCCAGCGGAAGGGATATTATTATGCACACCGCCGTTGTAAGCGAGGCGTAAATTACTGAATTCCAAAAGTAATCAAGGTATGTAAAGTTAGTTACAAATAGTTCCCAATATTGCCGCAGCGTTATCACAGACTCGCCATACCTTAGCGAATTGATAAGCGTCATTACCACAGGAAAGACAAACAGCAGGCTGAGAAGCAGCAAAACAATCAGCCGGACCGTATATGTTTTTCTCTTCATATTCCCCTCCGTTTAGAAAAAACAGCGAACCTAATGAAACATGTCAAAGCCCGTCATTAAAGCTGGTAAACGAATCCTTCTCAATTTTTGGAAGACCATATTTTTCCATGCCGAGAGCTATTGCCTTAATCAAAAACGACATGTTTCTTCCCAAATTGCGCATTGTCTGCAGACCCTCCAAGTCCTTTTCAACGTCTTCCGCCGTAAAACCGTGAACCTCGTTCCAATACGAGCTTGACACTATCGGCATACTGCATATCGTAAAGTATTTGTTTATTTCGTCAAACGCTGAGGTGCTTCCGGCTCTCCTTGAGGAAACGACTGCCGCTCCAACCTTCATGGTCTTATCAAAATGAGTACTGTAAAACAATCTGTCCAGCAGTGAAATCAGCGTTCCGTTGGACCCTGCGTAATATACCGGTGTTCCGATTACAATTCCATTTGCCTCTTCAAATTTAAGGGCTATTTCATTTACCGTGTCCTCAAATACGCACTTTCCTTTTACAGAACACATATTGCAGGAAATACATCCCCTTATGTCCTTGCCTCCGACTTCAATCGTTTCTGTTTCTATCCCATCATTGTTTAACGTATCAGCTACTTCCTTCAATGCTCTTGCAGTGCAACCGCCTACATGAGGACTGCCGTTTAAAATTAAAACCTTCATTATTATCAGATCCTTGCAGTATTTGTTTCTAAGCAAAAGTATTATTTCAGCTTTACGACGCTGTATTAAGTATAATCCGAAGTCTTGTTCTCAAGCTTGTAAAGTGCAAAGATAAGCAGCGCCAAAACCACCGTGAATATGATAACCGCACAGGAAAGGTTTTGGTAATTAAGCTTGTAAAAATGGTTGTTCATGTAGTTTTGAACCATGTACGCGACATCCGGCGGATAGCTGGTATTATAAAACAAGTGGCTCTCCCTGAATATTTTAAGCGAATTTATAAAGCTCAAAACTATTACAAAAAACAAAGTAGGAGAAATCATCGGTAACGTTATTTTCAAATGCAGTTTTAACCCGTGGGCGCCGTCAACAGCGGCAGCTTCGTAAACGTCCGGCGGAACCTTCATAAGGGCGGAGGTTATCAGTATGATATTGATTCCGATGTTCTTCCATACAAAAAGAAGGTACAAAGGAAATATATCAAAAAAATCCGTCAGCCCCTGAATTTCACTGAGGGCATAATATGTATCAGATTGAAAAATCATCTGCCAAATAAAGATTATGCTTGCGGTCGGCAAAACATATGGCATAACAAAAATGCTTTTTATAAACGACCACTTGCTCGAAAGTTTTACCAGTCCCAAAGACAAAAGCAACGCCAGCAAAACAACCGCTACAACCGATATTGTGGAGAAGACCAGAGTGTTTTTCAGCGCAAGTCGGAAATATTCATTTGTTAAAAGCGATTTATAGTTTTCAAACCAGACAAACTTATTTGAAAAAGTGTTTTGAATAAAAGAATAATAAACCACCTTAAAAAACGGCCATATGTAAAATATCGAGAATCCGATAACAGCAGGAAGACTCAAAAGAATAACCTTTAGCTTAAACCTTTTGTGCACATGCTTTCCCCCTTTCGTTAAGCATTAAGCACTTGTGATAAATTATAATCTGCATAACAACAGTTTTATTATATTAATAATACAATATCTTCTTCTGTTTTACAATAAAATATTTATCTAATTTATAATTTTGGCTTTTTGTACTAAATTGTACTTTCTTTATTGTAACATTGCACAAAAAGCGACATTGCTGTCATACCGAACATGCAATTGAATTTTAAACGAGTAACTTAATTTTGAGTAACATTTTGGTCACAAAATTAGTCACAAATCACTGCTATTGTCGGCTTAAGCTCGTGCGGCAGCGCATACATATAGGTGCATAACAACAGCCCCAAACACTATATATAGTGTTTGGGGCTGTTTGGTGCAGGTAACAGGACTTGAACCTGCATGAAATTGCTCTCACATGGACCTGAACCATGCGCGTCTGCCAATTCCGCCATACCTGCATACTATTTTCTGCACAAATCAACCGTCCTTATACCAGAGAGCGTATGATTGCTTTCTCGTTCAGCGTGTCAAATTATAACTGACGCTGCAAGACTAACTTATGCAACGTCAGTTATTGTAACACAAAATTATGCTTTTGTAAAGAGGTCAGCCGACAATTTCTCTATACAATCCCAGATAAAGCTCTGCGGAACGCCGCCAGCTGAAATCCTCGCGAAGCGCATGGCTCACAAGCTTGCCCCACATCATTCGCTTATCATAATACGCCCTTGCCCTTACCGTGGCATCGAGCATGTCATGAGCGTTATAGGTCTTAAACGTAAAACCGTTTCCGCCCGGACCTCCGCAATCCGTTATGCTGTCTTTAAGACCGCCGGTCTCTCTTACTATCGGGATAGTGCCGTAGCGCAGCGCCACCATCTGCGCAAGTCCGCACGGTTCGCTCTGGGACGGCATTAAGAACATATCCGCTCCTGCATATATCCTGTGAGCAAGCTCGGGAATAAATCCTATCCTTACGCCTACACGGTCAGGATATCTGTACGCCATTTCGCGGAAAAAGTCCTCATACTCCTTATCTCCCGAACCTAAAATGACAAACTTATATCCAAGATGTATCATATCCTCAAATACGCATTTGATAAGATCTATGCCCTTATGAGCTACAAGTCTCGTTATGATAGCCATTACAGGCTCTTTTCCATTTGGAAGACCCATCTCCTCAAGAACATACTTCTTGCATTCCGCCTTTCCGGACTTGTCCTCAACAGAAAAGTGTGCGGGAAGAGCGGGGTCGGTCATGGGGTTGTATACGTCCTGATCGATACCGTTCAGGAATCCACAGAGCTTATACTGCTTGCTCCACAAAACAGGATCAAGACCATGCGAAAAATACGGGTTGAGTATTTCCTGAGCATATGTGGGGGAGACGGTAGTTATCTTGTCCGCTGTTTCCAGCGCCCCCTTCATGAAGTTACAGCATTTTTCATACTCTACTATCGAATAAGCGTTCTGGGGCAGACCAAGAACGTTAGAACAAAGCTCCATGCCGTACTTCCCCTGATATTGTATGTTGTGTATGGTAAATACCGTCTTGATATTTCCAAGCCCATACTCGTTTCTGTAAAATACATTGTAAAAAACAGGTACCAAAGCTGTCTGCCAGTCGTTTGAGTTGATTACGTCCGGAACAAAGTCGATATGCTTGAGCATCTCAAGTATGGCGCGCGAGAAAAACGTGAATCTTTCAGCGTCGTCATAGTGTCCGTAAATTCCGTTTCGCTTAAAATAATACTCGTTATCGATAAGATAGTACGTAACACCGTTTACAACGCCCTTAAATATTCCGCAGTACTGGTTTCTCCAGGCAACCGGGACAAAAAAGTTGGTTATATACTCGAGCTGCTCCCTCAAATCCTGCCTTATACCGGAGTAGAGCGGCAAAACCACTCTGCAATCGTGTCCGGCTTCGTTAAGCGCCCTCGGCAGTGAACCGGCGACGTCCGCGAGACCTCCCGAAGCGATATACGGCAAGGCCTCGCTCGCCGCGTAAAGAATTTTCATTTTTTCTCATCCTTTCATAAGCCTCTTGCCCGGTGAAGGACCGGGCGTTCAAGAGACGCTATACACATTTTACAAAACTCTTTTCTTGGCAATGTAAAGAGGGCTTCCTTCCGCAGAGGATATGCACAGCATATCTCCTATTCTGACCTCCTTGTCTGTGATAATATTTGAAACCTCCGTTGACTCGCCGACGACGGTATCCTGCATCAATATGCAATTTTTTACCACAGAGCCTTTCTCTATCCTTACTCCTCTGAAAAGTATCGAGTTCTCTACTACCCCCTCGATTATACAGCCGTCAGCGACAAGCGAATTCTTCACGGAGCTCTCAAGCCCGTACTTAGACGGCGCATCGTCTCTTACCTTTGTGTAAACAGGCCTCTTCCTGAGGATAAGCCTCTCGAGGTTGTCAGCATTCAAAAGCGCCATATTAGCCTTATAATAGCTATCAAGATCGCTTATCTTGCTGTAGTAACCGTCGTAGTCATAGACCCTGATGTCGAGCTCGTCAGCCATGCTCTGGAGTATGTCGCGCGCAAAGTTAAGCTTGCCCCTTGGAATGAGATCCGTTACAAGGTCTATAAGCAGCTGCTTTTTCAAAATAAACACGTTCAGGCACATCTTGAAGCTGCCGGCCTTAGCGCAGTTTATTATCGTCTCTTTGACGCGGCCGTTTCCTCCGGCATTAAAGATAATGGAATCGGCTGTTTCGCTTTCCGTAAAATCACCGTTTACAGTAACACAGGTTATGTCCGCTCCGCTCTCTATATGGGCCTCGGTTAGCTTAGTAAAGTCCGCATTATAAACCGCGTTGCAGTCTGAAAGCACGACGTATTCACACGGCGATTTTTTTATGTATACTATAGCTCCCCTGAGAGCCTCAAGCTTGCCGGTATACAGTCCCGAATCCGTTCTGCCGTACGGAGGAAGAATCGTAAGCCCGCCGTTTGTACGCGCAAGATCCCACTGCCTTGCAGAACCTATATGGTCGATGAGCGACTGATAGTTGGATTTTGTTATTACGCCCACTCTTGTCATGCCCGAGTTAACCATATTTGAAAGCTGAAAATCAATAAGGCGAAATCTTCCGCCGAACGGTATCGAGGCCATAGTTCTGTTAGATGACAGTTCAGGTATACATTCCTCATGAGAATTTGCAAAAATTATTCCCAGCACATTTGTCATATTATAGCTCATAGCATTCCCTCCTTATATATCAGCAGAAACTATCTGCTTCGGAGCAACAATCGCGCCCTGGCTTACCGTTATGTCGTGTCCTATTACCGCAATGCCCCACTCTGTTTTATTTTCCACGCTTTCGGGTCTTGCCCCGATGTGAGCGCCGGCTTCTATTACGCTTGATTCCCCGACTATGGCATACTCAACGACTGCGCCCTTCTTAACGGTTGCTCCGGGCATAAGTATTGAATCGGTAACTACCGCTCCCTCTTCTATGGTAACGCCGCCGGAGATCATTGAAAAGTCTACCGTTCCATCGATGACGCAGCCGGTGGTTACCATTGAATTTTGAATTTTTGCGTTCTTGCCTATAAGATGAGGAGCGCGGGAATCGTTGTTTGAATATATCTTCCAGCTTGGATCGTACAAATCAAGCGATACCGATGGATTGAGCAAATCCATATTTGCTTCCCAAAGACTGTCTATCGTTCCAACGTCCTTCCAATATCCGTCGAAGCGGTAGGCATACAGCTTTTCCTTATTTTCCAGCATCGAAGGGATAACATTCTTTCCGAAATCCTTGGTGGCGCTGGTGTCCAGTTCGTTTTCGGTAAGATATTTCTTTAAGGTCGGGTAAGAGAATATGTATATTCCCATGGACGCAAGCGTGCTTTCAGGCTCCTTCGGCTTTTCTACAAACTTTGTGATAGCGTCGTTTTCGTCAGTTGACATTATTCCAAATCGCGACGCCTCCGAAAGCTCTACGTTAATTACCGCTATCGTGCAGACGGCGTCCTTTTCTTTATGGAACTGAAGCATCTTTGAATAGTCCATCTTGTATATGTGGTCTCCGGAAAGGATAACCACATATTCCGGATCATATCTTTCTATAAACGAAAGGTTTTGATATATTGCGTTTGCAGTGCCTTCGTACCACTGCGCGCCGGAGTTCGACTGATACGGCGGAAGAATATGCACGCCGCCATGTATACGGTCGAGATTCCATGCCTGACCGCTTCCGATATAATCATTAAGGACAAGCGGCTGATACTGTGTCAATACTCCGACCGTGTCAATTCCGGAATTAACGCAGTTCGAAAGCGGGAAATCAATAATTCTGTACTTGCCTCCATACGGAACGGCAGGCTTGGCGACGTTTTTGGTCAAGGTATACAGCCTTGAGCCCTGCCCGCCTGCCAGCAGCATCGCGACACATTCTTTTTTGTTATACATAGCTATCTTCCTTTCAAATTAGATTTCGGAGCTTTCCTCTTTTTAAATTTCAGAGCATTCCTCTTTTTTCACCTTTGGCTTTCTGGGAGGCGGATTCTTCCTCACCTTAAAGTACATTACCGAAAGCGGCGGTATGTCTACGGCTATAGACTGGTCGAATCCATGCATTGGCTCGCTTTCAGCCTTAATTGGCTGATTGGCACAGGGCGAGCCGTCCTTGGAGGACGAGTTGAATACCTCGATATACGTTCCTCTGTACGGCACTCCAAAGCGGTAGTTTTTCCTCTCGACCGGGACAAAGTTGCACACCGCTATTATTTCCCTGCCTGCCGAGTCAATCCTTCTGAAAACGATAACGCTCTGGCTGTAATCATCTGCCGATATCCAGTTAAAGCCCTCCCAGGAGTAGTCCTGGTTCCACATTGGGGAGTTATCGAGATAGAATTTATTCAGATTTCTCACAAACGTCTGGAAGTTTCTATGGTTTTCAAACTGTTCGACCATAAACCACTCCAGTCCCGACTTGTAATCCCATTCCTTGAACTGAGCAAATTCATTTCCCATAAAAAGCATTTTCTTTCCGGGATGCGCCATCATATAGCTCAAAAACGCCTTGTCCCCCAGGAACTTCATGTCTATGTCCCCCGGCATCTTGTCTATGAGAGATTTCTTGCCGTGCACCACCTCATCATGCGATATCGGAAGAATAAAATTCTCAGAAAACGCGTAGAAGAAAGAAAACGTGAGCTGGTTGTGGTGATACTTTCTGTAAATCGGATCCATTGACATGTATTTCATCATATCGTTCATCCAGCCCATATTCCACTTAAAGTTAAATCCCAGCCCGCCTATATCCACCGGCTTTGTGACATTGGGCCAGGCCGTAGACTCCTCCGCTATCATGATTGCGTTGGGACAGCGTGCAAATATTGCAGTGTTAAGCTGCTGCAAAAACTCTACAGCCTCAAGATTTTCATTTCCGCCGTTCTTATTCGGACGCCACTCGCCGCCCTGCCTGTCATAGTCGAGATAGAGCATCGAAGCCACTGCGTCCACCCTCAGACCGTCCACATGGAATTTTTCAAGCCAGAACAGCGCGTTTGAAATCAGGAAGGACCTTACCTCCGGACGTCCGAAGTCGAACACCCTCGTCCCCCACGATTTATGCTCCATTTTCAGCGGGTCGGAATATTCATAGCAGGGAGAACCGTCAAATTCGTAAAGCCCCGCCTCGTCCTTCGGAAAGTGCGCGGGTACCCAGTCGAGTATTACGCCTATCCCTGCCTGATGAAATTTGTCTATCATCCTCATAAAGTCAAAGGGAGTTCCGAATCTTGAGGTCGGCGCGTAATATCCTATTACCTGATAGCCCCATGAGCCGTCGTAAGGATACTCGGCAAGCGGCATAAACTCGACATGAGTATAATTCATGCTCTTTACGTAAGGAATAAGCTCTTCTGCCGCCTTTTCATAGCTGAAAAAATTGCCGTCCGGATATTGCTTCCACGAGCCGAGATTTACCTCGTAGATATTCATGGGGGAACTGTAAAGTGACTTCTGTTTCTTTCTGCGAAGCCATGCGCCGTCCTTCCATACGTAGCCTGAAATGTCGTATATCTTAGTTCCGGTAGCAGGCTTTGTCTCCATATGCACGCCGTAAGGGTCAGCCTTCATCTTCTTCAAGCCGTCCGCGCCTATTATGCAGTATTTGTAAACAGAGTATCTGGAAAGACCGCTCGCCTTGCCCTCCCATATTCCGCCCTTGCCCTTTTTGCAGGGGTTTTTTTCACAGTCCCATCCGTTGAAATCCCCTACAATAGAAACCTTCTGCGCATTCGGCGCCCATACCCTGAAGACATATTCTCCGTCGGCTATTTCATGCGCCCCAAACAAATCGGCGGCGTCATAGCACTTACCTGAAAGAAAACTCTTCACAAGTCCCTTTACCGCTTTTGCTTTTTCGTCAGTCATTTTATCTTCCCCCTTATACGCAGTATTAACAATTTTTCGCATTCAACAATTTTGCATATTTAATCGTTATAATCCTGCGATATGTCGCTCGCATATGTTTATGATTATATTATAATAAATGTATATATAATTTGCAATATTTTTTAGCACATTTTTCATATTTCCACATTATGCAACACTATTTTTTATGCAAAATTACAATAAACTTTTTATTATTCTGCTCTAATAAGCCGACTTCTTAACATATTTTTTATTTTTCCGGCTCATTTAAATATAAACGCACCACCGCAGCCGTCACATCGTCAGCCCTTAGGCTGCCATTGAAGCTAAATGCTGCATGCGCTATCCTTGCCGCAGTTTCAGTGCAATCCAGCTTATCCTTGTCAGACAGGGCAGTTTTTACCTTATCCGGAGGAAGCGACGCCGCTCCGTCCGTAACAAGCACAATCTCACAAGGAGCACCGGCGTCTATATCGCTGCAAGCTGCGGACAGCTCGTCTATAATTCCGAGTGGATAACCGCCGGAGGGTATGAGTGAAAAGTCCTTTTCAGTTTTCACATAGCTTTGTCCGGCACCGCACTTGTACAGCTTTGCAAATCCGCTGATAAGATTTACGCATAGCATGTCAAGAGTTGCTAGACTTTCCTCAGACGACGCGCACTTCAAGCGTTCAGAAGACAGCATCAGTGCGGTCTTTTCGCTGAACCCAGCTTCTATTAGCGATTTTACGGTTTCAACAAGAGTGATCGCGCTTTTTTGCGCTTCCTCTCCTGTGCCCATTCCGTCGGATATGAGCACGTAGCTATACTTTCCGGTCTCAAACATCAGCAAAGCGTCTCCAATGGCAGAGCCGGGCTTCTTTGCAATCTGATAAGCTCCTACTTCAAGCTTGTACTTTGGCTCTGGTGCCAAAGTAAGTCTTACCACTCCGTCTGCGCTGTAGCGCGACAAGATTTCAAGTCTTTTCCCAACGACTGCACTTACCGTTTCCGCGAGCCTTTTATCATTTATCCTTGCGCCTGCACTTAAATAAAGCTCTGCGCAGCCGTCGCCGTCGTACCTGCATTCCATGCAGTCAATTCCAAGCTTTGAAAGCTCCAAGGATATTTCAGTCCCGACGTCGTTTATACCAGGCGACATATCTTCAACAGCTTGTGAGACCGCGCAAAGGGCTGTTTCAAACTCAATACGGCGCTTAGCTCTATCCCCTGCCACCTCAGACATGTACTCAAGACGCTTTCGCGCTCTGTGAGCAGCGGCGGTAACAACCGACGAATGGGAACAAAACGGCAAAAAAAGGTCCTGAGAATCATCCTGAAAGCCATCAAGGTTCAAGAGCATGTCCTGTGCCTCCGTAGATCCCTGGTCAAAGCATTTTCGATGCTGCTCGCAGCCCGCGCACACGCCGGCGTAGACCATATCGCCCACGCTTATATCCTCCCTCGTCTGGGATAATGACTTCACAGTATTTTCGCCGTCATCCAGGCGGCAACTGTCTATAAGGGCGCAAAGCCCGTCAGAAAGAATCTTAAGCCTGCCACCGCCATGTAGTCCAGACACTTTTTCACGGCCTATACGCATATTAAGCTCTTTAACAGGAAGCCCCGGAATTATGGCAAAGACTATTCCGGCGGCACAGGCAGACAATGCGGCTCGAAAGTCATACCCACCGTCTATAAAAGCAGAGAGTACTATAACGAACAGCGCCTGATATATCGAACAGCTAAAGCGGTTCTTTTTTATAAAATAAGGACATACGGCAGTATATATAACCGCAAAAAGACCAGACGGCTCCAGCCGCTGTGTAAAAAGCGTAAGCCCAAGCGATGCGGCAGCGGAAAATATCGCGGCATCACGTCTGTCACAGGTGTAAAGAGCATAGACCGCAGCAATAAAGTAAAGCATCCATCCGAAATTAAGACCCAAGATCTCGACGGGACACAGAGCGCACACAGCAAGCGCCGCAAGCGCGGTTATACGCACCTCACCGGCAGTATTTATATCAAGCAGCGACGGCGTCTTAAAAACGGAAGCGCACAGGTACACTCCCGCCATACACAGAGCCGACGCCGCAATTCCCATAAGGTAATCCTCGAACCTCATCCTGCCGACGGCGCACTCCAATATCCTGCCGCTCAGGAATGCAATCCCTGATACGATCGCCGCAGACAACGAATACGCCGTGTGTCCTGCGTTATCAAACCACAGCCGCACAAGGATTGCGCATATTGCCGCAGCTATAGCTGCGACCTGCTGCGCAGTTAAGCCGAAAGCGACTGATCCCAGTATACCGCCCACTGCCGCTGCAGCTCCGAATCCAGCAGGCAGCAGCGAAACAAACGCCGGCAAAAATACTCCCCTGCTTCCCCACGCACCGCCTACTGACAGCAATGCGCCTGCAGCAAGGCAAGCTGCCGCCGCCAACGCTTTTTTTCTGCCGAAACTGCAAATTCGCGAGCCGAGCTTCGACAATATATGTAATATCATTTCCTTTGCTTTCATTTTTCACAATCCTTTTTCATTTGTAGCATTCACAACGATTGTATATCTGTTCATACACGCAATCTGTCGAAGAAAAGACATGGCAGTCCGGCGGATTTGCTCTACCGGACCGCCTGAAGAATGGATGGTAAAAATGTCTTGCTTAAAACCTTCGCAATGAGTATGGAATTTCACAGCTTAAGCTGGCGATGGATTTAAATATGCCTCAAAACACCATCAGCCGGTATGAAACTGGGACTAGTGAGACAGATTACAAAACCATTGATTCTCTTTTCGAACTATTTCAACGTATCCGTCGGTTACCTGCTTGGCCGCATCGATAACCCGCATATCAACCGATGACTTTTCCAGATATAAGCTTAAGCAGCCTGACGCATTATTGCATCCGGCCGCTTATTATGCTCGTTATGACAAATTTACTTATCAAAGCTTGGGTTAAAGGCATAGAAATTCTTGGAATCCAGCTTGTCAGTAACAAGCCTCATCGCTTCACCGAAGCGCTGGAAATGAACTATCTCCCTTTCCCTTAAAAACTTTATTACGTCTCTGACGTCCGGGTCGTCTACAAGCCTTAGAATATTGTCGTATGACAGCCTTGCCTTTTGCTCTGCTGCAACTGTGAAAGAACAACATATCATGTAGAACAGATAGGACAAGCTGCTTTCACACACACTAAAACTGAATATTGAACCGCAAAGGCGGCGTTTCTCACTTCCTACCCGGAAGAACAGGAACGCCGCTTTTTTTTATGCCCTCATGTTACGCAGTAGGGGCAAAAAGAGCCTTGATATATAAGGCTTCCAGAGCGCAGAACCGGACAAGCAAGGGAAAGATACCTTTCCTCTCAAAATCCGTGTTCTACTGCGTAACAAATCCACAGCAAAGGAGCTGATAAGCTATGGCAGTTTTCAGAGTGGAACGGAACAAAGGTTATACAGTAATGAGCAATCATCACTTGCGGAATAAAGACCTAACCTTAAAGGCAAAGGGCTTGTTGTCGCAAATGCTGTCTTTGCCGGAGAATTGGGACTATACCCTTGCGGGGCTGTCCCATATCAACCGTGAGAGCATCGACGCGATCCGCATCGCCGTATGGGAGCTTGAAAAAGCCGGATATATCCTGCGGCGGCAGGGACGCGATGAAAAAGGCAAAATGACTGCTATCGAATACACCATCTATGAGCAGCCGCAGCCGATGTTGGAAAATCCAATACCGGGTAAACCGATGTTGGAAAATCCGACAACGGATAATCCGACGTCGGAAAATCCAACGCAATTAAATAAAGATATATCAAGAACTAACTTACCAAAAAAAGAAAAATCAAATACGGATTTATCAATTACCCATTCCATTCCTATCCATTCCCTAAATCCCTTGCCTTATGGCGAGGACGAAGCGGCAGAGCCGCCGGAACGGAAAAGAACGGAAAGGAACGACGCTTACAGAGTGTATGAGGAAATCATTAAGGACAATATCGAGTATGACATTCTCTTGCAGGATATGAAGTTTGACCATGACCGTTTGAATGAGATTGTTGACATTATCCTTGAAACGGTCTGTACGTCAAGAAAGAAAATCCGTATTGCCGGGGACGATTACCCCGCCGAGCTTGTGAAGTCAAAGTTTATGAAGCTCAGCAGCGAACATATCCGCTTTGTGCTTGACTGTATGCAGGAGAACACCACGAAAATCCGCAACATCAAGCAGTACCTAAAGGCGGTGCTTTTCAATGCCCCGTCTACCATTGACAGCTATTACACTTCCCTTGTGGCTCACGATATGGCAAGCGGCGCACTTGCACCGAGGAAGCCGAAGTACGGCGACCCGGACTATTACACCTACAACGAGGGCGAAAGCCTGTAAACGAAAAAAGGAGGATTTACCACATGGCACAGAAAACAGGAGCTTTGATTTTTGACGAAACCGCTGACCGCTACGACATTCGCTTTGATATTGCCGACTATTACGGCGGCTTGCATTGCGGCGAGTGCATGGACGTATTCACAGGCGGTAAATGGAAGCCGACCCGCATTGAGTACGGGGACAACTGGTATCTTGTAGGTATCCGCGCCGAGGACTTGAACGGGCTGCGGGTACGGATTTAACGGGGCGGCGTGAAGAACGGACGCCCCTTTTTCACGCCCAAAAGCGGCGTGCCACCCTAACACTATCACTACCGGGAAAGGAGGACGGTAAACATT
>DBFJJS010000019.1:0-118149 GCA_048393055.1 Candidatus Faeciplasma sp.
ATTTAAAAAAGGTATTGACAAACAAAAAAAATTGGGTATACTATATCTTAGCACTCAGGAACAAAGAGTGCTAACACTTTCAAACCTTAATTGCCAAAGCGGTGTCGGGAGGGACTAAAGTGGACGAACGTAAGCTTAAGATCCTTGCGGCAGTTGTTGACGAATATATACGCACGGGAGAACCCGTAGGTTCAAAGGCTATAATGAGCTATATAAAGGCGTCGAGCGCAACAATACGCAATGAGATGGCAGAGCTTGAAAAGCAGGGATATTTGGAACAGCCTCATACTTCGGCCGGAAGAGTTCCGACATACGCGGGATACAGACTGTATGTCGACAGGCTGATGACTACAAATCCTCTTTCGGATGAGGAAAAGAGCCGGCTGGACGGTATCTTTCCCGAAAACGAGTATTCGGAGGAAAGGCTGGTAAAATCGGCGTCGAACGCGCTTGCCAAAATAACGAGCTGCGCAGCGTTTGTTTCGAGTGAAAATCCGAAATTTTCGGTAATATCCAAGGTAGAAGTAATACCGACCGGCAAAAGGCTGTACGTTCTTTTGATGATAACCTCGTCGGGAAAAATAAAGAACAGGACCTGCCGATTGGAGTTGGACCTTACAAACGAGCAGTTAGAGTACTTTACTAACTTTGTAAAAAAGAATTTGGAGGGCGTCCCGCTCGGGGTATTGAGCGAGGAAATGCTTCAAAAGATAGAAACCGCTATGGGAACGTATCTTATAGCGATGTCTCCGCTGGTTCAGGGCATATTCGACATGTCAAAGGAAATAGCGGAGCGCGAGGTAGACGTAAGCGGCGCTAAGAATCTTCTCGAATGCAAGGACATAGATAATCACGAGCTGATGAGCTTTATGGACAACAGCGAAGAGCTTACAAGGCTTGTAGACGACAGCTTCAGTGGGATACACGTGATTTTCTCGGAGGAGGACGACAATTTCTTAATAGGTAATTCCAGCATCGTAAGCTCTAATTTCTTCAAGGACGGCAGAGTTGCCGGACATCTTGGAGTAATAGGGCCGATGAGGATTGATTATAAAAAGATCATTCCGTACGTAGAGTATCTTACAGGCAAAATAACCGAGATACTTTCAACCAACGACGGGACAGAAGAAAACAATACAACGGTAGAAGACAGTGAGGGTGATATAAAGGATGGCGTCGAAGATGAATAAAGATAAAGAGAAAAAGGACAGCGAGCAGGCTGTAAGCGAAAGCAAAGAAAATAGCGAAAGCAAAGAAAATGAGGAAAAGCAGAGCGGTTCTTCCCAAAGCGTTTCCCAGGAGGAAGTAAGTTCTTGCTGTGGGAAAGCGCAGGAGAAAGACGAGTTGACACTTTTAAAAGAAGAGAACGAGGCGATAATAAAGGAACTGACCGAATATAAGGATAAATATTTAAGGCTGATGGCGGAATATGATAATTTCCGCAAGCGCGTCGCGAAGGAAAAGGCGGAAATTTACCCTGAGGCAATGGCAAGCACTATCGAAGCGTTTTTGCCGTTGGCGGACAATTTCGAGCGCGCAGCCGCTGTAGATACGGCGGACGAAAAATTCAAGTCTGGAATAATGATGATATATTCTCAGCTTTCCGACATACTAAAGGCGCTTGGTGTCGAAGCAATAGACCGCGTCGGAGAACCGTTTGATCCCAACCTTGAAAATGCGGTGAGCAGCGTAACCGATGAAAATCTCGGCGAAAACGTAGTCGCGCAGGTTTATCAAAAAGGCTATAAGCGCGGCGACAGGGTGATAAGACACGCTATGGTGTCTGTTGCAAATTGTTAATTACACATAATTTAAATATTTAAAATTTGAAATTTAAAGGAGAGATTTAATATGTCAAAAATTATTGGTATAGACCTTGGTACAACTAATTCCTGCGTAGCTGTCATGGAGGGCGGCGAGGCTGTAGTAATCCCAAACAGCGAGGGCGCAAGAACAACTCCTTCCGTTGTGGGTATTTCTAAAAACGGCGACAGGCTTGTCGGTCAGGTTGCAAAAAGGCAGGCTGTTGTAAACTACGACAACACCGTTTTGTCTATTAAGCGTCACATGGGTACCGATTACAAGGTGACCCTTGGCGGAAAGAGCTACACTCCTCAGGAGATTTCCGCAATGATTTTGCAGAAGCTCAAGACCGACGCCGAGGCATATTTGGGTGAAAAGGTGACGGAGGCTGTCATAACCGTTCCCGCTTACTTTACGGACGCTCAGCGTCAGGCGACTAAGGACGCAGGACAGATTGCAGGTCTTAATGTAAGAAGGATTATCAACGAGCCTACGGCCGCAGCTCTTGCTTACGGAATCGATAAGGAAGAGGAGCAGAAGGTCATGGTATACGACCTCGGCGGAGGTACGTTCGATGTATCCATCATAGAGATGGGCGACGGTGTAACGGAGGTTCTCGCGACCGCAGGCAACAACCATCTCGGCGGCGACGACTTTGACCAGAGGATAATCGACCTTCTGGTTTCCGAATTCAAGAAGAACGAGGGCATAGACCTTTCAAAGGATAAAATGGCGATGCAGAGGCTTAAGGAGGCGGCTGAGAAGGCAAAAATCGAGCTTTCAAACGTTCCGTCCTCGAACATCAACCTTCCGTTTATTACTGCGGACGCCACAGGTCCCAAGCACCTGGATTACACTCTTACAAGAGCTAAATTCAACGAGATAACGGCTGACCTTGTAGAGGCTACCGTAGGTCCCGTAAAGCAGGCGCTTTCGGACAGCGGACTTTCCGCGTCGGATATAAACAAGGTGCTCATGGTCGGAGGCTCTTCAAGAATTCCCGCCGTCATAGACGAGGTAAGGAAGATCACCGGCAAGGAGCCGTTCAAGGGAATCAACCCTGATGAGTGCGTAGCCTTGGGCGCTGCATATCAGGCCGGCGTCCTTGCTGGAGATGTAAAGGAAGGACTTCTGCTCCTCGATGTTACGCCTCTTTCTCTCGGACTTGAGACCATGGGCGGAATCTGTACCAAGATTATAGAGAGAAACACGACGATTCCTACAAAGAAGACTCAGATATTCTCTACCGCTGCGGATAATCAGTCTGCTGTTGATATAAATATCCTTCAGGGCGAAAGAGAGTTTGCAAAGGATAATAAGCAGCTCGGCATGTTCCGTCTTGACGGCATTGCTCCCGCTCCCAGAGGAGTCCCGCAGATTGAGGTAACCTTTGATATAGATGCGAACGGTATCGTTCACGTATCTGCAAAGGATCTCGGAACAGGAAAGCAGCAGGCTATCACTATTACTTCTTCCACCAACATGTCCAAGGAGGATATTGATAAGGCCGTAAAGGAAGCCGAGGCGTATGCGGCTGAGGACAAAAAGAAGAGGGAAGATGTTGATGCAAGGAATCAGGCCGACCAGATGGTATTCCAGAGCAAGAAGAGCCTTGAGGAGTTCGGCGACAAGGTAAGCGCGTCCGACAAGTCGGATTGCGAGGCTAAGATCTCGGCTCTTGAGGAAGCTCTTAAGGGCACCGATATAGAGCTTATCAAGTCTAAGCAGAAGGAGCTTGAGTCCTCTATCCAGGCGATAGCGACAAAGGTTTACCAGCAGGCTGCACAGCAGCAACAGCAGGCGCAGCAGGGCGGTCAGGATTCTCAGTCCGGCAAGGACGACAACGTAGTAGATGCTGAGTTTACCGACGCAAACTGATAAACATCAACTGATTTTATGCCAATCTGCTCACCCCGAAAGGGAGCGGGCAGATTGGTTATTAACTGTACTATGGAGTAGATTATGGCGGACAAAAGAGATTATTACGAGACTCTCGGCGTAAGCAAGACTGCGACCGACGACGAGCTCAAGCACGCTTACCGGACTCTTGCCAAAAAATATCACCCCGACCTGCATCCTGACGACAAGGAAGCCGAGGCAAAGTTCAAGGAAATAAATGAGGCGTATGAGGTCCTTTCCGATAAGGAGAAGCGCCGCAAGTACGATCAGTTCGGCTTTGCCGGCGTCGATCCGACATATGGGGCGGGAGCAGGCGCGTCCAGCGCGCATGGTGAAGCCTACGGCACTGGCGGCTTCGGAGGTTTTGGGGGATTTGGCGGCTTCGGAGACGTAGGAGACATATTTGAAAGCTTCTTCGGCGGCTTCGGCGGCACTCAAAGAGCAGGCTCGAACGGACCTAAAAGAGGTCAGGATATAAGGGCTAATCTTACCATAAGCTTTATGGAGGCGTGCAACGGCACTAAGAAAAATGTCAAGGTAACACGAAACGACGTCTGCCCCGACTGCCATGGTTCAGGCGCAAAGGCGGGAACAAGCGCGGAGACATGCCCTGACTGCCATGGCACAGGAACGGTAAGAATAAACCAGAGAACCGCATTCGGAGTATTTCAGACTACAAAATCCTGCGACCGCTGCGGCGGACGCGGCAAGATAATAAAAAGCGTATGCCCCACCTGTTCGGGACAGGGCAGGGTAAGAAGCGTTTTGAACCGTGAGATAAATATCCCCGCCGGTATAGACGACGGTCAGACCCTTAAGGTTGCAGAAGCCGGAGATTGCGGCATAAACGGCGGCGGATACGGCGATTTGAACATAAAAATAAAGGTCACCCCGCACGACTTCTTTGAGCGGGAGGGCTTTGACATATACACCGAGATCCCGATTTCATATATGCAGGCGGCATTGGGCGATGAAATAACCGTCCCGACTATCGACGGAAACGTTAAATACAGTATTCCAGCCGGAACTCAGACCGGAACGGTATTCAGGCTCAGAGGAAAGGGCGTTAAAAGGCTTTACCGTAACGACAGGGGCGACCATTACGTTACAGTAAAGGTAGAAGTGCCGAAAAACCTGTCAAAGAAGCAGGCGGAGCTTTTAAAGGCGTTCGACGACTCGCTTGACGATAAAAACATGGCCGGCAAAAAAAGCTTTTTTGAAAAGATGAAGGATTATTGGAACAGCTGAGCGCTGCTGGCTCGCACCTTGCGGATAAACCGCAGGGTGCGTTTTTATAAGTAAATTTGCGCGCCGCAATTGACAAATAATTTCCTCGCTGATATAATTCAATTGGCACGCCGCCGTAGTGACGGTTTTTCCCGGCGGCGAAGCAGCGCAAAGGATAATAAATCAATTTTTATAGGATGAAAGGACGGCTTTTTATGCCTAAGAATCTTGGAAAAACTCCGCCTATGGGGTGGAACACTTGGAACACGTTCACCGATGCTATCAACGAGGAGCTTATAATGCAGTCCGCCGACGTTATGGTGGAATCGGGGCTTAAGGATTGCGGATACCAGTACGTTGTAATCGACGACTGCTGGAGCATGAAGGAGCGCGACAAAAACGGCAGGCTCGTCCCCGACCCTGTAAAGTTTCCCAACGGAATAAAGGCTGTTGCAGATTATGTGCATTCTAAGGGACTTAAATTCGGAATATATTCCTGCGCCGGAACGCACACCTGCGCCGGATACCCCGCTTCCTTCGAGCATGAGTTTACAGACGCAAAGACCTTTGCTAAGTGGGGAGTGGACTTCCTTAAGTACGATTACTGCTACAAGCCCGACGGCATTCCCGGTGAAATTCTTTACAAGAGGATGGCTATGGCTCTGAGAAACTGCGGCAGGGATATACTCTTTTCCGCCTGCAACTGGGGTGCGGACGGCGTTCACAATTGGATAAGGGAATCCGGCGCGCAGATGTTCCGTTCGACCGGCGACATTCAGGACACCTGGAATTCTATTGTCAACCTCGCCAAGTCGCAGTTTGGCAAGCAGAGCCAGCAGGGAGTTTACTGCTGGAACGACATAGATATGCTTGTTGTGGGCATGCACGGCGGCTCCAACAGCTCCTGGATAGGCGAGGGCGGAATGGGCTGCACGGACATTGAGTACAAAACCCACTTCTCCATGTGGGCTATAATGAATTCTCCGCTCATGATAGGCTGCGACATCAGAAAAATGACAGACGCCACCAGGAATATCCTTATGAATAAGGACGTTATAGCTATAAACCAGGACCCTGAGGGCAGGGGAGCATATGTTCTCAACTCAAACGGCTGGGCGGGAGTAAACGTAAAGATACTCGTCAAGGCGCTTGAAAACGGGGATTACGCCGTCTGCATGGTCAATTTCGGCGAACACAGGGGCATGGGCACACTCTGCTTCTGGGATATGGGACTTCCCACAGCGTCCGGCTACGGCTTTGAGATGTACGACTGCTGGGAGCACAATACCGAGGGCAGGTTCACCGAGAGGTACTCCTGCGACATCGAGCCGCACGACTGCAAGGTATTAAGAGCGAGGCTTGTGAAGATGTAATGCCAAATTTCGATACCTGCAAGCAGTGCGGAAAATCGCTTACCTCCGACGATATGGCAATTTACAGGAAACTTGTCCTGCGCTGCGCAGATGAGTTTCTGTGCATGGACTGCCTGGCGGAGTATTTGGGAGTGAGCCGCAAGGCGATAGAGGACAGGATAAGGTATTATCGCGAGAGTGGCACATGCACGCTTTTCAGATGAAAATTCCCCGGGGCTGAGGAAAGCTTCGGGGATAATTTTTACGGGACGAAGCCGTTTTTGCGGGGGCTTTGTTAAAGTACGGTTTGGGTTAATCTAATTTCACATTTCTATCACATTTTAATGCTTAATATGCACATACTTGACGGTATAATATACAATTAGCTATGCTAAATTTAGTTCAAAATAAACATAAGGAGTACACATGCTTAAGCTAACTGATATAGTCAAGGACTATAACGTCGGTTCTGACGTTGTCCATGCGCTTAAGGGGATAAGCATCGAGTTCAGGAAGTCGGAGTTTGTAGCCATTTTGGGTCCGTCCGGCTGCGGAAAGACTACGCTTTTGAACATCGTCGGCGGGCTGGACAAATACACCTCGGGCGACCTGTCCATAAACGGCAAGTCTACCAAGACCTTTTCCGATTCCGATTGGGACAGCTACAGAAACCATTCTGTCGGCTTTGTGTTCCAGTCTTATAATCTTATACCCCACCAAACGGTTTTGTCTAACGTAGAGCTTGCGCTCACGCTTTCCGGAGTAGGCAAGGCCGAGCGCAGGAAAAGAGCGATAGACGCTTTGAACAGGGTCGGTCTGGGAGATCAGCTCAAGAAAAAGCCGAACCAGATGTCCGGCGGACAGATGCAGCGCGTCGCCATTGCGAGGGCGCTTGTAAACGACCCTGAAATTCTAATGGCAGACGAGCCTACCGGCGCTCTTGACTCTGCCACAAGCGTTCAGGTAATGGAGCTTTTAAAGGAGGTTTCAAAGGAGCGCCTTGTAATAATGGTGACTCACAATCCGGAGCTGGCCGAAAAATACGCCACAAGGATTGTAAGATGCCTTGACGGAGAGGTTATAAGCGACTCCAATCCATATAACGCTGCCGAAGAAAAAGAGGCTGTAGAGGAAAAAAAGCCCGTAGGCAGGCGCAAGACCTCGATGTCGTTTATGACAGCGCTGTCGCTTTCCTTAAACAACCTGATGACAAAAAAGGGACGCACTATTCTTACAAGCTTTGCGGGAAGCATAGGAATTATAGGCATCGCGCTTATTTTATCGGTTTCGACCGGCGTTCAGACTTATATCGACCGTGTTCAGGAGGATACGCTCAGCGCCTATCCCATAACCATAAGCGCGCAGGAGATAGACCTTACCGATATGCTCACATCGCTGATGGCTACAAATCAGGAGGAAGAAGAGCCGCATGAGCTTGACGCCGTCTATGAAAACAGGATTATGTCCGACCTTTTGGACACGATGTCTCAGACCGAAACAAGGGAGAATAACCTTGTAAAGTTCAAGGAATACCTTGAAACCTCGGAGGAGCTTAAGGAGTATGCAAGCGCTGTTTCGTATGTATACGATGCCGACATGAACGTGTATGTAACCGACGCCGACGGAAATATCGTCAAGTCGGACATATTGGAGCTTCTGTCGAGGCTCTACTCAGAGCTTGGCGTGACCGCGTCGAGCTCCACCCTGTCGTCATATATGCAGTTCAGCGCATGGCAGGAGCTTCTTTCCGGAATCGACGGAGAGCTTATCAACCCTCTTATGATGGAGCAGTACGACATTGTAAGCGGTCGCTGGCCGGAAAGCTATGATGAAGTAGTCATAACCATAGACGAAAATAACGAGATAAGCGACGTTATGCTTTACGCGCTGGGTCTTAAGACCATGGACGAAATCATAAGCGATATGGAGACCGCCGCAAACGGCGAGGGAGACAGCATTGCCGAAGCGTCCTGGAGCTACGAGGACATACTCGGGCTTGATTTCAGGGTGGTCCTCAACTGCGACAAGTACCAAAAGAGCGGAGACGGATATATCGACGCCACTCAGACCGAGGCGGGGCTTAAGTACCTGTATGATTCGGACAATTCGATAAAGATTAAGGTCGTCGGAATAATCAGACCCAGCGACAACGCCGTGTCGTCGTTTATGAACGGAGCCGTCGGTTATACTAAGGCTCTTACCGATTATATTATCGAAAGGACTAACGATAGCGAGCTTATAAACGAGCAGAAGGAAAACCCGGAGGTTGACGTCCTTACCGGTCTTAAGTTCCCGACAGAAGGGAAAGAAGCTACAGACGAAGAAATAGCCGCTGCTGTTGACGAGTGGAACGCCGCTCAGACAGCTCAGGAAAAAGCGCTTGTATACACCGAGCTTCTTTCCATACCCGACGACGCTTACCTTACCGCCTCTGTCGGGCAGTTCCGTCAGACTCTGACTCCCGAGACGGAAGATGAGCTTCTTGTAGAGGCAATAATGAGTCAGACCCAGATGTCAGAGGAAACAATACGCGGATACATCGAGGGCATGTCGGACGAAGAAAAGGAAGGGTATCTTTCACAGATAATTTCTGCAATGGTAACCCAGCAGTACGCACAGCAGGTTTCCGAGCAGCTCAGTGCGCTCACGTCGGAGCAGCTTGCCGCGATGTACGACGGCATGGAGCTTACCGCCGATCAGTACAGGTATGTATATGAAAATTGTATGCCGTCGACTGTTTCGGATTCTACCTACGAGCAAAACCTGAGGCTTTTGGGCGATGTGGACATGGATTCTCCGAGTTCGATTTCGATTTATGCCGCTACGTTTGAGGATAAGGATAATATTTCGGCGCTGATAGAGGAATACAATGAAACTGCAGAGGACGCCGACAAGATAACGTACACAGACTATGTAAAGCTGCTGATGTCCTCCATAACCACAATTATCAACGCAATATCGTATGTTTTGATTGCGTTTGTGGCGATCTCGCTGGTTGTGTCTTCAATAATGATAGGAATAATAACCTACATTTCAGTCCTCGAGAGAACCAAGGAAATCGGCATACTCAGGGCTGTTGGCGCTTCAAAGAGGGATATATCCAGAGTATTCAACGCCGAAACCATGATAGTGGGCTTTGCGGCCGGAGCAATAGGCATAATTATAACTCTGCTGCTTTTAATACCTATAAACCTTATACTTCACGCCCTTACCGGAATACAGATACTTTCGGCGATACTTCCGGTCGGCGGAGCGGTCATACTTGTCGCCATAAGCGTGATTTTGACGCTGATAGCCGGTCTTATTCCGTCCGGAATTGCGGCGAAGAAGGATCCTGTAGTAGCGCTGAGGACAGAATAATCCGAAGGCTGCGCACAAGATTAGCCCCTTCCTGATATCAGGAGGGGGCTAAATTTATGTAAAGTCGCGCGGTTATGAAAAGTATGCTGTTGATTTGCCGTGACAATTTTGCTATAATAATTTATAGTGCCGTCATAGATTCGGCGCGAGTAAATTTATAACGAAAGGAAAGCGAAAGAAAATGTTGTTTTCATCAAATAAAAAGGAGACTATCAAGGTAGAGGGAATGCATTGCGGTCACTGCAAGCAAAGCGTTGAAAACGCGGCAATGTCCGTCGAGGGAGTAAAGTCTGCAAATGCCGATTTAAAGTCCGCGTCGCTAACCGTGACGCTGGGCAAGGATGTACCTGAAACCGCTGTTGATAAGGTGGTAGAGGCTGTAAACACCGCCGGCTTTAAGGCACAAAGGTAGAAATAATTCATCGGGACGTCGCGAGGGGGTGTGACATGCTTGACAAAGACAAGACTTACTCTTGAGGGAGTGCTGACCGCAGAGGAGCTTGATAAATGCGAGGAGCGGCTTAACAGTATGAACGCGGTTTCGGCTGTTATCGACCGGGATAGTAAGATCGTTGATATTGAATACGACGAGACCAAGGTCTCTATTTCAGATATATGCTCTGAAATTTCGGCAGCCGCCGGCGTGAACGTGACTGCCGCGCGCGGTGAAGTTAAAGACGTAAAACAGGCTTCGCGCATCGGCATTGTGGGAAAAACCATTCTGACGGTTTTGTTCAGCGCCGCCATTATCCTCTTAAGAGTGCTTGACTTTTTCGGCGTGGGTCTGCCTCTTGTGGACGGAAGCCCGATGCTTTTGGCAATGGCGGAAATCTTTCTATACGCATTTGCGGCGTATTTCGCAAGAGAGGTATATATTAAGGGCTTTGCGGCTCTTTTCAGACTGCGACCCGATACGAAAAGCGTGGCTGCCGTGGGAACACTCGCGTCGGCGGCGTATTCAACATACGCTTTTGCAATGATAATTTCCGGAAACGCGGATTACATGTTAAAAATCCATCTCGACGCCTGCGCGGTGATAATATCGGTAGTCATGCTATGCGGCGCGCTTGAGCAAAAGTCGAGGGGCAGGACCGGCGAGCCTGTTAAAAAGCTCTACAGCCTGTTTCCAAAAACTGCCACCGTTATTTTAGATGACAAAGAAATTGAGGTGGGGCTTGACGAGATAACGGTAGATGACAGCATACTTGTAAAGCCGATGCAGAGCTTTCCGTGTGACGGGATTATAGAAGCCGGAAGGACAAGCGTCAACGAGGTACTGTTCACCGGAGAGAATATGCCAGTAATAAAATCTGCCGGCGACAGGGTCTTTGCCGGAACGCTCAATACCAGCGGATTTGTAACAATTAAGGCAGAACGCATTGGGCGCGACACATCTCTTTCAAGGATGATAAGGTCCGTCAGGAATCTGTCCGCATCAAAGCCAAAGGTCGCAGGTCTTGTTGAGAAATCGGAAAGAATATATTCTGCTATAGTTTTGTTGGCTGGTGTATTTGGGTTCATCGTGTCTATGCTGCTTTCAAGGGGCTTTGAGGCGTCGGCGGCAGTGTTTATAGGGACGCTTGTGATGTTTTGCCCCTGTGCGCTTGGGCTTGTAGTTCCTGCGGCGTCGGTATACGCCTCAGGCAAGGCAACGCAGGCCGGAATAGTGTTTAAGGATGTAGTATCGCTTGAAACGCTTCGTTTTGTGGATACTGTTGTACTGGATAAGACGGGCACGATTACCGTTGGCAAGCTGTTTGTCACGGACGTTGTGCCTTTTGGGACCAGCGAAGAGGAGGTAATAAGCCTTGCGGTTTCGCTTGAGGGCGATTTTGCTCATCCGGTCGCCGTTGGAATACAGGATTACGCAGTAAAAAACGATGTGTCGTCTCTTAAGTGTGAGGCGCGCAGCGTAATAACCGGTTACGGCGTAAAAGGAAAAATAAACGGCGACAGCGTTCTGATAACGGATATCAAGTCCGCCTTTAAGGGCGAGTACGAAGGCTATGGCGCAATCTGCGAGCCTCTTGTAAGCGACGGAAAGATAGTTATGGCTGTTATGAAAAACGACATTCCGATAGGAGCAGTCGCGCTTAAGGATAAGATAAAGCCCACGAGCAAGGCGGCGGTAGAGAAGCTTAATAAAATGGGCAGAAAAACCATTATGCTTACCGGCGACAGCCGAAAGGCTGCCGCAAAGGTTGCTAAGGAGCTTGATTTCTGTGAATATGCAGCGAACGTGCTTCCCGGAAAGAAAGCGGACGTAATAAATGAGCTTAGACGCAACGGCGAAAAGGTTGCAATGGTAGGAGACAGCCTTAACGACTCCGTTGCCCTTGCGGCGGCTGATATAGGAGTGGCAATAGGCACAGGCTCGTCAGTCGCAATAGAGCTTGCGCAGGTGGTGCTGGTAAGAAACGATTTGAGGGATCTGTCGAACGCGATACGACTTTCCGCCACAGCCTCAAAAATCATAAAGGAAAACATATTCTGGACGTTTGTCTTTGCAGCCGGAGTGCTTCCGTTGTCGGTGGCGGTAGTATACGCGCTCGGTCAGCCGCTTGTGTACCCGCTGTTTGTGGGAGCTTGCATTGCCTTGTCGTTTGCTGCGGTAATGGTAAACAGCTCGAGACTGAAAAGGCTTGACCTTACCCTCGAGGACGATATCGCGCAAATTACTCCGAAAAAGGCTGATTTAAAGCGCAAACACCGCGAAAATAAGTAGGAAATAGGACGGCATATTCCTTCTGCTGCATATGGCGCAAGATACTATCGTCAGGAATATCCGCATATAAAAAAACCCGTCGGAAAGAAAAATTATTTTTCCCGGCGGGTAATTTTTTATCTGAGTTTTGAAAGTATTATGCCCAAACAGCCATTGCAAGAGTTCCTATGCACATAAGGCAAAGTCCGGCGGCGGACTTTTTAGAAATCTTTTCCTTGAGGAAGACCGCCGAAAAGATCACCGTAAGCAATACGCTCATTTTATCTATCGGCACTACCACACTGAGAACACCGTTTTGAACAGCGTAATAATAGCACAGCCACGACGCGCCCGTTGCAAGCCCGGAAAGACCGATAAATATAAGCTCCTTTTTGTCAATGTCCTTAACGCCTGATTGTTCGCCCTTTGCAAGCACTATTCCCCACGCCATTATAAGGATGACGGCTGTCCGTATTGCGGTCGCAAGGTTTGACTCAACGCCCGAGATTCCTATTTTAGCTAAAACAGATGTCAAAGCCGCAAATACTGCGGACAAGACCGCATAAATAAGCCATTTGGAGTTTTCTGCTTCCTTATCGGTTTCCTTTTTTTCTATCATCATATAGGTGCCTGCGCCTATGAGGATGGTCCCTATCAGCTTTACGGCAAGATTATTTGTTTCGTTGAACAGTACAATGGCGAGGAAAACAGAGATAATGGTGCTTGACTTGTCAATTGGCACCACCTTGTTGACGTCTGCCATTGACAGGGCCTTGAAATAGCATATCCACGACGCGCCCGTTGCAAGCCCAGACAGGATAAGAAACACCCAGGATTTTGCCTCAATATCGGCGATAGCCCTCTGCGAGCCGACGATAAATACCATGAGTATGGAGAAAACGAGAACAACAATGGTGCGGAGCGCAGTCGCAACGTCCGAATTGGTCTTTTTTATTCCGCATTTCGCAAGTATAGCGGTGAGTCCCGCAAATACGGCGGAAAGCGCAGCCGCTATCAGCCACATTAAATCATCTTCCTCATGAAAATATATGTCCTTATCGGCTGCAGCTCATCAATGCCTCTGCCGCCAGAAATGCACTCTTTCAAGCCGGCAGCCGGCAGCTTGCGTCGAGTCTTGACAAATTAATTATACCACTGAGGTCAACACTTCAAAATAATATTGGAACATAGCTTTAAAAAATATGCTTGAAATCCACCGGCGAAGATAAGCGGAAGCCTGCTTGCCCCAAAATGAGCAAACAGGCTCTCTTGCCGCAATTTATCGCGCAGGTGAGCTTTCGCTTGTTACGCAAGCGCACTGCCCAGCGCCTTACATGCCGAAATGGCGTCTTCGTCGGGAGTCTGGTTGCATATGACGAAATCGCATGCCATTACAGCCCCGTCGTCTATGCAGGCTTTTTCCCAGTTGCGCATCCATTCGCCGTCTCCCCAGCCATATGAGCCGAAAAGCGCAATTTTTTTGCCTTTAAGCTTTGCCTCGCATGCCTCAAACATTGGCGCGAACTCGCTTTCCTCAAGCTCCTCAGAACCCATGGACGGACAGCCGAACGCAATGGCGTCGTAGTTGTCCATTTGAGAGGCGTCAAACTCGACGGGAGTAAGCATGAACGCCTGGGCGCCCTTCCCCCTGGCTCCTTCCGCAACCGCCGAAGCCATTGCCTCGGTGTTTCCGGTGCCGCTCCAATAAACTACTGCTATTTTACTCATTTTGATATCAACCTTTCTTTAAAATAAATTTTATATATCAACCGGCTACAGTCAGCCGTTCGATAGACTTGCCTTTTGCGTATTGAGCGCAATAGATATCGGTACACCTTTTGTACTTTAAAAAGGTCTTTTTTGCTTTTTCAACGTCCCCGTATACCTTCCAGCACCCTGCGCATTTGCAGCATGACGCTCCGTATTTTATAAATCCGCAGACGTCTTCCGGGGGATACCCGAGGAACAGACCAATTTCATGGGGGAATTCCTCGCATTCGCAAAGCCTTTTGATGAGCTGTATAATGCAGCGATCCGATGTTCCTTCAGTGTATCCGCACTCCCGTAAAATTGCACTTGCGGCGTCGCGGCGAAGATCTTTTTCTAAACGCGACGGCCGGTAAACATAGATAAGCGCTCTGTTATTTTCAAAGCGCAGCGGAAGGACGCGCAGACCCTTTCCGGTAAGCTGTCTGTTCCAGCAGCGAACGCACGCCCTCATCTCATCGCCGGTTGAGAAAAAACAGGCAAACAGACTGCCCGTTTTCATTCCCGCAAGCGTTGGAGAGCAATGCTTTACTAACAGCTCCTCCGACATTTTCTTCCCTCCTTTCCTAATATGCGAGTCTATGGCATATTAAAAAACAGTACAGTTTAGTTAGCAAAGGCTAACTAGATAGCGAAATATTAAGCCGATGCAAAATCGGCGCTTATGTATTTAAAATATAAAAACAGGACGGCGATATTATTCTTTTGCGTCTTGCGGATTCGGCTTATAGGTTTTTACGCCAAAGATAAAGTATATAATATGAAACATCCAAACTCCTGAAAGGATAAGGCAGGGGATATAAATTTTTTTGACGAACATAAGCGTAAATCCGAAAGCCATAAGCACTGTTACGGTTATCATAACCCTGATTTTTGTCGACCAGGTCATTCCCTGACCCTTTACATAGCTTTCGAGGTTTTTCTTATACAGCTTAGTGCTTGTAAACCATGTATGAAGCTTCTTGGAGCTTTTCGCAAAGCTGAACGCCGCAAGAAGTAAAAAAGGGAATGCAGGAAGCATTGGCAAAACTGCTCCTACAGCTCCCAGCCCTACGCCAATGCAGCCGAGAATTATCCAAAGTATTTTTTTAATCCTCATATTTTTTCTCCATTTCTTTCTTTTCTTTTTTGCTTTCTATCAGATGGCGCAGGGCCATTATCGGATGGTAAAGCATCATGCTTGGCCCGGAAAACCGCATTACCCTGCGAATTTTCTCGCGCATGTCCGGCTTGTAGCAATGCACCTTGCAGTTTGAGCAAAAGGTTTTAGTTTCCATAAAGGGACAGTTATCGCTGCGGAGCATGGCATAGTCACACAGCTCTTTGCATTCGGGGCAAAGCTCTTTTTTAAAGCCATGCTTTTTCTTGCAGTACAGCCGTATCATAAGCGACACTATGCGCTTTTCACGTTCGCGCTTGCTTTGGGTTCTGTTCATACATCCTGCCTTCACTTACATAGTAAATACGGTCTGCAACAGCCATTGTAGATTCGCGGTGCGATACGAGTATAATGCTCTTTTTGCTCCTCTGGTCTTTGAGCGCCTTAAGAATGATTCCTTCGTTTATGCTGTCGACGTTGCTTGTGGGCTCATCCAGGAGTATGAGCTCGCTGCCGCTAAGAAATGCCCTTGCCAGACCTATGCGTTGTTTTTCACCGGCTGAAAGGTTGTCTCCGAGAGTACCCGCTCTGGTTTTATAGCCGTCCGGCAGGGAGAGGATGAAGTCGTGGACCGACGCCAGCCTGCATGCGTTTTCTATTTCCTCCTGCGTAGCGTCGGATTTTGCTATGCGCAGATTGTCCTCAATTGTTTCTTCAAAGAGATATGTAGACTGGCTGACCATTGTTACATTGTCTAAAAGGCTGTCCGTATTGATTTTATCTATGTCTATGCCGTTATAGCACAGATTGCCGCCGTCCTTTTGCCAAAACCTGAGCAGAAGCTTTAAAAACGTCGATTTTCCGCAGCCAGACTCGCCGACGATACCGATGATCTCGCCCTTTTTTGCGTGCATGCAGATGTCTGTCAGAACCTGCGATTTTCCGTCATACGAGAATGAAAGCCCGCTTACGCTCAGGTCGCGGTAGCTTATATCTGAGCCGCCTGTTACAGGAGTTACGGCGGGCTTTTCCGAAAGCAGATTCAGCACCCTGTCTCCGGACGCCAATGTCTGTGTCAGGTTGCCGGGCAGCGCGGAAATTGCGATAACGGGACCGAACGAGCCGAAGATGCATACTACGCCTATAATCATTTTTCCGGCAGAAAGCATACCCTGAGTCAAAAGAAGGATTCCTGCTGCAAGCGACGCTATAATAAACAGCGAAACGCAAAGCTCAGTGGCTGCGGAAGCTTTTGTTATATCGCGCTTCATTTTTTTGGTTTCACTGAGCAATATGTCTGACCTGGCGTCTACCTCTTTTTTGCGCTTCTCTCCCGCGTTATTAAATACGATGTCCTTGATTCCCTTAATGCTGTCGAGAAAATATGCGTTAAAAGATGAAAACTCGGCGCGGTAGCGAACTCCCGACGCTTTAAGCCTCCCCGAGGATATTATCGGCATTACTATGCCGACCGCTGCATATCCCAAAAGCGCAATGAGAGCCAGCCACCAGCTTGAGACAAATCCCACAAACAGCACTGCGCATAAAGATACTATTACGGCGATGCAAATCGGTGAGATGGTATGAGCATAGAAAACCTCAAGGGTCTCTATATCGGAGGTTATCATGGCAATGATAGCTCCTTTTTGCTTGGTTTCGAGCTTTGCCGGACAGAGCGCACGCAGGGCGGTAAAGATTCTGTCCCGTAGGACGGCAAGCAGGCGGAATGCTATATAGTGGTTGCTGTACTGCTCCAAATACCGGAGCAGACCGCGAAGGACTCCGCATCCTATGGCAAGGGAAGCGATCAGTCCGTACGACATGGCTATCGATTCGCCGAGCGCCTTGGCAATCCCTACTGCGCCGAACAGCGTTACGCCCATTGCACATATAAAGCCGGCAGAGCCGTTGACGACCGCAAGTATCATAATGTAGGCAAGGCTGCCCAGAAGAGTAATAAGGCTTGCCATAATTTTTATGCCGCTTCTGCGCAGCGACTGTCCTCTTTTTGTCATACGTTCACCCTTGCATATCCTTCCTCCAGCTCCTTTTGAGCCGCATAGAGCCTGGCATAGCCTCCGCGCCTGAGCATCAGTTCCTTATGTGTGCCGGACTGCTCAACCTCTCCGGCTTCCATGTAATAAATAATATCTGAGGGCACTACGTTTGCAAGGCGGTGCGAGATTACGATGACTGATTTTGTTTTTGACAGCTTCTTTATGTTTGCCATGATAACTGCCTCGCTTTCGATATCTATGTTGCTTGTCGCCTCGTCGAATATGTAGATATCCTTGTCTGCCACAAGGCTTATTGCAAGAGCAAGACGCTGCTTCTGACCTCCGGAAATATTGGCGGCGTCCTCTGTGATGACCTTTTCAAGACCGCCGCTTTTTCGAATAAATTCGGAAAGATTTACCTTTTCAAGCGCCGCATATATTTCGTCATCCGTAACGGAGCTTTTGGCAAGCATGAAGTTGGCGCGGATGGTTTCGTTAAAGATATATGTGCTGCCGCTTACAATCGCAAGGCGGGAGTAATAGTTTTCTCTTGACAGGTCTTTTATTTGTTTTCCGCCGATCGTTACTGTTCCCGATTCCGGTCGAAGCGCTCCTGACAGGATATTTACAACAGTTGATTTTCCGCAGCCGGATTCACCCACAATAGAGACCATTCCCGTCCGTGGGAAGCTCATGCTGACGTTCTTCAAAACGTCTCGCCTGCCGTCGTATGAGAAGACGATGTTTTTAAGACCAAGCTCGGTATCATCAGCCTTCTCTGACCCCCAAACAGGGTCTGGCTGCTCAAGCAGGGAAAGAATCTTATTTCCCGCGGACGCCCCGTTCATAGCCACGTGGAACGCAGAGCCGAAGGCCCTGAGCGGAAGAAAGAAATCTGCCGCTACAAGGATAAGGAACAACGCCGCAAACGGAGAAAGCCCGCGATTCACTACGCCGAGTACGGAAAGCGCGATTCCTATGCCTGCGCCGCCGTATGCGACGAGATCCATAATAGTTGTGCTTGCAAGCTGCATGACAAGCACCTTCATTGTTATTTTTCTAAATTCCTCGCTCGTCCTGTTCATCTTGACATGCTGTGCGCCGTCGGCTTTGAATATTTTCAGCTCCTTCAGCCCCTGAACGCTGTCCAAAAAGGAGTCGCCCATCGACGTATATTTGCCCCAATATTTTGAGAAAATTTTTTTGGCATACCTGGACACGGCGACAATCGACGCCGGAATCAGAGGGACGCAGGCAAGAAGCACGACTGCTACACGCCAGTCTATCCATACCGTGACGAAAAACAGTATTATCGGCGCCAGCATCGCATAGAAAAACTGAGGTATATAAGAGGAATAGTAAAGGTCAAGCTGCTCTATGCCCTCCATCGACACCTGAGTAAGCCCTGCCATGCTCATTCCGTCGGTGGAGCGTACGCCAAGCCTTACGATTTTATCGTATACTTTTTCGCGCAGCTCTTTTTTTGCCTTCCTTCCAAGAGTGTCCTTGAGATTTCCGGAAAGCCTGGACGAGGCGTAGCGGACGGCAGCACCCGCCAGAGCGATTATCGCAGGCCATAGGAATACGGCTGCTCCGCCGCTCTGCTCATTGTAATATACCGCGTTGCGTATCGCCATGCATATGCCGCAGGTAATTGAAACATTGGCAATAAGACCGGCAACCATAAGCGCAACAGTGTAGAATATATATTTTTTATTTTCGCCAAGCAGACGAAGAAGTTTTTTATCTATCATTTTTTCTCCTTTTGCACGGTAGTTTTTTTGCGGCAAATCTCTTACGTTCAGTGTCTACGCAGAGCAAAACGTTGCGCATATCAGTTACCATATGCTAACCGATATGCCGTTAATATAGCGGCGGCAGAAATTAGCCGTCGCTAACTCAATATCTTAAGTATACATATTTTTTTTCGAATGTCAACAGGCTGCAGGCGCGAATTAAATTATACACGGGCTTTATTTTTTGATGTTATCGTCAAAGAGGTATCGGTATATCCTCTCGGGAGAATCGAGGATACTTTTAGTCAGCATATAGTGTCCGGTGCTTTTGCAGTCTGTCTGAGATATGCCGTTATCTGTAAGCTCGTATATTTGAGCGTTGGGGTATGTGAGAATAATCGGCGAATGCGTTGCTATTATGAACTGAGAATTTTTCTTTACCAGCATGTTGACCAAATAAAGAAACCGCAGAATGCTTGACGGAGAAAGCGCCGACTCTGGTTCGTCAAGTATATAAAGACCGTTGCCGCCGAACCGGTTCTCCATAAGAGCCATAAAGCCTTCGCCGTGAGATTTTTGGTGCAGCGATATACCGCCGTAGTAGGATAGGACGGAAGGCAGCGGCGAGCTTTTGTCTAAATCTTCAAGATAGGATGAAGCGTTATAAAAGCTTTCCGCTCTGAGAAAGTACCCGTCTTTTTCACGCTGCACCCTTGAAACGGCAATCTGCTTGTATAGCTCCGAATGAGTGTCTTTTGTTGAAAATATATAGTTTTTCGTGCCGCCTTCGGGGTTGAAGCCGCATGCAACCGCTATAGCCTCGATTATTGTTGACTTTCCCGTTCCGTTTTCTCCCGTGAATATGGTGACGTCGCTGTCGAACCTGAGAGAGCCCTCCTTCTCAAGATGCTTTACGGCGGGGATATTTTTCAAATACGAGCCGGCGTCTATTTTGCCGGCAAGCCTTATCCTGTCTATAAACATGGCGTGTTTTCGTCCTGCTCCTTCTTGTCAAGCCCGAGAAGCTCGCTCGACTGCCTTCCGTCCAGCTCGCCTACAAGGCTCATCTTCTTTTGAATTATATCCGAGCGGCGCCTGAGCTCCTCTGTCGACTGCATTGCGGAGCTGAGGCGTTTCTGCACGCTTGATATCTGCTCCGCAAATTTTTGGTACTGCGATTTAACAGCCATTAAAAGCTTCATCACCTCAACGCTCTTTTCGTTGAGCGCGACGTTTGCAAACCCTACCCTCAGGCTGTTCAAAAGAGCCGTTATGGTAGTAGGTCCGGCAAGCATTACCCTTTGCGTTGTCTGACACCACTCGCTCAGCCCGCGTATTCTTAAGACTTCGGCGTAAAGGCTTTCCGTGGGCAGAAACATAACGGCAAAGTCTGTTGTGTTCGGAGGGTCGATGTATTTTTCGTTGATTGTTTTCGCCTCCGCCTTTATCCTAGCCTCAAGCTCATGGGAGGCTGCGGCGGCGGATTCTGCATCGTCTGCCTCGCAGAGCCTTGTATACGGGTCGGATGGCATTTTCGAGTCTATCGGAAGGTATGTAAAGCCGTGACCGTCCGGCTCGGAGGGAAGCTTTATCGCAAATTCCACCCTTTCAGACGAGCCGGACTTTGTAATGACATTGGTGTCGTACTGAGACGGAGTCATCGTCTGCTCTATGATTGCGGCAAGCTGCTGCTCTCCCCATATGCCGCGCGATTTTACGTTTGCAAGAGTGCGGTTGAGATTCTGAACGCCGCCCGAAAGCTTATTAAGCTCTCCAAGCGAGGCGTAGAGCTTGCCAAGGCTTTCGGCTACCTGCTTAAAATTGCTGTCAAGACGCTCGTCCAGCGATTTTGTAAGCTTTTCGTCTACCGTGCCTTTAATAGCGTCAAGCTTTTCATTCAGCACCCGTCTGACCTCTCCCAATTCGCGGCTCAGCTCCTCCGACGAAGCTCTTCGGTTTGCGTCCAGTGTGTTTGCAAGCTCCTCCCGCTGGAGCTTTGAATAGCTGTGAGTATCAAGACGGATGTCGTCAAGCCGTGAACAGACCTGCGAAAATTCCCTCGAGTAGTCCCGGCCCTTTTTGGCGGAAAGAGCGATTATAAGTATAACCAGTACGATTAACAGTATAAGGCACAAAAGCCCCGCTATCAGATATTCCATTTTAACCTCCTGTTTAAGCGTTATGTATATAATGATACCGCGCCGCTTGACCGCTGTCTACTCTTTTCGCGGACAGCATTTTATACAACCTGCTTAAAAAGCTTGCATTGTCAAATGTCTTTTGGTATAATATTGATTGACAGATTGTTTGCCCTGTCCCGCCTGCGCTGAAGGGCCAGCAGGGCATCCCTCAACCTGTAAATTCCTATAAGACCGAGTGCGAGCATTGCAACATATGACAGCATGTCAGCTACCGCCTTTCCTTTATTTTCTGATTCCATTATATATGGCGGGTTGTACGTTTATTCGGACTAATGGCGCCGCATTTGCTTATGTTAGTCCAAAATATCGGACTTATGCGGAAGGCTTATGCAAAGGAGGAGGCAGCTTGTGCAGGGCATAAGGCTGATACACGGGGTATCCGTTAAGGATATTAAGATGATAGGCAGGCAGTACAGGCTTTTAGGCGGCACACTTGAGCTTACCTTATCTGCCGAGGATTACGGAAGCTTTTTTGATAAGGCCGTAGGAATGCTTAAGGAACCGGTATTTTTCTTTATTGAGACGCCGAAAAGCCCAGATTCCGAGGAGTACGAGACCTATTATCTCGACAACTGCACCCTGCCCGTCGCAAAGGCGATACTTAAGCGCTACTCGGGGATTCTGTATTCCGACGGAGTTATACGCTTCGGCTTCGGCTCTCACATAAGCGGCGATGAAATCTATATGCAGGAATACCAGCTTGTGAGGATATATTCGGACATGATACCTGGGTACGAGAAAATTGTCAGGGAGCTTGGATATGAAAGAAACGACGGGACCAAAACCATATGGGATGTTTTGAGCGATAAAAACGTCGGAGAGCGCGAGTCTGTCGAGTGCGACGACGAGACGTACGCGGATATAATCGAAAACCTGTCGGAGCTTGGGATGTATATGGCTAAGTAAACATCCGGCAAAGCCGGTAAGATATAAATGTAAAACTGGAGGAATAGATATGGCTTATCTCATAGGTATAGACATCGGAACAAGCGGAACAAAAACTGTTTTGTTCGACGAAGAGGGAAAGGTAGTAGCTTCAAAGACGATTGAGTACCCAATGTACCAGCCTCAAAACGGCTACGCCGAGCAGGACCCCGCAGACTGGGCAAACGCCGTTATTAATACGATAAAGGCGGTTGTCAGCACAAGCGGAGTCAAGAAGGAGGATGTTAAGGGCATAGGGCTTTCCGGTCAGATGCACGGTCTTGTAATGCTCGACAAGCAGAACGAGGTTATTCGCCGCTCAATAATCTGGTGCGACCAGAGGACTGCCGACGAGGTCGACGAGATGAACCGCGTTCTCGGCAGGGAAAAGCTCATTGAAATCACCGCGAACCCCGCTCTCACAGGCTGGACGGCTGCGAAGATTTTGTGGGTAAAAAACAACGAGCCTGAAAATTACGAGAGATGCCGGCACATCCTGCTGCCTAAGGATTACATAAGATTCGTCCTTACCAACGAGTACGCAACCGAGGTTTCGGACGCATCCGGAATGCAGCTTTTAAACGTCGCTCAAAGAGACTGGTCCGACGAGATAATAGACGGTCTCGGGCTTGATAAAACGATGCTCGGAAAGGTTTACGAGTCATGCGAGGTCACGGGAAGGCTCACAAAGCAGATGGCTGAGCTGACAGGTCTTTGCGAGGGAACGGTCGTCGTAGGCGGAGCGGGAGACAACGCTGCTGCGGCTGTCGGAACAGGAGTTGTTGAGGATGGAAAGGCGTTTACAACTATAGGAACCTCCGGCGTTGTATTCGCGCACACATCTCAGATGCTTACAGACAAGCTTGGAAGAGTGCATACCTGCTGCGCGGCTGTTCCCGGATGCTGGCATGTAATGGGCGTTACCCAGGGCGCGGGACTGTCGCTCAAATGGTTTAGGGATAACTTCTGCGAGTCCGAAAAGGAAACCGCAAGGCTTATGGATGTTGACACATATTATCTTATGGACAAGGAGGCGGAGACTGTCCCGATAGGTGCTAACAGGCTTTTATATCTGCCGTATCTGATGGGCGAAAGAACTCCTCACCTCGACCCCGACGCAAGAGGCGTGTTCTTCGGGCTTTCCGCCATGCACACCAAAAAGGATTTGTTAAGGGCGGTAATGGAGGGCGTCTCCTATTCTCTTAGGGACTGTGTTGAGGTGTTCAAGCAGATGAACGTTTCTGTTTCGGATATGATGGCGTGCGGCGGGGGAGGAACCAGCCCGCTTTGGAGGCAGATGCTTGCCGATCTTTACGGCTGCCCTGTTAAAACGGCGTCCTCAAAGGAGGGACCCGCTCTCGGAGTTGCGTTGCTCGCGGGCGTAGGAGTGGGAATCTATTCGAGCGTGTCCGAGGCCTGCGCACAGGCGATAAAGACGGATAAGATCCAGCAGCCGATTCAGGAGAACATTCCTAAGTACGAGGACTGCTACAGGCTTTACACCCAGATTTATCCTGCTCTCAAGGAGTCTTATAAGAAGCTTGTAAATATTTAAATTAATAAAAAGAAAAACGCTCTTGGAATTTATTCTCAAGAGCGTTTTTAAATGCTTGTCACCCTCCGCGCCGAAGCGGCATAGAATATTACAAACAACTCCCCAACTGACTGAATAATGCAAAAGCATTTTGTCAACAATAAGGCTAAAGATATTTTTAAGGAGTGAAAATCCATGTCAATTTACAGGGGAGAAATATATTATGCAGATCTCAGCCCTGTCGTAGGCTCGGAGCAGGGTGGAGTAAGACCGGTGCTGATAGTACAAAACGACGTTGGCAACAGGCATTCGCCTACGGTTATCGCAGCAGCTATAACAAGCCAGCGCGAGAAAACCCGTTTGCCGACGCATATCGAGATAAATTCGGGTTCTTGCGGTTTAGCAAAGGACAGCGTAGTGCTTTTGGAGCAGATACGTACCATAGATAAGCGGCGGCTGAAGGAGAGAATGGGGGTTTTGGACTCTACCTCCATGGATAAGATCAACGCCGCGCTTCAAGTAAGCTTCGGTCTTACCGGAAACTGATCCGCAGCCGTTTCGGTTCGCTGTACATAACAATATATAGAGTATGGCGAACGGTAAAAAGACCGACTCTTTAATAAGAATCGGTCAGAACAAGCTTTATTCAAGCCCTTTAAGGGCGTTTATTTCATCGCGGTTCAGCTTTATAACCGAGTCCTTTATTAGCTTTACCTGCGAGCGGTCAAAAACGGCGCTGCCGTCGGTTTCGTTAAGCTTCACGTGCAGCTTGCCGGATATGAGGTTTACCTCGGTAACAACGCCCCTGCCGGACGGCGTGTCAACAACAGCTCCTACCTTGGGAGTGAGCTTTAACAGCTCTTCGTAGCCGTCCTGCTCATATTTAAGACAGCACATAAGCCTTCCGCATGTGCCTGATATTTTTGTCGGGTTTAAGGACAAGCCCTGTTCCTTTGCCATTTTTATTGAAACCGGCTGGAACTCGCCCAAAAAGCTCGAGCAGCAGAACTCTCTGCCGCACTCTCCGAGTCCGCCGAGCATCTTAGCCTCGTCCCTTACGCCTATCTGCCTCAGCTCTATACGCGTATGGAATACAGATGCCAAATCCTTGACAAGCTCCCTGAAGTCCACGCGGTTGTCCGAGGTGAAGTAAAAGAGCAGCTTTGAGTTGTCAAAGGTGCATTCCACCTCCACAAGGCTCATGTTAAGCTTGTACTGCGCAGCCTTTTTTACAAAGATATCGAACGCTTCTTTTTCCTTAAGCTTGTTTTTTTCAACCTGCTTAAGGTCGTCCTCGGTGGCGCTTCTTATGACAGGCTTGAGCGGCGCTACTATCTCGTCGTCCTCCACAAGCTTGTTTGAGAGAATTACCTCCCCACATTCAACGCCCCTCGCCGTTTCTACTATGACCCTGTCGCCGACAGGGAACGTATTTCCGTCGGGAGAAAAGTAATATATCTTTCCGACGCTTTTAAACCTTACGCCGATTATTTCCGTCATATCATCACCATGCCTTTCAAAAGATATCGCTATACCGAATCCGCCTTCAGGCGCGAGCAAAGGTCGCACATGGTAAGCACGATGTTTGCGTTTCCGGTGAGCTTGTCTATAGCCTTACCTATGTCGTCAAACATATTCATGAGGCAGTCAAGCCTTATGACGCCCGCAAGACTGACCGCTTCGGACCTGTAGGATGAGCTTGGCGTTCCGCCTTGCTTGATAACGCCTGCATCACAAATAAGCTCTGAAAGCCCCAAGCACATGGACAGGCATAAATCCCTGTCGGTTTGATAAAGGGTGCAGGCAAGGGAGTATTCGTCGCCGGACGCCAAAAATCCGGCTATTTTTTTTACCTGCTCTATTGTCTGAGCCTCGACGCCGCCGTCCCGCAAGGCATATTCCAGACACCTTCCGATGTTTCCGCCGCACGCCTTGTATGCCTCCTGCGCGCTGCCGGCAGGTATACCGCTTGATGTAAGCGCGTCAAGAACGTCTTGCCCTGAGGCAAAAGGCAATCCTATGACTTGCGCTCTTGAAACTATTGTAGGCAAAACGCGCTCTTTTTGCTGAGCTGTCATGATAAAGACGACATGCTCCGGAGGCTCCTCAAAAATCTTAAGCAGCGTGTTTTGAGCGGCGGGAAGAGCCTTGTCTATTCCCGCGATTATATATATTTTGTATCCGCCCTCGTTTGCGGCTATGCTTGCGTCCGAGATAACAGGGCGAAGGTCGTCCACTCTAAAGTTTTCGGATTTTCCGCTCGGTATGACATATATTACGTCCGGGTGAGCGCCGTGCTCTACCATCCTGCAGCTTCTGCACTCATCGCACGGCTCGCCTAAGCCTTTCTCGCACAGTATCGCCTTTGCCATGTATTTGGCAAAAGTTTTTTTCCCTATTCCTTTTTCACCTGTCAGCAAAAAGGAATGGCAAAGCCTGTCGCGTCTTATCATCGAACCGATAAGCTTTGCCTGAGCATCCTTTGAGTATAGCTTCATTAAAACTTGTCAAACCTCTCGACGTCGGTTACGAAAACAGTCGCGCCACCAACGATTACCTCGACGGGGTAAGATGGGAAAGAACCGTGGAGCGCCGGGGAAGCGACAAGCTGCTTGCGCTTCCTGCAGTGGCTATGAATAATTTCGATGCATTCATCCAGCTTTTCGTTCTCTACGCATATCAAAAGAGTAGAATTGCCGGACCTTAAAAAGCTGCCTGTGGATGAAAGCCTTGTCGACTGAAATTCAGCCTTTATCAGCGCCTCTGACACTCCTCTGAAATCGTCGTCGTTGATAATAGCAATGATAAGCTTCATATTATTCACCCTGCCCTTCGCATTTGCCAAGGTCCTTTCTGTGTTAGTTGTAATGCGCGGCGCCGATGTAAAACTGCTGAGCATGCCTTTTGCACATTACAATATTATATTACCACATTGAAGTAGAAAATGCAAATGCTTTATCACAGGACTTATCAGAATCTAGCTTTATGCTAGGTCTGGACATATTCCTGTATACTCCTTATGTCTAATAGGATTTCGTATCTTTCGGTGTCGATGAGTTTTTTTCTTATTACAAGCAGGTTTACTTTTTCCATGTCAGTTTCCAACGCAAGCTCGCTTTCAAGCCGGCGAGAATACGCTGCGAGTCTGTCAGCCTCCTGTTTATATCTGTCTAGCATTTCCCTCATTTATCTGACCTCCTTCTTTTACTTCCGCACAAGAACATATGTTCCTATTCCTTGATTACAATAATACCCATGAAATACGGAAAGTCAATAAAAGAAAGGGGGATTTTTTGGACAGAAGAGCTTGAAAAAAGGCATCGGACGTAGTATAATAATATTACTTTTTAAAATTATGTCTGGAAATATATCGACCGGAGTGAAGCTTATGGATAAGGCGAAAATAGACAGGATAAATTATCTCGCGCGAAAATCGAGGGCAGAGGGGCTGAGCGATACAGAGAAAATCGAGCAGCAGATTCTCAGAAACGAGTACAGGGCGGCTGTTATAGGAAATCTTGAGGCTGCTCTTGACAAAATTGAGATTGAGGAGCCGGACGGTAGAATAATCAAACTCAGTGAAAATAAAAAAAGCTGATAAGCGGGTGAAGGAGTATGCAGTCGAGGCAGAAGCAGAAGCTGCTTGTTTTGCAGAATATTTTGCTTGAGGAAACCGACGAAAACCACAAGCTTTCCGGAAGCGAGCTTATAAAAAAGCTTGCGGCTTACGGAATAAGCGCGGAGCGAAAGACCATATATGACGATATAGATGTGCTTGTAGATTCGGGGCTTGACGTTGTGACGGAAAAGGTGGGGCATTCGAACTATTATTACGTAGGCTCGCGCAATTTTCAGGACGAGGAGCTTTTGGTGCTTGCGGACGCTGTCGCGTCGTCTAAATTCCTTACAAAGAAGAAATCCAACGAGCTCATAAAAAAGCTGCAAGCCTTGACGAGTAAATACAAGGCGCAGCAGCTTAAGAGGGCGATATATGTGGGCAACAGGGTAAAGACCTACAATGAGGCGATTTATTACTCAATAAATGCCATTCACGATGCTATTTACCGAGATCGCAAAATTGTTTTCAGATACACTGAGTATGGGCTCGATAAAAAGAAGAGATACCGTCACCAGGGGGAACTGTATAAGGTTTCTCCATATTATCTAATATGGGAAAGCGATTGCTATTATCTTGTGTGCTACTGTGAGAAGCACGGCGAGCTTTGCAGGTATAGGGTGGACAGGATGAGCGGAGTGGAGGTCACAAAGGAGAAGCGCCGCGAGCTTACTATAGGCGAGGAGGAACTCGCTAAGGAGCTTATGGGTACGTACAGCATGTACGGAGGTACAAAAGAGACTATTACGCTTGAGATGTCTGTGGGTCTTATAAACGTGCTTATAGATCGCTTCGGAGACGGCGTTCATATCAGGCGCACCTCCGAGGACAAGTTTGAGGTAAAGCTCGATATTCAGGTCAGCCCAACTTTTTGGGGATGGCTGTTCCAGTTCGGTCGGGACGCGAGGGTTATCTCTCCCGGGTGGGTCAAAAACGAAGCTAAAAGCAAGCTGTCCGAAATGCTGGAGCTTTATAAGGATTAGGGCTTTGGCTAAGGCGTCCCAAGCGGCAGAAAAACGCCCCCTCGGGCATATGCCCAAGAGGACGCGAAACATGATAGAAGAACGTCGATCAGATGACTCAAGCTCTTCACTATTAATACAACTATGCGCGTAAAAAAATTGCAGTACTAAAATAAAAAGCATGGGAAGAATTGTCCCGTGCTTTTTTATAATGCCGGCAGTGCCGCACCCTTGATTGCGGCTTGCCGCATGACTCACGCTGTAATAAGGTTCATAAACTTTTTGTTTTTCTCGAAGATCTTAAATATAACTACTCCGAGAATGCTTACGCATACAAATTCGCCGACGGCCACCTGGAGGCATGACAGCCAGAAGGGGAGATCAAGGAAGTAATAAAGCTCGAAGCCAACAACAAGCGCGTTTGTAACGACCGGAGCAAGCGAGGCCACATAGATGTTCGGGGATATGTAGATAAGGAGCACCGCAAGCACCGTCGCGGCAGTTCCGAACACCATATCCAGTGCCATCGGGCTGAACAGATTCGCGATAAAGCAGCCGAGTACCAGGGAAATGCCGTAGTCCTTTTTGTAAAAGCACAAAAGCATTAAAGCTTCCGCTACTCTAAACTGAATATTCGCGTAGGACATGAAGCTTAAAGCAAGGGTGAGCACTACATATATAGCCGCCACTGCTGCAAGCTTCACAAGACGTTTTACAGAGATGTTTTTCACTTATATCACCTTGTTTTTTAAAAATTTTGGGTGGTTATCAAGGGGAACACCCAATTTTTCGTCTGCGACAGCTTTCGCGGCGCAAACATATGTATTATACATTTTGCCGCACACCTTGTCAATACCGGCTAGGAATATTCCCGCCGAAACCGGCCTATGCTCAGTCGCTTTCAACGTACAGCGCGTCTATTGCAAAGAAATCCTCCGGCAGAGCTATGTCCTCGTCGCTTTCGGGAAGGCTCTCGCCCAAAAACGTAGTGTTTGTGCTGAGCGCGCTGATAAACATGTTTTCCTCGCCGGAAATCGTGAATGCCCTTGCCTCGCGCACCCCGTTCGGGAGGACGTTCCCGTATATCGTCACCGTGGCGCCGCCGGCGGAAGCGGTCGCCTCAAAGCCGGAAGACGGCTCTCGCTCGGTGGAATAGATAAGCTTATACCCGTCGCCGTCGTAATAAAAGCTGCATGTGATATCCAAAATGTACGGCTTATCGACGTCTATTTCCGAATTGGGAAGATACAAGCCGGTCTGCTCGTCCTTTTGATATATCGTCAGGCTGTAGCTTGTGCTTGTATATGCGGGGGTATAGTATATCGGGATGCTGTCCTGCGCGAGCTTATTTATAACGGACGAATACAGCTTTGTATTTTCCTCCGACTCAAGCTTTTCCTCGAGCGCGTCTATCAGCCCCTGAGCCGTGTCCGCCTGAGCTACGACAAGCGTTGCAACCGGTCCGCCTGTCAGGGGCGCGGCGTTTTCGTCCTCGGTTTGAAGCGTAATGCTGACGGGAGATTTTATGTTTGAACAGGAAACTAACAAAATAGTGAAAGGTATAAAAATGAAAATAATTTTCCTAAGCATCAGTTAATCCCCATCAAGAACGGTACCAGTCCAAATGTTATTAGTGTAGAAAATAAATGTCCAGTGATAAATTCTAATTTTCCCCTTTCTTTTTAATATCATTATAATAGATTTTTCACTATATAAAGATATTTTAGATAAATAATATAAAATTATAGTTTTTAGGTATAATTTACAATAAAATTATAGTAATCTGATACAAAACCCCCATGGCTCAAAAGGTCATGGGGGTTATCGAATATTGTGTTAAAGCCTATTTCTCAGCTGGGGGAGAAAGGACCGAAATTGCGTCGGAAATGGTCTTTTCCAGGGCCTCCCTGCCGTACTTGTCAACCTCGGCCTTGTTCTTTTCGCCGTGGGTAAGGCAGCCCGCGCCTCCTATGCAGCCTCCTATGCATGCCATACCCTCTACAAAGTTAGCGTCAAGCACGTTCTTGCTCTTCTTTAAAAGCGCGACGCGGCACTGCTCGATTCCGTCGCATGAGCACGCCTTAAGTTCAAAGTCGTCAAGACCCTGCTCCTTAAGACCCTCCGCAACGGCGTCCGCAAGACCACCGCAGCGGGCGAATATTCTTCCGAAGTAGCTGGCGTTATCCAAAACGCCTTCCTCAAGGGTGGTGATGTCTATATCCCTGCTGTCAAACAGCGCCTGAAGCTCCTCAAAGGTGAGGACAGAGTCTACATACGGCTTTACCGATTCCTTTTGTATTTCCATCTTCTTTGCAGTGCATGGACCGATAAATACTATCTTAGCGCCCTTTGTAGTATCCTTTATGTACTTGGATATTGTAGCCATGGGGGAGAGGTTGTGAGAAACATACTCCGCAAGCTCCGGGAAGGACTTTTCAATATAGCTTACAAACGCCGGGCAGCAGGAGCTGGTCAAGAAGCCCTTTTCCGCAAGCTCCTTAGACTCCGCCTGAGCGACCATGTCCGCGCCGAGCGCAGCCTCTACAACGGTATGGAAGCCAAGCTTTTTAAGCCCCGTTACGACCTGACCGAGCTTGGCGTATGTGAACTGGCTGGAGATAGACGGAGCTACGACGGCGTAAAGCTTGTAGTCGCGCCCCTCCTGACTTTTTTTAATGAGGTCGATTACGTTTAATATATACGACTTGTCCATGATAGCGCCGAACGGGCACTGGTATACGCATGCGCCGCAGGCTATGCACTTGGAGTTGTCTATGGTCGCTGCCTTGTTTTCGTTCATCGAAATAGCCTTAATCTTGCAGGCGTTCTGGCAGGGACGCTTGTGGCTGACTATCGCGGTATACGGGCAGACCTTCGCGCATGCTCCGCATTCAACACACTTCGACTTGTCGATGTGCGCTACGTGATTTGAGTCAAAGCTTATAGCCCCGCGCCTGCAAACGTCCTCGCAGCGGTGGGCAAGGCAGCCTCTGCACGCGTTCGTAACCTCATAGCCGCCGACCGGACATTCGTCGCAGGCAATTTCGATAACCTCGATGACGTTCGGGTTTTCCTTATCTCCGCCCATGGCCAGTTTTACACGCTCGGAAAGTATCGCCCTTTCCTTGTATACGCAGCAACGCATGGTGGGGGTGTTTCCCGGTACTATGATTTTCGGGATATCGAGCAGATTGTCGAAGAGGGTGTCGTTCCACGCCTGCCTTGCAACTTCGCGCAGCACCTTATACTTTAAATGCTGGACCTTAGTATCAAATTTTCTCATCTGTGCACCTCTAATAAAAACATTTATATCAGAAATAGCTGACCTTTATTCTCTTGCCCATCTGCTTAAGGCACTTTGACAGCTCCTCAACGAGGTTCATTTTAATGCTGAAGTTGATGGGAAGCTCGGGGTTCTGGTGGGCGGGGTTGATTGCGCGTCCGACAAAGAAGTTTATATCGGTCGCTTCCTCAAAGAGCATTCTTGCAATAAGCGAAGCGCCGTCGCGCTTGAAGCTCCACTGCTCGTAGCTCTCGTTGTTTTTAAGATAATCCTTGGCGTACTCCAAAACCTTGTTTATGGTGATAACACCTTCGGTCACGAGGTCTACCCCCTCGATCTCCGCTATGGGAGGAACGTCGGAGCTTTCAAAGTTTATCGACGCCTTGAGCGGTTTATGTAAAAATTTTGCCGCTATTGACGACGTAGTTCCTCCGCAGACTATGTGCTTGCCCTCCTTTGAGAAGAACAGCGACATCATTCTGTCGCAGTCGTCGCGGTTGGACGGCGGACCGAACAGAAGGTTCATCGGCTCGCGCTTTCTTATCCTTACAACACATGCGGTGGCGTCGTCACCTGGGCGGTCTCCGTACAGCTTGTTGCATTCATCGACAAGGATTGTAGAAAGGGTTTTCGAGGTATAGCCGACAATAGACAACGGCTCTAAAAACTCGATTATGTCCTCCCTCTTCCAGCCGAAGTTGAACGCCGAGCCAATTCCCGCGTGGGGGCAGCCGTCGCTCATGGCGACAAAAATATCGTTTTCGCAGAGCTTTATTGACGAGCGCAGTATTTTTTTACCGTCGATGTTCATTTCTGTGGTGGGGTAGTCGTAGTTTTTCCCATCACGGAACAAAATCACCTTGGGGTTGTCATACTGGATAAGCTCTGCGGTTTCGTTTTCAATAAGATGTATTATGGTAAACGTGGAGTACGCCACTCCGCGGACCGAGCATATCGGAAGAGTGGCGGCAATTGTTTCAACGCAGTCCTCCAGCGACAGCCCCTCAGACATCATGGTGGAAATGATTTTTGAGGTAAGGGTCGAAAGAATGCTTGCCTTAACGCCGCTTCCCAGCCCGTCCGCGAGGACGATGACGGTGGAGTTTTCGCCCTGCTCGACAATATCTACATGATCGCCGCAGAGCTGCTCACCATAGTGGTTTATGCTTTTATATCCGATGTCGGCGCACAAATCATTCATCTGAAATGCTCTCCTTTAGCTTGGTGAGTGCTATTTTGGTTTCAGCCGCGGTTTCTCCAAGCAGTGACGCTATCTCCTGAACGATTCTCATCTGCTTATCGACTACCTTATCTGCGATTTCAACAGTTTGGCGGCTTATGTTTTCCTTCTTTTCGCGCTCCGATTCCTCGTCGGTAACGTCGCGCATAAGGCAGATAAGCACATGGTATTCGCTGTCGTGAATAACGGTCTGCTCCACATATTTTTTGTACTCCGCAAGATAAATGCGGTCGTTTTTAATATTCCTGCCGGTTTTTAACACGTCCATAAATGCCTTCGGGTCGAGTATCCTTATCACCTGATCTCCTAAGACGTCTGAGGCCGAGCGTATGTTCATGATTTTCATGGCGGCGGAATTTATCTGCTGCACCTCAAGGTTTTCATTGAGGACGATAATGCCGTTCGGGGTGTTATTGACGATATTGTCCGAGAAGCTTTCCGCCCTGTCCTTAAGATAAGGCAGGCACATCGAGATTTCTGCCTTGCCCTGATATATGGCGATAGCCTTTTCGCGGCAGGTGTTGTAGCCGCAGGAGCCGCAGTTAAGCTCGTCAGAGGGCTTGAACTTGCCCATCTGGCGAAGTATCGACATTATTTCGGTCTCCGACGGTAGCTGAGCGTTAGGCGGCAGCCGGTCAAACTGCTTTCTCAGGACTAGCGGGTCGGTATCGTCTATTTCAAAGTCCTTTTTCCCCGCGAACTCTGCGACGGCTGTGTAGTCCCTGACGGGGGAGCGATGGTATTTTTCCATTACCGGACCGCCGACGCAGCTTCCCACGCAGGCGGACATCTCGATAAAGCAGCGGTGTATCTGACCGCTTTCAATGTCCCTAAGGGCTCTTATGCAGCTTTCAACGCCGTCTATCGCCATATGGGTGTAGCCGGTGTCCTGGGTGTCCATGGTTTTAAGTATTCCGCCAGTGGTGGGGAAGAATCTTGCGCGGCTGTTTTCGTCGTGATCCATCTCGCCCTGAATTTCTATTCCGGCTTCGCTTAGCCAGTTGGTAAGTTCCTCAAAGGTCAGCACCGCGTCCACATATCCGTCGTAGCGCTGCGCTTCGTCCTTCTTGGCCACGCACGGACCAATAAACACCGTCTTTGCGCGCGGGCTGCGCGACTTTATATCGCGGCAGTGAGCCTGCATAGGTGACAGCACGTCGGCGAGGTATGGCAGCTCGCTTGGAAAGTATTTTTGAATCAGAAGGTTTACCGAGTGGCAGCAGGAGGTGATGACAATATCCCTGTTTTCCTCCCTTAAAAGCCTTTCGTACTCGGTTTTGACGATAGACGCGCCTATAGCCGTCTCCTCCGCGTCGTAAAAGCCGAGCTTTTTAAGCGCCTGCCTCATAGCGCCTATTCCGACGTTGTAATTTGCGACAAAGGACGGCGCCAGGCTTACGATTACAGGGTCGTCGCCTTGCAGGAGCACCTTTACCTTTTCGGTTTCATCTACGATTTCCTTTGCGTTTTGCGGGCAGACGACAAAGCACTGCCCGCACAGTATGCATTCGTCGTCGATAATGTGCGCCTGGTTTCCGGAAAAGCGTATGGATTTTACCGGGCAGTGGCGGATGCACTTATAGCAGTTTTTGCAGTTTGATTTTTTAAGGGTCAAGCATTTTGCCATAAAATCATACTCCTGTAGCTTTAATAGGATTTAAGATTTTGCTCTGGAAGAACTCGTTAAAGTTGTCCCTGGTGATGCCGGTGTAAATTTCGTCATCGACGGTTATTGTAACGCCGGTGCGGTTGCATCGGCCGGTGCAGAAGCTTCCCGCAAGCGTCACGTCGTTTTCAAGACCATTGTCGCTTATCGCCTTTTGAAGAAGCTCGATTATATCGCGAGAACCCTTGATGTGGCAGGAGCTTCCGACGCAAATCTGAACGATCACAGTCTATCCCACCTTTGCGAGTATCTCGGTATTGAAGAAGTCCTCGACGGTTTCCGGGCTGACCGAGAAAAATCCGTCGTCCACCGTTACGCAAACGCCCTTGCCGCACTCTCCCATGCAGAACGTTCCCCCAAGCTCTACCTTGTCCTTGAGGTTGTTCTGCGCTATAAGTGACTGAAGCTGTTCCACTACCTGACGCGAGCCTTTAAGATGGCACGAACTGCCTATGCATACTGTAACTTTCATAATAAGTCCCTTTCAGATAAAAAGTATTTATATCGTTAAAATTATTTTACAATTAACGTCCTCAGCGCAAATTTACTCGTAATCTACTACGTCTACCCATGAAAGCAGGAATTCTCTTTCGTGCTCGTTGCCCTTTACCGACTGAGACGCAGCGACGATAGGCATCCATTTCTGAACGTACTGCTTTGCGGTATTGCTTTTCTGGCAGAACAGATCAAGATATTTTTTTGCGGTCTCGGTGTCGCCGTTCAGGCAGAACAGAAGGTAGGTCCTTGCCGCGTCAGCCGAGGCGTTTCCCTGGGTTGCGTGCGCCCAGTCGATGACGTATGGCGTTCCGTCGTCTGTAATTATGATGTTTGACGGATTGAAGTCGCCGTGGCAGAGCTTATTGTGCTTTGGCATTCCCTCAAGGCGGGTCCTCAGGTCATACCTTGTGGTAGCGTCAAGCTCGGCCTGGCTGATTTTGCGGCTCATCTTGTCCTTTAGCTTGTTAAGAAGGGGACAGCTCTTGGATTGGACCTGAAGCTGAAGGTCTACAAACATGTCGAGGTATTTGTCCTTGTTGTCGGAGTCCTCCTCCATAATCCTTGCGAGCGTCTTGCCCTTTATGTATTCCGAAACTATCGCCCACTTGCCGTTTATTTTCGCGACCTCTATTACCTTCGGAATATTCAGGCCGGTTTCCTCAACCCTTGCCTGATTCAGAGCCTCGTTCAAAATATCCGCCTTTGAGTACTCCGAGTCAAAGACCTTTATGCACAGGTCGCCGTCGCGATAGACCGTCTTGGAATTCCTTACTGCTATAACCCTGTCAAGATTCATTGCTAATGCCTCCCTGATGTATTTAAAATTATTTAATTCATGTCAATTAGGATGCGTTTCTTTCAGTTTACCTGCTTGTACAAATGAGCCAGCGACAGCGCGAGGTTTTCCTCCTGAAGTGCTATTCCTTCCGGCACATGGAGCGCTACAGGCGCAAAGCTCCATATCGCGCAGATGCTGCTTTTGACCATGAGGTCGCATATGCCCTGCGCCGCGTCCTTCGGGACGGTAATTATCCCTATTTTTACGTCGTGAAGCTGACAGAAGTCTGAAAAACTGTTCATTGAGTAGATTGGCTTCCCGCTTTGAGACGATTGCCACTCGTCGGCCTTTATGTCAAACGCCGCCGCTATTTCTATCCCATAGTCTGAAAAACCTTCATAGTCCAAAAGAGCTCTTCCGAGCTTGCCCGCTCCGACTATAACAGCCTTGCATTTGGCGTTTTTTCCGAGCTGCTCCTCAAGGCTTTCGATAAGCTCGCAGGTTACGTATCCTATCCTGGGTCTGCCCTCTCCGCTTACCGTCCCAAGATCCTTCCTTACCTGAACCTCGCCAAGACCAAGCGCTTTAGCTATTGCGGTGGCGGAGATGGTCTTGGTGTCCGGAGCTATGGATTTAAGATATTTAAGATATGCCGGAAGCCGCCCAAGGGTTGGCTTTGGTATGTTATGTATGATCATATAATCAAGCCGTCTCCTCCTTCCCAAACTTTAAGCCTATCATCTTAACTATAGAATAGCATATGATAGGCGGTTTGTAAATTGCTTTGTTTATATATAAGTATTATTTTTATCGATATAACATGTAGCTAATTTCCTTAATTGTGAATTATGGCATTAAATTCCTACATGCAGCTTCGTTTTGCAAGGCATAGTTCAGTAATAAACCCCTTGTCTACGGAGGTCAGGCGATAGTCTGCGCGGTACACAAGAAGGTCGCGATAACGTTTTTTGGCTTCAGGACAGCATATTTGCACAAGACCCAAGCTTTCGAGTCTGTTTTTGGTCATGGGCTCCGACCATGTAAATGCGTCGGTTTCGTTTAAAAGCTCTGTCATTGATGCGCGCTCATAAACATAAATTCTTCTTTGCGGTGCGGATATGTCAGAGAGCGGAGGCGTCAAAGAGCTTTGAGTGCTGCCAAACAGGATTTCTGCATAGTCTTTGAGCATATCTGTGCTGACTGATTTATTTTCCGCCAGCGGATGGTGCTTGCCGACGGTAACTATACAAGAAAAATCAGTGACTGTTTCCCAAAATATCCCTTTGTCCTCAAGATGTTCTTTAATCGTTTTATCAACGGAGTCTTCGTATCTTATTACTCCGAGCTTGCAGTCTGATTCAAGAATATACCTTATGGCGTCCGCCGCACATGCCTCGCGGTAGTAAAGATTTGACGTCAACGGTTCTCTTAGCGATGCCGTAAACCTTGCGAACGCCTCTGCAACATATGCCGAGCGCGGCGCGCAGACGCTGAACCTTTGCTTTATTCCTGCGTTGTCCTTATAAAGAGATTCCATTTCATCTATCTGCTTAAGAATTTTTTCGGCGCGCTCTAAAAAAACCTCGCCCTCGGGGGTCAGCACCATTCCCCTAGACGTGCGGTCGAAAATTACTATTCCCAAGGAGGCTTCAAGTTCTTTTATTGCTCTGCTAAGATTTGGCTGCCCGACGTACAGATTTGCCGCAGCCTTGTTCAGCGAACCGGTTTTAGCAATTTCGCTTGCGTATTTTAGGTGTAATACGTTCAATTTCTCACCGCCTCTGTAAAATATATGTGTTAAATTTAGTATATCAATTTTTGTGTCTTTAATCAATACAAAACGCCGTAAAATTTAAGAAAAAAGCATAGTTTATGATACTTTCCGACAGCAGTGACGTGATGGAAGATTCATTTTAAAACGTTAAACTTTAATTCGCAGGAAAAAGGTATGTAAAAACGCACCGACAGTAAAGCCGGTGCGCAAATCAAAAAGTTATTCGTATACAAAATGCTCAAAGCTCGCCTTGCCGCCGGTTTTGATTGTCGAGTAGGCGAACAGCCCTATTCTGCATCCGACAAAGTGCTTAAGGTCAAAGGTTGGATGAACGGTTATCCCGAGCTTTTTCCACTCATCGCCGTCGAGATAATAAAACTCAGCCTCACTGCTGTTCAGGCTGAAGCTGCCCGTTATCTTTACGGTTGCGCGACCGGACGAAAGCGGCACTCTCGCGTACTCAAAGTCCTCGTTTTCATGCTCGCCCTCTCCGCTTCTTGCTCTCATGACAAGCCAGTACTTTGAGTCCTCCTTCGCAACGCCGATGATCCCGTAGCGCCATTGAAGCATCACCATTCCGGCTACGTCGCCGTCGTTCAAACCGCTTCCGTCAACACTTACATATGCGCTGGTCCTTGGATATTTGGCGCGCTGGGTAAGGGTGTTTCTCGAAAACTCGACGTTGCCCGCGAGCTTTTCGGTAGTAAGGGTAAATCTTCCGTTTCCAGCTGACCAGTAATCGGGCTTTGGGTTGTGATTGAATTCCCATACCTCGTCGAGCTTTACCCTGCCGTTTTCATCGGGGGAGTAGTTGAAATCGTCCGACTTGAACAGGCTGTCGTATACATATCCCGGTCTTGTGGATTTAGTCTGTATTTCGACTGTCGGAGTATCAAAAACGGGGAAGCCGGTCTCATCAAAGTGCATGGGAACTATATTCGGGATACGTCCAACTGCGCCCCTGTCGCCAAATATCACTCCGTACCACTCGCCGTCGGGGGTATCGACTATTCCACCCTGAGCCACGCCACTGGTGTCGTCGAGATAGTAGCTTATAACGTCTTTGCCTACCCACGGACCTTCGATGTTATCCGCCATGAAGGCTGCCTCTATCCTTATCCACTTTTCCGGGCTTGTATGGATAAAGAAGGCGTAGTACTTGCCGTTGATTTTATACAGGTGAGCGCCCTCGTAGCCCAAAAACGGTCCGGGCTTGTCGCTGATTATGAGCTTGTTTACGCCGCCCTCCTTAGGACCGGTTAAATCTGGTCTGAGCTCGGTAAGATATATATTGCGGTTGCCGTAGATTATATATACCCTGCCGTCGTCGTCGAACAGCACCGAGCAATCGTGATAAAAGCCCTCGACGTAGTGCTTTTCCCACGGACCTTCGGCTTTATCTGCTGTAAAGCAATAGGTTTTTCCGGTGTCGTTTGCGATAAAGAAAACGTAAAACCTTCCGTCGTGATATCTTAAGCACGGCGCCCACATGCCGCAGCCGTAGGCGTGATTTTCGCCGTCGAGGTTTTCCCTCGGGGTGTCCTCAAGCGTTTCGTATATATGAGAGCAGAACTCCCAGTTTATAAGGTCATACGACCGAAGCATCGCTCCGCCGGGCATGTAGTACATGGTTGTGGAGCATATGTAATAGGTGTCGCCGACTCTTATGACGTCGGGATCGGGAAAATCGCCCTTTGTTACGGGGTTTGTTCCTTTGATAATGCTGTTATCGCTCATTTTACTATCTCCTTACGTTTTGCGCTGCGCAATTGCGCTTATTATCCGAGTCTTACTTCAACCGCCACAGGCTTTTTGCCGGTGAGAGAGCAGCTCAGCTCGTCGGGCTGGGACGTGCCGAAGTACAGTACTGTCTTCGCGCCCTTGTCGAGGTATCTTGTTCCCTCGTCGCTTACTACGGTAAGCGCCTTTAACGGGATCTCAAGCGTGATGCGCTTTGTCTCGCCGGCTTCGAGCCTTACCTTTTTAAACGCGCAGAGCGCATGGTTTCTTACGGCGTCCTTGGAATCGGACTTAAAGTATACCTGCAAAACGTCCGAGCCGCTTACTCCGGAGTTGGACATTGCGACGTCTGCAAATATGCTGTCGCCGGACAGCTTTACATCGACAGCTTCGACCTTGATATCGGAATATGTCAGACCGTAGCCGAACGGATAGAGGATGTTGTCCTTTGAGTAGTCGTCGTAGCGATAGGTTCTCTCGCGCATATTGTAGTCTGTGAATTCGGGAAGCGGGTCTACGCTCTTATAGAAGGTGACGGGGAGCTTTCCGGACGGGGAGACCCTGCCAAACAGTATGTCTGCAACCGCTTTGCCGCCCTCCGAGCCGGGGTAGAACGCCTGCAAAAGCGCGTTTTCGCGGTCGGTATCGATGTTAAGCGACGAGCCGCTCACCAATACTATGACGGTAGGTCTGCCGACGCCGAGGACCTCATTAACGAGCTTTTGCTGGGAAGCGGGAAGAAGCAGGCTTCTCTTGTCGCCCGAGCCGTATTCGTTGCCCTGGTCGCCCTCTTCGCCCTCAAGACCCTCGTCAAGTCCTACGCACAAAATAACCACGTCCGAATGCGCCGCTATCGCCTTTGCCTCCGCTATCCTGTCGTTGGGCAGCGCAAGACCCTCGCATCTGTCCTTGACTATGTTCGCGCCCTCAGAGAAGAGCACTCTTCCGTCAAACGCGTCCTGGATGCCCATGAGTATTGTTTCGTAGCGGGAGGCAGTACCGTAGTAATTGCCCCTGAGCGCGCCGATATTCTGCGCGTTTGGCCCGATAACTCCTATGGTTTTGAGCTTTGAGGCGTCGAGCGGCAGTATGCCGTCGTTCTTTAGAAGGACGCAGGCTGTCTGGGCAGCCCTGTGGCTCAGCTCGAGATGCTCCTTTGTTTCAACGTCCATGTATCCGAGGCTGTCGTACTCGGTCTTATCGAACATTCCGAGCCTCATCCTTGTGCGGAAGAGGTGTACGCACGCTTCGGTAATCTGTTCCTCCGTTATAAGTCCTTCTTCGTAAGCCTTGTAAACGTGAAGATAAGTGTTTCCGCAGTTTACATCGCAGCCGTTCTTCAGCGCGAGAGCGACCGATTCGGTGGCGGTAGCGGTGACATGGTGGTGCATATGGAAATCTGCAATCGCCCAGCAGTCGGAGACAAAGTATCCGTCAAATCCCCATTCCCTGAGCTTGCCGCTAAGGTATTCGCTTCCGCAGCAGGGCTCGCCGTTGGCGCGGTTGTACGCTCCCATCACGCTTTCTACATGCGCTTCCTTTACAAGCGCCTCAAACGCGGGAAGATAGGTCTCCTCAAGGTCCTTGGCGTCTGCTATGGCGTCAAACTCGTGGCGTATCGCTTCCGGACCGGAGTGAACCGCAAAATGCTTTGCACAGGCGGCGGCGCGCATTGTCTTTTTGTCGCCCTGAAGCCCCTCTACGAACGCGCAGCCCAGGCGCGCGGTAAGATACGGATCCTCGCCGTAGGTCTCGTGACCTCTTCCCCAGCGGGGGTCTCTGAAAATGTTGATGTTCGGCGACCAAAGAGTAAGCCCCTTGTAGATGTCCCTGTCGCCCAGACGGGAGTATTCGTTGTATTTTGCCCTTGCCTCTATTGATATTACCGTCGCGATATCCTTTATAAGCTCATCGTCAAATGCCGAAGCCATTCCTATCGCCTGAGGGAACATAGTCGCGACTCCCGCTCTCGCTACGCCGTGGAGCCCTTCGTTCCACCAGTTATATGCCGGAACCCCGAGCCTTTCAATAGCGGGGGCGTTATATCTTAATTGCTCGCAGCGCTCCATAAGAGTCATTCTAGAAACGAGGTCTCTGGCTCTTTCTTCACACGATTTTGATGTATCCTTGTAAACTTCCATAAAAGCATTCCTTTCCAAATAAATTTCCGGCATAGCCGTCATCACCATTTTACTAAAGCCCTGAGCGTGTTGTCAATAATATTTAGAAATTATCTTTATTTTTTTCTGGCGGCGTGCTAAAATGAGAAAAAACCATAGAAAGCGGGGAACTGTTATGTCAGACAAGATCGCCCTTATAGGAGCGGGAAATATGGGCTATGCGATACTGATGGGAATAATAAAAAGCGGGTGCTGCGAAAAAAGCAATATAGTCGCGGCGGATAAGAGCGAGGAGTGCCGCAAAAGAGCGGCTTCGGAGGGCGTTTTGGCGACCCCTGATCCGGCGGTCGCCGTAAGCGGCGCGTCGCTCGTCATATTGGCGGTCAAGCCAAATGCGTTTGATTCCCTGGCTGTGCAAATCAGGGGAGCTATACGTCCCGGCGCTGTTATCGTATCTATTCTCGCAGGGAAAACCATATTTGAGCTCGAAGCGGGACTGGGCGAGGATAAAAAGATAATACGCGTAATGCCGAACACTCCCGCGCTTGTCGGCTGCGGGATGAGCGGGCTCTGCAAAAACAAAAACGCAAGCGGCGCCGAAATGGAAAAGGTCTTAGAGATATTCGGCAGCTTCGGCAGGGCGGCGGAGGTAGACGAGTCGCTTATGGACATCGTAACAGGAATAAGCGGTTCCGGGCCTGCATACGCGTTTATGTTTATCGACGGGATGATGAGGGCAGGGATAAAGCGCGGAATGAGCGGGGCGGACGCTAAGCTTTTTGCGGCTCAGACGGTTTTGGGCGCGGCGAAGATGGTGCTTGAAAGCGAGGATTCTCCCGAACAGCTCAAAATAAACGTCTGCTCTCCCGGAGGAACAACGATAGAGGCGGTAAGGGTTTTTGAAGAAAACGATCTTTACGGAATCATAGACAGGGCGATAGACGCATGCGTGGAAAAGTCAAGGCTTATGTCAAAATCATAGCTTTGCAAAAAAATATAGCCCGAATCCTGAAAAAATCAGGGTTCGGGCTTTTTGCGCCTTATTAATCGGGACTATAATCAAATGTGTCGAAATGTTTTAGCTTAAAGCTGTTAAGGCGGTTGAGGCGGTCAATTTTTTCCTTTTTCTCGTGGGGGGGCTCTTTGCCCTCTCTTATGTATGCGTCAAGCTCCGCATAGGTAAAGCCCAGGTTGTCCTCGTCTGTTTTTCCGCACAGACCGTCAATAGGGGGCTTTTCCACAAATCTTTCCGGCAGTCCAAGGTATCTTGCTATCGCCTTGACCTCCTGAACGGTAAAATGCGATATCGCTCCGAAATCTCCAGCCGCGTCGCCGTAACGTGTGGAATACCCCACCCAGTCCTCCGAGAGGTTGCAGGTGTTGGCAACCCTGCCGTTGCAGCACTGCGCCACCGCGTATAATACGGTCATCCTGACGCGGGGAGGAATATTTGTCGCCGCCTGAGTTGACAGCTCAAGAGGTATCGACGCCTTGAGCGCGTCCACGGCGTCTTTTATGTTTACGACATAGTGCTTTATTCCGAGCAAACGGCAAAGCTCATAGGAGTAATCTATGTCGAACTGGTCGCCCTGCGGCATCAGCACGCCTATGACCCTGTCGCTGCCTAACGCCCTTGCGCACAGAGCCGCGACAGTGGAGCTGTCCTTGCCTCCCGATATGCCTATAACGGCGCTGCAGCCCCTGCCGTTTTCCTCAAACCAGTCCTGTATCCATTTAATACACGCCTTTGCGGCGTTTTCTGCGTTAAAGCTGTATGCCATAATTTGTCCTCCCTCAGCAGCTTGAGATTGAAATCAGTTTTGGCTTCTGACGACCTTATATTCGTCGCCGGAGCGGTAGTACGGGCAGTCGAAGCTCGCGCCGGATAAAAACCTTGCCATCTCGTCCTCGTCGAGGTTGACCATGCAGGAATAGACCTCGTAATCGCAGTCGTAAACGTAATTAGCGCAGTCGTCGCAGCAGGTGAGAGGTTTTTTCTTTTTTACAGTCATAGCGAGCCTCCGTTTGCTATTGCAGTAAGGATGAAAACGTGTACTGCCGCCGCCGCGCCGTTTATCGCCCAAAAATATCTGTGGCGTGTTTTATGGCGGAATGCGGACATTGCCGCCAGGCCGCCGAACGCTCCGCCTATCAAGGACAGCGAAAGAAGCGTTCTTTCGCTTATCCGCCTGCTTGACCTTATCGCCCTGCGTTTATCGATTCCGTAAACTGCAAAGGTTACCGCACTCATTGCCAAAAGCCATGCAAGAAAGATTATCCAGGGCGCGGGCATTTTTATTTTTCCGCGCTTTCCGCTATTACCGCAAGGGTGTCCCTCGCTATAAGCAGCTCTTCGTTTGTGGGAACTACCCAAACCTCTACCTTAGAGGCGGGAGTGGATATTTTTACGAGCCGACCCTTTACGGAATTATTAAGCTCCGAGTCTATTTCGATTCCGAAGAAGCTCATGTCCTTTAGAGCGCCCTCGCGTGTCGCGCTGTCGTTTTCACCTATTCCCCCCGTGAATATAACGGCGTCGAGACCATTCATAGCTGCCGCGTACGCGCCTATGTATTTCTTTATCTGATACTGAAGGATTTCCGCGGTCATCTTTGCCCTTTCGTTGCCCTGAGCCGCAGCGGCGCTTACGTCCCTGTTGTCAGAGCCTACGCCGGAAAGGCCCAGAAATCCTGATTTTTTGTTCATATACTCGCTCATCTGGTGCGCGTCAAAGCCGTGCTTCGCCATTACATACGTTACAGCGGAGGGGTCTACCGAGCCGCAGCGAGTGCCCATGATCACTCCGTCGAGAGGGGTAAAGCCCATAGAGGTGTCAACCGATTTGCCGCAGTCCACCGCGGTTATGGACGAGCCGTTTCCCAGGTGGCAGGACACGATTTTCAAATCCTTAATGTCTTTGCCCATAGCGTCCGCAAGGCGGTGGGAAACAAAGCGGTGGGACGTGCCGTGGAAGCCGTAGCGCCTGACATGGTGCTGCTTGTAGTCTTCATATGGCAGACCGAAAAGATAAGCCTTGGGCGGCATTGTCTGATGGAACGCCGTGTCGAATACTACCACCTGCGGCGTACCCTCTGGCAGGACCTTTGTACAAGCCCGAAGAGCAAGAGCATGGGGATGGTTGTGAACGGGCGCAAGCTCCGAAAGACCGTCTATCTGGTCTATTATTTCGTTTGTAACAAGGCAGGCCTTATCAAAGATTTCAGCACCCTGTACGATCCTATGGCCTACTGCTGATATCTCCGACATCGAGTTTATGACCTTCCCACCTCCTGTAGTGAGCACCTCAACAAGCTTTTCAAAGGCCTCGGTGTGAGTGGGGAAGTCGCAGTCCGCTTCATAGTCGTAGCCTGTGGCGGGGACTTTATGCGAAACGTGACCGCCTATGCCTATCCTGTCGCAGTTTCCCTTTGCTATAACCGATTCGTCATCCATATTGAGAAGCTGATACTTGAGCGAGGAGCTTCCAGCATTGACAACCAAAACTAAATTCATTTTTTCATATTCCTTTCCTGAAGAAAATAAAACATACCCTAAAATTATACTATGTATAAGTATAAAAATCAAGTCAAGCCGCTTAAAAGTGAGTTAAAATCTAAATTTTTACGTTTTGAGAGGAATCGCCGCCGCGAATGATTTCAAACCACCTTGAAGCCTCGCTTACATGTGCGCGCCTGCCACAGACTCTCGCGCAGTCTCTCAGCCACGAGGCAAGCTCGGTAAGGTGGACGCAGCGCTCTGCCTGCGCGCTTGTTTTTGCAAGCTCCGCAAGAGAGCTTGACACCGGTATTTCCGATGTCTTTTTGCATATCGAAAGAAGCTCTGCCCCGCGCTTGTTGGCGGCGAGCACTCTGGCATACGGCGGAGGCTGCAAAAGCTCCTCCTTTTTAACGCCCAGCGCCGCCAAAAGCACCGCCCTGCGCACCCTCGCATGGGTGACGTTCCTTGTTTTTACCATGGCGTACAGCTCGTTAAGGTCGCGCGCCTTCATGGAAAATTTTTCTATACGCCTGGCTATTCCGTCGGAGGCATAAGGAGATTGGGACAGCTCGTTTGCCATTAGGCAGATGAGCCTGAACAAAATCGCGTCGCTTACCCGGTCTATGCTTGAAAGATCGCCTGTGTCTATAGCGCACTCTTCAGGGACAAAAGCTTCAACGCTTTTGCCCTCCATAAGAAGCTTTCTTATCGCGGACGCGGACGCATATCCCTTATCTGCGCCCGAGCTGTCATGCCCTACCGTCCTTTTTACCGTGAAGGGCTCTATGCCGCTTCCTCTCAGGGCACGTATATATTCTACGGCGAGGGTGTTGTTCGCGCCGTCAAGAACCTCTCCCAGGCTGCCCATAGCCTGGGCAAGCGCCTGAGGATATGTCCGCCCTTTTGAGATAAGCCCGCTGATTTTATCGGAGTTGAGCGCGTCTATAGCCTCGGCACAGGCGGCGAGCTTATCAAGATCTGCTGACTCTGAGCCGAACGAAAGGGCGTTCACTGCGCCGAGCGACTTTAAAATATATACTCCCGCCGCAGCAAAATCCTGAGCCGAGCCGCAGCAATAGGGCGGGGGAAGCTCGATTACAAGGTCCGCTCCTCCCATTACCGCGGCTTTTGCGCGTGATTTTGCGTCAAGTATGGCTATATCCCCGCGCTGTACTATGTTAGAGCTCATGACGACCGCAATATGGTCAAAGCCGGCGTCGCGGGTCTTTTGGATGTGGTAGGCGTGACCGTTGTGAAATGGGTTGTATTCCGCGATTATTCCCGCTGTCCTTATTTCCATTCAGCGCTCCCCGCTGCCGTCCGGCGTTTCCCTTCCGAGATGGCGTATGTAGTTGAAAAGATAGAGCTGCGCTATTCCCTGAGTCCCAGCCGTGCAGTCCGGCAGACCGTTGGGATAGAAGCGTTCCATAACGCGCTTCATCCACACGTCTATCGGAAAAGCCTCGGTAAAATGCATTCCGTAGAGCAAAACGCAGTCGGCGACCTTCGGACCTACGCCCTTTATGCGCATTAAAAGATTTTTAGCTTCGGGATAGGGAAGCGACCTGCACTCCTTAAGCGACACCTCGCCCGATTCTACCTTTTTCGCTGCGTCTATCACATATTTTGCCCTGAAGCCGGAGCGCAGAAAGCCGAGTGTTTCGGGAGTTTCGTCCGCAAGCTCCCGCGCAGAGGGAAACCGGCGGTAATGCTCTGTAAGGCGCGAGATGATCCCTTTAATACGCGGGATATTGTTGTGCTGAGAAAAAATATACGATACAAGCGCTTCCCAGGCGTTCTGCTTGAGGAGTCTCGTGCCGTAGGAGTAGACGCAAGCCTTAGCCAAAACCGGGTCAGAGCCGTATCTTTGCTTTAGCTCCGAGTAGTCTGTTCCGAGGTCGAAATAGTCGTACCATACGTTAAGAAAATCGTCCTCGGTGGTATTTTTCAGCCTGAAGACACCGTTCCCGCCGGAAATCTCGAGCAGGCGGTCAAGGTAAAAGCCGAAAAAGCTGCCGTCAGATCTGCGCTCCCAGCGGAACGCCTGTCCGCAGTCGAGAGTCTGCTCAAGCTCAAGGTCCTTTTCGTAAAGTATTATATCGCCGCCGCTTACTTCATATCTCATTTTTAAGTTCACCCGTTTTCATGTATTGTTATATAATCTGCTTGTAATCCATTTACAAATCAATTATACTTATATCGAGATATTTTTCAATAGACAAATCGACGAAAGGAACGCCTGGTATGAGAGAAAGCATTTTAACTGTCCCGATAAGTGAAATATTCGAGCCTAAGGAGGGCTGCCCCATATGCCGTATGCGCGATATACTTGAGAAACGCACGGTAGAATATATAATGGGCGCGGCGATGATGGAACCGGATGTGCGCATAGAGACCAACAGGCTGGGCTTTTGCAGCGTCCACTACGGGCAGATGCTAAAGCAGAAAAACCGCCTTTCCCTTGCGCTTATGCTCCAGACCCATATAGAGACCTTAAACCGCGAGGCGCTCGGGAAAAGGGGCTTGTTCGAGTCCAGGGCAAAAAAACAGAAGGAGCTTGTCAGGCACAGCGAGTCCTGCTTTGTCTGCTCAAAGGTGGATTGGGCTATGGAAAGGCTTTTGACTACCGTTTTTGACATGTACGAAAATTCGCAGGATTTCAGGAAGCTGTTCGCAGAGCAGGAATATATCTGTCTGCCGCACTGCCGCATGCTCTGCGAGTTCTGCTCCGACGTGATGAATAAAAAGGTCCAGCCCGCGTTTACGGACGAGTGCTACAGGCTGGCAGGGGAATACTCAAAGAGCCTTTACGAGGATGTGTCCCACTTTTGCAATATGTTTGACTACCGAAACTCCGGCGCGGACGCCGACTGGGGAAACTCGAAGGACTCCATCGAGCGCGCGATAAAATTCCTCACTTCAAGATAACGTATATTCATGTCTGTGCATAAGAGTACAAAAAAGGGTACGTTTTTGACTGAAAAAGGCGGTTATCAGGGGTGCTTTTCGTACAATCAAAAACCGATAAGCGGTATCAGCCATGCGCAAAAAACGGCGGTTTTTCGTTTTGGGATTGCGGACTGCCGCGAATGGCGTGAATATTTTTCTTTAACCGCAAGTATAAGTGGAGCTTTATGGGAGTTAAAAACAAAAGGACGGGTTTTAGGCGTTTTATCAACTTATCAACCGAGTTTTCAACAGTACAGCCGTTCGACACGGCAAACTTTCAACAGTTTCAACGCTTTTTTCAACACTTATGTTGAATTTAAGCTATACAAGCTGTATATCATCGTCTCAAAAAGCCTATAATCAGAGGTAAAAACAGTCCCGATTAAGGGCGGAAATGAGAGGGATGCCGATGGTAAAGGGCGTAAACAAACAAATAATAGAGATAACCAATCCGGATAGCGAGTATTTTGAACGGGCGCTGCTGTTTTTAAAGGCGGGACAAAGCCTTCCAGTGCGCGAGGAGGCAAAAACCCACGCCGGTGAATATATCCTGTCTATCGAGGATGACGGTACACGTCGCCCGCCTGTTGTAAAGGATACGGCAGCTTTCAGGAGCATACGAAGGTTGTCGCTGGCGGTCAAGATACTTTCGGCGTTTTTGACGCTGTCGGCGGTCGCCATATTAGTACTATTGATTGTTTTCACAAAAATGTAGAAAGTATTTTGTCAAATATTCAATAAAAAAATACTTTTCATTGTGTACAACATATGGTATAATTATATCATATATAGCTATATAACTTGCGTGACAGGAATTATTATATGGACAAAACGGATAACAGGCTGCACAAGCGTGAAAAATTAAAAACGGACAACGCATATGCGGGAAAAAAGCATGACGATAAGTCGAGACAGAGCCGCTGTGAGAAAGCCTTTGACGGTGACGGGGGGCTTATAATAGGTCGCAATCCGGTTATGGAGGCTCTTAAGTCCGGGAAAAGCATAGACACTGTTTATATAAGCGGGGAACTGACCGGCTCTCTTGCCGTGATAGCGGAGATGGCGAGAAAAAAGGACGTCGTTGTAAAACAGGTGAGCGAGCAGAAGCTCTCGGGAATGTCGCAGGGCGCGTCCCATCAGGGAGTAATAGCTGTCGGGGCGTGCGCTGAGTACGTTTCGGTTGAGGATATACTGGAGCTTGCAAGCTCAAAGGGAGAAAATCCCTTTATTATAATCTGCGACGAGATAGAGGACCCTCATAACCTCGGCGCTATTATCAGAACTGCGGAATGCGCCGGAGCGCACGGCATAATAATACCGAAGCGCCGTTCGGCGTCGCTTAACTACACTGTATTTAAGACGTCTGCGGGAGCAGCAAGCTGGCTTCCGGTGGCGAGGGTGGCAAACATCGCTTCGGCAATCGACCTGCTCAAGAAAAACGGCGTGTGGATATACGGCACAGATGCTTCGGGCGATAGGTATGACAGGGTGGACCTTACGGGACCTGTGGGTCTGGTTATAGGTTCAGAAGGGTTTGGCATAGGAAAGCTTATTGCGAGCAAATGCGATTTCATGCTCAGCCTGCCGCTGAAAGGCAGGATAACGTCGCTGAACGCCTCAGTGGCCGCTGGGATTTTCATGTATGAAGCGGTAAGGCAAAGGCAGGCTGTGAAATAAAGAGCAAGTAAGGGTATAGATATATATTTAGTGAAAGGAGAGCCTTTGCACGGCAAGGGTCGTTTACTTAAGATGGCTGACAGGAATTTATCAGTAGACGAGATATTGGAGCAGTATTCAAATAAGCTGGCTAAGAACAAACCTGACGTGGAAGTTGATATCGATTCGATTTTAAACGGCGCTCAGCATGGCGCGGCGCATCACAAGACGGAGATGATCGAGGATGTGCTCGAAATAGGCGACAACAGCTTTGTATTTGACCCCGGGGACGAGCAGAATTCCAATGAAGATATCAGCGTTCAAAGCGGCGAGCGCGTTTCAGACAAGGGCCCAAAGTCCTACGAGGAGGCTGCAGATTCGGGTTTGAGACGCGCAAGAGAGACAACGCAGGGTACCGACGCTATAGAACGGGTGTTAGATAGCCGTGCGTATGATAGGGTAGAAAAGTCTTCACATGCAGAAACCGGGAATGTAAGCGAGGCAGATGATAAAAGCCCGGCGGTATATGAAAAAACGGGTTCGCGGGATCGCGGCGAAATTCCACAGATAAGACCTGTCACAGGGAAAAACGCCGACAGCGCTATAATGCAGGGGCTTTTAAAACTTAAAAGCGAGCGTGGGGCGCCAAAGCAGCAAAATAAGAAGGTAACTCCTGTAAATCGAGCTTCGATAAGCGATATTGACCTTGGAATAGAGAAAAAAGTAATACCCAGCACAGAGGTAGGAATAGACGAGAACGCCAGTGAGGAGGAAAAGCTTGCTTACTTAAACGCCAAGAGGCGTGAAAGGGTAAAGGAGTTCGTTGCTCAGACAGAGGAGGAAGAAAAACCTAAAAGAGGCTCTATTGCGGATTTTGAAAGCTTCGACCAGGCCAAGGAGATGTCGCATAGCATAGCGTCGCTGAAATCAAGCCTTGTAGTCAGGCTGTGCGTCCTGCTTGTTCTGGGAATAGTGAGCGCATATCTTACGATCGCAACCGATTCCGGACTTTCGCTCATACCGGTGCTGTCACAGTCGACGTCTTATCTTTTTGTTCATGTAATACTCGGGCTTGTGGCGGCGTTTGTATCGTATACCGTGCTGTCGGTTGGAATAAGGAAGCTTATTTCGCTTAAGGCGGACAGCGACAGCCTTGCCGCGGTGTCGGTGATATTCAGCCTTGTTTCAGCCATAGTAATGCTTGCCGATTCAGAGCTTGTACAGACAAAAACCGCGCATGTATATGTCAGCGTTGCGATTATAGGTCTTTTGGTGAACACCATAGGCAAGCTGCTTATAGTTACAAGGACCGAGCGAAATTTCAGATATATTTCCGGCGGCTATTCAAAGTACGCCGCCATGCATATCGACGATGAGGAAGTAGCGTCCAGGTTTACAAAGGGCGCGCTGACGGATTTCCCTTCGCTCACTACTGCGAGAAAGACGGAGTTTGTAAACGATTTTATTAAAAACAGCTACTCTGCGGACATGACCGATTCGTTCTCTAAGGTTTACGTTCCTATAGCGGCGGGAATAGCGGTTCTTGTCGGAATCGTTTCGGCGTTTATTTATCCTGAGAGGATAACCGAAACGGCGGACAGGGTTTATTACGCTCTTGCCTGCGCCGCGGGAACGATGTCGCTTTGCTCTGCTATGGGCATGATGCTTGTAACGAATATACCGCTTGCAAAGGCCTCTAAAAAGTATTTACAGGCCTCGGCCGTCATGCTGGGATATTCCGCCGTAGAAAAATTTGCCGACACCAACTCGCTCCTTATAGACGCCATAGACCTGTTCCCAGACGGAATGGTGGATATAATAAATATCAAGCCGGTGAAGAAAACCCCGATAGAGGACGGAATAATATATGCGGCGTCGCTGTGCTGCCAGACGGAAAGCATACTGCGTCCCGCATTTTACAAGATGATAAAGGGAAAGACGGAAATGCTTTATCCCGTCGAGAGCTATATTTATGAGGACGGCCTAGGTCTTTCCGGCTGGATAGAAAACAAGCGGGTCCTGTTCGGAAACCGCGCGCTTATGGAAAGCCACTCGATAGAGGGTATTCCCACTCCCGAAAAGGAAGCGGAGTATGCCAAGGGCAACGGACTTGTGTACCTTTCGATAGGCGGAAACATGGCGATGATATTTGTAGTCAGGGTAAAGCCGTCGGTGTCTGTGGCAAAGGCGCTCAAGCAGCTTGAAAAGCAGAAGATAACCGTTATTTTGCGCTCTGTTGACTCGCTTTTGAGCATAACGCGTCTTTCGGAGCTGTTCGATGTTTCGCCAAACCTGTTTAAGCTTTTGCCGTTCAGATATCACGCCGATTACGACGCACAGACCTCGTATGTGGCGCAGATGTCCTCCCCGATGATATATTCGGGACGCTTTGCGTCGCTTGCAATGCTTTTGACCGGCACAAAGAGATTACAGAGAAGCGCTGCTGTCGGAGTTGCCGTGCAGACGCTTTCGGCGGTTCTGGGAATAATTTTGGCAGTGATATTTGCGTTTATGGGTTCGTTCGGAAGCGTGCTCACCGGAACGTTTATACTTATATATAACGTTATCTGGGCACTGGTGACCGCAATAGTCCAGTATGTGGCGAAAACCTGATAATATTAAACGAAAACGGGTCGGGACCTGATTCTCGACCCGTTTTTAATGCAATGCTATCGAACTTTAATTTGTATTAATAGTGCAGGATGCTGTAAACGCTTTTTAAATTAAAGAACAGGCGGTGATTAAATGGTTGATGTAAAAAGGATATCGGCGGCGTTTTTGGCTGTAGCTGTGTGCTTAGCTCTGTGCGCGTGCTCTGGCGGCGAGGATAAGCCAAATGAGCCCGGCAGCACTGCTTCGGGTGCAGATTCATCTGGGGAATCATGCGGCTTGCAGACGGGAAGCAATGAGTCGTTGAATGGCGAGGAGGCTCAGCCGGAAGAGGAGGCGTCGGCCGTCGAGATGATATCGGTCAAGCTCTCGGAAAACGGAATAGCGCTTGAGACGGGCGAGGAAACCGCAGCTGAGCAGGAGTACGGCAAGCAGTCATCCGTTGCAATGGAGCTTCCTAACGGCGATATGATAGTAGTCACCACCTTTGAAAGCGAGGACGCCGCAAAGACCTATTCGGGCTACTACAACGAGTCCGGCGACATATTCAACGACGGCGAGCAGTCGATGGTCATAGATTATATAGCCCCAGTTCATTTCTGGCAGCACGGGCGGTATATAATTGAATACTGCTCGGCGACAGGCGAGGAGCTGTATTTGCTTAACGAGCTGTTTGGAAATGAGTTTGCGGGGGCTGGAAGCGATTTTTACTATCCCGAATACGCCTATGAGCTTTACGATGCGCTCGGCTCGGCGGGTTACAGCTATGACAGCAGCCGTGTATTTGAAATGCAGCAGCTTTACATGTATCAGCAGGACAGCATGTGCGAAATAGAGCTTGACAGCGGCGAAACGATTTCACTTCGGTGGTTCTCGGACGAATCCAAGGCTAAGGACCATGTGTCGAGGTTCTCGCCGGACGGGGAAAGCTATACCGGCTTTGCGGGAAGTAACAGAACAAGCATAGATCTTGGCAGGCAGGAGCCGCTGCGCGTTTTCAGAAAAGGCGGTGTTGCGGCGGAATACAGCGGTGACGACCCGAATGTTTTGTCTGTCCTTGAGAGTGTATACGGCGCTCAGCTTGTGCCGTATGAGGCGGACGGACCGGTTGATTTGCAGTATGAGGCGAGGCTTGTCAGAACGGATTGCAATATAGGCGGTGTGAGTTACCCTCAATATGCTATAGTTCGTTCTGTTGAGGAGCTTAATGAGTACGTGAGCGGCAGCGAGGGTATGTATAACCTCAGCGAAAATCCAGGCTGGCTTGCGGCGACCGGCATCTACGACGAAGGGTGGTTTAAGGACAACGACCTGATACTTATTACCCTCAGCGAAAGCAGCGGTTCTGTGTCGCATGTGGTCAACTCTGTTGTCAAAAACACGGACGGCAGCTACTGCGTGACGATAGAGCGCATAGAGCCGGAAATCAGCACCGACGATATGGCGCAGTGGCATGTGCTTATAAGCGTGAGCGAGGGCAAGCTTTATCCGCTTGCGGACGTGGATGTAGTGATTGCGTAGCTTTTAGGACGGGCTGTTGACAATCATAGCATGAGAGTATATAATTTACATTACGATTTATAATCGGAAAGGTGGGTGAGCATGGCGCAAAAGAGCGGACAAAGGGTCATTTCCGATAACAGACAGGCAAGGCACGATTATTTCGTGCTTGAGGCGCTTGAGGCGGGAATAGAGCTTGTCGGAACAGAGGTAAAGTCCATCAGGTGCGGCGGAGTGAATCTCAAGGACAGCTGGTGCGAGATAAAGGACGGCGAAATATTTGTCAACGGGATGCATATCAGCCCATACGAAAAGGGCAATATATTCAACAAAGATCCGAGGCGGACGCGCCGGCTGCTCATTCATAAGTCGGAAATAAGGCGGCTGTTTGACAAGGTGCGTCAGGAGGGTCTGACTCTTATTCCGTTAAAGCTTTATTATAAAGGCTCGAGGGTGAAAATGGAGCTCGGTCTGTGCAAGGGCAAAAAGCTGTACGATAAGCGTGACGATATGGCAAAGCGCCAGTCGCAAAGAGATATTGAAAGAGCGATAAAGGAAAGAGGGCGTTAATAAATGGAGTTTGACAATTTGGTACTTAAAAGGCGCAGCACAAGGGAGTTTACTGATAAGCCCGTAACGAGGGAGCAGATAGATTATATCCTGTCGGCGGCTATTAAGGCGCCTAGCGCAAGAAACATGCAGTCGTGGCATTTTTACGCCGTTACTGACCCCGGGGTCAAGGCAAAGTTTAAAAGCTTCTGCGCGGACTGGGTGTCAAAAGCGCCGGTGGTGTTCGTAATATGTACGGACGGCGGCGAAATGCTTTCTCTTGCGGGCAAAAAGGGAGAGAAGTTTATAATTCAGGATACCGCGCTCGCAATGGAAAACATGCTGCTGGCGGCTGCGAATATCGGCTTGGGCGGATGCATTATTGGCTCGTATGACGACGATATCTGCCGCAGGGAGCTTAACATTCCACAAAAGTACGCGCCTGTTGCTCTGATGTCTGTCGGAGAACCCGCGAAGGACGTCCCACCGAGGGAGAGAAAGCCGCTGGAGGAAGCAGTAACTTATATCTAAACGTATACACATGCATATACGTATGTGTATTAACCATTGATTTTTGATTTTATTTTGCCTTTTGCCTGTGACCGAATCTTTCGTGAGCGGGCGATATGGGGGCGTAAAGGTTTCGACGGGGATCTTGATGGCGAATAAGCGAGTAGAGAAAGCGTCAATCTCTTTAAACGGCGCACACTTTAAATTTTAAACGACAATAATAGTTTAGAATTGGCTGCTGCTTAATAGCGGCCCGTCCTGCCGGTGAGTACTGCGGCATCGGTTTGGGCGTCGATCAGCAGTGAACGTTGTGCGGCAACTCCGGTAGCCGTGCGATGCATTACCGGATACCAAGGCACAGAGCGTGCTTGTCCGCGCTTGACGAGGGAATACAAATGATAAGCTACACTCGTAGAAAGTTTTCCGGATGGGTTTTCGGACACGGGTTCGATTCCCGTCGCCTCCACCATAATAGGAACATAAAAAAGATATGTTCCGCATAAACCCCGATTTTATCGGGGTTTTTTGCTGCCCAAACGCCGGGATTTTAAGATGCATATTCGTAGATATAAAACGGCTATTTTTACTTTGCGGATAGAACTGAACTCCCGTACAACAGAATAACTGCTTCAAACGGCAGACAAGTCGCTAAAAACTTGTCTGCCGTTTTTGCGTTTAACTGCCCGAAGTTTTGCAAAAGACTTCGGGCTTTTTTCATTTCAAGAAAAGGAGCTGACAAAATGTATTTTACCAATACCCCCGCCCTCAACAGCATGGAGGCGATCATGAAAAAACTGCCCTACGGCACACAGAAAGGCGGAGGTCGGTTTCGCAGATTGTATCAATACACCAAGAAAGACTGCGATTGCAGACTTTGTCTCTACTACAGAAAAAAGAATGGATGTACCTTGACGCTCTGTCCTGTGTTGGAAATCCGGCTTGGATGCGGCGCGGCTACTATTGGAGATGCGGTAAAAGCTGTTTTCAAAGATACCCACAATACAGCATTCCAAAAACGCCTGTCACAAATATACCACCGAAAGGATGATGCAAAAATGATATTTCAAAGCAACAGGCACAAGCAGATTTTTGAAGCCGAGCGATTATCTATGCGAAAGCCCGGCAAAAAGGTTCTCGCTGTTTTGTATCTGCTGACTGCCGACCATACACTGTGGATAAAAACAAAACACCTATTCACTCCAAACGGAAAAGTGGATTTAAAAAGCGTCTGTCTCGGAAATGTTTCCACAGACAGCTACGCCCTATGGAAAGCAGTTAAGGAACTGCAGACCGGCGAGAAACAAATATCGTTGTGCGAACTGGCAGACAACGGCATCCTCTCCGACAACGCTTTCCGTCTGATTGTGCAGGCAGCAGCTATCGCCCGCTTTGGTACTGCAGTCTTAAATAATACGGAGGTGCGTTATGTCTGAAAATCATAGCTTCGAAGAACAGCAGATTGGAGGGATATGAAATATGGCCTTACTCTTTTCTCAGGTAACTGTAACGGCAGGAAATGACACAGTAAGTTTTCTCGTTGGAGGAATTCCGAGAGAATACGATGATTTGGAGGATTGGGATGAATTCGATGACTTTCTGAAATATATCGATGAAGAAACAGAAGTGTTGGTTCATGCCGATGCTTACCTCTATGGCGAGGGAGAAACAAGCGAAGCATCCTATTCGGATATTCAGCAGTTTTCCTCACAGCTTAAATCCGGCAGCAGTTTCCTTACAGATTACTGTGACAATATAGAGGAAGTAAATTTTAGCTTTACTTGGTCGCCGGAAGAATTATTTGGAATGGAGATGGAATGAGATGAACAAATTTGAAGCAGAACGGCGCTTTGCACAGCGTATGAAGGATAACTATCCGCCCGGCACACGCATCATGCTTTTACAGATGGGCGATGATCCCCGCCCCGTTGAGCCGAACACAAGAGGTACGGTCGCAGTTGTCGATGATATGGGAACGCTGCACTGTAATTTTGATAACGGCAGACAGCTTGGCATCGTCCCCGGCGAGGACAGTTTCCGAAAATTAACCTCTGAGGAATTGGCGGAAGAACAGACAATGGCAGAGCCGGAGGACTTCAGCATGAAAATGCAGTAAAGAAAGGATGATGAGAAAACAAAGGGCACGACGCCCTGTGGCAATTCAATTTTTTGATATGTTTGCAGGAATCGGCGGTTTCCGCTCAGGACTGGAAGCGGTCGGCGGCTACAAATGTATCGGTCACTGCGAGATAGATAAATATGCAAATCAGGCATATAACGCTATCTACGATGTGAGAGGAGAACTGTATTTTGAAGACGCAAGAACCATCAACTCAAATGACCTTCCCGACATCGATCTCATCTGTGCGGGCTTTCCATGCCAAAGCTTCTCGGTTGCTGGAAAACGGCTCGAATTTGCAGACGATACAAGAGGAACTCTCTTCTTTGAGGTTGCCCGAATCGCTGAGGCGAAACGGCCTGCATATCTTCTCTTGGAAAATGTCCCCGGTTTGTTATCGCATGACGGCGGCAGGACGCTTACTATCATCTTCTCCACGCTTACTGAACTGGGGTATGATCTCGAATGGTGTGTGCATAACAGCGCAAATTTCGGAGTCCCGCAGCAGCGAAGGCGGCTGTACATTGTCGCAAGTCTTGGAGGACGAGGTACCGGACGGATATTTCCTCTCACCTGCGGCAATGCGGAAAATCTTAAAGAACTTATCTCAGGCCCGCAGGGACAAAGAGTCTATGAAACAAACGGAGTAGCCTGTACGCAGTGTGCAGGCAGCGGCGGCTGGGGCGGCAAAACAGGATTGTATTTTATTGATATGAATTCCAATCCCATCATCACCGATACCGCCCGATGCATTACGGCAAGACAGGACAGCGGAGTCAGCAACCGCAGAGGCGAGCATTCAGCCGTTCTTGTGACGGATGAACCCAGAGCGATCCTCACACCCGACAGGGAAAAAGTCAGGCAACAAGGGCGCAGAGTAAAAGAACCCAATGAGCCGATGTTCACTATCACGGCGCAGGATCGGCACGGCGTATGGCACAAAGGCAGAATTCGAAAGCTCATGCCGATTGAATGCTGGCGCCTGCAGGGCTTTACCGATGAACAATTTAATAAAGCAGCCGCAACAGGTCTCTCAGACGGTCGGCTATACAAAATGGCGGGCAACGCAGTTAGCGTTCCCGTCATTTCTGCTATCGGGCAGAAAATCAAAAAATTTACTATGAACAGGAAAGCGAGGTGATGAATCTATGCTGAACTTTGTCATCGGTCTGCTGTTCGGCGGTTGTATTGCCGCAGTGATTTTGTGCTGTGTGCAGGTAAACCGCATCACCGAATACGAGCAGAAAATCTATAGGTTCAATAAAAAGCTGAATAATCGAGATTAAAAAAACGAGGTCGTTTTGCGTGTATGGAATTCCGTACATGGAAAACGGCCTCGTTTGTTTTCTGCGGAAATTCATACACGCAGACGCCTCCGCAAAGGAGGTGACTCACATCAATAGCTTTATGGCTTGGGTGGGCGGTAAGAAAGCCCTTCGGGACGAAATTCTCGCCCGTTTTCCGTTGGACTACAAGAGATATATCGAAGTGTTCGGAGGCGCGGGCTGGGTGCTGTTTCACAAACCGCCCGGAAACGATTTTGAAGTGTTCAATGATTTCAACGGAAACCTTGTCAATCTGTATCGGTGTGTGCGGGAGCAGCCGGAAAAACTCTGCGGCGAACTGCGGTATCTGCTCAACTCCCGCCTTGATTTTGAATATATGAAGCAGATGCTTCATTCGCAGGCAGTTTTGCCCGATGTGCGCAGAGCCGCTTATTACTATGCGCTGATCCGATACAGCTACGCAGCCGGAACCTCCACCTTCGGCAGTCAGCCGCACGCCATGTGGAACAATTTTCCCCTGATAGAAGCAGCGGCAGGCAGGCTGCAGAAGGTCATTGTTGAGAACAAAGACTGCGTAAAGCTCATTTCACAATATGACCGGCCAGAGAGCTTCTTCTATTGCGATCCGCCGTATTATCAGGCAGATCAGTACTATGAAGCTGTGTCTGCCGATGGTTTTGACCATCAGGGACTTGCCGAAGCACTGTTCTCTATGAAAGGAAAATTTCTACTTTCCTATAACGACTGCGAGTTTATCCGAGAGCTTTATACCCGCCCCGGCATCGTAATTGAGAGAACGACAAGGCTCTCCAACATCGCACAGCGGTACGACAACGGGAAACAGTACCCTGAACTTTTAATTTCCAATTACGACACCACCGAGCTTGCCCGATCCTGCGTACAGCTCACGCTGTTTAACGAGCTTGACACGCAGGAGATCATAAACGAAAGGATAATTTATAATGGAACGATATGAATTTGAAATGATCCCCGTACCTGCAGAGGCACTGGATGCTGTAGGAATTGCACCCGGCGTAACGGTGGAAGCATTTGCAGACGGCGGCCGCATCGTCATTCAAAAGACGCCGGAGGATGACTTCTGCGAAGCATATAACGATGACTGCGAGGGTTGCCCTTACTGCTGCCCCTGCTGCGGCGAATGCCTGAAAGAACAATTCGGCGGAGGTGAAGACGGTGAATAAACTGTACCGCATTCTCGGAAAAAGAGGAAGGATCACGATCCCCTATGAAATCAGACGGCGCGTCGGCTTTCAGTATAACGATGTGCTGTCCTTTACCGAGAAGGACGACCGCACCGTTGTGGTCAGACGGGAGAAAATCTGCGATAACTGCAAAGGAACACGGTCTGCTGTCAATAAGCAGTCGGACGGCATCACGCTGCTGCAGTTTCTTGACGGTCTCTCCGCCGATGAACAGCGAGCCGCCCTCATTCATTTATCGGTTAAATGGGCGGAAAAGCAAGGCTGTGAAAAAACGACTATAGTAGAAAGGAATTTGCAGAATGAAAGTAAAAGCACAAATTGACCGTTTTATCGGAAAAGACAACCGCATCAAGGCATACGCCAGCGTAATCCTCGGCGGCGAGTATGTGATCAGGGATATCGCCGTTATGGACAGCAAAAACGGTCTGTTCGCAAGAATGCCGTATCGTTCATATAAAGACCGAAACGGCAATATGCAGTATTTGGATGTGGCGTTTGCTCTGAATGAAACCTCCCGCAATGCTGTCAGCGATGCGGTTTTGGAAGTCTACGAACAGCGGCTTCAAATGGAAGAAGCTGAATCGCAGGGCTTGGAAGATCAGGAGGAAGATGAAGCCCCGGTTTTTGAGCAGAGAATGTGATTTTTTCAAAAAACAGCCGATTCTCGCTGGACTTTCAGGCTTTTTCCCTTATCCTTATAGTCAGAGGTGATCAGTATGATAAAAATGAAACGATACGCGCTCCTCCTCGCAGGTCTGACGCTCATCAGCCTTGCAGGGTGCGGTAAGCAAGAACCGCCGCTGACGATAACCGACAATCCATCCTCGGTCGACACTTCGGCAGATGTAACATCGGCTGCCGAACCAAACAATGAGATTCCTGCCAGTCCGTCTGCTCCGACAGAATCAGAGAATCCGACAGACAGCATACCCGAAACTCGGCTGCAGGCAGAAGAAACAGAAACCCCGGCAAAACCGTCCGGCACAGAATATGTCACCGAACCAAAACACCCTGCACAGACAGAAGAAAAAACAAATTCTGTCTCACCCACACCGCCGCCGAAAGAGTCGGAAACGCAAAAACCAAAACCTGCGCCGACACAGCCACCTGTGGAAGAACCGCCACAGAGCGAGCCGCCGCAGGAAACCGCACCGTCCGAAGAACCCACCGTTCCCAATTTTAACATTCAGACTTGGATCGATTATGCTAAAACCTACGCTGTGAGCATTGGGCTGCGGCTGGAAAGCTCGGCGATTGACTGTTGGGACAATCCAATCACAGCAGGTGCGCATAGCTCCTGCCTGCAGCGGGATATCGAAAGCCGCTTAAATCGGTACAGCTGTGACGAGGATATTACCGATGTCTGGATATGGGCGGAGGAACGCTCCGATGGGAGCCACGATTTATATATCGGCTACGCCTAAACCAAAATTAAAACTGAATATTTCATTAAACGCACTGTGTAAAAACCACGGTGCGTTTTTTCATTTTAAGGAGGTTTTCAAGTGAAAACGAAAAAAATCAAAAAAATAATGTCGCTGTTTCTTGCGGCGCTGATGTGCGTTACCACCCTTGCGGGCTTTGGTACGACCGCCTACGCCGCAGAAGAAACCGATGAGGTATATCTTGTGTCGTTCCCCCGTGACGGGGATGACAACTATAGCGGCGAATGGGGACACGGTAGTCATGAATTTATGAATGGTTGGTCAACCGACACATCCCGTTATACCTCTGTTTATGCTATGGGTTCGTATAACGGCAACATCTGTTACTGTATTGAGATTGGTGTCCCTCTGAAAACAGGCGATCGCTTTATCAAAAAAGGCGAAAACTTTTGGGACAATTACCCCTCGTCCTACAACAAAACCATTTCCCCCGATGATATAAAACTGTTTATTGGCAGAATCATGCAATATGGCTACACGGGGACGATTTCGACCTCTTGGCGTTCGCAGAATGAGGACGGCGACAAGCTGGCTCACGCTGTCGCCACGCAGCTTTTAATTTGGGAAACCGTGGTTGGCGAGCGTGACGCAGACTTTAACAAGGTCAGCACTGGCGGCAAAGACGCTATTCTTGATCAGATCAGTACAAACCATCCTTTACGCAGTAAGATTATGAACTACTACAATTCCATTGCGGCAAGCGTGCAGGCTCATTCCAAAGTGCCGAGCTTCTTCTCCAAATCCACAGGTAAAGCGCAGAATATTGAACTGGAATGGGACGGCGAAAAGTACACCGCCACGCTCACCGACAAAAACAATGTGCTCTCCGACTATTCGTTCTCCGCAAGCGTTTCGGGTATTCATTTTTCCGTAAGCGGAGACAAACTGACGATTGCCGCCGACAAAGCGCCGAGCAGTACCGTCACGATTACCGCAGAAAAGAAAAATTCACAAAGGCGCGGCGTCATCACCTGGACGGACGGCGTTTACGGCCCGAACGGGGAGCTGCAGGATACCGTCACTTACGCACAGGAGGTCAACGATCCTGTAAAAGGGTACCTCAATATCAAGGTCTCGCAGGGATCGGCAAAGATCATCAAGACCTCCGAGGACGGAAAAGTTGACGGTGTTTCTTTCCGCATTCAGGGAAACGGCATTGACCAAACTGTTAAAACAGCCAACGGCGGCCAGATTCAAGTGGATCATCTCAATCCGGGCATCTACACCGTAACCGAGCAGACAGAAAACAAATATGAGCCGCAGGAAAGCCGCAGGGTCACCGTAGTGTCCGGGCAGACGGCAACCGTAACATTTAATAATACTCTCAAACGTGGCAGCCTCAGGGTGGTCAAGACCGCCGAAGACAATATGGCTGAGGGCGTCAAATTTCATCTCTACGGCACTTCGCTTTCCGGTCTTGCCGTAGATGAATACGCTGTGACCGATGCATCGGGTACCGCTGTTTTTGAGGACGTCCTCATTTCCGGCAGTACGCCATACACTCTCGAAGAGGTGGATGCCGATATCAAATATGTGGTGCCGGAAGAACAGACCGCAGCCATCGAGTGGAACAAGGTAACCGACAAGAGTTTTCACAATGTCCTCAAAAAATGGAGCCTCACCGTCACCAAATCCGACAGTGAAAAAGGGCTGCCGCAGGGTGGCGCTTCTCTTGCCGGAGCAAAATACGGTGTATTTAACGGCGGGCAGCTCATGGATGTGTACGAAACCGATCCCAACGGGCAGTTCACCACAAAATCCTATGTCTGCGGAAACGACTGGTCTCTGCGGGAGATCGAGCCGAGCGAGGGGTACCTGCTCAACACCGAATCTCTGCACATCGGCGCGGAGGCGAAGCTCTATACGGCGGAATTTAGTCTTGCCGCACCGCTTGACTCCTATGAAACCGTTAACAAAGGAAAAATCGCCGTGATCAAGCACTGCGACGACGGCGAAACACAGATCGAAACGCCAGAAGAAGGCGCGGAATTCGAAGTTTATCTGAAAAGCGCCGGAAGTTATGCGGACGCGGAGGAAACCGAACGGGATATCCTTGTCTGTGATGGATATGGTTTTGCGGAATCGAAATCCCTGCCTTACGGCATTTACACGGTAAAACAAACCAAGGGCTGGGACGGCAGAGAGCTGCTGCCCGACTTTGATGTGTTTGTGAAGGAGGACGGCGAAGTATACCGTTACCTCATCAACAACGCCACCTTTGAGTCTCTGATCGAGATCGTAAAAAAGGATGCGGAAACCGGTAAGGTTATCCCTGCCGCAGGCGTCGGTTTCAAGGTGAGGAATACCGATACCGGCGAATATATCGTCCAGCACATCAACTACCCGACGCCGGTGGATATCGACACCTATTACACCGATACCACAGGTAAGCTGATGATGCCGGAGCCTCTTGGTTTCGGGAATTACGAGTTAATTGAGCAGTGCAGCGCATACGGGTATGTCCTTGACTTCACGCCCGTACCGTTCAAGGTGGACGGCACACAGACCACCGTTGTGGTCGAAAAGCATAATGTTGCGCAGAAAGGCACGATCACGGTCGGCAAGACCGGCGAGGTGTTCTCTTCCGTGACGGAAACAGACGGCATCTATCAGCCAGTTTACACGGTAGGCAATGTACCGGATACGCACTATGTCATTACGGCGGTCGGAGATATCTATACGCCGGATGGAACACTCCGATATCAGGATAAACAGGTTGTGGCTCGTTTGCAGACAGGCCGGGACGGCACTGCGACCACAGAACCGTTGTATCTTGGAACTTTCAAAATTTGTGAGGAAAAAGCTGCCTATGGTATGGTGATCAGCAGAGAAATTAAAACAGTGGAGCTGACCTATGCCGGCGAAAATGTTGAAGTGACTTCCACTGAAGTCTCGTTTTACAACGAGCGTCAAAAGGCAGAAATCAGTCTCTCCAAAATTTTGGAGCAGAACGAGCTGTTTGGCATCGGCGAAAACGGCGAAATCCTCTCGGTGCAGTTCGGGCTGTTTGCCGCGGAGGATCTTGCGGCGGCAGACGGCTCAGTGATCCCAAAAGACGGACTGCTGGAAATCGTCAATTGTACGGAAAACGGTAAGGCGGTGTTTAAGACCGACATCCCCGTTGGCGCAAAACTCTATGTCAAGGAAATCGCCGCAGACGAGCACTATCTCCTCTCGGACGAAAAATATCCTGTAGAGTTTGTGTATGCAGGGCAGGATATCGCCGTTTTGGAAATTCAGGTCAATGACAGCGAAGCGATTGAAAACGATCTCATCTACGGCAGCATCAAGGGCTTAAAGATTGACCGTGAAACAGAAGAACCCATTACGGGTGCTCTGTTCGGTTTGTTCCGTTCGGACGAAACCGAGTTTACGGAAGAAACGGCTGTTCTTACTGCCGAATCACAGCCGGACGGCGTCTTCAAATTTGAGCAAATTCCTTACGGAAATTGGATCGTCAAAGAACTGTGTCCTGCGGACTCTTTCCTCCCGAACGAGGAAATCTATCCCGTGACCGTATCCGAGCACGAACAGCTCATCGAAATCACCGTAGTCAATGACCGTATCCCTGAAATCGGAACACAAGCGACTGCCTGCGGAGAAAAGGAAATCTGCGCGACTGAGGTCTTCACTCTTACCGATACCGTATCCTACAAGCACCTGATCCCCGGCAAGGAGTATGTCCTCAAGGGCATCCTGATGGATAAAACCACAGGCAAGCCGCTTGTGATTAACGGCGAAGAAATCCGTTCCGAAACGGTCTTTACACCCGAAGCGCCCACAGGCGAAGCAATCGTGGAATTCATTTTTGATTCCAAATATATCAAGGAAGATACCGACATTGTGGTGTTTGAAAGCCTGTATAAAGACGGCAAAGAGCTCACCGTCCATGCAGATATCGAAGACGAGGGACAGACCGTCAAGGTGAAAATCCCTGAAATCAAAACGCAGGCAACCGCAGACGGAAAGAAAGAAATCACGGCAAACGGCAGAGTAAAAATCGAGGATGTTGTATCCTACGAAAATCTGACTCCCGGCAAGGAGTATACGGTAAAAGGCGTCCTGATGGACAAATTCACAGGAGAACCGCTGCTTGTTGACGGAGAGGAAATCCGCAGCTCTTTCACCTTTAAGCCCGATGCGCCGGACGGAGAAATTACCGTTACCTTTGTATTTGACGCATCAGTACTGACAAGTGCAGCCGAAATTGTAGTGTTTGAAGGTCTGTACCGTGACGATGTTGAAATCGCTGTCCATGCGGATATCGAGGACAAAGGTCAGACGGTGAAGATCACACCTCCTGTCCCCGATGTACCGCAGACCGGCGATGATAGCAATCTCGGCTTTTGGATCGGACTCGGTGCAGTAGCCGTGGGCGGTGCGGTTGCCTCTGCGATCATCCTCATTAAAAAGAAAAAGGATGATGATAATGAGTAACCGAAAAAAGATGGTAGTGAAGCGGAGCCGTTGCAGCCGCGCTTGCAAGGATGCAGGCGGAGCAAACGAGTCTTTTTTTGGAGAGGAGGAGCAGCGGAGAGAGCGAGCTTTTCGCCATAAGGCGGAAACGAGCATTTCAAAGCTTGCGACGACGAAATGATGAAAAAGGTGTATATCTGCTCTCCCCTCGGCGGTAATGTAGAGGAAAATCTGCGTAAAGTCAGACGGTACACCAAATATGCATTGCTGTGCGGCACGGCTCCGGTCGTGCCGCATTTCTATGCGATCTGCCTTGATGACAGCATCCCCAAAGAGAGAGAAATCGGCATAGCGGCAGGACTGTCGCTTTTGTGGTTCTGTGATGAAATGTGGCTCTTCGGTGATGAGGTGACCGAGGGTATGGCGGCTGAAATACAATTTTGCAAAAACCTCAATGTGACAATCCGAAAGGTTCGGGAAAATGAAATCAACAAAGTGTTAGGAGGAAAACGCCGATGAAAAAGAAATGGACAAGACTTCTTTTCTGTGCCGCTGTAGTGGCGCTGATTGTTACTGTTTCCGCCGTGCCGGTCTTTGCCGCCGGCGATGTGGCGGGAGCTATCGAAAACACATGGACGCAAGCACAGACGCAGATAAAAACAGTGGTTAATAATGTCGTGTTCCCCGTGGTGGACATGATCCTTGCTATCCTGTTTTTCGTGAAGGTCGGCACGGCATATTTTGAGTACCGCAAGCACGGCCAGTTTGAATTTGCCGCGCCCTGTATTTTGTTCGCCTGCCTTATTTTCACACTGACCGCGCCGCTGTATATCTGGACGATCCTATAATCGGAGGGGAGAAAATGGGAACAAGACATTTAATCTGCGTTGTAAGTGATGGCGATTACCGTATCGCACAGTACGGTCAATGGGACGTATATCCGGAAGGTCAGGGCGCATCCATCCTCGAATTTTTGAAAAGTCCGATGGCAGAACGGTTAAAGAAAAATTTGGAGAATTGCACTTGGCTCACAAACGCCGAATATGAAAAACTGTGGGAAGAATTCGGTGTGGATACCAAGCAAGAAATGATTGACTATGACGTCTATCAGGATTTTTGCAATAAGCATCCTGAACTGAGCAGAGATACCGGTGCAAGGATATTAGAAATAGTGGCAGGTGCGACCGGCAAAATCAAGTTGCAGAACAGTTTAAACTTTTCACGGGATAGCATTTTTTGCGAGTGGGCATATGTCATAGACTTTGACAAAAACACATTTGAGGTGTATCAGGGCTTTAATGAAACACCACTTGATGAGTCTGAACGGTTCTATACCGCAGGACAAAAAGAAGATGAAAACGGTATGTACCCTGTCAAGCTTTTCAAATCATTTGATTTGTCAGCACTGCCTTCTGAGGAAGAATTTTTAGAAATATGCGAGCCTATAGAAGATGAAATGATTGATGAACCAATATCTGGACTTGAGGGATTAACAGGCATATAACTGGAGGTGATGACCTATTTTCGATTGGTTAGGAGATATATTCTCCGGTATCGGCGATGCCATCGGCGGCGTGTTCGATTTTTTAGGAGAGCAAATATCCAATGTAATCTGGGACACCATGCTCAAATGGTTTTATGAAACCATCTATAACGCCGTAGCCGATTTTTTCAGCATGATGGGCAATATGGGCGCAGATATCTTTGACCTTGACTGGATTCAGGCGACCATCAAACTCTTCACGCTGTTCGGCTGGGCGCTCTTTGTTGCGGGCGTGGTTGTCGCCATATTTGATGTAGCGATTGAGTACCAGTGCGGCAGAGCAAATATCAAGTCAACGGCTGTCAATATCCTAAAAGGATTCTTCGCCTGTTCGCTCATCGGCATTGTGCCGGTGGAACTGTACAAGTTCTGCATCAGCCTGCAAAACACCTTCTCCCACGATCTGTCGGCACTCTTTGCAGGCGGACGAACCCTCGACCTTGCAGGAGAAAGCACCAGCGTTCTGCAGGGCAGCTTTGCAGTAAGCACCAACATTCAGATGAATCTGTTTAACATCCTTGCGCTGATCGCCTTTGCCTACTGCGTGGTCAAGATATTTTTTGCGAACATTAAACGCGGCGGAATCCTGCTCATTCAGATGGCGGTGGGAGCACTGTATATGTTCTCTGTGCCGAGAGGCTATCAGGACGGATTTAATCAGTGGATGAAGCAGATCGCGGCTCTGTGCCTCACGGCATTCATGCAGACTTCGTTGTTGTTTTTGGGACTGCTGACCTTCCCCGGCAATATGCTTTTAGGGCTTGGCATTATGCTTGCGGCCAACGAGGTGCCGAGAATTGCCCAGCAGTTTGGGCTTGACAGCTCGGTCAGGGTAAATATGATGTCGGTTGTTCACGCAACGACCACTGCGGTCAATCTGACGCGTTCAGTTGCCAGAGCCGCAGGAAAGTGAGGTAATACAGCATGAAAGTAAACAACGAGCTTGAAAGAGCCGATATTGCTGTCGACCGTGAGATGGAGGTAGACTGCGATATCGGGCAGGAAATCACCGTCTACATCGAAACATGGTTCGATGTAGAAAAGAAATTCGGTGTTCAGACGGCGGACGATGACAGCACATGGCTGAATATGTACGGCAAATACAACCCCTTCGAAGATACGCTTCGCATCGAATGCGAAATCAGCCGCGATAACGGCAGCGAATATTTTGACTACCAGCCCACCGACAGCGAGGAGCAACTCCTCAAGGAAATGATTGCAGACAAAATCCGTGAGGAATACCATCAGACGCCGCAGGAATTCTGCGGCGATATACAAAATGAAATGATGATGGGAGGAATGTAAGTGACGCAGTATCTGTACCCGCAGAATCTGAAAGCTACAGCCAACCTGTGGCTGTGGGGACTGCGGGATTTTTGCATTCTCGGTATTGCCGCGCTGCTATCCATTGTGGCGCTGGTGCAGCTTCGGATCGTGATTCCTGCCGCCGCCACGCTCTGCTATGGCTTTCTGACCATCCGTCTGGACGATACGACCATACTGGATTTTATGAAATACGCTGTGCGGTACTTTATATCTACCCAACAATATTTTGAGTGGAGGTGATTACGCTTGACAACCAAAGAAAAACCGCAGAAAAAGAAAAAAGGACGCTCGGTACAGGAGCTTTTAGGCATCAAGACCTTTACCAAATACGGACTTGCGGCCGGCAAGTACGAGCTGCTTTTTTATCTCGTCTCGCCCACCAACATCTCGGTGCTGTCCCATACCAATATCGAAATCAAAATTCGCCATCTGATGATGGTGCTGTCCGCCATCCCTGATATTGAGATCACCTGCACCGATTCCTCCGAGTGCTTTGACGATAACAAATCGTATCTGAACGACAGGCTCTCGGAGGAACAGAATCCGAAGGTGCGGAAAATCATCAAAAAGGACATCGACTTTCTTGACCATATTCAAATGGAGATGGCGACCGCAAGGCAGTTTTTGTTTATCGCAAGGCTGAAAGACCGTAAAGAGAAACAGACCTTTGAAGCGGCAAACCGTATCGAGAAAACCATCTCCGAGCAGGGCTTTGAAGTGCAGCGGATAAAGAAAGCGGACATCAAGCGCTTTCTCGCCCTGTATTTTGAAGCCAGCATGAACGGAGAGCAGATGCCCGACATTGACGGCGAACAATTCTATGAGGTGGACGATGAAGCTTCGGAAGATTAGTCTTGCCGTTCTTTTCGTTCTGCTGTCGGCAATTGCCGCCTTGTCCGGCTTTATGGTTTATACGCAACTGTCCGACCGGCAGAAAGAAAAAGAAGAATTCGATACCCTTGCTGAGATGGTGGAAGTAACGCCGGAAAAAACCAACGATGAAACGGCTGTGCCAACGGATGATACTTCCAAACCTGTGCGAGATCTGTCAGGGCTGTTTGCACAGAACAGCGACTGCATCGGCTGGCTGTGTATTCCCGATACGCAGCTAAGCTATCCCGTCATGCACACCCCGGACTATCCGCAGAAATATCTGCGCCGAAGTTTTTACGGCGAATACAGTCAAAGCGGCGTGCCGTTTCTGGACTGGCGGTGCGACCTGCAGAGCGATCATCTCATTGTTTACGGTCACAACATGAAAAACGGCACGATGTTCTCATCGCTTCGGAATTATACTGACCCGGCGTTCTGTACCGAGCATCCGGTCATAGAATTTCAAACAGCAGACGGTGTGGAAAAATATATGGTCTTTGCCGTTGCCGCTGTTCAAAAAACTGACGCTTGGTACAGCTTTATTCATGCGGCCGACAGCACGGATTTCACCGAACAAGCCGCAGCAATCATGCAAAAATCGCTCTATGATACTGGTGTTACACCTGTGTACGGCGGGCAGATTATCACCTTGTCCACCTGTTACGGTTCAGGAAAAAACGGCAGGCTGATTGTGGCAGCCGTAAAAATGTAATTCAAAATATTATCAGTCGTTTTGCAGACAGCAAAGCGGTTGATTTTTTGTGCTTTCCTTCTGTCTGCAAAACGGCAAAAGGAGGCTATATATGTTCAAAAGGAAACCAAAGGTACTCACACCGGAGCAGGCGGAAGAAATCCGTACAAAGGATTTTTTCGATATGATCCTGCCCGGCACAATCAAATTCCTTTCTGACCATTATATCTTGGGCGACAGTTATCGCTGTGTATGGGCGATCCGTGAGTATCCGCCCTCTACCGAGGAACAGGCAATCCTCTCTCAGCTTGCCGACCGCAGCGGCGTAACCTTACGCATCTATCACAGACTGGTCGAAAGCATGGAACAGAGGAAAATCATTCAAAATGCCACCCGCCGAAACAAGCTGAAAAGCGGCGGCACTGATGTAAACGAAACCATCGAAGCCGAGGGTAACCTGCAGGATGTGGTGGAGCTGCTGGCGAATCTCCGCAAGAATCGTGAGCCGCTTCTGCACTGCTCGGTATTCATCGAATTAAAGGCACGGAATATGGACGCGCTCAAAGAGCTGCAGAGCGAGATTGCAATGGAGCTGACACGCTCCAAAATTTCGGTAGACCGCCTGACCTTACGGCAGAAAGAAGGCTTTTTGTCTGTTCTGCCAGTGGGCGCAAATCAGTTCGGCGCGCAGTATGAGCGTGTCCTGCCTGCCAGCTCGGTGGCAAATCTGTATCCCTTCAACTTCTCCGGCAAGACCGATCCGAAAGGCATCTATATTGGCAGAGATAAGTTCGGCACGAACATCCTCGTGGATTTCGACCGCAGAGCCGAAGACAAAACCACAAGCAATATCCTCATTTTAGGCAACAGCGGTCAGGGAAAAAGTTATCTGTTAAAGTTAATTCTCACCAACCTGCGCGAATCGGGAAAGCTGATCATCTGCCTTGATCCCGAAAGCGAGTACGAAGAAATCTGTTCGGCGCTGGGCGGTTGTTATATCGATTTCCTGTCCGGCGAGTACACTATCAATCCGCTGGAACCAAAGGCATGGTCTGATGGGCAGGACGATGACGGCGATCCAACAGCACCAATTGCTTTTCGTAAAGCGACAAGGCTCAGTCAGCACATCGCATTTTTAAAAGACTTTTTCCGCAGCTACAAGGATTTCAGCGACATTCAGATCGATACCATTGAAATCCTGCTCTCCAAACTGTATGCCCGGTTCGGCATCACTGACAGCACCGATTACAGCAGGCTGAAGCCCACTGATTATCCCATTATGGAGGATTTCTACAAGCTGTGTGAGGAAGAATTCTACAGCTACGATAAAAGCAGAAAATATCTCTATACCGAAGAAACGCTCCAAGAGGTATGCCTTGGCATCCACTCCATGTGTGTTGGTGCGGAAAGCAAATACTTCAACGGACACACCAACATCACGGATGACGCCTTCCTTGTGTTCGGCGTGAAGGGCTTACTGGATACCAACAAGCGTCTCAAGGACGCCATGCTGTTTAACATCCTCTCCTTCATGAGCAATCAGTTGCTCGGCAAGGGCAATACGGCGGCGTCCATAGACGAGCTGTACCTCTTCCTCACCAACATGACGGCAATCGAATATATCCGCAACGCCATGAAGCGTGTGCGCAAAAAAGAATCCTCGATCATTCTGGCCAGCCAGAACATCGAGGATTTTCTGATCCCGTCTATCCGTGAATTTACAAAGCCGCTGTTCTCCATTCCGACGCATCAGTTTCTGTTTAATGCGGGACAGATCAACCCAAAGGAATATATGGACGCACTCCAAGTTGAGCCATCCGAATTCGAACTGATCAAATATCCCGAACGCGGCACCTGCCTCTACCGCTGCGGCAACGAGAGATATCTTTTGCAGGTCATCGCGCCGGAATACAAGGCGGCGCTGTTCGGAAAGGCAGGTGGACGATAATGACACCGGCAGAAGAAAAAAGAGTCCGTGAGCTGACGGAAGAAATCTCCGGACTCAAAAAACATCTGGTTTTGAAAAGCGCGGTCATGACCAACAGGGACACTTTCGATACACTCGAAAAGATCGGCGAGCTGTTGAGCGAAAAGAATGCGCTGACCGGTCTTCATGAGGACGCGGCCTACCTTTATCTCGATGACGGCGAATGCTTTCGGGAGGTCAAAGGCTTTGTGGGCGAGGACTCCGGTATGCATGACTGTATGGGAACAGCGCTGAAGATCGGCGACACGGTGTCCCTAAACGGCTATCCTCGGCTCGTTATGCAGGACATGCCTTCACAAAAAACGCTCTTGGAATGCGGCCGCAAAAAGATCAAGGATTGTTCGGAGATGGATATACAGGATGCTTTTAGCTGTGCCTTTACCGTCTCCCTTCATTCCTGTTTAGAAGATTACGAAAATAGTCTGGCACACGGCATGGAGATGCGGCTATGAGCGCGACCGTTGCCGCCGCCCTTAAAAAGATTGCTGTCTCACTGCTTACCAATCCAAAGATACTGAAAACCGTACTCGGCATTGTGCTTGGGATTATCATCATTATCATCATGCCCATCGTGGCGATTGTCTCTATCTTCAATGGCGGCATCGAGATTGACACCGACCGTCTGCAGACGATGGTGGTAGAAAACCTCTCTGCAGAGGAACAGCAAAAGCTGCAGTTTGTTGAGGATACCATGTACGCCATTGAAGATGAGATGAAAGCCGCCGGTTTCACCGGTAAAGTAAAGGAGGCGCAGGTACTGTATGTGCTTGCACTTTCCGATTATGCCGGACAGTCTGATTTCGTTTCCAAACTGGTGGGCTGCTTTGCCGAAGATCAGACAGACGAACAACTTATCGCAGCAGTCAACTCTGCATTCGGCACACAGCTCACAGCCGAAGATTTCGGTAAAGTTATGGGAAATATCTGCGCTACGGCAATCGACATTTCGGACTTTACCGATCCCGCAACAAAAAACAATTTGGACATCGTGAAATGGGCAATCCATGCGCAGGAAAACGGATGGGGATATGTCTACGGCACATACGGTTCCGTGCTGGATGAAGCGCTGCTGACAAGCAAGATAATACAGTATCCCGATGAGGTCGGCGGTTATGAGGATTTCATTCGTCAGAATTGGCTGGGCGGCAGAACCGCAGACTGTGTTGGACTTATAAAAGGCTACGGCTGGTACAATACCGAAACTGCGCAAATTGAAATCGGCGCAAACGGTATGCCCGACATCGGTGCGGATACCATGTATGAAAACGCCGCAGAGAAAGGCACGATTGATACCATCCCCGAAATCCCCGGCTTGGCTGTTTGGCACGAAGGTCATATCGGCATCTATATCGGAAACGGCGAGGTGATCCAAGCCGCGAATACCAATGCGGGAGTCATACGCACACCGATGGGTCAAACCGGCTGGACGCACTGGCTGAAAATCCCGTATATCAGCTATATCGAAGAAACGGAGGAAACGAATCCATGAGTAAAAGAACAATGACACCCACAGAAGATCGGCAGGAGCAGGAAAACCAAACCACTGAAATCCTGCTGGTGGAAGACGCTGTGCAGACCACAGCCTATCTTGTAAACGCGCCGGACTGCTGTTCGGGAGCCGAGCAGCTCGATCATGTTCTCGGAATGCTCGGCGCCGATGTGATGGATGAAGACGTCTATCACAGCGAAGATCAGCATCCAAGGCTGTCTATGAAATAGGCGAAACCGCTATGAAAATCAATGTATCTCCCCACAGAAAAGAAACGGAGGAATAAAAGATGATAAAGTTAACCGACTTTATAACCAAAGTCAGCGATATGGTGAACGGCTATGACAAAACTGCCGTACTCGATTGGGTGGCATTTGCAGGCTTTATGAACGAGAGTGCTGGTGCGGGTACAAGTTCATTGGAAAAAGAATTGTTTGAAGTGTACCGTCCGCTTTGCTATGTAAAAAACAATTTCAGCAATGACGTCCTTCAGCAGAGCCTGAAATTCGATACCCTCGGCAACGAAATTGTCTTTGGTGCGATGATGTTTGCCGCGGGATATTCACATGACGAGGTCAGAACTTTAGCGAATGAGGGCGTGTTCGAGGACGGTTTTACACCCTACGGCACAACTGAAAAATCTTCGCTGTCCGTTATAGGAATCAGAGGCAGAGATGACCTTTTATTTATCGGGCGTTACCAGTCTGCCGACAGCGTGCGGCAAAAGCTGAACGGTGCCGCTGCTCTTGCGGATGTACGCGGACAAAATATAGAAACGATGCTGAAAGAAACTGCGCGAACAGACCGTGACACTTGGACGATTACCCATCCGAAACTGATTGACGCGGTGAAAACAGCCTGCACTGACTCCTCTGCCATCGAGCATATTACACTGTACGATCCCGAAAATCATGAGATCATACAATGCAATACAGAAGGAATGACAACCGAGCAAAGAGTTTCTTTTTTTCACAGCGGCAACGTAGACGAACAGGGCGAACCCTCTAATCCTGTTCTTTCTATGTGAAGGAGGATCAAATGAAAGGAAAAATGAAATCCCTTTACGGGATATATAAAAAGCATGGGCGTGAAGCGTTTCTCGATGCGGCTAAAAGCTACTCTGTCCATGTAAGAGACACCATCGAGGATACCCTTTCTGAGATGGAATCCCGATGGTATGACGGCAGTCAAACCATGACCGAGGCCGAAAAGATGATCGATGATTACAACAACGGGCTAACGCCGTTAAACGAACAGGAACACCCATCTGTCGATATGGCACAGCCCCAAATGAAAATGTGAGGTGAGCATCATGAAAAAAGCAGTAATCCCTGTGTCTTTTGACGCGGAAAAACTCTCCGCCGCCAAACTGTATATGGCACAGAAAGACCTGTCCTTTGAGGAAGAAATGGAAAAAGCCGCTGACGCATTGTACAGCAAACACGTGCCTGCGGGCGTGCGGGAGTTTATCGAACTGAATGCCGGGAACAAAACAGCCGCTGCCAAGCCGAAGAAACCGAAAGCTGTTCCTTCTTCTGCTGTGGGCGCTCCCGGCCGCACGGACGGTGATTCTGTTTGAGAAGCCAGAACTTCGGTATCGAAATTGAGATGACCGGGCTGACAAGAGCAGCGGCGGCAAGGATTATTGCGGGACATTTCGGTACGCAGGCGACCCATGTCGGCGGTGGGTATGACGCCTATACCATCAGAGACAACCGTAACCGTCAATGGAAAGTGGTGAGTGACGCCTCCATCCGCTGCCGCAACGGTAACAACCGTTCGGCAAGCCGGGACTATTCGGTGGAATTTGTTTCTCCGATCTGTCAGTACGAAGATATTGAAACGGTGCAGGAACTTGTGCGCAAGCTCCGCGCAGGCGGTGCAAAGGTCAACGACTCCTGCGGCATCCATGTTCATGTGGATGCCTCCTCCCATACGCCGCAGACGCTCCGTAATATTGTAAACATTATGGCGTCCAAAGAGGATTTGCTGTACAAGACATTAAAAGTTCAGGTGAACCGAGAGCATTACTGTCAGAAAGCAGACACCCGATTTTTAGAGGAACTCAACCATAAGCGTCCCAAAACTATGCAGGAGGTGGAGCAGATGTGGTACAACGGCTACGGCGGACGATATATCCACTACGATGACAGCCGCTATCACGCCCTCAATCTGCACAGTGTGTTTTCAAAAGGCACGATTGAATTCCGTATGTTCAATTCCACTCTCCACGCCGGAGAAGTGAAATCATATATTCAACTGTGCCTTGCCATCAGCCATCAGGCGCTTGTGCAGCGAGGCGCATCCCGCATCAAGAGACAGCCGGAAAATGAGAAATACACCTTCCGCACTTGGCTTTTACGGCTGGGGTTGATTGGTGATGAATTTAAAACCGCCCGCCAGCATCTGCTGAAAAATTTAGAGGGCAACATTGCATGGCGTGATCCCGCACAAGCCGAAGCACAGAAAGCCCGCCTTGCCGCAAAGCGGTTAGCCGAGCAGCAGGAAACCGAGGAACAACAGCCGATGGTCGAAGAAGAACCGACAGCACAAGCAAATGAGCAGGAGCAGGACGCTCCTGCTTTTTCAATGCAGATGTAAGGAGTGAAAAGTAAATATGAGCAAACGATTGTATGTTGCCTACGGCAGCAATCTCAATATCCGTCAGATGAGATACCGGTGTCCCGGCGCGAAATTGTACGGCACAGGCGTAATCGAAGATTATGAGCTGCAGTTTAAAGGGCAGCCTCATGGCGCCTTTGCTACCATCGCACCCAAAGAAGGCGCCTCCGTCCCTGTTGCGGTGTGGGAAATTTCCGAAAAGAACGAGCAGGAGCTCGACCGTTACGAGGGATATCCCTCGCACTACTTCAAGCAAAATGTTCCCGTGCAGCTTGACGGAGAAGAAGTAAACGCCATGGTGTATATCATGAATCTCAAGATGGGCTTCGGTCTTCCTTCTCCGTATTATTACCAAACAGTCTATGAGGGCTACAACGACTGTGGGTTGGATACCGATGTGTTTGACAAGGCTGTCCTGAAAAGCACGGCGCAGTTCTATGCCGCACATCGAGAGCCGGAACCTCAACAGACGCTGTTTGATATGGAAGATAAGGATGACTTTTTGTACGAACTGGAGGACTATGATGAATACGAACCCGATGAGGATGAGCAGGCTATGGACGAAAGCGATCCCTTCTATTTCTCGGAGGGGATGCATTTATGAGCCGCAAAAAAGAATTACAGCGGCAGCTCGGCGGCCGTTATTCCTATGAGCGATTGCTCAGCGACCGTAGAATCCAGCGGATGAGGCAGCGAATCCCTGCGGATTTTTCCGAAACGACTGCCGCCGTCCTCACCGCGGGATGCCTGCGACTGAACGCTGTTCTCTATCGTTCCTGCAAAGAACTGCTACTCGGTTACGATGTGTTCGTCAAGGACGATCCGGACTCGCCGGAGTGGATTTACTATGACGGTCTCTCCGATCCGGTCAGCTTAAAGGAAGCGGATATGATCAGAATTCTCGACCGTCTTATAACAGAGCGTGGACTTTCCTATACCGAGAGTTGCTTCAAACGGTTGGACGGCAAAACGGTAAAGAAAGACAAGAGCCGCCTGTAAGCCGCCGTGTCGTCCCGTATGCCGACTTTCCCGGAATGGTGGAGAAACCACCCGACCGACAGGCTCCAAGCGAAATTCGGGCGGTTTTGGCGAAAGTCTGCACAGAGAGAAATACAGCCCCAAATCGACCGGCTTAGCCTGCGATTTGGTTGCAGGATAAAGGCGGGTGGCTGTAAACGCCTCTCCGCCGGTTCCCGGCAACCCGCAACGCGGACTGCCATCAAAGGTTTTACGGCTTTTCGGTTTTTCCGTTTTAGGTACACCTGAAAACCACCGTCAGCCCAAATGGGTGCACCGAGAAAAAGACCAGCCCCGTAAAACCGCCGTTTTTATGGTGGCTGTCGGAAAGGAGTGAACGCCGATGGGCAAAGAAAAGAAAATCCGCATTCCTCTGTGGATCTACCCATCTACAGAAGAAAAATTACAGAAGAATTATGAAGCAGACAACTGCAAAAGTCCCAGTGAATTTATAGAGAAAGCGATTTTGTTTTACTGCGGTTATCTTGCCAGCGAGGAATATAAGCAATACCTTCCGAATGTTGTTGTATCTACCATGCAGGGCAGCCTCGATGCCTTTGAGGATCGCATGGCAACGCTGCTTTTCAAAATCGCCGTGGAGCTTTGTATGATGCTCCATTTGACTGCAGCGACCAATGAGATCGATGCGGATACGCTCTCCCGGCTTCGGGGACTATGCGTAGAGGAAGTAAAACGCCTGCGCGGTGCGGTGCGCTTGGAGGACGCTGTGAAATTTCAAAACGGCAATGAATAACCATGGCAAAAATTATTTTGAAAAGCCGATACCTCAGAGCAGGCAGCCGTCAGCACTCGGAACATCTCATTCGCTATATCGCAAAGCGTGAGAGCGTACAGAAAATAGATGACACATGGAAACATCAGTCTGCTACAAAAGAACAGCAAAAACTGATTGAAGAACTTGTCCGTGACTTTCCCGAAACAAAAGACAGCTTTGAGTATCGGGACTATATTTCAAAACCGAGTAAAGGTACGGCATCGGAATTCATCTCCCGCGCTATCGATGACAATGTAGATTTGATCGGCAAGCGTGAAAATTATGTTTCGTATATTGCAAAGCGACCTCGCACAGAGCGTCATGGTGCACACGGTTTATTTACGGATGCGGATGTTCCGATCAGCCTTTCCAAAGTTGCAGAGGAAGTTGCGAATCACGAAGGCAATGTGTGGACGCACATCATTTCTCTGCGCCGTGAAGACGCTGCTCGGCTTGGTTATGACAACGCCTACGCATGGCGAAACCTCCTGCGCTCGCAGGCGGAAACCATTGCCGAGAACATGAAAATCCCGTTGACCGATCTGCGCTGGTACGCTGCCTACCATGACGAGAGCTATCATCCCCATGTTCACATGGTGGTCTACTCCGCAGGAAAAGAACCGTATCTCACCAAACTTGGAATTCGGAATATCAAGGCGGCATTTGCCCGTCAGATTTTTCGTCACGATCTTTTGCAGGTATATGTAGAACAGACCAACCACCGAAACGAGCTGACGAAAAAGAGCCGTGACATTCTTTCGGATATTATCGCCCGCATCAATTCCGGCAGCTATGACAATCCTGTGGTTACCGATCTGCTTCTCAAACTCTCCGAGCAGATGAAGCATCACAAAGGCAAAAAGGTCTATGGGTATCTTCCGCAGGCAGGACGGAATCTTGTGAACGCCGTTGTCGATGAGCTCGCAAGAGAAAAGGATATCTCTGCGCTTTATGATCTGTGGTATGAACAGCGAGACAAGATCACCGGTACCTATCAGGATACGCCGGAGCAGCGCATTCCGCTATCGCAGAACAAGGAATTCAAGGCAATCAAAAATGCGGTCATACAGGAATCGCTGAACATCCTCTATGACCGCATCACCTTTGAAGAAGCAGTATCCGAACCGGAAGAATTCGCGCCCGATGAACAGGAGCCGGAAGAAACAAAGACAGAATCGTCTGCGCCTAAAAAATGGTGGAGCGATCCCGACCATCCGCTGTTTCAATACCGTAAAGCAAAAGAATATCTTGACAAGGATAGCCCTCTATACGATCCGGCTGAAGCGGTGCGCTGGCTTCTTCTATCCGCTGCGCAGGGATACGAGTATGCGCAGTATCGTCTAGGCAAGCTGTATCTTTTGGGAGATGAGATCGAGCAGGATTTCCCGCAAGCCGAAAGCTGGTTCGAAAAAGCTACTGATCAGGGCAACAGCTACGCGAAATATTCCCTTGCCAAAATGCACCTTGCGGGGTTGGCACAAATAAGTGACGAGCACAAGGCGGTGCGGCTGCTTCGGGAATCTGCGAATGACGGGAATGGGTGGGCGCAGTATCTGCTCGGTAAATTCTGTTTTCGAGGTGAGCATACCGAAAAGGATGTATTTGAGGCGGAGCGCTTGCTGAATGCTTCCGCAGAGCAGAAAAACAGTCAGGCACAATATCTCCTTGCAAAACTGTATCTCTGTGAAGACGGGATTCCAAAGGATATGGGAAAGGCTCTTTATTGGCTGTGGGAATCCGTAAAACAGAAAAATCAATACGCGCAGTATCAGCTTGGAAAGATGCTGCTGTTCGGAAAAGAAACGGATCGGGATGTAGAAACCGGCATTGCTCTGCTATCGGCATCCGCAGAACAAGGAAATGTGTATGCCGCAAGACTGCTGCAAAACTATTACAGCGGCAGACTGAGAAATCCGTCTGTCGGCATGGCGTCCGTTCGTCTGCTCTCTCAGCTTGCGCGGATGTTTGGAGATCGTCTGCACAAAAATGAGGGCGGTCAGCGGGCAGTTATTGAAAAGAAGCTGCGGCAGAAAATCGAAGAAAAAAAACAGGCCCATGGTATGAAAATGGGATAATGATGAAAGGAAAAGTTCATGTCACAATACATTCACTTTACAGAAGAGCAAAAACGGACAGCTCGGCAAATCGATATTGCCGAGCTGCTTCGCTCTCAGGGCGAAATCGTAAAACGCTCCGGTTCGGAGTATGAATGGCGAAACGGCAGCGCCAAGGTCACCATCCGAGGTAACTTGTGGTTTCACCAGTATGACAGACAAGGCGGAGACGCCATTGATTTTGTACAGAGGTTCTATAACAAAAGCTATCCCGAAGCGATGGAGTATCTGCTATCCGGCAGTGGCGGCACTCTCACTGTGTCTCCGCCTATTGTCAGGGAAGTAAAACCATTTGAACTGCCGCCAAAAAACGAGAATATGCGCCGGGCTTATGCGTACCTTCTGAACCGGCGCAGAATTGATAAAGAGGTACTGAACGCCTTTGCATACCGGCAGATGATCTACGAATCGGAAAAATATCACAATGTTGTTTTCGCAGGTTTTGATTTGGACGGTGTTCCCCGTCATGCCCATAAGCGGGGCAGCGGCTCGGAAAGCAGCTACAAGGGAAATGCAGATGGCAGCGATCCGAGATACAGCTTTCACCGGCACGGCACAAGCGAGCGCCTCTATCTTTTTGAAGCGCCGATTGATATGCTCAGTTTTATCTCTATGTACAAGGAGAATTGGAGAGACCACAGCTATGCCGCCGCCTGCGGCGTATCCGATCAGGTCATGTGGCAGATGATGAAAGACAATCCGAGCATCGAATATGTGTATTTGTGTCTCGACAATGATGAACCCGGTCAGCAGGCTGTTCACCGGATCAGGAAAAAACTGTCCAAACAAGGAATCCAATCCGAAATTCTCATTCCCACCCGAAAAGACTGGAATGAGGACAGGCAAGCTGCCTGTGCCAATGCTCCGCACAAAAGTGCGGAGTTTTCTATATCCGAAGAAAGTGAGGATTATCCATGTCCGGTATTACAACTCTAATTGTTGTTGCTTTGGTTATGTTTTGTGCGCTGGGCGGCGTAACCCTCCTTGCCAATATCTATAACCTCAACAACATCAAATCCAAAACGGTCGGTGACGGCCAGCACGGTACGGCTCGCTTCGCATCCAAATCGGAAATCCGGCGCACTTATAAGCAGATACCGTTTACTCCGGATCTGTGGCGGGAGAAAGCAAAGAAAAATGCATTGCCTGAGCTGCCGCAGGGTATCATCGTAGGCTGTCGGAACAAAGGCGGCGAAACGATTGCCATGGTGGATGACGCCGATGTCCACTGCATGATGGTCGGCGCGGCGGGCTGCGGCAAAACCGCCTACTGGCTGTATCCGAATCTGGAATATGCCTGCGCCAGCGGGATGTCCTTTTTAACCACTGACACCAAGGGCGACCTTTACCGAAACTACGGCGGCGTGGCAAGGGACTGCTACGGTTACAATGTAGCGGTGATTGACTTGCGTAACCCAACCAAATCGGACGGAAACAACCTGCTGCACCTTGTGAATAAATATATGGACTTGCATAAGGCAACTCCCGGCGATGTGGCATACAAAGCAAAATCCGAGAAGTACGCCAAAATTATCTCCAAGACGCTCATCTACGGTGACGGCGATACCTCCGCCTACGGTCAGAACGCTTTCTTTTACGATTCCGCCGAAGGTCTTTTGACCTCGGTTATTCTTTTGATTGCGGAATTTGCAGAACCCAAAGAACGCCATATCGTATCGGTGTTCAAGCTGATACAGGAACTGCTGGCGCCCAGCGGTGTCAAGGGAAAGAATCATTTTCAGCTTCTAATGGATCGTCTGCCCGCCGATCATAAAGCAAGGTGGTTTTCCGGCGCGGCGCTCTCTACCGGCGATCAGGCAATGGCGAGTATTATGAGTACGGCGATGTCCCGTCTGAACGCTTTTCTCGATAGCGAGATGGAACAGGTTTTGTGTTTTGATACCGCTATTGACGCGGAAAAGTTTTGCAACGAGAAGTCCGTTGTTTTTATTGTCATGCCGGAGGAAAATCCGAATTCTTTCTTTATGGTATCCCTGCTCATCCAGCAGCTCTACCGTGAGATATTGGCGGTTGCCGATGAAAACGGCGGCAAGTTGCCGAATCGCGCCATGTTTTACTGTGATGAATTCGGAACGCTGCCGACCATACAGTCTGCTGAAATGATGTACTCCGCTTCTCGTTCAAGGCGGCTTTCTATCGTTAGCATCATTCAGAGTTATCAGCAGCTTGAAAAGAACTATGGCAGAGAGGGCGCCGCCATTATTCAGGACAACTGCCAGCTTACCATTGCGGGCGGCTTTGCTCCCTCCAGCGAAACGGCGGACATTATCTCCAAGGCGCTTGGCACACGCACGGTCATGACCGGCTCGGTATCAAGAAGCAAGAACGATCCGTCCCAAAGCCTGCAGATGACGGAACGCCCACTGATGACGGCGGACGAGCTGAAAAGCATGAAGAAAGGTTCCTTTATTGTGATGAAAACCGGAGCGCATCCCTTTGTTTCAAGGCTCAAGCTGTTCATGAAATGGGGGATCTCCTTCCCGAAAGAATCTTATACAATAAAAGATCGGGGAGCACGAAAGGTACGTTATATCTCCCGCGAGAAACTGATACGCGCGATTACAGACAAATATCCGCCCAGAAAAAAGCAGATATATATACCACCTGATGATGCATCCGGCGGGCAGATGATGACCGAGCCTGTGGAGACAACCTTGGCACAGGAAGTCAATCATGCAGCACAGCAGGAAAAGATTGCAAAACCAATACGGACAGGTTAAGGAGGTGGTTCTGTGCCGTATTATACCAAGCTGTACCAAACCGATCTGCCGCACCGCGCAAAGCTGGTGTACCTCTATCTTCACGACAGAATGGACAATGAACGAAAGGCATGGCCGGGAATCAAAACTATTGCGGAGGATCTTTCTCTCTCTCGAAGCACCGTCAAGCGAGCCATTAAAGATTTGGAAAAAGCTACCCTCATACGAAAAGAGCTGCACTATCGGGAAAACGGTAGTGTGACCTCAAATCGGTATTTTCTGATTTGAGCCGAAAAACCAAACCTCGTCCGCCAAGGGAGTATTATGCATAAACGGTGGACTGAGGGGCGGTTCAAAATGAGCCGCCCCTAACTACCCATTTTAAGAGAAACTACATCAGAAAGAAAAAACACCAAAATCTTATCTTATCTGAAAACTGAAATCTTACGGACAAGAAAGACGGTTCCTTCATCACGCAGGAGTATACCGCATTTTTTCTGCTGCTTTTCTGTACTTTTCATTCAGGTTATGAAGAAAACTGCACGGATTTTTAGCGTTTGTTTGCTTTCTGATAGCTCCGCGGTTTTATTCCCGCAGAGCGGTTTTCTATGTGATTTCAAAAATCCTGCGTAACTATGTTCATGCTCTGCGTTAGTATCAGTGCTGGTTATTCATAAGGAAAAGGTCTCTGTGTCAAAATGACTTTCCTTGAAAAAGCATCGACAGCAAAAAGTTCCGGCACCACAGTCGTGAGTGCCGAAACTATCCCCACATATGTAAAGTGAGTTTTACTTAGGAATCTTATAGAGAATGCCTTCCAATTTATACTGTTCGATCATTTCCCCGCTATTTTTGGCGTTTTAATAGAAGCAAATGGGGTAATGTCTCTGTTGTTACAAACATGATAATCAGCAATAATCTTTTCTAAGGTAATCTTTTCTAAGCTCACTTTCAAATCATTCCGTATTTTTTCGTAAGATCGATCAAGGACAGCGTGGATATTCTGACCGATCGGACAGAACGAAGAAGGCGCTGCATGCACCCCGATCAATTTGGATAAAAAATCCGGTTCCAATGCCCTACCCAAGCGGTATAGACTGATTTCGCCGGGATGGCAGTTCAAAGTCGCGCCGCCTGTCCCGTGCTTTACCGATATGATCCCATCCTTTTTGAGAGCACTCATGATATTTCGAATGGTAACGGCGTTTACACCTGTGGAGCAGGATAACAGTTTGCTGGTAACTTTTGTTTTTTCTCCGTACTCATAAATAAAAAGAAGACAATGAAGCGTGACGGAGCATTTGGTACTGATGTGCATAAAGTCTCACTTTCCTTATGGATTTCATTTCTATTATAGTACAAAAAATCCGACCTGTAAACATTGACATTACACCTTGCATGGATTATAATTAATTGTAGGTGTAAAATTAAATATTACAGGAGGACTCACTATGCGTGTTTTTCAGATCGTTTTCAGCCCAACCGGTGGGACGCAGAAGGTTGCGGATATTATTACATCGAAATGGGATAAGCCTGCTGAGAAAATCGATTTATCCGACCCCAAAACGGATTTTGCTGCCGTCAGCTTAGAAAAAGAGGATATCGCCGTTATCGCGGTGCCTTCCTTTGGAGGGCGTGTACCGGCCCTGGCTACAGAACGGCTTGAAAAAGTCCACGGCAATGGGGCTATGTGCGTTGCTGTTTGTGTATATGGCAACCGGGCATATGAGGATACCCTGATTGAACTGACGGATACTGCGGCGAAGAGCGGCTTTCGGGTAATCGCCGGGATTGCGGCCATTGCGGAGCATTCCATCATGCACCAATACGCAACAGGCCGGCCGGACGATGAGGATAAAAGCGAGCTGCAGGGTTTTGCTGAAAAAATCCTTGCGAAAATCAGCGGTGAGGATATGGCTGCCCCGCAAATCCCGGGGAATCGACCCTATAAAAAAGCCGGCGGCGCTGGCCTGGTTCCGAAGGCGGATCACAAGTGTATTTCGTGCGGCCTTTGTGCCGAAAAGTGCCCGGCTCAGGCAATCAGCAGGGAAAACCCCAGGGAGACAGACGGTAAAAAATGCATTTCCTGTATGCGCTGCGTTTCCATCTGTCCGCAGTCAGCCCGCAAAGTGAACAGCGCTATGGTGGCTGTAGCGGCAATGGCGATCAAGAAAGCCTGTTCCGAAAAGAAGAGCAATGAGCTTTTCCTGTAAAGGCGAGGATTGAAAATGGATATATTGCAGGCAATGAAGGAACGGCATTCCGTAAGGGCCTACACAGGGCAAAAAATTGAATCGGAAAAGCGGAAACAATTAGATGCCTTAATCCGAGCGTGCAATGAGGAAAGCGGACTGCACATACGGATCCGCTACGATGACCCGACCGGATTTGATTCAAGGCTTGCCCATTACGGCAAGTTCCAAAATGTGGACAATTATATTATCTTGGCCGGAAAACCTTCCCGGGATTTACAGGAGAAATGCGGGTATTACGGAGAAAAAATCGTCCTTGAAGCACAGATGATGGGCCTGAACACCTGTTGGGTGGCACTGTCTTTCAATAAGTCCGCTGTAGAAAGGTTCATTCCGACCGGCGAAAAAATGGTTCTGGTCATCGCCATCGGTTATGGGAAAACACAAGGGACAGCCCACAAAGGAAAGACTCTAGAAGGCGTTCTGGACACAAAGGGCGAGGTTCCAGACTGGTTTCAAAAAGGCGCCGAGGCGGCGCTTCTTGCTCCAACAGCAATCAACCAGCAGAAATTTAAAATTGGAATGAAGGATGGGAATCCCACTATCCGCATTGCGGGGATGGGTCCTTATACAAAAATTGATCTTGGGATCGTGAAATACCATTTTGAGGCAGCGTCAGGTCATAAAGTGAAATAAAGCCGGTATCTGTGATGGCGATTTGTCGCTGTTAGGAGAAATAAAAAGGAGTGTTTTATATGAATCGTACAGTATCACGCGTTCTGTGGATTATCGCTGGTGTTCTTTTAATCATCGCAGGCATTTACTGCCTGTGCAATCCGGATGTCGGGCTGTTGTCGCTTTCCCTGTATATCGGGATAGCCATGCTGATTTCCGGTATCATCGACATCGTAATATTTGCAAAGTGGAATGGAAAGATGTTCGGCGCGGGCTGGTTCCTGGCGGACGGTATTTTGACGGTGCTGCTTGCCCTGTTCCTGCTGTTCAATCAGGCGTTTACCATGTTGTCCCTGCCCTTTATCTTCGGCATGTGGCTGCTGTTTTCCGGTATCAACCAATTTGTCAATTCCTTTGAGCTGCAAACTCTCGGCGTCAAAGGATGGGGCTGGCTGACTGCCCTGGGCGTCCTGCTGGCTGTCGTGGGCTTTTTCTCCCTCTTTGATCCGATTGCCAATCTGTTTGCGCTGAGCATTCTTGTGGGAATTTTGCTGATTTGCGAAGGCGTCGCGGCAATTGTGCGGGCCTGCATCTCCCACCGGTTGTGGAGATAAAGCTTGTGCCGCTCTTTTACAGACGAGCCGAAGGTCTATGCGCTGTAATTGGGCCATATGTGACCTGGGGATAACAAAGAGCCATGTATCTACTGGGCATTTAAGTAGGTGCATGGCTCTTTTCTTCAATATATCTTTGGAGGTGTAGGCAATGTTCTTAAAGGATGCCCAAATAGGACATACCTATGTGGTGGAAAACATCCATCTTCCATTTCAGTTGGAGCGCCGCCTTGAGGCGCTGGGGATGACCCGGGAGACCCCGGTCTCCATATTGAACCGTAAGGGAAAAGGAATTCTGATCATTAAACTCCGGGGAACCCGATTTGCCTTGGGATACAATATTACGAGGAATATTGAAGTGAAGGAAGGTGGGGCGGAATGAGCGAGCGCGAAATGACAATAGGGTTTATCGGAAACCCGAACTGCGGCAAGACGACGTTATTCAACGCGTATACCGGAGCGAATCTAAAGGTAGCCAACTGGCCCGGCGTCACAGTGGAGAAGGTGGAGGGCGTCATGAAGGACCACGACATGACCATCCATCTGGTGGATCTGCCGGGTACATACAGCCTGACTTCCTATACCATGGAGGAGATGGTATCCCGCCAATTCATTTTAAGCGACGAAGTGGACGTCATCATCAACGTAGTAGACGCCTCCGCTCTGGAGCGCGGCCTTTATTTGACCCTGCAGCTGTTGGAATTGGGAAAGCCGGTTGTGATGGCGCTGAATATGATGGATATTGTAGAGAAGCGCGGCATGGAGATCGATATGCACCGCCTGCCGGAAATGCTTGGTATCCCGGTGATCCCCGTATCCGCACGGCAGCGTCGGGGACTGGATGTGCTGCTCCACGCAGCCATCCATCACAAGGACAGCACCGGGCCGGACCGCCTGATCCATGAGCACAAGACGGTATCTCAGCACCGGCATAACCACCATGCGGAGTACGCCATGGTCTATTCGGATGACATTGAGGATAAGATCGACCTGATCATCCCTGAGTTGAAGAAGCGGTATCCTGACCTGAAAAACTACCGCTGGCATGCTTTAAAACTGCTGGAGGGGGATAAAGAAATTACGGAGAAATATCCGGTGGATCTCCCTCAGGTGCTGGACCGCAGCTATGAGTCGGACATCATTAACCAGAAATACGACTTCATCGGGGAAATCATCGGCGAGGTTCTGCTCCACAAGGAACGGCAGGATGTCCTCACCGAAAAGGTGGACAAGCTTTTGACCAGCAAGGTATGGGGGATCCCTGTTTTCCTTGTGATTATGGCCGTCACCTTTTTCCTCACTTTTACTGTGGGCGACTGGCTCAAGGGATATCTTGAGATGGCGATCGGCTGGCTTTCCGACGCCGCGACATCGGGGCTGGCGGCGGTGCAGGCCGGGGATATTCTCACCTCTTTGGTGGTGGACGGTATCATCGGCGGCGTTGGCACCATCGTCACCTTCCTGCCTAACATTCTGATCCTGTTCCTCTGCCTGGCGCTGCTTGAAGACAGCGGATACATGGCTCGTGTGGCCTATGTGATGGAAGGGATCATGAGCAAGCTTGGTCTATCCGGTAAGGCGTTTATTCCCATGTTGCTTGGATTCGGCTGTACCGTTCCCGCCATCATGGCTTCCCGTGCGCTGGAAAACAAGCGGGACCGTTTCAAGGTCATGCTGGTCACGCCGTTTATGAGCTGCAATGCCCGGCTGACCATTTACATCCTGTTCTCAGAGATGTTTTTCCCGGATAACGCCATGATAGTGGCTTACTCGATGTATCTCATTGGCATTGTGGTGGCCATTGCCGTGTCGGCGATTATCCATCTGCTGGACCGGAAAAAGAGCGTCAACTATTTGATGATTGAACTGCCGGAGTACAAGCTGCCGGACGCCCGCACGGTGGCCATCTATGTATGGGAAAAGGTGAAAGATTATCTGGGAAAGGCTGGTACCACGATTTTCTTGGCTACCTTGATCATCTGGGCTTTACTGAATTTCGGCCCGCAGGGATACAGTCCCGATATGACGGGAAGCTTTGGCGCCGTGATCGGCAAATGGCTCACCCCATTCTTTATCCCCATCGGCCTGGGCTTCTGGCAGATCGCCGTAGCGCTGATCGCCGGCATTTCCGCCAAGGAAGTGGTGGTGTCCAGCTGCGCCGTGCTGTTTGGGATCGTTAACGCCAGCTCCCCAGAGGGTATGACCGCGTTCACCGCGGCTTTGGAGGGCATTGGGTTTGGCCCCCTCAACGCTTTCTGCCTCATGGTGTTTTGCTTGCTTTATATTCCCTGTGCCGCTTCGCTGGCTACCATACGCAAAGAGTCGGGCAGCTGGGCTTGGATGGGTTTTACGGCCGTCTTTCAGCTGGCGGTAGCCTGGGTCGTTACCTTTATAGTCTATCAAATCGGCTTGCTGATTATCTAAAACAGGGGAGGAGAAAACATGATCGCAGTCTTGTTAGTGATTGCGCTGATCGCTTATTCTGCATGGGCGATCCGGCATATCTATTTAAAAAGGAAACGGTGTAAATCAAAATGCAGCGATTGCCCCTATAAAGATTCCGGTGCCTGCCGGTAACGCGGGTGGCGGCGGACAAACCAAGGGAGGAAGATGAGATGCAACAACGAAAATGGATTTTGCCTGTTTTATGTGCCTGTACGGCGGTTTCCGCTTTTTTGGCTGGACTCATTACTGGAAAAGTTGTTTTTGCCTGCAGAAAGGCGACAACAAGGGTGGCCATAGAATCAATTCCTGCTGGGACAAACACGGAGGAGCCTGATGCTGTAGAGGAGGGATACCACGATGAATGAAGTAAAGAAGCCAAAAAAGTCGCTGTTTTTCTATTATGGCATTGTCCTCCTTGTGCTGCTGCTGTTTAATTTTCTGGCCATGCCCTGGCTGGCCCAGCGACAAGTACAGGAAGTGGATTACGGCACCTTCATTGATATGGCTGAAAACAAGGAATTAGGCCAGGTGGAGGTACAGCAGCAGGAGAATCAAATTGTTTTCACCAATCAGGACAATACCGCTGTTTATAAAACTGGCATGATGCCGGATCCAGACTTGACTCAGATACTAAAGGACTCTGGAGCCAGCTTCGAGGGAGAAATTATCAAGCAGTCTGACCCGATCATTTCCTTTTTGCTGACATGGGTACTTCCAATTGCGATCTTTATCTTAATTGAACGGTATATAACAAAAAAGATGATGCAAAACGCGGGCGGACCCAATGCGATGATGTTTGGCATAGGAAAGAGCAACGCCAAGGTGTATGTCAAATCCTCAGAAGGCATCAAATTCTCTGATGTTGCCGGGGAAGATGAAGCAAAAGAGAATCTTTCCGAAATCGTCGATTATCTTCATAATCCGGGTAAATATCGGGAAATCGGCGCGTCCATGCCGAAAGGCATCCTGCTTGTGGGCCCTCCCGGCACTGGGAAAACCATGCTGGCCAAAGCCGTAGCCGGGGAATCCAATGTCCCGTTTTTTTCTATGTCCGGTTCCGAATTTGTGGAGATGTTTGTCGGTATGGGCGCCTCCAAAGTGCGAGATCTGTTCAAACAGGCAAAGGAAAAAGCCCCCTGCATTGTGTTTATTGATGAGATCGACGCTATTGGTCAGAAACGAGAAGGACAATTTGGCGGTAATGATGAGCGGGAACAGACCCTGAACCAGCTGCTGACGGAAATGGACGGCTTTGAAGAGAACACCGGCGTTATTATTCTAGCGGCCACCAACCGTCCGGAATCTCTGGATCCGGCGTTGACCCGCCCCGGGCGTTTTGACCGCCGCGTGCCGGTGGAGCTGCCGGATTTGAAGGGACGCGAGGAGATCTTAAAAGTACACGCTAAAAAGGTCAAGATGGATGAAAGGGTGGATTTCGGTAAAATCGCTCGGATGGCTTCCGGTGCTTCGGGCGCGGAGCTGGCCAACATCATCAATGAAGCCGCGCTCCGTGCGGTAAGGGACAACCGGCGGTTTGTTACCCAGTCGGATTTGGAGGAAAGCATCGAAGTTGTCATCGCCGGATACCAGAAGAAAAATGCAATTCTCACCGACAATGAGAAAAAAATTGTGGCCTACCATGAAATTGGGCATGCCCTGGTTGCGGCCAGGCAGACCAACTCCGCTCCTGTACAAAAAATCACCATCGTTCCCCGCACCTCCGGCGCACTGGGCTATACCATGCAGGTGGACGAGGGCAACCATTACCTGATGAGCCAGGAAGAACTGGAAAACAAGATAGCGACGCTGACCGGCGGACGCGCGGCGGAAGAACTCATTTTCCATTCCGCTTCTACCGGCGCTTCCAACGATATCGAGCAGGCGACCAAGCTGGCCCGGGCGATGATTACCCGCTATGGTATGAGCAGGGATTTTGATATGGTCGCACTTGAGACGGTAACAAACCAGTACCTGGGCGGAGACGCTTCCCTCGCCTGTTCTGCGGAAACCCAGACGGAGATTGATAAGCAGGTTGTGGCGCTGGTTAAACAGCAGCATGAAAAAGCTGCGAAAATTTTGGAAGAAAACAAGGACAAGCTGGATGAGCTGGCCAAATATCTGTACGAGAAAGAAACGATCACCGGCGAAGAATTTATGTCGATTCTAAATGGAAAACGCTCCTAAAGGAAAGGATACTTATACGATGAAAACAGGTGTTGTAGACGTAGGCGGAGGACTCCGAGGCATCTATGCCTCCGGCGTTTTAGACCGCTGTTTGGAAGATGGAATCCGCTTTGACGCCGGTGTCGGCGTATCCGCTGGCAGCGCAAACATTGCTTCTTATTTAGCCGGGCAGAAGGGACGAAATTATTTATTTTATACCGAATATTCTACCCGTAAGGAATATATGAGCCTGCGCAATTTTCTGTTCAAGAAAAGCTACATTGACATGGATTATGTATATGGAGTACTCAGCAACAACGACGGGGAAAATCCCCTCGATTATGCGGCGATGGCCGCAAATCCTGCGCAGTTCATTGTTGTAGCAGCCAATGCCGAAACGGGAAAGGTTCAATACTTCGATAAAAATGATATGTCTCAGAATAACTATGATGTGGTGAAGGCGTCCTGTTCCATCCCGTTTGTATGCCATCCCTATTTTATTAACGGTGTACCATATTACGATGGGGCTCTTGGAGATCCGGTTCCCATTGAAAAAGCCTTTTCCCTGGGATGTGATAAGGTCGTTTTAATCCTCACAAAGCCCAGGGATTTCCGCCGCACACCGGACAAGGATCGGAAGCTTGCGGCGCGGATTCGCAAGAAATATCCCCTTGCCGCCGCTCAGCTGGAACAGCGGGCAGAGAAATATAACGCAGGGGTTGATTTGGCAAAACGCTATGAAGAACAAGGAAAACTTCTGATTATTGCGCCGGACGATACCTGTGGCATGGATACCCTGACACGCAATCCGGAAATAATGAAACAATTTTATGGAAAAGGTTTTCAAGACGGCGAGAAAATAGCCTTTTTTCTAGACTGAATGTCTTTTACAAGAAGTTAATTTGCTTTTACCATGTCATCTTAATTTTGTGAATAAAAGCACGGATACAAAATCCCAATAATCAACGGGATTTTGTATCCGTTTGTTTTCTCTTTTCAAAGTTTTCTTTTAATTCCTTAAGATGTTCCGCTAAGGGAACATCCGTGCGGAATGGCGCAAAGAAATGGTACTTCTGCTTTTGTTCATCGTAGCGTTTCCGAATTTCTGCTTTAATCGTCTCATAGCGGACGATGATTCCATTCTCTTCAGCATATTGCTTCAGCTTTGAAATCAAATTTGCCGAGTGAACCACGTCTATAATAAAGAAGCCAAAAAACAGGCCAATTACAAAGGAAAAGGCAAGATTTTGCGACAGCCAGTCAAGTGCATGGAGGATCCGCGGATGGATCAAATAATAATATAATGCACCGAGAATAGCCCAGATAAGCGAAAATTTCGGGCAAATGATCCCCTGAATATTGCCCCACGCATTGGAGTAATCCCAGAGACGCACCTTCGCAATCTTCAGGCACATAATTCCGGCTATGTATTCAATTGCCGTCATAAGGACTGCCATCGTGATAAACAGTACCAGCCTATTCCAAAACGGATTTTGGATAAAATGAAAATTTTCTAGAGAAGCAATCAAATACAAGATGCATAACCCGCACCCGTAGATTGGCAGATAAGGCCCGGTGCAGAATCCGGGATTGATCCACTTCCTCTCCGGGTTGGCAGAGGAAAGGAATCGTCGAAACAGCAATTCGGCCACCCATCCCAAAGTGGATCCGATAAAAAACAGAAATGCCAGAGTGAGAAATAGATTCATATCAAGCTCCTACCTTATGAGATGCTCTGTACTATATCACAAAAAAGCCGCAGCATCCGGGAGCAAGCACGACCTGCCCCGCCTTTGCTTCGAGGGGGGAGATTTCGCCATGTTCCATCCAATCGTTCAGCTTCAAAGAAACGCCGTTGATCCGGATAACCGTAGAACGAATCGTTTCTGCGCTGAGAATATATTGTTCCGTTTTCTCAGGAAGTTCGACTATCGTTGGTTCTGTAAGAGAATTGTTGATCACTAAATAGACCACGCCTTCTTTCCCGTCGCGACGGGAATGGCAGTACACATGCGCACCTTCCACGTTGGGATTCGCACAGTCGTAAACTTCTGTACCCATCAGCCGGTTCCAAAGCAGTACAGCGTAATAATTGGGTCTGGGAACGTATGTCCCATGTTCCAAAAAGCCATAATCGGAGGAGGCGAGGGTGTTGTGGAAAATCACACCGTCCGTGATGGTGGCAAAGCTTCCTAACTCATTGAGCGTACGGAAAACGTCCAGATAAGTAGAGGCCCAAGTATCTCCCCCAGCGCCTGCGTCGCCGGATTCAGTGACCCACATCTGGCCGCCGGGTACATACTTGTCGCGCAGCGGTAGATGGCTTTTGGCACAGCCAGGGGCAACGGACAGATATTCATCGGTGCGGGCAGCCTCTGCGGGCCAGTGGCTACCCGGTGCGAACGAGGCGCCTCGTTCAGAAATACCATTATAGTAGTGATAGCTGAAAACATCTGGCCGGATCGTGGTTCCATCCATCAAGGCGTCGGTAGTACAGATGGCGACAATGCTGCCAAGGCCTGCCGAAAGGCTTTTCTCACCATTGCAGCTTAAGGAGGGATCACCGGTGGTGCAGGGTCCCACTAACAGGCACTTTGGATAATGCTCCCGCACCCAGCCAAAGAAAAGATCCTGGTCGCGTGCGTAATCTGCCGCCGTATAGCCGGCAGGGGCGCCGGAAAACTCCAGCATGTTGGGTTCGTTCATAAATTCTGCCGCGTCAATATCCACGCCATAGGCGTGGCTGAAATCAAAGAGCTTTTTTGTCTGGGACAAATCAATAGGCCCGCCGTCCGGGTGGTCACCGGAACAGTTGCTGACAGAAACCAGCAGCTTTCCCTCCACTGCCCTCACAAAGTCCAAAACGCCGATCCATTGCTCTTTCGTTAAAATACTTTGATATCCTTTTGGGACTTTCCCTTTTGTTGCCCCTTCAAAATCATAGTACGTTTTTGTCGCCCAAGAACCGGATACCCGGATCCATGCTGGCCCAAGGTAGTTAGTGAGGATACGCAGGCGATTGTTATACAGGTCGATTGGAGGGAAAGTTTCCATCATGTCAGCCATACCGGCAACGTCTGTCAATTCCTTGACCTGTAGTGGCTGGAAAGGTTCTGTGCCGGCAACCTGTCCCGGAGTGTAACTCTTCCAGAAGGTACCGCCTGTCACTTCCGTCATTTCAATGTTAAAGGACATCAGTCGCTGATCTATTTTTCGGAGAAATTTTATGTTGTCTGGATTCAGACAAAGGTGGAATGCCATGTTCCTGCCTTCCTTTCCATTTTACGGGATCTTGCAAACTCGAATTTCCACTTAATGATAGTTATCGCAATGATATCCGTGTTTTGCTTTATTAACTTCATAAAAGCTATCCTCTCCACCCAGTTCCGTTTTTAAGGCTATAATGGGTCTGTTGCTTCAATTATATCACAACATATGTTGTGTTAACAACATACAGTTCCCTTGTAAAAGATGTGAATGCAACATACTTGATAAAAATGCGGCTTTTATGGAGTTGGATTAAGTTGAAATTTATTCTAATTGCAAAAAGAACTACATCTCCAAGTTCCGTTTTTACGGCGTTTTATTTTTTATCGATAACAATACTTTTATCCACAATATTCAGCACAATGTCGGCAAGTTCCTCTGGCGTTTTATGAATTCCCTCTATCAGCCATTGGCGGAGAAGGAAGTAGGTGCCTCCGGCCAAAAAGGTATAAAATAATTGCTGGCTCTCAGAATCATGGAATTGATAGTTCTGAATATCGCGGACACTTTGGTAAAGTGTCCGAAACATCTCTGTCCATTCTTTGTCCGAATTATACCGGATAAACAGTATAACAAGGTCAGCGTTCTTCTGCATATATTCGAAAACCCAAACAAGATCATTTTCTGAAAAAGGCCGCTTCAGCGATTTTTTCATTTCGTTTACAAAATCCGCCTGCATCTCCTTCATAATATCAATAGGTAGATTATAGTGGCGGTAGAAGGTTGTCCGGTTAATACCGGACTCGTTGCATAGATCGACAATATTGATTTTGTCCAAGGGCATTGTTTTTAATAGGCGAAGCAAACCCTCTTTCAGCATACGTTTTGTCACCGATATTCTTTGGTTTTCTTTCAAAAATCTCGCCTTCTTTTAAGTTTGTGTAGAGATGTATGTTGTCAATGCAACACTTGTTTATTTTAAGATTAATGCCTTCTTTTCTCTTTGTCAAGTCCTATATATTATAAAAAAATGAAAAAAGTGAGACAAATAAAGCAGGTGTGTTGCTTTTACATCATTATAATCAAAACTGAATGTTGTGAATGCAACATATGTTGTGATATAATTTACTAGTAAACATAGGAAAAGACCGAATTGCTTTCGCAGACGGCAAGTTAGGCGGAAATCGTTCTTACGGGGAGATAAACATGAATGTTTTAGTAACACTTGACCATCATTACTATCCTCAGCTGCAGGTCATGTTGACATCTTTAAAACTGAATAATCCCAGGACGCACGTTGCGCTTTATATGATTCACAACAACTTCCCGGGGGAATTACTGGCTGATTTGAAGATGTGGTGTTTATCTGTGGACTTCGACTTTATCCCAATACAGATAGATGGCAAACTGTTTCAGGATGCGCCTGTAAGCAAGAGATATCCAATAGAAATGTATTATCGTCTTCTGGCGGCACATATATTGCCGGAGAATGTCGCTCAGATCCTGTATCTTGACCCGGATACGCTAATCATCAATCCGATATGGCAGCTTTGGCAGAAAGATTTGGGAGAAAATCTCTTTGCGGCAGCCGCGCATACCGGTAAAACGGATCTGGCAAACAATGTGAACCGGGTCCGGTTAGGGATAGAGAATGCCTATTATAATTCGGGGGTTCTCTTGATGAATCTAACGCGGGGGCGAAAAGAGATCGTGCCCGCAGAAGTTTTCAGCTATATTGAAAAGAACCGCAAAGACTTGGTCCTGCCGGATCAGGATCTGCTCAACGCGATGTACGGGGATTCGATACTTCCACTGGACGATGCACTTTGGAATTATGACGCCCGGAACTACAATACTTATATGATGAGAAGTTCCGGGAAATATAATTTAAAATGGGTGATAGAGCATACTTCCATTCTGCATTTCTGCGGAAAGCCAAAGCCTTGGAAACAGCCTTACTTCTATCGGTTCGGCATGCTGTACTACCATTATGAACAATTAGCCAAACGCTCATGGGAAACGGCTGCGCAGTCTCAATAAAACTATCGGGGGAACAGAAGGTGGCGATCATGTGGAAACATTGATTTTATACTGTGATACTGGCGGCGGGCATCATACCGCTGCGTTGGCGATGTCCGATGAACTGAAGAAGCGCGGCCATCATGTGACGATGATGGATCCCTATGTGTTGGCAGGAAAGCGCACAGCCAGTGTGATTGGTAACAGCTATATTAAGCTAGTGCAGCATTCGCCAAAGAGTTTTGGTGCAATTTATGCGATAGGAGAAGCATATGACAAATTGCCTGTTCGTTCTCCGGTCTATTGGGCAAATGGAAAATTGGCGAAAGCAATGGAGCAATACTTGCAGGAGCATTCTTTCGACTGTATCGTGATGACCCATACCTTTCCCGCTCAAATTCTGGCGCATTTGAATCAGAAAGAGCGGTCCTGCTTCAAGACATTGCTGATTGCGACGGATTACACATGCACACCCTTTTTTGAAGAATCAAACTGTGATTATTACGGGATACCGACAGCCGATTTGGCAGATGAGTTTACTTCTAAAGGAATTCCCAAAGAGAAGATGCTGGCTTATGGAATCCCTGTGCGAAAAGAATTCATAGAGGCTGGCAGCAAGGCCGAAATGCGTAAAAAGCTGGAATGGCCCAAAAACAAAAAATATATTCTGCTTTCGGGCGGGAGTATGGGAGCCGGACATCTTGTGAAAGCCGCCGCGGTGCTGAAAAAATACCTGGAATTAAACAAGGAGTACCAGCTGACGATTATTTGCGGCAGTAACCAGAAGCTTTATCAGCAGCTTATGGAGGAGTATGATGGCAAAGAACGAATCCGGATTTTAGGATTCACGGACAAAATGCCCGTGTACATGAAAGCCGCCGACTTCTTTATTACCAAGCCGGGCGGTCTGTCCTCGACAGAGGCCGCTGTGTGCGGAATACCGATTATTCACCTATCTCCCATACCGGGCTGTGAGACCTTCAACGCCCGATATTTTTCGCAGCACGGTATGGGCCTGTATGTTTTTCAGCCCGGGCAGGAGCTGCTGGACGCCCTGGATACCCTGCGGGACAGTAGCCGCGGGGAATCGATGGTACAGGCCCAACGGGAGTATATCTCCCCAAAGGCCGCCGCTGACTATTGCGATGTTTTGGAGTCCGTCTGCGCTAATTGAGAAGATTTTGTATGAGTATTCTACCAATACGGCAATATCCAAATGCAAAGCTGGGATGGATTCCTACCGCTTTAACATAGAAAAGACAGCCAAAGCCCACAAGGTTGTCGTCAATGGGCATACAGAAGGAAAAGTTCTTTTACAGTTTTAAAAAATGAAGGGGATAAGCGCTATGCTGGAACTGAAAGATATAAAAAAAGATTATCCGGCCGGAGGCGAAACGGTCAAAGCATTAAAAGGCATTACTTTGCAATTCCGCGAAAGTGAGTTCGTCTCGATATTAGGCCCCTCCGGCTGCGGAAAGACAACGTTGTTAAACATCATCGGAGGGTTGGATCAGTATACCTCCGGCGATCTTATTATAAATGGAACGTCTACCAAGGATTTTAAAGATCATGATTGGGATTCCTATCGGAATCATTCCATTGGTTTTGTCTTTCAAAGCTATAACCTGATTCCTCACCAGACGGTTTTGCAGAATGTGGAGTTAGCGTTGACCCTTTCCGGGGTGTCCAAAACCGAACGGCGCCGCCGGGCAAAAGAAGCACTGGAAAAAGTAGGGCTCGGATCCCAGTTGAAGAAGAAACCGAGTGAAATGTCTGGCGGTCAGATGCAGCGTGTGGCAATTGCCAGGGCGATCGTCAATAACCCGGACATCATCCTGGCGGATGAGCCGACTGGTGCGTTGGATACAGAAACGAGTATCCAGGTTATGGATATCCTGAAAGAGATTTCGAAAGACCGTCTAATTATAATGGTAACCCACAATCCTGAGCTTGCCGAAAAATATTCAACCCGAATCGTCAGGATGTTGGATGGCACTCTGATTAGCGATTCTGCGCCTATGACGGAACAGGAGATTTTGCAGGAACGGAAGGCAGCAAAGGAAAAAGCCGAAAAAGAGAAAAAGGCAAAAAAACCTTCCATGTCTCTGGGAACTTCATTTGGACTTTCTCTGAAAAACCTGTTTACCAAAAAAGGTCGGACAGTATTAACGTCCTTTGCCGGTAGCATTGGTATTATTGGGATCGCGCTGATTTATGCGGTATCACAGGGTACCACCACGTATATTGATGCTATACAAGAAGATACGCTTTCCTCTTATCCCTTGACACTGCAAGCACAGAATATGGATTTGGGAGCATTGATGGAGGAATTTATCGGCGCAGCCCAGTCAGACCAACATGCTGATGACGCAGTATATCAAAAGCCCATGCTGTACGACATGGTCAACGCTTTAAATTCAGCCAACGGGACGAAGAATGACTTGCGTTCCTTTAAGGAGTATCTGGAAAAACGCATGGCTGATACAGATACAGAGGACAGCCTCCATGATGCCATCAACGGCGTCCAGTACACTTACGATACGGATTTTCTGGTTTATACGGAGAGTGTTGACGGAACCATACTCCGTTCTGACTCCCGTGAACTAATGCAGGAGCTTCTGATGGAGTACTTTGGACTGGATATGTCTTCTATGCTCGGCCTTGGTAAAGATTACGGGCTGGAAGATACCATGACCACGTTATCTTCCTTTTCCCCGACCGGAAGTTCTGCAATATTGTGGCAGGAGATGCTGCCCGGCGAGAATGGGAAACTAGTAAATACAATGTTGGAGAGCCAGTATGAAGTGGTTTATGGTTCCTGGCCAACAGAATACAATGAAATCGTGCTTGTACTGGATGAAAATAATGAGATCGACGATATGGCGCTTTATGCCTTGGGGCTGAAATCCAAGGATGAGATCGATGCAATTATGGAGGCCGCTATTCATCAGACAGAGGTGGAAGTGGAGGAAGAAAAATGGTCCTATGAGGATATTTGCAACATGGAGTTTAAAACAATTTTGAATTCCAGCTGCTATGCTTTAGATGAAGGCACTGGCCTTTACGTAGATTTGCGGGAGACAGAGGCAGGTATGAGATATCTTTATGATAATGGGATTGGCCTGAAGGTTTCCGGAATCATTCGTCCGAATAAAGATGCTGTTTCCACCATGCTTAACGGTTCAATTGGATACACCAGCGAGTTGACGAAGTATGTCATAGAGCATACCAAAGATTCTGACGCCGTAACGGCGCAGCTGGATAATCCGTCCACCGATATCTTTACAGGCCTTCCATTTCAGGAAAGCACAGGTGACTTGACGGATGAACAAAAGGAAGCAGAATTCAGAAATTACATCGCCGGTCTTGATGAAAACGGGAAAGCGGATGCGTACGTGAAAATCATGAGCATCCCTACACAAGATCAGATTGATGAGGCGGTTTCTCAGGCAACATCCAATATATCGCGGGAAGATATGGAACAACAGATGCTACAGGGACTCAGCGAGCAGGCCGGCATGCCGACAGAGGAACTTCAAGATTACATATCGTCCATGAGCGATGAGGAATTATCCGATATGTTTACGCAAATGGCCGAGGAACAATTCAAAGCGCAGTTTGCGGAACAAGTACAGTCAGAGATGAGCTCTATGGGTCCGCAGCAGCTGGTGGGGGCACTGGACATGGCGCTGGAGACATATACCACTGAACAGTGCGCTTCGTATTATGACGAGGTTCTTGTCTTTTCCGATTCCAGCTACGATGATAATATGCGCGAATTGGGATATGTGGATCTCGACGATCCGTCCACTATCAATATCTATGCGTCTACTTTTGGAAACAAGGACGTCATCGAGCAAGCAATTTCCGATTACAATAATACGGTGGATGAGCTGGAGCAAATCACTTACACAGATTACGTAGGATTGATGATGTCTTCCGTCACCTATATCATCAATGCTATCACCTATGTTCTGATTGCTTTTGTTGCTGTTTCCCTGATCGTTTCCTCCATCATGATCGGAGTTATTACGCTGATTTCTGTGCAGGAGCGTACAAAGGAAATAGGAATTCTTCGTGCTATCGGTGCATCAAAGAGAAATGTATCTTCCCTGTTCAATGCGGAAACTCTCATTATCGGGTTTACCTCTGGCGCGCTTGGCGTATTAGTTACCTATTTGTTGTGTATTCCTGTCAATTTAATCCTACATCATTTTACAGGTATTAATACCTTGAACGCTTTTCTATCGCCGTGGGTAGCTGTGGTTTTGGTTTTGATCAGCATGGCCCTGACCTTATTCTCCGGCATCATTCCCTCCAGAAGTGCGGCAAAAAAGGACCCGGTTGTGGCGCTACGTACAGAATAAATGGTATGACCTTTCTAAAATCCGTTTTAGGGGCACCCTGCATTCAAAATTGAGGTACGGGAACCCGGCAAAGTTCCCGTACCTTTTTATCATTGGTGGATAAGGCCGCCACTGGAGAACAAATGCAACATCAAGTTTAGGGAGGGTTGGTATGGCAAAAAAGATGAAAAGTATTGTTGTGAAAAAAGAGCATACGGAGGAGACCGTCTCCTACGTATCCGAGATAGAGGAAGAAAGCCTGCGGCTGTTGGATACCGCCAAAAAAATGGAGCAGGATTTGGCCGCCTATTATCCGAAGATGCTGGACAATGAAACTTCTCAATCGGAATCGCTTGGGAGGGTAGAATCGCTCAAGCGGGCAGCAAACAATATATTTAAGGCATGGAGACAGGTCTATTCTGCCAGCGATGAATTGAATGCCCGACGGAACGACATAAAGAACAGGGAAAAAAACCGTATCCTTCCCATTGCTCCTCCATCTAATGCTGAGATAGATTTAGATGAAAGCCAGTCCAAGCATTTTTTTGCTAAGGGCCTGAATGCCTATAAACTGTTGCTCATTTTTTACATTGGGAGTTTTGCCGGCGTTGTCGTCGAAATGCTGTGGTGCCTGATTACAAATGGGTATATAGAAAGCCGGGCTGGTCTTGTATACGGTCCATTTAATCCGTTGTATGGGGCCGGCGCTGTATTGTTGACCGTGTGCCTGTACAGATTCAGGAACAGGGGCAGTTGGCTCTCCTTTATAGGCGGTATGCTGGTAGGAAGCGTACTAGAATATGTATGTTCCTGGGGTGAGGAATTTGTGCTTGGTTCCCGTTCCTGGGACTACAGCGATATGCCGTTCAACATCAACGGGCGTATTTGCCTGCTATACTCTGTATTTTGGGGCTTACTCAGTGTCTTATGGATCAAAAATCTTTACCCAAGAGTTGCAAAGTGGATCCTGAAAATACCCAATCGTGTTGGAAAAATTATCACCTGGCTGCTGACAATTTTCTTTGCTATTGACATATTGGTATCCGGCGTAGCTGTGTTCAGGTGGTCCCAACGGGTTGAAGGAATTGCTCCTTCTAACGTTTTTTGGGAGTTTGTCGATGAGCGTTTCCCAGATGAGCGGATGGAGAAAGTTTACGCCAATATGGACTTTGTAGAACAGTAAAAGCAAACGGAGGAGGATTGAAATGCCATGTTTAAAATCATGATTGCAGAGGATGACGCAGAACTCCGTCAGCTTTTCTCGCATGTCCTGATGAAAAATGGTTATACCGTAAAAGGCGTATCTAACGGGAAAGATGCCCTTGACGTGATGGCAACCGATTGAAGTTTGAACTTATCGGTAGGAGACAAGTGAACTTATGGTCAATAAAAACCGAGCTGTATATATTTTCAAATATCTGTGGGATCATACTGACGAGGAACATCCGGCAACCACGGCAGATATCATCCAATATCTTGCTTCCATCGGCATTGCCACCACGCGCAAAACGGTGGCGGAGGATGCAGCCATGCTGCAGGACAGCGGCTTTGATGTGATATGCAGCCGTAGCCGGCAGAACGAATACTTCATCGGCTCCCGCCATATGGAGCTTGCTGAATTAAAGCTGTTGGTAGACGCGGTGCAGGCGGCAAAATTCATCTCCCCGAAAAAAAGCAAGGAGCTGATCCGCAAGGTGTCAGAGCTTGCAAGCCCCCATCAAAGTGACGAACTGAAACGCAGCCTCTTTATGGACGGAAAAGTGAAAACCAGCAACAATGCGGTTTACTATGCCGTGGATACGCTCCATACGGCAATACAGAAGGAGAAAGCTGTCATTTTCAAATACATTGAATATACACCGCAGAAGAAAAAGGTATATAAGTACGGAGGGCAGATCTATACCCTTTCCCCCTACGATATGGTTTGGTGCAATGATGCATATTATGTGTGCGGCTTTTCTGAAAGTCATGGCAGGACGGTCACCTTTCGCGTAGACCGGATGCACCGCCCGGCACTGTCGGAAAGAGAGTACCGCTCAAGGCCAGAGGGATATGATATCTCCCAATATTGCCGCCAGGTATTCTCCATGTATGACGGCATACCCTGTATAGTGCAACTGAAATGCGAAAACGCCCTGATGGACGATATCATTGACCGGTTTGGCGAGCAGGTGCAGACAGCGATATTTGACAGCGGCCATTTTACCGCCACGGTCGAGGTGTCTGTCAGCCCCACCTTTTACGCATGGGTTTTCACCTACGGTGGGCAAATCGAAATCCTCTCTCCCCAACGGGTGAAAAAAGAGTACGCTGAACGGCTTCAAGCCGCATTAAATAAGGGAAAATAACTACGCTGAAAATCGGGATGGGTTCTGAAACGCCCATCCCGATTTGACTTTTCCAAAACCCATTGAAAACAAATGGAGCGGCTGATATAATAAATCTATCCCGAACGTATTGTTCGGATATGACAAAAGGAGACTTTGCCATGCGGTATAAGAGCGAAGAAATGATAGAACAGATCAGGGATACGATAGAAGAATTCTACTTTACCAACCATCGCTCTCCCTCCATCAGCGAAATCTCCTCGGAGGTAGGCTGTGCCAGGAGTACGGTTCACAGCTATCTTTGGGAGATGGATAAACGCGGGATGATTTCCTATGACGGTAAAACCATCGAAACCCCCATGACGCGGAAGACAGACGCGGATGTTATCCTCGCACCGGTGCTGGGCGCCATCGCCTGCGGGGAACCGGAATACGAGGAGGAAAACTTTGAGGCATATGTGCCCCTGCCGATAGCATTGTTCGGTAACAGTGAGTTCTTTCTTCTCCGCGCCAAAGGGGATTCCATGATCGAGGTGGGCATTGATCCCGGCGATCTGGTGGTGGTCAAAAAGCAGAACACCGCAAATGAGGGGGACATCATCGTTGCTCTGGTGGACAACGAAACCACCCTCAAGCGGTTTTACATAGACAAGAAACGCCGTTGTGTCCGGCTGCATCCGGAAAACAGCAGCCTGGAGGACATCTATACCGACCACTGCTATATCCAGGGCGTGGCGCAAAATGTAATTAAACGCCTTACATAACACGACAAAGAGAGGAGGAAACTGCATTGACTAACTTTATCTCCCAGACAGAGGCGGAAGAACTGTGTGAGGCCATGCTCCGCCTGTATCTTGGCAGGGACGCACCAGCACCAGATCGTATCAATATCGACGGCTTCGTGCGGGATTACTTGAAATGCCAAATCCTGTACGAAACCTTTGCTGAAGATGATCCCGATAAGATCGGGTTTGCGGGCGATGGAAGGACGCCGCTGAAAATACGGCGGAACAAAAAAGTGCTGGCACAGGTGTTTCCGTTTAAGACCATTGTCCTGGAACGCCGCCTGCTCACTCCGGAAGAATCCACGCACCGGCGCTTCACCCTTGCCCATGAGGCTGGCCATGTCATTGCCATGCGTTTGAGCCCAGACAGTGCCGCCTGCTTTCACCATACCCATGATCAGGAACGGGAGTACACGATCCGCGAGCTACGGGAGCGGTACACCATCAGTGAATGGCAGGCAAATACCTTCGCCGCTTCCCTGCTGATGCCGGTTCCCGTTATGCACAAAGCCCTCAGAAAGTTCAACGGTGACAAACGCTTGCCGGTCTACGGGGAAACTGTCTTCCATCCAAGGGAAAAGGTTATCCTGCAAAAGATGTCGGCATCCTTGGGCGTATCCTTCACCGCTCTGGTGATCCGCCTGCGCGGACTGGGGATGCTTAATCATCACAGCATCTGTGAATATATTGAAAAGGAACTGCGCTTTGGAGGCGATACCTCATGACGAGCTATCCTAATGAGGAAGCGCGCAGGAAAGCAGAGCTGTCCCGTAAGGAGGCGGAAAGTCTCATAGAACGGGAACTTCGCTGTCCCGAATGCGGCTTTAAGGCGGGGTCGGTGTTCTCCGACTGTATGGGGCATCTTACTATCCGATGCCGAAAGTGTAAGACAGTCTCCGTGCTGAACCTTGCCTACTTCCGGCGGCACCGCAGGCGCAGAAGGATGTACCTGCCGCGCCGGAAAAAATAGAATAACAAACAACGAACTCTATTCGAGCAAGCGGAGATGACCGGAAAACGGTCAGGCTGCCAAGCGCCGTGCGAGTCAGAATGATACGTGCCTTTGTATCATTCTGATTTCCACGGCGCTTTTTATTTGCTCGGATACTCGCACGGTAAAGCGGAGTCTTTTCCCCTTGCTCGGGAAAGGACTCCCAAATGAAAAATACCTTTTTGATGAACAAAACCCAGGAGGACGGAAGTGTCATCCTCTGTACCGCAACGGCGGAGGAATGGCTTGCCGTTGTTAAAGAAAACCACAACCTGCCTCCAGAACAGCGCCGGTATTTCATCGCCGACTGCATTGAGGACGCCGGTACTATCGACCGCATGTTTATTGAAGTGACCCACAGCGAATACCGGAGATGGAACAGCCTCCATACCATGTCCGAGCGAAACCGCAAGGCAAAAAAACAGTTCCGCCATCTGTCCCTAGATGCTGCTTTGTCAGAGACGGCGGAGCTTGGGCTTATGGACTGCTTCGCGGACAGCCAAAATACGGAAAACGCTGTTCTTGATGAAATCCTTGTAGAGGAGCTTAGGAAAAAGCTGTCCACATGGAAGCCATGGGCACCGGAACTGCTTGAAAGCTACATGAAGGGTGAAAAAAGAGGCTGCACGGCAAAGTTGGCAGAAAAGTACGGCGTGTCAGAACAAGTAATCCGTAAATACAAGCGGCAGTTTGAAGAATATATCAAGAATTTTTTATCATGTGTTTCGTTATAAGGCGATTGTGTTGTGGAGGAGTAGTGAGAGGGAAAAATCCTCTCTCCCACTTCCGTATTCTGCCTGGAGGCGGGATTGCTCCTTGACAACTGAATAGCACAGCACACCCATTACTTCCCCTCTGCTGTTGGCAAAACCGGCAAGCCACATGAGATGATGCTCAGACGCTGCGGCGCATCCGCAGCGACGGCCATGACAGGCAGAGGCATTAAAGGTACTTGCGTCCAGTCCTAAAGCCGAGCGTTGAAGCATCCGCAGAAATGCAAGCCGTCGCAGCAAAGGAGGGCGCCTCGCAGAGATCCTGGGGGTGGTGAGATTCCAATGAGGTCAAATGCATGACCGGTGGGTGTGTTCCCGTATATCCGAGGGACGGCGTGGTTCAAGTATCGGATAGACACGCAAACGATTGATACAAAACAATACAGCGGCCGTCTGCCCAAAACACGACAGGCGGCCGTTTTTACTTAATATACGGAGGAACACAGATGAAACAGGTAAAACGCGGCGAGATATATTACGCCGATCTATCGCCTATTGTTGGAAGCGAGCAGGGTGGTTTTCGTCCCATCCTTGTGCTGCAAAACGACAAGGGCAATCAATATAGCCCCACCACTATTGTTGCGGCCGTTACAAGTAAAAGAAAAAAAGCGGAGCTTCCCACCCATGTTAAGATCAGCGTCGACGGGCTGAAAGCACCTTCCATCGTCCTGTTGGAACAGCTTCGGACAATCGATAAAGCAAGGCTCGGCAATTATGCCGGTAGGCTGAATAAGGACACAATGGGAAAAGTTGATCACGCTATCATCACCAGCCTCGGTGTTAAATGCATGGAGGTGATGTTATGATGAAAAATCTATCAGGCAAAGACTACGCCGCCTTTGCCTATAGCGTAAATATGCTTCGCCTTCTGCTATCCATGAGGCTGATTACCGAAGCAGAATACAACAATATAGTACAGTTGCAGGCAGAACATTATGATCCGCAAAAAAAGTTATGTCTTTTCTTTTAATTCTCGCCATTCTCGCTGGATGTATGCAAACTCATGTGGTATCCTTCTTGTTGCCGCAGAGAAAGCGGTAATATAAAAAGCGGAAAATCCGCAGAAAGGAGAACGGCATGGGAAAAACAATTACCGAGCTGACAGCCGGAAAACAGGAGCAGCGAATCCTGCGGTTAGCCCCCTACACACGGGTATCCAGCAATTCCGAAGATCAGCTTCACTCTTTCGCAGCGCAGGTCAAGCATTATACAGAATACGTTGCAGATCATCCCGAATACGAGCTGGTGGACATTTATGCCGATGAAGGCATCACCGGCACACGCATAGACAAGCGGGATGATTTCAACCGCTTGATTCGGGACTGTAAGAAAGGAAAAATTGATCGCATCATCACAAAAAGCGTCTCCCGATTCGCTCGAAATACCGCCGAATTTTTAGCGGCAACGAGAGCGTTAAAGGAAATGGGCGTCAGCATCTACTTCGAGGAACAGGGTATTGATACGGGGACGGTTGACCTTGAACTGATGATGACCTTCCCCGGCATCGCTGCACAGCGGGAATCGGAAACCACATCCGAGAATATGCGGTGGAGCTATCAAAAAAGAATGGAATCCGGCGATTTCAACTGCTGCCGAGCCGCCTATGGGTACGACCTCATAGACGGCGAGCTTCAAATCAATGAAGCGGAGGCGCAGGTTGTGCGCCGGACTTTTCATCTCTACCTGCAGGGCTGCGGCAAGCAAGCCATTGCCAACCAGCTCAATGCGGACGGAGTGCCGAAACGGTACGGTCAGAAAACATGGCATCTCTTCACCATTGACTATATCCTCAACAACGAAAGGTATATGGGTGACTGCTTACTCCAAAAGAGCTACACCACCGAAAGCCTGCCCTTTACCAAAAAGAGAAACCGAGGCGAAAAGGCACAGTATTATGTGGAGAACAGCAATCCCGCTATCGTCAGCAGAGAAACCTACCAAGCAGTGCAGGAACTGCAAAAAAGCAAATCGAAAGGCAATCATGTCCCGAAAAACCGTTACCCATTCAGCGGTATGTTGAAATGCCCGGTCTGCGGTCACAATTACCGCAGGCAGGTAGTGAACGGAACAGCATATTGGCTCTGCTCATACAAAGCGGCAGGCAGAACCGAGTGCGCCGGTGACAGAGTCCGGGAGGATGCCGTGATGTCCGCGTTCATACGGATGAGCGATAAGCTCGCGCAAAACCGAGAAGAACTGCTGGGCGATTTAATAAGACAGCTTGAAAAGCTGCAGAGCCGAACCAGTACAAACGGCGAACAGGTGTATCAGCTCAATCGCCAAATCGCAGATGTCAATGCGCAGAGTCTTGTGGTTGCCCAGCTTTACAAAAACGGCGTTCTCAATCATGCCGAGTATGCCTCTAGATCGGGCGAGCTTAACCGGAAGGTCAGTGAACTCCGGTCAGAACGCCGCCGCATCTTAACCGAGGATGAGGATGATGAAATCATCGAATCTCTGAAAGAATTAAACGACACCATTGCCGAATACGTTCCAACGGACAGCTTCGACACGGACTTGTTCGGACAAATCGTGGAGAGTATTACCGTAATCGGCAGGAACACGCTGCGTTTTCGCCTCGCCGGTGGATTAACGCTCACCGAGAAATTCGAGGAAAGGAGCGCATGATATGAAAACACGAAACATTCCCTTCGGCTACACAATGGAAAACGGCAAAATCATCTTTCATCCAGCCGAAAGTCAAGCGGTTCAAAATATATTTTCCGATTATTTGGACGGACAATCCCTACTGAAGATAGCACAAAGGCTTAATGAACGACAGGTGGAATATCTGCCCGGCGCTACAGGCTGGAACAAAGCCCGTCTGAAACGCATCATTGAGGATAAACGCTACATCGGCAGCGACAGCTATCCGCCTATCATAGAGCAAAGCATATATGACAAAGCGCAGGCAGTCAGAGCCTCCCGAAACACACAGAAATCCCTCGACCGCACAGCAGATATTTTCAAGCTGCAGCTTCCGGTTCTCTGTGAGAAATGCGGAGAACCGATGCAGCGCAAGCATGACAGCCGCACCACTTACCAAGAAAAATGGGTATGCAAAACTTGCGGTGAAGTTATCAAAATCTCGGACGACGCATTTCTCTCGGCAATCACCAAATGCATCAACTATCTCATTGCCAAACCAAACATTCTGCGAGATGATCCAGCACCGACTGAGCCGCCCGCAGAAGTCATCCGATTAAAGAATAAAATAGGTCGGATGCTTGACAGTCCGACTATTGAGAAGGAGCTGCTGAAAAACAGAATATTCGAATACGCTTCGCGGTTGTATGAAAGCTTAGATATCACCCAGCGTATCGCTGAGATGATAAGAGCAACCTTGCAAAGAACAAGGTCGCTCTCTTGCTATAACGGAGAACTAACGGCGAAAATAGCCGCCGCCATTACGCTCCATGCCGACAAAACTGTCAGCCTTACACTTAAAAACGGTCAGCAGATCAGAAAGGAGAAAAACGATGCAACAGACAGCGCCCATATTGCAAAAGAGAGTACGCACCATTGCTCCGACTATACAGCCGGTGAATGCGCACAGCACACAAAGCATTACCAAACGGGTAGCCGCTTACTGCCGCGTGTCCACCAAGCAGGACGAACAGCTTAATAGCTATGAGAATCAGGTAAATCACTATACAGAACGGATTCGCCGAGAACCCGGCTGGAAGCTGGTAGGCATTTATGCCGACAAGGGCATCACCGGCACCAGTATGAAAAAGCGGGATGAATTTAACAAGCTGATCCGCCAGTGCAAACGAGGCCGGGTAGATATGATTATCGTCAAATCTATCAGCCGCTTTGCCCGAAACACTCTCGACTGCATCAGGATCACCCGAATGCTGCGGGAAATCAAGGTGGATGTGTACTTTGAAGAACAAAATTTGCACAGCATCGATCCTGCTTCTGAGTTTTACATCTCCATCTACGGCTCTATCGCACAGAGTGAATCCGAAAACATCAGCCACAATGTGGCATGGGGCAAGGCGCAAAGCGCAAAGGAAGGCAATGTGTCCTTCGCTTATAAATCCTTCCTCGGATACCGTCAGGGTGTAGACGGAAAACCGGAAATTGATCCTGCACAGGCGATAACAGTACGGCGAATCTATACGGAATTTCTCTCCGGCAGCAGCCTGCAACAGATTGCCGATGGACTGACCGCAGACAGCATTCCCACGCCGATGGGAAAGGCCGTATGGCAGCCCGGAGTGATACAGTCTATCCTCTCCAATGTGAAATACAAGGGAGACGCTCTGCTGGGCAAAACCTATGTCGAGGACTGTATCAGCAAAAAGGTGCGTATCAACGGCGGCGAACGACCGCAGTATTATGTAGAGAACAATCATCCAGCGATCATCGATGCAGACACCTTCGCACAGGTACAGGAAGAACTTGCAAGACGAGCCTCGAAACGCAAGGTTAAGCAGATCGGCACGACTACCGAGCAAGGTAAATACTGCGGAAAGTACGCACTCACCGAACTGCTTGTCTGCGGAGAGTGCGGGACACCATACCGCCGGTGTACATGGACGGCAGGCGGTCAAAAGAGAATCGTATGGCGCTGTATCAGCCGCCTTGACTACGGCAAAAAATACTGCCACCACTCACCGACTATGGAAGAAGCGCCCTTGCAGGAAGCCATTATGAATGCGATACTGAAAACAGCGAAAAGCAATCCCGACATTCTGCAAATGCTAAAAATGCATATCCAAATGGGGCTTGGCGCTGAAGCCGGCGAGGACGAAAGCGTTGATATCCAAATCCGCATCGCACAAATCGATAAGGAATTTGGTGGCATCCTAAACACCGTGACTGCCGAAAATCCCGAAAGCCTGCTTACCGATCCCCGCGTCGAAACTCTGATGGCTGAAAAGAGGACGCTTGAAAACAGGTTGTCAGAATGCATGGCTGCCGAGCAGCATCGAAAAAATACCATGTCTCGACTGGACAATATTTTTACCGTCCTCGATGGTATGAAAAATCACCCGCTGACCTTTGACAATGAAATTATCCGAAAAATCCTGCAATGTGTGATCGTAGAATCCAAGTATAAAATCAAGGTGGTTTTCATTGGTGGACTTGAAGTGGAAGCTGAGATGGAGCAATAGTGTTAGACAAAATAAAAAATGATTTCGACGGTTCAACTCCCACCTCTGGAAAGCTAAAAATATCTTTTTCATGCGGCTCTCACAATTTAATCGCTGGTCGAACCCTTGGAGCTGGGTTTGATGAGCAAATCACCAGCTCCATCACATAGCCTTAAACACTATACATAGTGTTTAAGGCTATTATTATGCCTGTATATAAGCAATTGTTTCTATGATTTTACTAATCATGTTCCTAATTAATCAAAGATATTTTAGCGAAGAGCCTGCTTTCGTTGGCAGCTTTAATAAATTTAATGGGATATATAAGAGGAGTAATAACCTTGAAGTTAATACTAAGTAACAAACCGAGACTTCTGTTAATGCCCGGATTCGTTATAATATAATTAAACAGAAACATAAAGATTTTTGCGTAAAGTTTTGTCTTTAGAATATGAGACATTCCGGTATGCCTGACGAGCTCCACCATTATCCTGAAATGCCGCGCGGCTTTAGCTTTAGAGCAGACCTGCTTGTATAAAGCCGCAGTTTTTAGAATGAGCAGATTTTGAATCATGGTATAAGAAATTTTTAGGAAAGGACATGCTGATATGAAAAATTTTATTTTTCAGAATTCTACGAAGGTCTATTTTGGCAAAGGATGTGTAAAGGAGTATTTGTCCTGCCTGACCAAAGACGCCAAAACCGTCATGCTTGCTTACGGTGGCGGCTCTATTAAGCACAACGGCGTCTATGACGAAATCATCGGTATTTTAAGGAAAGCCGGGAAAGCTGTTGTAGAATTTTCGGGAATTATGTCCAACCCGACCTATTCAAAGGTTCTGTAAGGCGCAAAGCTTGCACGCGAAAGATCCTTGCAGTGGACGGAGGAAGCATAATGGATTGCTGCAAGGCGGTATCTCTGGCTGCCAGGTATGATAAAGACATATGGCAGGATTTTTGGGTATGCCCCGGCATTATAAACTTTGAACCGCTGCCTTTTGGTGTTGTAGTCACTGTAGCCGGTACAGAAAGCGAGTGCAACGGCGGGGCTGTTATCACTAATGAAGAAGAAAAAATAAAAACAGGTCGTGATTATCCTGCGCTTAATACGCGCTTTGCCCTTATGGATCCCTCATATACCTTTTCTGCGCCGAAAAGAAAGGTGATGTCCGCAAGCTTTGACATCCTCAGTCACATCATGGAGACCTACTTCAGCAAGCCTGATGATGACAATGTATCCGACGATATTATGGAAGCGCTGATGAAAAGCGTTATTAGAAATTTGAGAGCTGCTATTCAGGATCCGTACGATTACACCTCCCGTTCTAACCTGATGTAGGACGCAACAATGGCGGAAAACCGAATTATTAAAATGGGAAATAAGTGCGATTTTGAATGTCACAGCATGGAACACCAGATTGGCGCGTTTACAGACTGCAATCATGGCTGTGGACTTGCAGTGATACATCCTGTATATTACCGCCATATTTACAAAGATGGCTTGTCAAAGTTTACTCGCTTTTCCGAAAACGTATGGAGCATATCCCGCGACGGCAGATCTGACCAAGAGCTTGCTCTTGCAGGAATCAACGCTTTGGCGGAGTTTAGCAAAGAGATTGGTCTGCCCACGATGTTAAAGGAACTTGGGGCGGTCAAGGAGCAGCTTCGTGAAATCGCGGATTCCTGCGGTATTTCACAGGGGGCTATAAGACCCTTACGCATGATGAGATTTTTGAGATTTTCCAAGAGTGTTATGAGTAACAATTTGATTTTGTTTTGAAGGGAGCAATTGAAATGAAAAAGATAACAGCGTTGTTTTTAAGCTTATTGATGGTGCTTAGCTTTACCGCATGCGGAAATGAAGCGCCGCCTCAGGATACCGATGAACCAGGTGTATCTTACGGGTAAGGCGCGCCTGCCGGCTCTGATGCTCAGACATAGGGAGACGAAAGCACGCAAGCCGGTGAAGGAGGAACATTGGCGGTTTATTTTTCGGCGACTGGTAACACCGACGAAGCTATGGATAAGAACAGGTAACTTATGACAATGCTTTATATGGTGGCAAAAGAAAAGCACGCTACCCCTGCGCAGATTTCACTGGCGTGGATTCTTTGCAAGAAGTCATGGATAGTGCCGATACCGGGCACCAGAAAGGAAGCGCGTATGAAGGAAAACGCCGGTTCGGCGGATGTGCTTCTAACACAGGAGGAAGTAAGGGCTTTGGACGATGCTTTGAACAAAATGAATATGTCTGAAGTGTTCGGCGGAACGAAAATAAATTAAAACAAAAGCAGGAGGAAAACACGATGGAATACACAACCTTGAACAATGGAGTTAAAATGCTCATGGTGGGCATCGGTACATTTTTACTTAGCCCCGATGAAGCCGAAGCTTCGGTTCTGTCCGCTTTACAATGCGGCTACCGCCTTATAGACACAGCTAACGCATATGTAAATGAAAAGGCTGTCGGCAGGGCTATAAAAAAGTCCGGTGTGCCAAGAAAGGATATTTTCCTTGAGACAAAGCTGTGGCCCAGCTTTTATGAGCAAGCCGGCGCAGTTGACAAGACGCTTGAACGCCTTGACACCGACTATATAGACCTGCTGCTTATTCATCAGCCGGCTGGAAATTATATTGCCGGTTACAAGCTCATGGAAAAGGCGTATAAGGAGGGAAAAGTAAGAGCCATCGGTTTGTCAAATTTCACGTCTGCTCAGATTCAGGAAATCATTGGCATATACGATGTAAAGCCTTCTGTTCTCCAGACCGAGATCCATCCATATTCTCAGGAAAAAGAGCTTAAGCAATTCCTTAATAAAGATGTAGTACAGGCATGGTATCCGCTTGGTCATGGAGACAAGGCGTTGCGCGAGGAACCTTTGTTCACAGAGCTTGCGAAGAAATACGGCAAGAGCAATTCCCAAATAATTCTGCGCTGGCACATCCAGAGCGGAAATATCATTATACCCGGCTCCAAGAATCCGGAACACATTAAAGATAACCTGAACTTGTTCGATTTTTTTCTCACTGGTGAGGAGGTTAAAAAGATATATTCGATAGATAAAAAAACGTTATTACATAAGCACTCAGGAAATGTTGAAAAAATATGCAGAGATAGTTCCCGATGTAGACGGGCAGAAGTAAGGAGGAAGTTATGCGTAAAAATTTCGGACCGAAATCATGGTTTTATCCATTGCCCGTGCTTGTAGTCTGCGCCTATGACAAAAACGGAGCCCCTAATGCCATGAATGCCGCATGGGGCAGTCTGTATAACTCGGACAAGGTGGTGCTATGCCTGAGCGCAAGCCATAAAACTACTAAGAACATAAAGGAGACTGGCGCTTTCACAATAAGCTTTGCCGACGCAGCCCATGTAATTCCGTCGGATTATGTAGGCATGGTGTCAGGTAATACTGAGCCGGAAAAGATGAATAAGTCGGGCTTCCATACCTTCAAAAGCGAATTTGTGGAGGCACCCATAATAGACGAGTTGCCCGTTGCGCTGGAGTGCAAATTTCTCAAGGTAAATGAGGAAGGAAACATCATAGGTCAGGTTGTCAATGTAAGTATAAATAAAAGCTTTTTGGATGAAAATGGCAAGCTAGATATGGAAAAGTTTTACCAAATTATCTATAATCCAGTTAACGCGGATATCATGTGCTTGGAGATGGGATTGGAAGCGCATTTCATGACGGCGCGGCACTTGAGCATATCCTTCGCATAAAGACGACAAAAGCATTGAAAAGGAGCGCGCAGGCTGATCGACAATTTGAAATTGTAGCCGATATGTGTTATTATTCTTACGTACCTATGCTGTAGCAGTGTTTAAGGAGGAAGAATTTTGAAATACAGAAGGCTGCCTCACGGCGGTGCAAACGAAGCGTTCAGCGTATTAGGGCTCGGAATGGGTGCAATACAGGGAAGCTCGGAAAGCGAAATTGAGGCTGTGATTCGCAAGGCGGTGGAAAACGGCGTAAATTTTTTCGATTTGTGCGCTGGAGGCAGTAACGTTTATGAGCCGTTTGGACGCGCAATCGCAGGAAGACGTGATAAGGTATTTTTCCAACTTCACTTTGGAGCGATCTATAACAAAGCGGGCGATTACGGCTGGTCTCGTGACTTGAATATTGTCAAGCAAACCTTTGAGTGGGAGTTAAAAACGCTTGGCACCGATTATGCCGATTTTGGTTTTTTGCACTGCGTAGATGAGGACAAGGATTTTAAATTGCTCTTGCAGAACGGAATCCTGGATTATATTAAAGAGCAAAAGGCGTTGGGACGAGTACGACATATTGGTTTTCTTCCCACACTCCTTCGGTGGCTAACCGTGTGCTTGATACAGGCTTGATCGACATGATGATGTTTTCTATAAATCCCGCCTATGACCTGGAGCAGGGAGATGAACTTGGCATTGGCTCTACCCGTGAGCGTGCGGAGCTGTTTTGCCGGTGCGAATCTGAGGGAGTCGGAATTTCAGTTATGAAGCCGTTTCATGGCGGTAAGCTTCTTGATGCCGGTACATCTCCTTTTCATGAGGCAATGACAAGATTCCAGTGCATACAGTACGCGCTGGACCGCCCTGGAGTGTTAACGGTAGTGCCCGGGGCTCGCGGAATGGACGATCTGAACTGTCTATTAGGCTTTGCATCTGCCTCGGCGGAAGAAAAGGATTACTCTATAATAGGAAGATTTACACCGGTGTCGGCTCGGGGAAGCTACGTATACTGCAATCATTGCCAGCCCTGTTCCGCAGGAATTGACGTTGGACTTGTGAATAAGTATTACGACCTTGCCTCAGCCGGGGACAAAATGGCTGCCGGTCATTATCAAAAGCTTACCGTCAAGGCGGATGCGTGCATTGGCTGCGGTCATTGCGACGGGCGCTGCCCATTTCATGTAAATCAAAGCGCGCGCATGAGAGAAATCGAATCGTTTTTCAAGGAATATTGCTGAACAAAAGAGTATAAACAAGCTAACATTAAAGTTTTGTTTTTAGAGTCTGCATTAGCCGTGCTTATAATAAAGGCATAAAACGCAAATTGTTTTTTTCGGCAATAGAGTAAAATTAAATTTATAATAGGTTATCTGTTGCGCTGAGGGCTGTACTCAGCCTTCTTCTGACATACTAAACGAAAATCAATTGACTGGAAGCGTTGCGGTAAAGCTGTCTACAGGAGAGCCGCCGGCAAGCAACTATTTTGATCCGGATCTTATTGCGGATTTAGTGCAGTCGGTAGAGGGTACTATCGTAGAGCGCAACACTGCCTATGGAGGCTCCCGCGCGGAGACTGCCATGCATTATCTGGTCGCGGAGGATCATGGCTTTACGGAAATCACGGATTTTCAGATCCTTGACGAGGAGGGCTCTATGAGCATTCCTGTAGAGGGTGGAACTCATCTTACTGAAAATCTCGTGGGCGCGGCATTTGACAACTACGACTGCTATCTTATTTCGTCCCACTTTGCGGGCCCCGAAATGGCAGGCTTTGGCGGAGCAATAAAAAATATTTGCATTGGACTTGGCTCGAGCGAGGGAAAGTGACTTAAACACACGGCTGGAGAGAGCAACAGTCCGTGGAGAGGAGATCAAGACGCATTTTTGTAGAGCATGGCAGAAGCGGGGAAGCCGGTATCAGACTATCTTGGAAATGGAGACAGGATAGTTTATATAAACGTTATGAACTGTCTTTCGGTAGATTGTGACTGCGACGGCAATCCGGCGGAGCCTGATATGCAGGATATCGGGATCTTGGCTTCTACAGATCCAGTTGCGTTGGATCAAGCGGGCATAGACTTAATTTATGATCAGCGAGACGGCGACGGGGCTTTACTGGAAAACCGAATTGAATTTGCATACGCTTGAGCACGCCGAGGCGATAGGTCTTGGCAGCAGGACGTATGAGCTTATAAATGTTGACGACTGAGGAGTGATAATAATGAAACACAGTATAAAAAACCTTACGCTTGCGGCGATGTTCTTGGGACTCGGACTTGTCCTTCCGCTTTTGACGGGTCAGATCCCTCAGATAGGCAACATGCTCCTTCCTATGCATATCCCTGTATTTCTGTGCGGGCTGATATGCGGATGGCAGTATGGGGGAGTTGTCGGACTGGTCCTTCCAATCCTGCGTTCTTTTATATTTGGAATGCCGCCCATGTTCCCGACGGCTACCGCTATGGCGTTTGAGCTTATGACATACGGCGCGGTAGTTGGTCTTTTGTACAGCCGTTCAAAGTGGCAGTGCATACGCGCCTTGTATCGCTGCCTGATAATTTCGATGCTCGCCGGACGTGTGGTGTGGGGAATCGTTCAGACTATCCAGCTTGGTCTTTCCGGAAGCGGTCTTACCCTGCAGGTGTTTATGGCAGAAGCGTTTATCAACGCTGTCCCAGGTATTATAGTACAGCTTGTGCTTATCCCGGCGGTAATGGTTGTCTTAAACCGCACCGGGCTTGTCAGATTCAAGAAGGCTGCGGCGTCCGCCTCCTCTGAAAACAACTGATGACAGACGACCGTATAAACGAGATATGCAGGGCTGTGCAGAGTATAATTGCGAGCAGCCGACCTGTTGTGATTGCTATAGACGGGCGCTGTGCGGCGGGGAAAACAACTCTTGCCGCCGAGCTTAAAAGCAGGCTCGGCTGCGGCGTAATACACATGGATGATTTCTTTTTGAGACCGGAGCAGCGTACTGCCGAGCGGCTAAAGCAGCCGGGAGAAAATGTCGATTGGGAACGTTTCTTGAATGAGGTTCTGCTTCCTCTTAAAAAAGGGAAAACATTTTCTTATCGACCATATGACTGTCGTTTGCAAAAGCTTAAGGAGCCTGTCACAATGGAGCCGTGCAAGCTCATGGTGGTGGAAGGCTCCTATTGCTGCCATCCCAAACTGTGGGGTTTATATGACCTGCATATTTTTCTTACCATTTTGCCGCAGGAGCAACTAATGCGTATAAAGGCAAGAAACGGTGAGGAAGGGTCTAAGATCTTTAAAAGCAAGTGGATACCGCTTGAGGAACTGTACTTTAAAGCTTTTTCAATAGAGGAAAGATGCGAGCTTTGTTTTGATATGGGAAGGGAATAAAAGAAATGTTTGACATATTGCACCGTGAGTTTGTGTATCTATGGTACTATTTCACGCTTCAATTTAGACAGATATTTCCTTACTTGGTGCTTGGCATTGTGCTTAGCTCAGCCATTCCAGTGTTCGCCAAGGATTGCATTCACGAGGCTTTCCGCTTGTTACAGGGTAAAAAGCTCGGATTTCTCGGAATTGTCGTTGCAAGTGCTTTGGGGATAGCCTCCCCTATTTGTATGTACGGCACCATACCGCTTGCCGCGTCATTTTCACGCAGCTTTTATGACGAGCTCGATACTTCTCAACCCTCAGCTTATAATTTACAGCGCCGCACTCAGTGTCACTGCGCTTACGGTGCGCATAGTTTCCTGCTTCTTGTGCGGGATTTCTGCGGGGCTTTTGGTAAGAGTGTTTTATCGCGACAAGCAATTTTTTAATTTTAACGGGTTTGAAGAGCCGAAGAGCCGTGATACCGATCTATATATATTTTTGCGTTTTCTTAACAACCTCGGGCGGAATGTAAAGGCTACAGGCTTGTACTTTCTTATCGGCATAGATGCTGTCTGCACTTTTCCAGCGGTATGTTCCCGCGGACGTTATGACAGCCCTGTTCGGCGGAAACGAGGCGTTCGGTGTTTTGATGGCGGCAACAATAGGCTTTCCTCTATACGCATGCGGAGGAGGAGCTATTTCTATTTTGCAGCAGTGACTGTGGGATGGAATGAGCATGGGAAGCACGGCAGCGTTTATGCTGACCGGTCCGTCAACAAAGATCACCAACCTAGGGGCTGTGAAAATTGTGCTGGGTGTAAAACGCTTTGCATTATACCTTGCCTTTGCTATGGCGTTTTCGCTCATGTGCGGTTTAATTGTCGATTTTATTTTAATAGGAGAGTTTGGAATCAATATTGGAAGTAATTATTTAAAGCTAAGGGCAAATATTTCGCCTGCGATACTTGTCTTTTATCATTGTACGCATGTATAGATTTTGACTGAATATGCCATTACTAGCCGTTTCACATCTGTACAGACGGCAGCTCTCAAATAGCATGCACGAAAAAACGGGTTGAGCTTGCGCAAAACAGAAAGAACTGTTATAATTACATTACTGTACAAGTGCATAGCAACTGAACAATGGTGGAAGTAAGAGTTTAAAGTGATGGACATGGAGGGAAAAGGAGTTGGAGAATCCGCACAAGGGACACAGGAAGAGACTGAGGGAGCAGTTTATAAAGAA